>NZ_PFGL01000002.1:101936-110063 GCF_002783505.1 Shewanella sp. CG12_big_fil_rev_8_21_14_0_65_47_15
AACGCTGTTTTGAGCGACTGAAAAAGGTCACATCACCTGTGCTTAAGGTTTTTTCCAACGCGGCCTTATCCATATAACCGAGCATTAATACCTTGCCCGATAAGTGATTTTGGATCACGGCAGGAATAAGCCCATCCTGTTTATCCCAATCCAACTCATTAACTTGAACAGGGCTAAAATCCGACTTAGTGTTTGTTTGCGTTGACATAGTGTTCACTCTTAATTTGTTGATGCTTTTTAGCGACGTATTTGGGTTGTTAGCTCTTACTGTCGCGGTAGCGAGAGGCGGCATTAGCTCGCTATAAACGATTGACCTCTAGTTGCAATAGCTAGAGTCTAATTGCAATACCTTCGGCCGCTAAATAGGCTTTTAACTCACCTATGTTGATAATCGCCTTGTGGAATACGCTCGCTGCCAGCGCGGCATCGACCTTAGCTTCAATAAATACATCGCGGAAATGCGCCATAGTCCCAGCACCGCCCGAGGCAATTAACGGCACATCGCAGATCGCACGAACAAGACTTAACTGCTTGATATCATAACCGCCACGCACGCCGTCTTGGTTCATCACATTGAGCACGATTTCACCACAACCCCGTTTTTGCACTTCTTCAACCCAGTCTTGGGTAAACCATTGGGTGTCCTTAGTCGCCGCTTCATCGCCGGTAAATTGCTTTACCTTATAGCTGTTGCTGGTGGCATCGAAAAAGGAGTCGATACCAATCACGATACATTGGCGGCCGAACTCATCCTGCAGGCGTGAGATCAAACTCGGATCGGTTAAGGCCGGCGAGTTAATCGAAATCTTATCCGCCCCAAAGGCTAATAATTCACGGGCTTGGCTAATGGTTTTAATGCCACCCGCCACGCAGAAGGGAATATCAATCTGCTCCGCCACGCGGCTCACCCAAGATTTATCGACCACACGTTCGTGGGCGCTGGCGGTAATGTCATAAAACACTAGCTCATCGGCGCCTTCTTCGGCATAACGTGCGGCTAGGGGGACGATATCGCCGACAATTTCGTGGTTACGGAACTGCACGCCTTTCACTACTTTACCGTCTTTTACATCTAAACAGGGGACTAGTCGTTTGGCCAGCATTGGATTGCCTCCGCCACGTTAAACTGATTGATAAGCAAGGCTTTACCGATAATGATGCCCGCAGCGCCGCTGTCACGCACGGCGGCAACATCCTCAAGAGTCGCAATACCGCCGGAGGCTTGCCAAGCGATATCGGGATAACTTGCTGCAATTTCTTGATAAAGCGCGGTATTCGCGCCCGTTAAGGTGCCGTCACGGCTAATATCAGTCACTAGCGCATGCTTTAAGCCGACCGCGCTAAAGGTTTCTACAAGGGATTCTAAACTCTTACCGCCACCACTTTGCCAACCGGATACGGCGACCATTTTCTCGCCGCTCTGGTTGATATTGACATCGAGCGCGAGGCAAATTGCCTCGCAGCCGTACTTGATAAACCATTGTTTAACTAACTCAGGTTCTTTCACCGCCAGTGAACCAATCACTACGCGTTTTACGCCGATAGCTAATAATTCAGTGACTTGCTCCTGCGTGCGAATACCGCCGCCCACTTGAATGTTAGCGTTAAGTCCCGCCACGAGTTCACCGATAAGACGAGTTTGGCGTTTAGCGGGATCCTTCGCGCCCGTTAAATCAACGATATGCAACCACTTAGCGCCTTGGGCCTCGTAGGATTGCAACTGCGCCAAAGGACTTAAATCAAAGGTGGTCTGCTGGCCGTAATCGCCCTGATAGAGGCGGACGATATTGCCATCAATTAAATCGATCGCAGGGATTATCATGAGTTCACATCCTCGATTGATTTATCTATAACTAATTTATTAATAAGTGGTTTTTTAATGAGTAATTTATTCATTGGTCAGCCTTTCCTGCGCCAACTTGTCCATCAGCGCTTCATCCATCAATAAAAAGTTACGCAGAATTTGCGCGCCCACGGCGGCACTTTTTTCTGGGTGGAATTGAACCCCCATAAAGTTGCCTTTGCCGATGGCGGCGCTAAAGCCTTCACCATAGGAACACTCTGCTAAGGTAAATTCGCTCAACGGCGCGCGGTAACTGTGGACGAAATACACATAACTGCCATCTTCAATACCCGCAAACAGCGGGTGAACGCTAGGGCTGTTGGCGCCTTGTGAGTGTGTCGTTAGCTTAAGTTGGTTCCAACCCATGTGCGGTAAAGGCAAGCCTTCAGCTTTGAGTAACTGCGTATCCAGCTCGCAAATGTCGGTGGGGATTATGCCTAAGCACTCACAATCTTGACCTTTGCCGCCGCGCTCCTTCGAAATCGCCGCGAGCATTTGCATGCCAAGACATACACCCAGCACAGGTTGAGTTAGGCCTTGAATGAGTTCAACTAAGCCTTTTTCATGTAAGGACGCCATGGCGGCTCCCGCAGTGCCCACACCCGGCAGCACCACACGTTTTGCCGCTTTGATTTTGGCTTTATCGTCTGTGACCAACACCTTAGCGCCTAAACGCTCGAAGGCGAAACGTACTGAGTTTAAATTGGCACAGCCCGTGTCTATGATGACGGTTTCTGCATCTGCTGATGCATTTGCTGTTAAATGTGGGCTAGTTGTTAATTGCCGGCCAGCTGTTAATTGAGTGTCTTGTTGCATCCTAACCTCTTAAACGATTTATGCTGCTGCCTTAAAGCACGCCTTTGCTCGATGGCAGAATATCGCCTTCGACTTTAACCGCTTGGCGTAGCGCACGGCCGAGCACTTTAAACAGGGCTTCAACCTTGTGGTGGTCGTTATCGCCTTCGGCGGCGACATGCAGCGTACAGCGCAGGCCATCGGCAAAGGAGCGGAAGAAGTGTGGCACCATTTCAGTGGCCATTTCGCCGACGTGCTCACGCTCAAAATCGGCCGAGAACTTGATAAAAGGGCGGCCAGAGATATCCAGCAGACATTCACCTTTAGCTTCGTCCATCGGCAGACTAAAGCCGAAACGGGCAATGCCGCGTTTGTCACCGAGCGCTTGGCGCAGGGCGTCACCTATGGCCAGCGCAGTGTCTTCGACGCTGTGGTGATCGTCGATTTCCAGATCGCCATCGACTTTCACATCCATTCTAAAATTACCGTGGGTGGCAATTTGATCGAGCATATGGTCGAAAAAGCCAATGCCAGTGTCTATTTTGCCTTTGACTGAACTGTCGAGATCAACCGTCACACGAATGTCAGTTTCTTTGGTGGTACGCACGACCGTCGCGGTGCGGCCTTTACTCAGCAGCGCATCGGCGATGGCGTTCCAGCCTAAAGTGTCGCGTTGATATTTCAGGCTTTTAATACCCATAGCATTGCCGAGTTCCACATCGGTTTCGCGATCGCCAATCACCGCCGATTGGGTGAAATCGATGCAGCCTTGGGTGAGATAGTCTTTGACTAGCCCAAGCTTAGGTTTGCGGCAGCTGCAATTTTCATCATTAAAGTGCGGGCAAATCACCACATCTTCGAAGTGCACCCCTTGGCTTTTGAGGATTTGCATCATCATATTGTGGGGGGCGTCGAAATCTTCCTGCGGGAAAGACGGTGTGCCAAGGCCGTCTTGATTGCTGACCATGACTAAGCGAAACCCCGCCTTTTGCAGACGCAGCAAAGCGGGGATCACCTGTGGCTCAAACACTAATTTCGCCAGACTATCGACCTGTTTGTCGGTGACGGGCTCTTCAATCAAGGTGCCATCGCGGTCGATAAACAGAATTTTTTGTGCAACGTTTGGGACAAATTGTGGGTTCATGGCGCTACCTTAAAATATAGTTCGTTTTATTATTCAACTCGTTGTGACTCAAAAAGGGCGACTAAGCGATCGGTATCCGCCTTTGAACTAAAGCTAAAACGGATCGCTTTGGCAAGCCTTGGATCTTTGTAGGCGCGGGCGACAACACCACTGCCTTGCAGTAACGCTGCTACCTTGGTGACATCATCAAATTCTGCTAATACGTAGTTGCCATTGGGCGTTAGCACTCTGCCACCCCATTGCTCACAGTAAAGATTGAGTGCCGCGGTGAGTCTTTTACCCTGTTGATTGAGCTCCCTTACCTGAATTTTCATCCGCGCAACGCCAGCGCTCGATAATGCTTGGGTGGCGACTTCACTGACGGGTAGCGGCACCGGATAGGGGGCAATCACGCGCATAATGATTTCGACTACGGCCTCGTTTGCCAGCATAAAACCGCAGCGTGCGCCGGCGAGTGCAAAGGCTTTTGACAGGGTGCGCAGTACCACTAGATTAGGATAGCTTTCCAGCAAATCCGCCACGCTGTATTCGGGACAAAATTCAATATAGGCCTCATCGATCACCACAAGCGCGTCGGGTAGGGCTTTGATTGCTTGCTCGATAATAGCTTTGTCGATAACAGTCCCGGTCGGATTATTGGGATTGCAGATAAACACCAGTTTTGCGCCGCGAACGTCCTCGGCATAGCTTGTCGGCAAGCCATATTCCGCGCTGAGACTTAACGCTTTAACGCCCACATTAAAGGTGTTCGCGCTGATGGCATACATGCCGTAGGTCGGGCCAAAGCAGGCAATGCTGTCGACGCCAGGTATACAAAAGGCGCGAATTAACAGTTCAATCGCTTCATCGGCGCCGCGGCTGGCGACTATCTTGCTGGCGCTTACGCCACTGTATTCGCTGTAGGCATTGATAAGCTGCGGCGGTTGGCATTCTGGGTAACGATTCAATTTTGATAAATCGAGTGCTGCCGTATCGACATTATTAAAGGGCGATTCGTTGGCATTGATCCAAATATCACCACGACCGCCCAGTCTGCGGGCACTCTGGTAGGGCGTTAAATCCAGTAACTCAGGGCGCGCTAGGCGCTCGGCTAAATTTAGCGCTAATACTGTGGGTTCTACTGTCTTTTCCATGCTGCTCACTTGGCTCATTTTCTTCACTCAGCTCTATTTTCAATCACTTAAGCGCTAATCATTTAAGATCTAGGCGGATCATTTTTCTAGGCTAGCTAGGCGAATGGCAACGGCATTTTTGTGCGCATCGAGCAATTCGTTACTGGCTAATGTCATGACCGCTTGCCCCAATCCGATTAAACCCTTAGCGCTGAGTTCCTGCACGGTAAAGCGGCGGCTAAAATCGGCTAATGACAGGCTCGACACGGCGCGGCTGTAACCGTAGGTCGGCAGCACGTGGTTGGTGCCACTGGCATAATCGCCAACAGATTCAGGCGTATAAGCGCCTAAAAATACTGAGCCTGCCGCGCGAATGTTTTTCAGCACCTCACGGGGAAAGCGCGTTTGAATGATCAAGTGCTCAGGCCCATATTGATTAGAAACCTGCGCGGCTTGCAGCATATCGTCCACAACAAAGGTGCGACTGCTGAGGAGCGCCGTTGTAGCTATATCACAACGCGGCAGGACGGCGAGTTGTCTTGCCAACGCCTCATTCACACCGTCCGCGATAGCTTGCGAATCTGTCACTAAAATCACTTGTGAATCAGGGCCGTGCTCCGCTTGTGAAAGCAAATCGGCGGCGATAAATTCGCAATTCGCGTCGCTATCGGCAATCACTAACACCTCAGAAGGGCCTGCTGGCATATCGATACACACAGTGCAGCGACCATCCTGTGACACTAAACGTTTAGCTTCCGTCACATAGCGATTACCAGGACCAAAAATCTTATCGACCGCCGGGATCGTTTCCGTGCCAAAGGCTAGCGCTGCAATGGCCTGCGCGCCGCCCACTTGATAGATTTCAGTGATCCCACAGGCATTGGCGGCATAGATAATGGCATCGTTGATCGGCGGTGGGCTGACCAATACTCTTTGTTCGCAGCCGGCAATTTTGGCGGGCAGGGCAAGCATCATCACGGTCGAAATCAATGGCGCGCTGCCACCGGGGATATATAAACCCACTTTTTCAATCGGTTCGCTACGTAGCTCGCAGCGTACTCCCGCCTCGGTTTCCATATCAATCGGGCGAAATTGCTGGGCGCTGTGAAACACATCTATGTTCGCCATGGCTTTGGCGATCGCCGCTTTCAGCTCTGGCGATACCCGTGCGCTTGCCGCAGCAATCTCGGCTTCGCCCATGCGCAGCTCGCCACTTCCTTGTCCATTTACATCACTGGTCGTGCTATTGAAGCCATCAAACTTTTGATTAAATTCGGCAATGGCGGCATCCCCCCGCGTTGCCACCGCATCGATAATGGCGCGAACGCTTTGTTCTAAGCCGCTGTCACCAATTAAGGGCGAGCGTTTTAGCGCCGTTTTCTGCTCGGCGCTTGATAGGGTTGACCAAGTTAGGATTTCCATAGATTACCCCATCATTTTTTCGATTGGCATCACCAGAATCGAGCTGGCACCGAGTGCGGTCAGCTGCTCCATGGTATCCCAGAACAAATCTTCGGTACTGACGGCGTGGATAGCGACGCGGTTAGTATCATCGTTTAATGGCAATACGGTGGGGTTTTCAGCGCCGGGCAGCAGGGCGACGATTTGATCTAAGGTTTCGGTTGGCGCGTGCAGCAGGATATATTTGCTCTCACGGGCGCGGATAACACCATTGACGCGGGACAGAATCTTGTCGATGAGTGCTTGTTTAGTCGGCGTTTGGGTTTGGGTCGATTGAATGATGCAGGCCATAGAGCGGTAAATCACTTCGGTTTCGTATAAACCGTTGGCTTCTAAGGTGGCGCCCGTCGACACGAGATCACAAATCCCATCGGCAAGGCCGGCGCGCGGGGCGACTTCAACCGAGCCTTTTAACATACAGTCGCGATAATTTATGCCTTTTTGCTGCATAAAACGGCGCAGCAGGTTCGGGTAAGACGTGGCGATGCGCAGTCCTTCTAATGAGGAGGCATCGGCGTAACTGAATTCTGTGGGTACGGCTAACGAGAGGCGACATGAGCCGAAATCTAACTGACGCAGTTTGAGGCAATCGGCGGGCTTGTTCAGGGTTTGACGCTCAATTTGTTCCTCTTCGAGCACGTTTTCACCTATGATCCCCATATCAACCACACCGTCCATCACCAATCCTGGGATATCGTCATCACGAACGCGCAGTAAATCGATAGGCATATTGTCGGCGTGAGCGATAAGGCGTTGTTCATTAATGGAAAATTTAACACCACAGCTTTTTAGCAGTTGCTGAGATTCAGTAGAAAGACGGCCAGATTTTTGGATGGCGATGCGTAAACGGTTCGATTCAGTCATAGTGTTATCTCGCTCAAAAGTATCATAATTAAAAGATTCAAAATTAACGCCTAAAAGCAAAAACCCCCGGAATTCCTTCCAGGGGTTTATGATCATCTTGAATCAGTCCGCCAGAAGGATATAGTCCTCCGGCAGTGAGCGTCCGAAGGCTACCGCATATGGTGATGGTGGTGGATAGCGTTCAGTAGTGGGCTCATTTTACTCTCTCGGTATTTAACTTTAGTGGCTTAACTGCTCAAAATACAGTGAAGCCTTGAATGCGTTGTTACGGACGTCTATCCGTATTTAGTGGATTTAAACTAACCGCTTTTATGGGCCTTTGCAACAGCCAATTTGAATTAAATTAGAATATTTATGCGTTTTTGTGAAAAGGCAGAGAGTTATCGCTGAACAAAGCGATTGAGCCTATTTGTTGGGGAGATGTTGAACGTGGACGGAAATGTGTTGGAAGGTTGTGTCGGGGATTCGTAACTTGAGTTGTGAGGTGTTTAGCATTTGCTGATATTCATTAATACAGGCTTGCCATAGTGTTTACTCGCCAGCTCGGTGAATAGAAACCTAGGGTTTCTAAGTTGTTGAACGAGAGCCATGGTCGTTCTCATGCATCCCTGCATTGCACGACATTCAGGCGTCCTGCCTATCAGATGGCGAACTGGCAGTTAAACTGGGACGCTGTTCCAGTCTGTCCTTGGTGCAGGGCTGCTCCGTCTGATGTGCAAGGATTCACAAATGCCGCGATGGCATGGATACCAAAAAGCGGCCATGGAGCGGACGGTCGTCTCGCCAATCACCATGGCTCACCTTTTTAGCATTAGCATAAACTGTAGGTTTTAAAGAAATACGCGGCACGTTTTGGGACAAAAGCGAGCTGAATTTTAGCGGAATTATCTTCATTACGGATAAACAAA
>NZ_PFGL01000038.1 GCF_002783505.1 Shewanella sp. CG12_big_fil_rev_8_21_14_0_65_47_15
TAGGTGTGGTCATAAATCATCTCTTTTTGGTATAGCTTAAAGAAATGACACAGAAATTTGAACACTACCATGACAATCCATACGCATGGGACATCTTCGCTGGCTATATGTTTAATGACTACTTTGGTGCAGAAATCGGCTATCGCGATCTAGGTAATGCTGATTGGACCACTTCAGGCATTAGCAACGATGCTGACGTTAAAGGTACGACTCTCGGTTTAGTGGGTGTATGGCCATTAGCTAACCGTTGGAGCTTATCAGCAGAAGCGGGTGTAATGTACTACACCCTAGAAAATAGCCAACACGACACCGTTTCTGGTGCGAATGGCTCATACAGCTCTAATGACTTTGCACCATACCTTGGTGCTGGTGTAGGCTATAACTTCACTGATAACCTGAAGTTACAAGCTAAATACCGTCGTTATGAGAATTTAGATGATACCGACTTCAACACTATTGAAGCCGATAGCAACTACTGGGGCTTAGAATTAAGCTACCGTTTCGGTACTGCAGCAGCACCAGTTGCCGCCGCAGCAGTCGTTGCAGCAGCGCCTGTTGATTCTGACAACGATGGTGTCTATGACGATAAAGATCAGTGCCCAGCCACACCAGCAACCCACAAAGTTGACTCAACTGGTTGTACTATCTATGAAAATGTGAAACAACAAGAAGATGTAGGCTCTATCCAGTTTGCTAACGATTCAGCTGTAGTTAAAAAAGAATACTACAAATCAATCGAAAAACTGGCTAACTACCTGAACAAGAACCCAGAGTTCACTGTTGAAATCGCAGGCCACGCCTCTAACGTAGGCAAGCCTGAATACAACATGGTGCTATCAGACAAGCGTGCCGATGCTGTCGCTCAAATTCTTGTTGAAAAGTATGGTATCAGCCAAAGCCGCGTAACTTCTAATGGCTACGGTGTGACTAAACCAATCGTCGCTGGTGACTCAAAAGAAGCCCATGCAGCTAACCGCCGCATTGAAGCTATCGTGACCACCACTACGAAACAACCAGTACTAAAGTAATCATTTACTTTCAGTAATATAAAAGTCGCTGCTTGCAGCGACTTTTTTGTTTTCTGGAAGCTGGCATAGGGTTAATGTTCCTTTCGTGCTTCCACACCAAGTACGTCACTTGGCTTAGTTTTAGTTAGAATCGACATAGTTTTGTCATTTTTGTAATTTTTTTACATTCAAGGTTGGAAAAGTTGGCAAAATCGCTTCTAATAGTCATCAGTAAATTCCGAGTTTAGACAGCTACCTCAGAAGGATGTTTTTCATGGCCAATACATTAGAGCAACTCAAGTCTTATACCACCATTGTTGCTGACACAGGCGACATCGAAGCAATCAAACGCTACCAGCCTGAAGATGCGACAACCAATCCATCACTCATCTTGAAAGCCGCTCAAATTCCTGAATATAGTGCTCTAATTGATAATGCCATTTCATGGGCAAAATCACAGAGTTCGGATGTTGAGCAACAAATTGATGACGCCAGTGATAAGCTTGCCGTGAATATTGGCGTTGAAATCCTCAAACTCGTGCCAGGCCGTATTTCAACTGAAGTTGATGCCCGCCTTTCCTTTGACAAAGAAAAATCCATCGCCAAAGCCCATAAACTGGTGCGTCTATATCAAGACGCTGGCATAGATAAATCTCGTATTCTGATCAAATTAGCCTCTACTTGGGAAGGTATTTGTGCCGCCAAACAATTAGAGCAAGAAGGGATCAACTGTAACTTAACCCTGTTATTCAGCTTTGCTCAAGCGCGTGCCTGTGCTGAAGCCGGTGTTTACTTAATATCCCCCTTCGTTGGTCGCATTCTGGATTGGTATAAGAAAGACACTGGTAAAGATTATACTCCCGCCAATGATCCGGGTGTTGTGTCGGTGACTGAAATTTACAACTACTACAAACAGCATGGCTATAAGACTGTTGTGATGGGGGCGAGTTTTCGCAATATTGGTGAGATTATTGAACTTGCGGGTTGTGATCGCCTCACCATTGGTCCCTCTCTGCTCGAAGAATTAGCCAACTCTCAGCAACAGATCCAACCTAAACTTTTGCCAGCCAATTCAAGTTCAAGTGCGGTGGAGCCCTTAACAGAAGCTCAATTCCGCTGGGACTTCAACCAAGATCCTATGGCCGTCGATAAGTTAGCCGAAGGCATTCGTAACTTTGCTGTTGACCAAGGCAAACTTGAAGTGATGCTCAAGGCAAAATTGGCAAACTAAGCATCTTCGGAGACGACTCGATGACATTCTTGACCCAAAGCACGACTTGGCAAGCTTTATCGGCACACAGCAAAAATGTTCCCCATATGCGGGAGCTGTTTGCAAATGACACGGCACGTTTCAATAATATGTCGTTATCGGCCTGTGGTTTATTTCTGGATTACTCGAAAAATAGAGCAACCCCACAAACGCTAGAACTGCTTTATGCTCTCGCAACTGAGGCTAAACTCGAAACAAAAATCAAAGCGATGTTTGCTGGTGATATTATTAACACCACAGAAAAACGTGCGGTCTTACACACTGCGCTTCGTAGCACAGCTAGCCAGTCAATTACAGCCGAAGGCCAAGATATTGTCCCTGAAGTTCAACAAACCCTGAATAAAATGCAGGCGTTTGTCACTTCAGTGACATCGGGACAATGGAAGGGTTATACCGGCAAAGCGATTACCGATATCGTCAGCATTGGTATTGGAGGCTCTTTTCTTGGCCCTAAAATTGTGTCTCAAGCGCTTCGCCCCTACTGGACGCCAAGGTTAAACTGCCACTTTGTGGCAAACGTCGATGGAACTTCTATCACTGAAAAGCTGAAGTTGCTCAACCCTGAAACAACCTTGTTTATTATGTCATCCAAATCCTTTGGTACCCAAGAAACCCTGACCAATACCTTAACGGCCAAGGCATGGTTTTTAGCCAAAGGTGGGTTGCAATCGGATGTGGCAAAACACTTTGTAGCGGTGACATCTAACGTAGCAAAAGCCACTGACTTTGGTATCGATGCCGATAATATCTTCCCAATGTGGGATTGGGTAGGTGGACGTTATTCTTTATGGTCGGCGATTGGCTTGCCTATTGCGCTGTTGATCGGCATGGATAATTTTAGGGGCTTACTCCAGGGTGCACATCTGATGGATGAGCACTTTGCCAATGCACCATTAGCGGAAAATATGCCCGTCATCATGGGCTTACTCTCGCTGTGGTATGGTAACTTTTTTAATGCTCAATCCCATGTCGTGTTGACCTACGATCACTATCTGCGCGGCCTCCCCGCTTATTTTCAGCAGCTAGATATGGAGAGTAACGGTAAATCGGTCACCTTAAATGGCACCGATATCGATTACAGCACAGGCCCCGTTATTTGGGGGGGCGAAGGAACTAACGGTCAACATGCCTATCACCAGCTACTGCATCAAGGTACGGCGCTCATTCCTGCCGATTTTATTATGCCATTGCAGAGCCACAACCCCATTGGGGAGCACCATGATCAGCTTGCATCTAATTGCCTTGGACAAACCCAAGCTCTTATGCAGGGTCGTACCTTCGAAGAGGCATTAGCAGAGTTAGCGAATAGCTCGATGAGCGAAGATGAGAAACGACTCATCGCTAAACATAAAGTGATGCCAGGAAATAAACCCAGTAATACTCTATTAATGGATAAACTCACGCCTGAAACCTTAGGTGCGCTCATTGCCCTTTATGAGCACAGAACTTTTGTTCAAGGTGCCATTTGGGATATCAACTCCTTCGATCAATGGGGAGTTGAGTTGGGTAAGGTCCTAGGCAACGATGTGCTAGAACGTATTGGCGCCAGTGAAGATACCCATAGCTTAGACGCTTCGAGTAATGGGCTGATAAACCTTTATCGACAGGGTAAAATCTGATTGAACAAAAAGCCAGCGATTGCTGGCTTTTTTATTGTATCTCTTTATTTATATTCAATTTATCCACTTTAACAATTAAAGTTCACCCACTTAATATCAACGACATATCATCCAAACTTCATTTCAAGTTAACACTAATGAAACATAATTCTTGCACCCTGTTTTAAAAATATGTTATTTAATCGCTGACAAAACATACAACAACAGGAGGTTGCCATGGATCGTTTAGATTATGGTTGTGCGCTAGATGAAGTCGTTGAAAGACCCGATCGCTCGCGAGGCTCCAATAAAAAGCGTAAATGGCGAGAGATCGAAGCGTTAAAGGATAAGCATCGTTTACTCAAAGAACTCCAAGAGATAGATAATAACTTTGACTATGATATTGACGCGATCCAGTTGTAACCGCATGTTTAATCAGGATTGATAAAATCTAGAACGTAAAAAAAGCGCCTGTGGCGCTTTTTTTATACCATTCTCAGCACCCTCATTCTGAGGTATTTAGATAAGAACGTAACCCATCAAACTCCTGTTGTTCGCGATCGAGAAACAGAGGATCATCGATCAAAGAGTCTTGGCATTCTTTTTCTATGACTTGCCAGTCCTGCTCGGTTAGATGTTGAGCAAGGAGAGGAAATATTTCCCGCTCTTCCATTTGCATATGCCGCTCTTGCAACTCGACATACTCGGCAAAGTCAGCAACCAGCTTTTCCCTGGCAACAACAATATCGCTCAGGATCAAATTTAAGGTGTTCATTAATGCCGCCGAAACTTGGATAACGACCTCATGTTCCGCACTGAGTTTGTCAATCGCACCATTCGTTTTATGGGCTAGATAATAGGCATAAATGATGTCTTCAACGGGATGATGGCAACGCTCAGCATATCCTTGCATATACTCAACGATGTCTCGGACCACGATAAAATTAATCGCTTCACCTTCAGATAATTTCATCTGCTTGTTTTTCAAGACATTCAATAAAACTGCGATATGTTTATGATCATGCATGAGTCTTTTAAGCATATTGCCTCCTAAACTTGGGCTCTAACTATTGATACTAGTCAAGTCGTGCATCGATCTCCAATATAGCAGGCTAAATCCTGTTCACTTTATGACAACGATCAAGTAAATAATATGACACAAGGTAAAAAGCCGCTGTGTCATCCCAAAATATCCGCACTGAAGACTATTGACTCCCTTGGTGTAACTGCCGTTGTAGTGCTTTAAATGTTGCTCTAGGAGTTTCTATCCCCTCGGGGCTATTATCCCCGACTCCCGCTTCGGATAATGCGGGATATTCATTCAATAGTTTTTGCTCTAGGGCTAATGCCTCGTCAATTTGTTTAGACTCAATCAATACCTTCAAATGCGCCAGAGACTCGGCGAGGGATGATGGTTTAGCTTGAGCGTCATCCACGTTGGGAGTCGCGGCCAAATGGGGTTGCGGCGAAGCCTGGGACGTTACCATAGGGCTTGTTTTACGCGCGACGGATTGAGCCTGTTCCTGAGCTAACATGCGTGATTCAGCCTTCATCGCCCTTGATTCTGCCACTTCTGCCTGCATCATCTTAGCTTGATGTTCAATTTGGGCATTTTTTGCTTCTGCCGTATTTAACTCGGCTTCAGCCGCGGGAGATGCCGTAGGTGCACCCATCATCACCGCGCTAGGTGTCATCAATTCCCTATCGACCTGCGGGCGATTAAGCACAAGCAAACCAAGCACTATCACTAAGGACGCAGCACTCGAAAAGGCCCAAGGGAAGCGTTGCCAAAGCGGTGCCACCGGTGGTTTAAGCTTAGCGATATTCATCTCAGCAAGATGAGTTTGCGATAATCTTAGGATATCCTGATCTAACTTTTCAGGGGGGACTTCAAGCGCCTGTTGATGATACCAAGCCGAGACTTCTTCACGCAGCGCCTGGTCTTGTGTTTGTTGGGTAGAATTACTCATGGCCAGCCTCCTGCCACTTCGCATTTACACAATCTTTCAAACTTTGATAGGCATAGCGAATACGGCTTTTTGTCGCTTCGAGCGTGACCCCAGCAATGTCACTGATCACCGCGGCGGTAAATCCCATTTCGATATTAAGAATAAATGCCTCTTTCTGCACTTGGGGTAATAACCCAATGCAGGCCTTAAGCAACAATCCCTTTTGTGCCTCTTGCCACTGTACATCGGGTTTATCTTGCTCCTTGCCAGCAAAAACCTCGAGACCCGCATCCTCCTCATCGTGGCCGACTAAGTCGACGGGTTTGACGGCGCGCACATGGTCTATCAGTAGATTATGGGCGATACGATAAAGCCAAGTATTAAATTTAGCGCTAGCTTCATAATTTGCGGCAGCGCGGATCACCCTGCTCCAGGTTTCTTGATATAAATCCTCAGCGAGCTGCTTATCCCCCAACTGGCGCACAAAGTATCGATACAATGCTCCCTTATGCTTAAGGTATAGCGGCTCGAATGCCTTGCTATCCCCCTTGGCATAGCGCTGCATTAAGTGCTCATCGGTATGTTCATGGGCATGTATTTGCGGTATCGCGAGTGCCATGACAGCTCCCTTATTATTAACTTAACCTATGATCTCAAATCATTTTATGAGAATGGTGCTACTAGCATCTTAATGGAGTTTATCCTCGGGAGGAAAAGGCTTATCACCAGTATCGAATTTATTTAACGGTATTCGATTCGATTGTGTGAGCGCTGCGGCAATCTCAACCAATTGCATAAATTCATGCCGATATCCATCGCTATCATTACCTAGGGCTGAACGAGTCAAAACACTAAGCTTATTATAATCAAATTGATGCAAATAGTGACTCTGATTCAGTAGTTGTCCTAAACCTGCAACCGCCGCCGCAAAGCGAAAATCATCGCTTGCCTGCTCTAGGGATTTAACACGCTGATCCGCTCGGATTGGATAGGTTAGTAATTGGCTATCAGTAGCATCGGGTAACTGATAGCGCAGCTTTAGATAAGCGATTTCTTCTCGGCTATATTTTTCCTGTCCCGTTTGCGAGTTATAACCATAACGTAACTTATCATTGGCCATATTGCCCGATTCAGCATAGCGCAGCTCGTAGAGTGCGGTCACTGTATGGCCTGCCCCAATTTCTCCGGCATCGACCCTATCATTGTTAAAATCCTCACGGGCCAGGGCTCGGTTTTCATAACCAAGTAAACGATATTCTGCGACGAGGGCGGGGTTAAACTCCACTTGCACTTTAACGTCCTTAGCAATGGTCAACAAAGTTGAACTCAATTGTTCCACCAGCACTTTACGCGCCTCATTGGCGGTATCTATATAGGCATAATGGCCATTGCCCTTGTCGGCGAGTTGTTCCATCAACCTATCGTTATAGTTCCCCATTCCAAACCCTAAGGTCGTGAGCCCAATTCCCCGCGCTTGCTCCCTTTCAACCAAACTGATTAATTCATCGAAATTTGTCAGCCCCACATTAAAATCACCATCGGTCGCGAGGATGACTCTATTGATCCCCCCTTGAATAAAGTGCTTTTGTGCTAATTGATAGGCAAGATTGATCCCCTCTGCACCGTTAGTCGAGCCGCCAGCGCGTAACTGCTCTAATGCATAGTTCAAGGTTTGAGCATCATTACCAGAAGCGCCATCTAACACCACGCCAGCCGCGCCCGCATAAACGACGATGGAAACCTTATCGCGCCCACTCAACTGTTGGGTAAGCATTTTCATGGCAGTTTGTAAGAGTGGCAGTTTATCGGCGGAGGCCATTGAGCCTGAAACATCGAGCAAAAAGACCAGATTACTCGCGCCAATATCAGACTTTGCCACCTCATAGCCCTTCAGTCCTATCCGCAGCAGCATAGTGTCGTCGTTATACGGCGATGGTGCGAGTTCGGTCGTGACACTAAACGGCGCGTCATTCTTTCCGGGTAATGGGTAATCGTAGTGAAAGTAATTGAGCATTTCTTCGATGCGCACTGTGCCTTTGCTCGGTAAGCGACCTTCATTTAGCATTCGCCTCAGGGTCGAATAACTCCCGGTGTCCACATCGATAGCAAAGGTGGATACTGGGATCTCACCCGCAACCATAATGCCGTTTTGCACTTGCTTCGCGAACTGATTAGCTTGAGGTTGAACCTCAGCATTCCAAACCCTTCCAACCGCTGGGGCAGCTAACCCAAGAGCGGCTTCCACCTGTATAGATTGAGGAGGAATATGCATAACCCTTTGCGCTGCGCCCATTTTTGCAGCTTCCAGAGAGAGGATATTGTCCTTCGCTCTATGCTGCTCCGCCTGTTGTAATAATGCCTGCTCTAATTCACGTTTGTGTTTCAATTGAGCTTGTTGCTCGGCCGTTACTGGGGCTTGTACAGGCAATTTATCGTCGACAATGGACTTATCTGTGCAGCCACTTAACCCCAATAGCACGGCGAGCGATAAGCTAGATAGCAGAAGAATATGATTCAGCTTCATATGACTAGGTCGAGTAAAGACGTCCCCACCCAAAGTGGGATTGGCAAGGTCGGTCAAAGTGTACTGTTTCGGGAGGTAAGGTTTTTTCATTGTCAGGACCCCAATAGGTTTATATGCCTATAAACGCGACTCTGGGTAAAAAGGGTTATCCCGCAAACACTTTTATGACTGTCACCCCCGCCTCCCGAGCACATTATTTATTCAAAACAAAGTCATTTAACTTATTTTTGCAAGCGAGATCACACAAGCGCTTTTTCAAGGACCTTAGAATAGAGCCTCGTAACAGCCCGCACTATGGACCCACTCGTGCCACACTCTGCTCATTTATTTTCGTTAAGAATTGCCCACGCCCTCACCGAAGCCTGCGTAAAAGATAAATACTCTTTAAAACGTTTTGGACAAGATATTCTTGCCGGCCTCACTGTGGGTATTATCGCAATCCCACTGGCGATGGCACTGGCCATCGCCAGTGGCGTCGCGCCGCAATACGGTTTATATACTGCAATTGTCGGTGGTTTTATCATTGCCATGACGGGTGGCTCGCGCTACAGCGTATCCGGTCCGACCGCCGCCTTTGTGGTGCAGCTTTATCCCATAGCCCAGCAATTTGGCTTAGCGGGATTACTCATTGCCACTGTGATGTCAGGCATGATGTTAGTCGCTATGGCCATGCTGCGTCTTGGTCGCTTGATCTTATATATTCCAGAGTCGGTGACCTTAGGCTTTACCGCTGGGATTGGTGTTGTCATTGCGACCTTGCAACTTAAGGATTTTTTCGGGCTGCAGATCGAACATATGCCTGAACAATATTTCTCCAAAATCATGGTGCTTGGTAAAACCCTCCCCACGATGCATTTGCCTAGCCTATTGGTCGCAACGATCACCTTAGCCACTATGTTACTCTGGCCAAGATTAAAAATTCATGTCCCCGCCCATTTACCCGCTATTGCGTTAGGCAGCATAGTCGCCTTAGTGCTGAATGCCATGGGTGCAGATATTGAAACCATAGGGACACGTTTTCATTACCAATTAAGTGACGGTACCATTGGCACTGGGATCCCTCCCGTGCTCCCGAGTTTCGAATGGCCTTGGTTACAAGCGGGAGCCAATGGACAAGCCTTCGAATTTAACCTTGCCACCTTTCAAGCCTTGCTTCCAGCAGCCTTTGCCATTGCCATGTTAGGGGCCATTGAATCCCTCCTGTGCGCTGTAGTACTCGATGGTATGACGGGTAAACGCCACAGCGCCAATAGTGAGTTACTCGGTCAAGGCATTGGTAATATCATCACGCCTTTTTTCGGTGGTATTCCTGCTACGGCCGCAATAGCCCGCAGTGCAGCCAACGTCAAAGCAAGGGCGCAGAGTCCAATCGCCTCAATGACCCACGCACTCGTCGTATTAATAGGTTTAGTCGCCTTAGCTGGAGTGCTCGCCTACTTACCCATGTCAGCTATGGCGGCACTGCTACTCGTGGTCGCTTGGAATATGAGTGAGGCGCCAAAGGCGGTGCATTTAGTCAAAACGGCTCCCACCAGCGATATTTTAGTCTTTTTGAGTTGTTTTTCTCTGACTGTGATTTTCGATATGGTGATTGCCATCAGTGTAGGGATTATTCTTGCTGCTTTGCTTTTTATGAAAGAAATTGCAGAAATGACAAAGCTTTACGATATCAGTAGTAATAAACGCTATGTCGATCAAGAGCTACCTGCCGATTGGGCTGTGATCAAAATTAATGGCCCACTATTCTTCGCCGCGGCCGACCGCATTTTTGCCGAAATAGCGACCCTGACCCAAGATAAACAAGTGATAGTGCTTTACCTCGACGGGGTGTCAATTCTCGATGCAGGCGGCTTAGCGGCACTCACCAAATTGATTGAGAAATGCAAAATTAACCACACCAAACTTATCGTTGCCGATTTACAGTTCCAACCCATTCGGACATTGGCAAGGGCAAAAGTGCAGCCTATTGAAGGTGTACTCAAGTTTTATCCCACTCTGCGTGAAGCCTTAGCCGAAGCACCAGCTGTGGCCCATACATCGCAAAGTTAAACAGAGTCACCATCTGAACAGGTTCCCCTAAAGTCACATACGTTGGCTTTAGGGGAAATTTTAGGTAAAAGACGCTGTTTTCTCCGATTTTATGAACTCTCAATTCTGTTCTAAAAGCATTATTTTTGCGCGCAAAAAACGCCAGAAATAGCGCTTTACATGGTATTATTCTGCGCCATGATGCTCCCAGCCATGACTGACGCATTGGACATCAACTGTACCTAGACCTGATACAAGGTCAAAATATAATTAAAATTAGTGAGTTAAGGAGTTATCATGCAAGCCCTTGTTGCTGTTGTTATGGGTTCTAAGAGTGATTGGCCCACTATGGAAGCCGCCGCCGAGATCATGGATAAACTGCAAGTGCCCTATCATGTTGAAGTGGTATCCGCCCATAGAACGCCAGATAAACTGATGGAGTTTGCAGCCACTGCCGCTGACCGTGGTTTTAAAATCATTATTGGTGGTGCGGGCGGCGCGGCGCACTTGCCAGGTATGATTGCCTCTAAAACTCGCTTACCCGTATTAGGTGTACCCGTACAGAGCAAGGCACTTTCAGGCATGGACAGCCTGTTATCTATCGTACAAATGCCTAAGGGAATTGCCGTTGGCACCTTAGCCATAGGTACCGCAGGTGCTTTTAACGCAGGCTTACTAGCTTGCCAAATTTTAGCCAATAACGATGCCAAGCTTGCCACTCGCTTAGAAGCCTTTAGGGAAGAACAAACCCGTGCAGTGCTGGACAATCCCGATCCGAGGGAAGCCTAATAATGACCCAGACAAACACAAAGCAGAGGGTGTGGGTGTTAGGTAATGGTCAATTAGGCGCTATGCTGACCCACGCGGGTGAACCACTGGCGATTGATGTCCGTGCAGTGGATATTATGACACCAACGGATGAGATCCTCCCCCTCGCCCCCCATGATATTGTTACCGCCGAGCGTGAGCAGTGGCCTGAATCTAGCTTAAGTTTGCAGTTAAGCAGCCACCCTCAGTTTATTAACGGCCACGTATTTAGCCGCCTAGCGGATCGCTATAGCCAAAAAAGCTTGCTCGATCAAATCAAGGTACCTACCGCGCCTTGGACACTCGTGGATGACCATACCCAAGTAGACAGTCTCTACCAACGTTTTGGCGCACGCGTGTTAATGAAACGCCGCACGGGCGGTTATGATGGCAAAGGCCAACACTGGCTAAAACAAGCCGAAGCCGGTGATATTCCACAGGATTGGCGCAATTTCGCCATTGCCGAACAGGCCATTAATTTTGATGAGGAAGTGTCATTAGTGGGCGTGCGCACCCGCGAAGGGCAATGCATATTTTACCCCTTGACGCTCAATCTCCATCAAGATGGTATTTTAATGGCTTCTATTTCGCCATTGGCACGCCTAACGCCGCTGCAAGCCCAAGCCGAAGCTATGCTCAGCGCCATCATGCACGAATTAGACTATGTCGGTGTCATGGCGATGGAATGTTTCCGTGTTGGCAATAGTTTATTGGTCAATGAATTAGCACCTCGTGTGCATAACTCTGGCCACTGGACGCAAGCTGGCACACATATGGATCAATTCCAGCTACATTTAAGGGCCCTGTGTGGCATTGCCATTCCACAGCCTCAGGTGAATTTTCAATGTGTGATGGTCAACCTTATCGGTATCGATAATGACCTGCGCTGGTTAAGTTTGCCTAATGCAGAACTGTATTGGTACGACAAGGAAGTGCGCCCAGGCCGGAAAGTGGGGCATTTAAACCTTTCTGTGCCTAATCAAACGGTACTCAACGACAGCATTGTCGCATTGCAAGCTTGGATGCCAGCCCAGTATCAGGCTCCGCTTGCATGGGTATTGGCTGAATTTGCCAAACACCATAATTAATTTAGGTTTTGTCACAATAAATACTGATATGGAGTTGTACTAAATTCCATATCAGTTTATTTTTCAATATTTGTTATATACTTAACTGTACTCAGCGTGAATGAGTTAGTGATGCTTACTGTTTTACCACCGCTAGCAAGGGCACGAATAAAGGAATTTTAGAGTGAAATTAAGGGATAACTTTAAACGTAAAACCATAGACCGCTTAGACTATCGCTATCACTTATTGCTACTCATTGTGCCAATAGTGCTATTCGTTCTACTGTTTATCTTAAATGCCCCCACAGAAGGCTGGACTATCTTGCCTTTGCTGTTTGTTTGTCTTATCTATGTGATTGCCTACAGCTTAATTTACTACCTGCATCAAGGTCGTCTGAGTCGCCTCTGGTTGCATTTGGAGCAAGTGGTGAATATTAATGACGCCATTTATGAACTCGCCCATTTGTCGAGCCATTATAAGAATGAGCATGCCTTTCTCGATGCCCTACTCAATAAAGCGGTGTGCATTATCAATGGTGCCGAAATGGGTAGCATCATTAAAGTAAACGAAATCAGTAATAAGCTGCATTTTGAATCCGTAGTAGGCCTAGACTTAGCCAAGCTGAAACAGCTTAATTTTACCTTAGAGCAATCCTTTGAATACCGTCTAACGAAGGGAAAGTGCGACCGCGTCGTGGTCGTCAATGATATGCAAAATATCAACTCCGGTAGTACCTTATCGAAAGAGGCCCAACAAATCCTACTGACTGCAGCCAAACATCCAATACGTTCTACACTCTCAAGCCCCATTCGTATCGATGGCAAACTCTATGGCATGCTTAACCTCGACAGCAGTAGTGTGGGAGCCTTTAGTGATTACGACCGTAATTTAGTCTCGATTCTGACCCATGAGGCCAGTAATGCGATTGCCCTGTATCAGAAGTCACAACAAATCACTAAACTCGCCAATTTCGATTCATTAACCGGGCTCTATAATCGCAAAAATTTCGAGGATGCCCTGCTACATTGGCAAGCTAAACCCCATCTTGGGAGTTTTTTGATCATTATCGATATGGATAACCTCAAAGCCATTAACGATACCTATGGTCATCAAGTGGGTGATGCTGCCATTAAGCGAGTTTCCACGGCTATTTTGAGCTATTGGCAAAATAAGGGGATTATCTCGCGCTTTGGAGGGGATGAGTTTGTTGCGCTTTGCCACGGTCCTAGGGAACAACTTGAAGGCGACCTCGATGAAATCCGTATCAAGTTGCATCAAGATCAATTAAGCCTTGGTTTTAGCTTTGGGATAGCTCCGTTTGATAGCGATTGGTCAACTTCCTTTAAGCAAGCCGACCACGCTATGTATGAGCAAAAACGCGCCAAGAAAAAAGCCATTCACGCATTAGAAGCCTTTGCGGCAAAAACATAACGACTACTTAGCCTATATGTTGGCATTAGCTTTTGGGTGTTATCGCCATAACAGCTAACCAAAGAATAATCGCCACAGCCAAGATGAGTCTAAATCTTCTTTACAGGTGTGATATTGGGCCGCATAACGCTTAGCCCTATCGTCAACCTTAGCCGCCACTTTGACTAACCAAGCCTTAGACTTGTAACTACCACGGCGGTATCCACCCCAACCTTCGTGATAATTGAGATACTGCGCGCTCGCATCCCATTTTGATACCCCATTGATCCTATTTGTTTTATAGATAAACCAGCCCATAAAATCCATAGCATCATCGAAATCACTGCGACTCGACCAGCTGTTACCCGTCTCGCGCACATAATCGTCCCAGGTCATCGTTTTTGCTTGGGCATAACCATAGGCATCACTCGCCCTACCTATGGGAATAAAGCCTAAAAAATATTCCATCGGCGGCGCCGCATTGTGCTTAAACGAGCTTTCTTGGTACATCATGGCAAGCGGCACATGTACCGGCACGCCCCATTTATCACGGGTATCTTTAGCGGCTTCATACCAAGAGCGGTGTTCTTGAAAAATATCACATAAATTGTCGGGGGATTTTGGGGGCGATGTGGCGCATCCTGAGAGTAAACCTATGGACGCACAGAGTAGTATTGCACAATGCCAGTTCATTAATCGCTTGTTCTCCAAAGTATTAAGACGCCCAATGATGGCATACACTCACAACGAGGCAAACATAAAACACCTTTCAGTACCCCTAGATAAAACAGGCGACTATCGGCTGTGACGCTAAAGACTATTTGGGTTCAGAAGTTAATTCAAGTTGGCACTCATGGCTTTCCTGTTGCCACACCCCAGGCTCCCAGTAGGAAGCATCTTTACCCATGTAGCGCTTATCCGTATGAAACAAGGCGCCAATATGGTAACGCTGGTTTCCTTCGACGATGAGCTTAAATGTCTTAGGCGCACGGGCGCTGAGCGTGACACCCAGTGAGGGATCATCGATGAGTTCTGCCACAGTAAACTCATAATCCCCTGGTGCGAGTTGGTAATTTGGTTTAGAAATAACGGCTTGACCATTTAAGTGCGTGACAACGACACGATACCAGTGGGTACTGGCATCGGGCTGTAAATAGCCAGACACAGTCCCACACCGGAGCGGATCTTCAGGCGAGCTTGCGCAGCCCGATAATAAGGTACTGACACCAAACAAACTCGCCACGAGTCCCAATCGCAGCATATTTATCCCTTGGACGCTCACGCTCTTACTCCAAAATAATCCTCGAGATAGTCATCAAAGGAAACAGCACTTTGCCCAGCCTCCAATGCAGCCTGTTTCTCCAGCGAACTTTTGGCTTCAGCTTGGTACTGGACAATGGTCTCATCGGAGAGCGGATAATCGATAAAGTACTGATAATACTGCTGGGCAAGTGTCATAACCCAGTGTCCATGATCTTCTCCCTTGGCAATTAAATGCTGACTCACTTGTCCCGATAGGGTCAGAGTTGGATCATCCACTGCGCGGCGCCAATGGGCTAAGGCAGCTTGATAATCCGTTGCTTCACCATCTAACAACTTAGCAAGGGGTTGCAACTCATCGAACAAGGTTGCAAGCCAGGTCTTCAAGGGTAAAGCCCCTGTCGAGGTTAATAAATCAAGGTCAGGTTTACGTCCCTCAAGCACAACCGATTTAAGATTCGCGCTAAGGCGAGCCTCTTCGTCGGGATCCGACTTAGGTGATTCGGTTAATAAACAGTAGAGTAGGAATAAATCGAGGAAGCGAACTTGGCTCGCTTCAATACCTATGGGGCTAAAGGGATTAACATCTAATGCCCGTACTTCAATATACTCAACCCCTCCACGAGCGAGTGCTTCTGAAGGTTTTTCGCCACTTTGAGCCACGCGCTTAGCACGGATGGGCGAGTAAAACTCGTTTTCAATCTGCAAGACATTGGCATTAAGCTGTCGATACTCTCCATCAACCTTAACCCCAATATTAGCAAAATTTGCCGATGGCATTTTAATGGCTGCATTTACGCCCGCTAAATACTCAGGTAAAGAGTTATAGCTGATATTCAGATCTTCCTGCTCTTTGTTGGTGTAGCCTAAATCACTCATTCGCAGTGATGTTGCATAGGGTAAATACAAGGTGCCACGGCCGGACTTTTCAAACTGTAAATCGGTTTTTTGCCCCTTAATAAAAGAGCTACACAGGGCTGGAGAAGCACCAAAGAGGTACGGCAATACCCAGACTAGACGGCGGTAATTGCGGATCAGTCCAAAATAAGATTCAGAGATAAAATCATCTAATGTCAGACTCTTATCACTTAATTCATAGAGACGCTGCCACAGTGCCTGGGATACTGAAAAGTTAAAGTGTACCCCAGAAATAATCTGCATTAGGGCACCATAACGATAGGTTAACCCCTTGCGATATAAGGTTTTCATTTTGCCAGTGTTCGATGAGCCATAGCGAGCAACGGGAATATTGTGCTCATCTTTGACATAACAGGGCATACTCACTGGCCACAAACGTTGGCCATTTAAATGGCGGACACTAAAGGCATGGGTTTCGGTCAATCCCTGTAAGAGGGCCTCAACCTGATTATTCACTGGGGTAATAAATTCGAGTAACGCCTCACTATAATCGGTGGTAATGCGCGAATGCATTAACGCTGAACCTAATTCGAGGGGGTGCGTATCCATAGCAAGGAAACCAGACTCATCGATCCGTAAAGCCTCACGCTCTATGCCACGTAACATACCTAAGAGTGCGGTGCGCCCATGAGCGTCCGAGAGATATTGTACTAATTCATTGAATGGCTTCAATTTGCGCTTCTCTGATTGGTGATTCGCTATCGCGACATGGTTAACAGTCAGACCATTATTTTGAGGCTTATCTTTCAAAATACGCCTCAAAATAAATCTAAACCTGCGTATGGGGCAAGCCAAATTACATTCTTTTATGGCAAAACGCAGACGGTGACAGTATTAGCTGTCACCGTCTTTCGATGTCAATTTATGACGAATGGTCGTTAATTAACACCCTCGTCCATTTTATACCTAAGCTACCTGAAGAGACGAGTTCCAACATCTTCAGGTTGTTTGGGTATATATAAGGGCGAAATGCCAATTTACAACACTAAAGTTTCAATTGGATAGCCCAATGTTGCTAAATCCGCTTCAATTTTAGCCTTATCCCCTACGACTAAGATAATCATTTGCTTGATATCTAGCTCGGAAGCCGCGAGGGCATTGAGTTCATCTTTTGTTACAGTATTGATGATCTTATCCTGCTGTTCGGTAAAATCTTGGCTGAGCCGATAACGCTGGATCATTCGCATAAACCCCGCTTTTTGATAGGGTGTCTCATAATCGAGAGCCTGACCTTGGGAAACGGAGTTGCGCATAAAGGCAAGTTCAGCGTCCGTCATCCCCTCTTGCTGATAGGCACTGATTTCCTTCACAAACTCGCTTAAGGCCTTAGCTGTGACATCGGTACGTACATCGCTCGATGCCACAAAATCCCCGACTTCGGCGCCGCCAGAAAAATCGGTCCGAGCACCATAGGTGTAACCTTTATTCTCACGCAAATTCAGATTGATACGGCTATTAAAGGCACCACCTAAGGGGTAATTCATCAGCGAGACTTTAAAATAATTCCCGGTTGCATCATAGGTCAGAGCACGCTTAGCAATATTGATCACCGATTGCGCCGCCCCAGGTTTATCAATCAGATAAATAGTGCCCCCCTTCAATACCGGAAATGGCTTTAAGGGTGGCAGCACTGTGGCCTGGCCTTGCCATTGGCTTAACCCGGCTAATTTAGGTAGCAGGGCCGATTCAGAGAGATCCGCAACTGTGATGATTTTTGCATTAGCACCACGATATTGCTCTACGTAAAAGGTTTTCACATCCTCGAGGGTCAGTGCGGCAACAGAATCTAAGGTCCCGCTATCGCTTACACCAAGGGAATTGTCTTTGCCATAGAGTAGTCCAAACAACACTGAGTTGGCTAAATAGCTAGCATTGGACTGCATATGCTGGATCTGTTGTAATTGTTGTTGCTTAACCCTTGCAAAATCCTGTTCGGTAAAACCAGGTTGGAAGAGTTTTTCTTCCATGATGGCCAGCGTCTCATCTAAATGCTCTGTCAGGGTAGAGACTTTAATCGTGCTTTGATATTCAGAAGCACTAAAATCGACTGTGCTGCCGAGCATTTCTAGGGCTTGAGAAAGGGCCTCGCTGCTACGTTTTTGGCTGGATTCATTTAGCATTTCCGCCGTCAAACTCGCAAGCCCCGCCTTTTCAACGGGGACTAATCTGTGGCCTCCATTGAGGTAAACCACCAATTCCACGGTCGGCGTTTCCGCACTCTGTGTCCCCATGACCTCAATACCATTAGCTAACTTAGTCGTCCAAATTTTAGGGGCTTTAGGCATAGGCGCCGCCCCCGATCCGGGCATGATTGAACGGTCAAAATGGGAGGTGATTCTTGCCGCTGGCAATTCACCTTGAACGGCCGTTTGCGCAACAGGCAAGGTTTGTGGCGTAAAGTTATCGGGATGGGCGACGAGTGCCGTCATGCCCTCTGGCACCACACTCATGACTAGCCGAGGTTTATCTTTTATATACTGATTAAAGACTCGCATCACATCGTCTTTAGTGACATTGGCATAGCGTGCAAGATCGGCAGCAATCTTATTGGGATCGCCAAACATAGTTTGATTCAAGGCGAGTGTCGTCACTTTGCCTTTCACGCTTTGCAGGGCAAAAATACTATCGGCTTCAAACTGCACCTTCACTTTTTGCAGATCTTCATCGGTGACACCGCGTTGTTCAAATTCATTAATAGAATTGAGGATCCGCTGCTCAAGATCCGCCAAGTTAGCGCCCTTCTCTGGGTTTGCCAGGGCGTAAATCGACATCTGACAGGCTAATTCTTGGCAGGGTTGACTCACACTGGCCTGCACTGCATAACCATCTTTAACCAAGTTTTTATACAGCAAGGAGGTTTTCCCTCCTCCTAAAATATTGGCGAGGAGATCGAGTGCCGCTTCATCGGGATGGCTCGCATACACGGTCGGAAAACCAATACGGATAAGTGGTAAATGCACCTTATCCTCCATCGAGATATAGCGGGTCTTATCCAGATGAATTAAGGCTTTAGGCTCGGGTAAAGCCTCTGGTCCACGGGGGATCTCGCCAAAATATTTGTTCACCCATGCTAGGGTTTGCATCTCGTCGAAATCACCACCTATGGTCAATGTGGCATTGCTTGGTCCATACCAGCGCTGAAAAAAGTGTCTCACATCATCCACAGTTGCCCGATTAAGATCCTCCGGCCAGCCGATAACGGGCCAAGAGTAAGGGTGTCCAACGGGGTAAAAAGCTTGGTTAAACCGCTCTGTCATACGGCCATAGGGTTGATTGTCGATCCTCTGGGCGCGCTCGTTTTTCACGGTTTCACGCTGCACTTCAAATTTTTCACTGGTCAGTGCCGGCAATAAAAAACCCATACGGTCCGATTCTAGCCACAGCATTTTTTCCAGCTGATTGCTCGGCACCGTCTCAAAATAGTTAGTTCTATCCGTGTTGGTTGAACCGTTAAGCGTACCGCCCGCTTCGGTCACGACCTCAAAATGTTGCTCATCGGCGACATGTTCTGAACCTTGGAACATCATATGCTCAAATAAATGCGCAAAACCTGATCGCCCGGCGAGTTCACGGGCAGAGCCTACATGGTAAGTGACATCCACATGCACCAAAGGATCTGAGTTATCCTGATGCAGGATAACGGTCAACCCATTGGCTAACTGATATTTTTTATAGGGAATACCCACTTGTCGATCGGCGAGTTGTACATTTTCAATCAGGCTAACACCAGCGGGTAAGTTCGTTGTCGTGGTATCGGATGCACAACCCGCTAAAGCGGCAGAAATCGCTAGTGCTAATATCCATTTTTTCAAAATATTCCCCTTATACATCAATTGTTCAGAATACCGCTAAATCGATAAACAATGGTTTTTAAGACCCGAGTTACTGTGACTAACCCACACTATGACTTAACCCCACTATGACTTAATAACAGTGACTAAGTTCCTATTAATACAAGAATTTATCCCTGTGACAACCGTTAAATGAAACCGCACTATTGTACTAACGCTTAAACAAACCAGTGCGTAACCGCCGCAACGACAAGCAAGTAACGAATTGTTTTTCCAATAAATATCATCAAAAAAGACGGCACTAGTGGCAACTTTAACCACCCAGCCAGCAGGCATAATATATCCCCAATAACAGGCGCCCATGAAAGTAATAGTGCCCAAACGCCATAATGTTCTATCAAATTTAACCCTTTGGCGTACTTTGCTCCACTCAACGCCTCGGGCGACTTGGCAAAGCGCCCTAATCGTCCCAAGTAGAAACTCGTCATCGCACCGAATGTGTTGCCAATCGTCGCCACAATAACCAGAGACAGCCAGGCCTCAGGAGATTGATTTAAAAGCGCAATAAGTAAAACTTCAGAACCACCCGGTAACAAAGTGGCCGCTAAAAATGCACCAGAAAACATGAGACTTAATTCGGACATAAATGATACCCAGTGAAAACATGAGTGTTGTGTCGAAATACATAGCCAAAATGACATGGTAAAACGGATGTAACTCACAACTTTTTTGCAACAAACTCATTTATCACAATAAGTTATAAGAAAATCGGTTTGTTATAACCCCAACTCTATCTATACAATGCGTTTAATGGCAAACATCTCCTATACCCGAGGAGTTCGCTTAGTTCCATGGAAGACACATCCTAGCATCTCGGGAATATGGACTTGTACTTATATTATTTTTCTGGAAAACGCATGATCCTTCAAACAATTAGCCGCATTCCTTTTTGGCAAAAAGTCCTCACAGGTTTTATCTTAGGGGCGCTTGTTGGCGTCATTTTAGGAGAAACAGCGACAGTACTGAAGCCCTTAGGCGACTTATTTATCAGCGCAATCAAGATGTTGGTTGCTCCTTTAGTATTCTGTGCCATTGTCGTTAGTATTACCTCGCTAGGTTCGCAGACCAGTTTGAAACGCCTGAGTTTAAAGACCCTAGGACTGTTTATGCTAACGGGCACAATCGCTTCATTAATAGGTTTAGCCGTGGGCTCGATGATCGATATGGGCGGCACTATGGCACTAACAGCAACCGAAGTGCGCGAACGTAATATTCCAGGCTTTGCGCAGGTTTTACTCGATATGATCCCAGTGAACCCCTTCGCTTCTTTAGCTGAAGGCAAGGTACTGCAGATCATTGTGTTTGCCGCTTTGGTGGGTATCGCCATCAATAAAGTAGGCGAGAAAGCCGAACCACTGAAACGCACCATAGAAGCGGGTGCTGAAGTCATGTTCCAATTAACCCGCATGGTGTTAAAACTTACCCCTATCGGCGTATTTGGTTTAATGGCTTGGGTAGTCGGCGCATATGGTTTATCGACCCTCTTACCCCTAGGTAAATTTATCGCCGCTATCTATATTGCGGCGCTCATCCATATGATTTTTATCTACGGAGGCTTAGTGAAATTTGTCGCAGGCTTAAGCCCTGTGCAGTTTTTCCGTAAAGCCATGCCTGCACAATTGGTTGCCTTTAGTACCTCATCAAGTTTTGGCACGCTGCCCGCGAGCACTCGCGCCGTCGAAACCATGGGCGTATCTAAACGTTATAGCGCCTTTGTGATGCCATTAGGCGCCACTATGAATATGGACGGCTGTGGCGGAATTTACCCCGCGATAGCCGCTATCTTCATCGCTCAAATTTATAACATTCCCCTCGATACCTTAGATTATGTGATGATCGCCGTGACTGCGACGGTCGCTTCAGTCGGTACAGCTGGTGTCCCCGGTAGCGCCATGGTGATGCTAACGGTGACCTTAGGTGTGATTGGTTTACCACTTGAAGGCATTGCCTTTATTGCGGCGATTGACCGTATTATCGATATGATCCGCACCGCCACCAACGTGACGGGCGATATGATGACGGCCGTTGTGATCGGCAAATCAGAAAATGAATTCGATGAAGCGCAGTTTTATTCGAACGATATACAAGAGACTGCACCAGCCAGTGCTCAGTAATAATGGAATATCGAAAGACCGCTACGGCGGTCTTTTTTATTAGGGAAATAACCGCCACTATTCCATGGGGTAAGGATAAAATCAAAATCTATTACTACCAATAAGATCAAACTGTTAAACTCATTGATACCAGACTGTAATGATACAAAACAAAAAGGTTGAGCCAACATGACTAAACTCTTTTTAATCCCGCTGATATTGTGTTTGCTGTGGACTCTGTTTTTAAAAGCCAATGGACTTCCACTCGCCCAGGGCAAACGCGGATACATTTATATTATTGCCATCAGTGGGACTTTGATTTTGCTCTTGATGCTATTATTGTGGCTAACCGCATAAAAAAGCCGACTCGTCATGAGTCGGCTGTTAATAAAGCCATTGCCCGCTAACCCAGCACAGCAAGTAATATCCCAGCCGCAACCGCCGAGCCTAATACACCCGCCACATTCGGCCCCATGGCGTGCATCAACAGAAAGTTATGCTGATTGGCTTCCAATCCCACTTTGTTGACGACCCTCGCCGCCATTGGCACAGCCGACACACCTGCCGCACCGATCAGCGGATTCACTTTACCACCCGACAGCTTACACATGAGTTTCGCCATCAACACGCCTGCCGCCGTGCCAATACCAAATGCTACGGCGCCTAAAATTAAGATGCCTAAGGTTTCGACACGCAAAAATTGTTCGGCGGAAAGTTTAGAACCCACAGCTAACCCTAAAAATATGGTCACTATATTAATAAGCTCGTTCTGCGCCGTTTTCGATAATCTATCCACCACGCCGGATTCGCGCATCAAGTTACCAAGGCAAAACATGCCCACTAACGGCGTGGCCGCGGGTAAGAAGAGAATCGTTAATCCCAGTACCATCATAGGGAAAATGATCTTTTCCTTCTTACTGACTTCGCGCAGCTGCTCCATTTTAATCTCGCGTTCGGCCTGGGTTGTCAGTAAACGCATGATCGGCGGCTGAATGATCGGAACTAACGCCATGTAGGAATAGGCCGCGACCGCAATCGCCCCCAATAACTCAGGCGCCAGTTTTGAGGCGAGGAAAATCGCCGTCGGTCCATCGGCACCACCAATAATCGCAATGGCCGCCGCGTCCTTCATAGTGAACTCAAATCCCGGCACTAAGTTCAGTGCGATTGCGCCAATCAATGTCGCAAAAATCCCAAACTGCGCCGCCGCCCCTAACAACAGGGTTTTAGGATTCGCAATCAAGGCACTAAAGTCGGTCAGCGCACCAACGCCCATAAAGATCAACAGCGGGAAAACCCCAGTCTCAATCCCCACGTGATAGGCGTAATACAGCATGCCGCCCTCTTCGGTAAATCCTGCATGGGGAATATTCGCCAGCACAGCGCCAAAACCTATTGGCAGCAATAACAAAGGCTCAAAGCCTCGCACTATGGCTAGATAGAGGAGCAAAGCGCCCACAGCCATCATCAACACTTGCCCGCCGGTAAAGTGAGCAATACCTGTCTCGGCCCAAAAAGCCATTAAACCTTCCATAATGACTCCTACGCCAAGGCCAGTAATTGAGAACCCACGGACACTGAGTCGCCTTCTTTCACCCAGAGCTTAGCGATAATGCCATCGCCCTGAGCACGAATTTCAGTTTCCATCTTCATCGCCTCGAGGATGATCACGACATCACCTTCACACACTCTATCACCTGGAGAAACATGCACTTTGAAGATGTTGCCCGACAGAGGCGCACTCATTTCGAGCCGGATCTCTCCATGGCTCGCAGTTGGCGTTGTGCTCGCCTTAGCAGCTTGCACGGCATGAACACTTTGGCCCTGTGGCTGAATTTGCGAGATCTCACCGCCTGCCGCGACTTCAACCACGTACTCTTGCCCTTCGACAGTCACTGTGTAGGTTTCGGGGCTACGATCCACAGCATTAGAAGCAGCAAGTGCCGACGTCAGCTCAGGCTTCGGCTCAAAGGTGCTCGGATCGTCACGATTCTTTAAGAACTGCAATCCTATTTGTGGAAAGAGTGCATAGGTCAGCACATCATCGTCATGCTCTGAGGATAGGCGAATGCGTTGTTCCTGTGCTTTGTCAACTAACTCAAGCCTTAATTTAGCCAGCTCAGGCGTTAATAGATCCGCTGGACGACAGGTAATAGCTTCAGCCCCTTGTAAGACTCTCGCTTGTAATGCCGCATCTACTGGCGCGGGCGTCGCACCATACTCCCCCTTGAGCACACCTTCAGTCTCTTTGGTCAAAGACTTGTAACGCTCACCCATCAGCACATTAATGACCGCCTGCGAGCCGACAATTTGCGATGTGGGTGTCACTAACGGCAAAAAACCTAAATCAGCACGAACGCGGGGGATTTCCTCCAAGACCAAGTCCATCTTATCGGCCGCACCTTGCTCCTTAAGTTGGCTCTCCATATTGGTCAGCATGCCACCAGGCACTTGGGCACGTAAGATCCGCGAATCTATGCCTTTCAGAGCACCTTCAAACTTAGCGTACTTCTTGCGCACTTCACGGAAATAAGCGGCAATCTCCTCAAGCAGCACCATGTCGTAACCAGTCGCGCGCTCAGTATCTTCCACCATAGCGATAACGGTTTCGGTTGCCGTATGTCCATAGGTTTGGCTCATCGACGAAATGGCCGTATCGAGCACATCGATACCCGCTTCAATGGCTTTCTGATAAGTGGCAGTACTTAACCCTGTCGTCGCATGACAATGCATAGATAACACGAGTTGCGTCTGTGATTTGAGCCTGCTAATAAGCTCAAACGCTTCCATCGGCTTAAGCAAGCCCGCCATATCTTTGATACACAAAGAATCACATCCCATATCTTCGAGACGTTTTGCCATATCAACCCAAGTCTCTATGGTATGCACTGGACTCGTCGTATAGGAAATCGTACCCTGCGCATGGCCGCCAACTTGGCGCACCGCTTTCACCGCAGTCTCGAGGTTGCGAACATTGTTCATCGCATCGAAAATACGAAATACGTCGACGCCGTTGGTATGGGCACGCTCAACAAAACGCATGACTACATCATCGGCATAATGGCGATAACCCAATAGGTTTTGGCCACGCAGTAACATTTGCTGCGGCGTATTTGGCATGGCTTTTTTCAGCTCACGAATTCGGTCCCAGGGATCTTCACCAAGATAACGAATACAGGCATCAAAAGTTGCACCACCCCAAGACTCGAGCGACCAAAAACCAATCCTATCGAGTAATGGCGCTACAGGTAACATGTCATCGATTCTTAAACGGGTAGCTAAGATAGACTGATGCGCATCCCGTAAAACGACATCGGTTAACACTAATGGCTTTGGCGCCAACGTAGAACATACTGAACTCATACTGATCCCCATTATTTTGTGTGCGAACGAAATTGCTGAACGGCTAAAGTAATTGCAGCCACCACTTTGGGATCTAAAGTGTGAGTATTCACAGTCAATCCTGATGCCCCACGCGATGGATTAACTGCAACTTTGCTATTCACTACCTCACTTGCACACCATTTGGCGACCACATGGACACCCAAAATAAGCACACTTAAAAACAAGTACACCAACCCCATCCCCAAAACCATAATGCCAACGGCATCGATTAACTGATCAGCTAACGTCCCCATCCCCCTGCAACTCCTTACTAATGAATGCATTACCCATAAAAATTTTGACGACGCAGGTTTCCAATCTGAAACGAAGGAACCCATTTTCCCCTGAACCAGTAAACGCCAAAGAATATAAAATCACATTTAAAGACTATTAATTCACACACCATGAAATACATCCTTATATTTACAATTGTCAAACATACCTAATTGAGACTAATAACACCACCACAATGTAAATTGGTCTTACCAATATTAGTGAATTTATTGAATCCTATTGATGATTTCTTATTAATTGTCATTTTAAATGCATATTCTTTAGCTTAACGTAAAAAATAATAAGCCTATTCCAGGTGTTATCTAAATAAAAATATAGCTCCCTAGTTCAGGAATAAAACAATCGTCAGCAAACTGATCATTGAGAAGTTATGCAAAGATATCGTCTCTGCAATCCAACGTATAGGGACCGATATTGATAGAGAGCCATAAGGCAACAGCAATTTGAATATGCTATCCCATTGGCATAGGCTATTCAGCACCAAGCAGAACAGAAGACCTCCCAGTTTCTGACATTGGCTTCTCAGCACACTAAGTCAGGAAGTCATACCATTGTCACCATGGATGGCTATGGCTAACAAACAGGTATTTCAAGCGGTATGAAGTTATTGTGGGGATTGTAGCTATGCATCGAATCACTCTATCAGCCATACAAAACGCATGATAAAGACATATTTAAAAGATCGGGTGTGGTGAGTAAACTTAAATGCGGATTGGGGTAAGTCGGGCTTTAATGCATATTTTGATTCACTTATTGCAGATGCAAAAAAGCCAGCTTATTCAGCTGGCTTCGTTACATCTCAATGAGATAATTAGGCGCTTGGCGATGACCT
>NZ_PFGL01000046.1:0-25936 GCF_002783505.1 Shewanella sp. CG12_big_fil_rev_8_21_14_0_65_47_15
GAAGGTTCGAATCCTTCACGACCCACCACTTTTCTGAAAGTGTATAAATCAGCGCAACACTAGATGGGTCGTTAGCTCAGTCGGTAGAGCAGTTGGCTTTTAACCAATTGGTCAAAGGTTCGAATCCTTCACGACCCACCACTCTTTATTGTTCCCCTCTCAATATCTTTTTCAAACTTACTAATCTCCAGACATTAATCATTATTTTTGGTTGTTACTTCATTTTCTACTTTTGTCTCATAGACTTATTGCCAATGTTCCTAATTTGTTAAATTGTCCATATTGACTGCGGATAAATAATAACAACTGGGGAGATAGAAAATGAAACAAGTAAAACTTAACTTGCTTTACACTGCAACTTTATTGGCATTTGCAAGCTCGGCCAATGCAGCCTCGTTAAAAGATACCGATATTGAATTTGGTGGTTATATTAAAGCGGATATTATGTTCAGTGATTATGGCAATGGCGCGCCAGATTCTGGTGATTTATCCCGTCAGTTTTATGTGCCAGGCACTATTTATGGTAAAGAGGGTAATGGCAATCAAGTGGTTGACTTTCAAGCCCGCGAAACCCGCTTTAACTTTAAAGCTGCGACGGATCTAGATGGCCATAAGCTCTCAGGCTTTATTGAATTGGATTTTATGACCCACACCGATGGCAATGAGCGCGTCTCCAATAGTTACTCGCCCCGTATTCGCCATGCTTATGTTTCCTACGATAATTGGACCGTCGGCCAAACCTGGTCTACGTTCCAAAATCCCGCAGCTTTGCCTGAAAACCTCGATTTTGTCGGTGCGGCCGATGGCACACCTTTTGTGCGCCAGTCCTTATTGCGTTATACCCAAGGTAATTTCCAAATCGCGATTGAAAACCCTGAAACCACAATCACACCGTATCAGGGCGGGACGCGCATCACCAGTGGTAATGGTGTGATCCCCGATGTGGTCGCTCGTTATAACCTTAAAACTGAAGGTGGCGCTTCTTTCTCCGTTGCGGGTATTGCTCGTCAGTTGGATTTAGAGACTAAAACCGGTGCAACCGAAATCGACAGTTCGGCACTGGGGTATGGTGCGAGTGTGGCGGGCATTATTCCAGTTGGCAAAGATGATATTCGTTTTACTGCGACCTATGGTGAGGGCCTAGGTCGTTATATGGCTCTGAATTATATCAATGCGGGCGTACTGGATGCCGATGGTGATATTGAATCCATTCGTACCTTTGGTGGCTTTGTATCCTACCGTCACTGGTGGAATGAGCAGTGGCGCACCAGTGTGACACTCTCGGGCATGCAGGCGGATAATGATGTGGACTTAACGGGGGCTGGGGTGAATAAAGAGGCTTATTCAGGCTATGTCAACTTGCTGTATTCTCCGAGTAAGCCGCTGACTTTCGGAGTTGAATATATGTATGCGAAAAATAGCAAAGAGAGCGGTGATGATGGTGATTTAAGCCGCATTATGTTCTCTGCCAAATACGTACTGTAGTGTAGGTTTGTTGTTTCGCTAAATTAAGAAGGAGACCTAGGTCTCCTTCAATTCATTAAATAGGCTTGTCGATTTCACTTAGCCTAATAGATGGTTATCACGAACATATTGTTCGAAGTCTGTGCAGCCGCCTACGTGTTTTTCATCAACGAAAATTTGTGGAACGGTTTCTACTGGCTTACCCACTGTCTTTTCAAGATCCGCTTTAGAAATGCCTTCGGCGTGGATATCGACATATCTAAATTTGAAGTCATCACGTTTTTCAACGAGTTGCTCAGACAGTTGTACCGCTCGCACGCAATAAGGACAGCCGGGACGGCCAAAAATAACAACGAACATAATAGCTCCTTAGGATTACTTTATGGGTTTTATACCATAGGCATAGGGGAATTGATAATGTCAGATGTGTTTATTTTCAGTTTGATAGCGGCCTTGATAATCAAAATAGCTTTCGACTAAATCCCAGCCCTTTTTATGCTTTTTTAGCAGCAAGAGATCGGGCATTCGGAATTTATTCCCATCGCTGATTAACTCCGCCACCTTAGTGTACTTTTTCGGTTTTAATCCCGGCGTACGGCTATGGGGGAAAATAAACAACGCATACAGCGCCCGCCACTGGGCTGGCGTTTGCAGCTTAAAACGCCGAATAAAGCTATTGCCATCGATATCAAGGTATTGGACCTTGAGATTGCCATCATCATCAATAAGCAGCATATCTTGGCAGCGAAAGAGGTGATGATGTTGCTTATTCAACACTTGCTTAAGGCGTTTGTCGGGGTCGATTAATGTGGACTGGCAATGCTGACAAATACGCGCAGCGATATCATTCTCTTCACCGCAATCGGGGCAAGATTTAGCGCGAAATCGAAAATCACACTGCCGCTTCTGATCTTGGACCTCGACTATACCCTGACAGCGGCGACCATAGTGTTCGATAATGTCGCCATCATCGTCTGTGAGTCCCCAGAATATATTGGCAAAATGACATACAGGGCAGTGAACTTGGACTGGAACCGACTTGCTGTTTGGCTTAACTTGGCCGACCTCAGGGAAATATAAATCATAGCCATTTGCAGCATAATCAATGACTAAACAGTCTTTTTTACCTTCACTTATCCTGAGTCCGCGGCCAATCATCTGTTGAAACAAACCCACTGAAGCCGTAGGGCGTAATATGGCGATAAGATCGACATGGGGAGCATCAAAGCCTGTAGTCAGTACGGCCACATTCACCAGAAATTTAAGCGTCTGCGTCTTAAACTGTTCGATTAAACTATCGCGCTCGCTATCTGGAGTTTGCGCCGTCACTATGGCGCTCTGTTGGCGATGTTCTTTGCAAAGCAGGGCAAAGATTTCTTCGGCATGGCGCACCGTTGCGGCAAAGATAATAATGCCCCTACGATGGTGACTCAGTTCTATCAGTTGTTTGACGATAGCCGTTGTCGCTCGCCCGGCATGGTCAAGCAAGTCATTGACTTGAGTCTCGGGGTATTCGCCATTTTCATTGGGCTTAATTCGGCTGAAGTCATATTGAGCACTCAGACCATCAAATAATGTTGGCGGTGTTAAGTAACCTTGTTTTATCAACGGCCTTAGCGGCAGTTCAAAAATACACTGCTCAAATACGCCAAGTTCAGGGGAACCCACCTTGCCGTGGTAATGCTGTTTGTAAATCCAACCAGTGCCAAGACGATAGGGGGTTGCCGTGAGGCCTAACAACCGCAACTGTGGATTGTGTTGGCGTAAATGGGTGAGCAGTTGTTGGTACTGGCTGGTTTTTTCTAAGCTGACCCTGTGACATTCATCGATAATCACGAGGGAGAAAGCCCCATCAAATTGGGATAGTGCCCTTGCCGCCGATTGAATACTGGCTACCACGGTTTTTCCGTCTGTGGCTTTTTGATTGAGCCCTGCGGCATAGATGCTGGCCTCGGTGGTGAGCAAGCCGACTTTCTGGGCGTTTTGTGCAACTAATTCTTTCACATGGGTGAGCACTAACACTCGCCCTTTAGCAATACGTGCAAGTTCGGCGATCACTATGCTCTTACCTGCACCCGTGGGTAATACTAATACTGCAGAATCAGTGCTTTGCCTAAAATGGTTCAGGGCAGCATCGACCGCTTGTTGTTGATAGTCTCTCAGTGTGACTGACATGCTGGGTTTGATGGACACGCTGGCGAAAAATCTATGCTGAAGATGAGTGAGTTGCCAAGCTTAACATATAAGGTAAAAAAAATGCCCCTTGGTTGGAGGGGCAAGTGAGAGAAAGGGGCAATCGGCACTTTCTCAACAGGGTTGGTTAACTCAAGGTTACCCATGGAAGTCGGCTGCGCTTAATCAACAGTGTGAGCGATTAAGCGCAGAGTTTGTAAGCGTAGAGTTTGGCTAGTTACTCGGTACGATTCAAACGGGTTTCAATCAAGGTTTCGATCACCGCTGGATCGGCTAAGGTGGACGCATCCCCTAAATTTGTCACCTCGTTTGCGGCAATCTTACGCAGGAAGCGGCGCATAATTTTGCCTGAACGTGTCTTAGGTAAACCGCTTGCCCATTGAATGAGATCCGGTGTTGCGAGAGCACCAATTTCTTTACGAACCCATTGACGCAGTTCCTGACGCAGCTCTTCACTCTCTTCGGTGCCACGGGTTAACGTGACATAGGCATAAATACCTTGACCTTTAATATCATGGGGATAACCCACAACGGCGGCCTCTGCAACTAGCTCGTGTGCAACGAGCGCACTTTCAACCTCGGCGGTTCCCAATCTGTGGCCTGAGACGTTAATCACATCGTCCACACGGCCAGTGATCCAGTAGTAACCGTCTTCATCCCTACGGGCACCGTCACCGGTGAAGTACATGCCGCGGAAGGTTTTAAAATACGTCAGCACGAATCTGTCATGGTCGCCATAAACTGTACGCATTTGGCCTGGCCAAGAGTCGAGTAGGACTAAGTTGCCTTCGGTCGCTCCCTCTAAAATATTCCCCATATTGTCCACTAGCGCGGGTTGCACGCCAAAGAAGGGGCGAGTCGCCGAGCCGGGTTTAGTGTCGGTCGCGCCGGGCAGTGGGGTGATCAAAATACCACCGGTTTCTGTTTGCCACCAAGTATCGACGATAGGGCAATGATCATGACCAATGACCTCGTGGTACCAGCGCCAAGCTTCAGGGTTGATGGGTTCACCGACCGATCCCATGATGCGTAAACTACTGCCATCAAAGGTGTCGAAGTGTTGTTTACCCTCCGCCATCAATGCGCGGATTAGGGTGGGGGCGGTATAAAGAATATTCACTTTATGGCGGTCAATCATCTCGCCCAAACGCGCAGGGCTTGGATGATTGGGTACGCCTTCATGGATAAGCACAGTGGCAGCATTGGCGAGTGGGCCGTAGACCATGTAGGAATGCCCCGTGATCCAACCCACGTCGGCGGTACACCAGTACACTTCACCGGGCTTGTAGTCGAACACATATTCATGGGTCATAGAGGCGTATACCATGTAACCGCCTGTGGTGTGTAATACACCTTTAGGGTTACCGGTAGAGCCTGAGGTGTAGAGCAGGAAGAGTGGATCTTCTGCGCCCATTTCTTCTGCGGTGCAATGCTCAGATGCGGTTTCAACTAAAGCATGCCACCAGACATCACGGCCTTCAACCCAGTCAACTTTGCCACCAGTACGTTGCAGTACAATAACTTTTTCAACACTGGTGACATCGGGATGCTTAAGTGCATCATCGATATTGCGTTTAAGTGGAATAGCACGGCCACCGCGCATCCCTTCATCGGAGGTGATGACTACCTTCGACTTGCCATCGATAACACGCGACGCGATAGAGTCTGGAGAGAAACCGCCAAAGACCACGGAGTGAACCGCGCCGATGCGGGCACAGGCCAGCATAGCAACTGCCGCTTCAGGCACCATAGGCATATAAATGGTCACTATGTCACCGCGGCGAACGCCTTGACTGCGCAGGGCATTGGCAAATTTACAGACTTGAGTATGTAGCTCGCCGTAGGTAATTTTACGTTGTTCGTTAGCGTTATCGCCTTCCCAAATGATGGCAACACGATCGCTGTGTTCACTCAGATGGCGATCGAGGCAGTTGGCGGAGGCGTTGAGCGTGCCATCGTAAAACCAGTTGATGGAGAGGTTGTGGTCGTCGAAGGAGGTTTTTTTGATTTTAGTGTAAGGCTTTATCCAATCGATGCGCTTGCCCTGTTCCCTCCAGAAACCCTCTGGATTGACAATCGACTCTTGGTACATTTTTTTATATTGTTCGTTGTTTACAAGTGCATTGGCAGCGATATTGCCGGAGACTTTGTAGAGAGACTGCGAGCTCATAGGGCTTCCCTTTTGAAAAATTGCGTGGTCTGAGTATGGTATGCAAGGAGGCGATAACTCCATTAGACCTTGGTCTAGTTTTAAAATTTCCTTTATATTTAAGCTGTTGCAGTTGAAATTCTGGCTAGATTTCAGCCATTATTTATCGCACAATAACGGAAAAAGAGCAAAATATGAATTTAACCTTAGTCGTTTCCGTTATTGCGGTTTGTTATGTATCACTTTTATTCCTACTCGCTTGGGGGGCTGAGCGTTGGTTTAGTGGTGTCACCAAGAAACTGCAAGTAGGCATTTATGGTCTGAGCCTTGCCGTTTATTGCTCATCCTGGAGTTTTTTAGGCACAGTGGGGCAGTCGGCTAAGGATTTGTGGTCTTTCTTGCCGATTTTTATTGGTCCAATTCTGATCTTTACCTTAGGTTTTGGCATGCTGCGCAAGATAGTATTAGTGTCAAAGGCACAAAATATTACCTCTGTTGCCGACTTTATCGCCGCCCGTTACGGTAAATCCCAAACCCTTGCAGCCTTGGTCACTTTGATTGCGCTATTTGGCATCATGCCTTACATCGCACTGCAGCTTAAGGCCATGGTCTTCAGCTTAAACCTCTTTCAGCCCCTTGATGATCCCCTCGATGGTGTGACGATTCCACTGTTGATCACTGCACTCCTTGCGATTTTTGCGATTTTATTTGGCACCCGTAAGCTCGATGCCACCGAGCATAATCCCGGTATGATGCTAGCGATCGCCTTTGAGTCTTTGGTTAAACTGGCGGCGTTTCTCTTGGTGGGCATCGTCATCAGCTTTGGGGTGTTCGATGGTTTTGGTGATATCTGGCAGCAGGCCAGTGCCAAGTCCTTAATCAATTACCCCAATCCGCGTATCGAAGCCTTAATGCCGGAGTTATTGGTGGGCATGGCGGCATTTCTGTGTATGCCTCGTCAGTTCCATGTGATGGTGGTGGAGTGTGCCGATGAATCTGTGCTTTCCAAGGGACGCTGGTTATTTCCACTTTATCTGGCGTTATTTGGGTTATTTGTTGGGCCGCTCGCCTTGGCCGGACAAATCATTCTCGGGGATACCGTCGCCGCCGATACCTATGTGATTAACCTACCACTGGCTTTAGATCAACCGTTGTTGGCGGTCATTGCCCTGTTGGGAACCTTATCCGCCGCCACTGGGATGGTGATAGTGGCGGTGGTGACTATTAGTGTGATGGTCAGTAATGAGTGGCTCGTGCCGATGATGCTGCGCACAGGGCATATCCGCGAGAAAAATTTTAGCCAGTTTTCCCAGTTGTTGCTCAATGTGCGCCGTTTGGCGATTGTGATCATTCTCGGCTTGGGTTACGGCAGTTATCTGGCCCTGTCCGACAGCGACTCTTTATCCCACTTAGGTATGTTGTCCTTCGGTGCCTTTGCCCAGTTAGCCCCTGCACTGGTTGGTGGACTCTATTGGAAGCACGGTAATCGTGCCGGCGTCTTTTTAGGGCTCGGGGTCGGTTTTAGTCTGTGGTTTTACATCATGCTCCAAGGCATGACGGATAGCCACGGTGCGGCGGCGCTCGTTTCCAGCGACCTTGATCTGTTAGATGCCATTACCCCCAATGTCCGCGATGCACTGACGGCATTGTTTGCCAATATCGTCTGTTATGTTTTGGGGTCAATTTGGTTTAGGGCGGGGGTGGCCGAACGTATTCAGGCCAGTGCCTTTGTCAGTCCCGGTAAGTTAAAAAACAGTGCGAATAAAAAGAATGGTCCTATTTCCCAGCAGGATCTACTGATCCTTGCCAGTCGTTTTGTGAGTCCAAGTCGCGCCTATGAAAGTTTTAGCCATTTTTCCAGCGATGCGGTGAAGAGTGATAGCTGGCATAAGGCGGCGCCACCGGAACTGATTTCCCATACTGAACGTTTATTGGCTGGGGTGCTTGGGGCTTCTAGCGCGGCGTTGGTGATGGACTCTGTGTTGCAGGGGCGGGATTTAGCCTTGGATGAAGTCTTTAGCTTGGTCGATGAAGCCTCATCCAAAATTATGCTTAGCCAAGATATGCTGCGGGGCGCTATTGAGCATGCCTATGAAGGGATGAGCGTTATTGATAGCGATTTAAACTTGGTGGCATGGAATTATAAATATGTCGAGTTATATCAATATCCTGAGGGATTTTTGCAGCAGGGTATGCCCATTAGTGAAGTGATCCGTTTTAACGCGGCTAGGGGTTATTGCGGCCAAGGCGATATCGAATTGCAGGTCGAGAAACGGGTACAGCATATGCGTAATGGCACGCCCCACACCTCGGAGCGGCAACGTAAAGATGGCAAAGTGATTAAAATTCAAGGCAACCCTATGCCTGATGGTGGCTTTGTGATGACCTTTACCGATATTACCCAATATCGCCAGCAGGAACGGGCATTACTCGAAGCCAATGAGACCCTAGAGAGTCGGGTTAATGAGCGAACCTACGAATTGGCAATGTTAAACAGTGAGTTATTGGAAGCTAAGGCGCAGGAAGAAATGGCCAATGCCTCAAAAAGCCGATTTCTTGCGGCCGTGGGGCACGATTTAATGCAGCCTTTGAACGCGGCAAGATTATTTACTGCGTCATTATCCCAGTATCCTAATCTTGACCGTGAGGCGCGCACCACCCTATCCCATGTGAATAGCTCACTGAAAACCGCCGGTGAATTGCTGACGGATCTGCTCGATATCTCAAAACTCGATTCTGGTATGGTAGAGGTTAATCGCCGCGATTTTGCCATATCGGAATTGCTCAATGGTCTAGCCGTCGAATTTGAAGCTATGGCTGGGGATAACCATATCCGTTTCAACATGTTGCCCTGCAGCGCCACGGTAAACTCGGATCCCTCATTGCTGAGGCGGGTGTTACAGAACTTCCTTACTAATGCCTATCGCTATGCCCGTGGAGGGCGAGTGCTTTTTGGTTGCCGTCACCGTGGTAGCGACATTGAAATTCAAGTGTTAGATACCGGTTGTGGTATCGATGAACGTGAGACCCAAGAAATTTTTAAGGAGTTTAAGCGGCTGAATAATCCTAAGAGCAATAATGTCAGTGGCCTCGGCCTCGGGTTAGCTATCGCCGATAGGATCAGCAAAGTGCTAGAGCACAGTATTCATGTCTCCTCGCAGTTAGGGCGGGGTTCGGTGTTTTCGATCCGAGTGCCGAGGGGAGAAACCGTGCGGCAGCCGCAGGTCAAAGCCTTACCCTCTCTGCTACAGCCTTTGTCGGGGATTAAAGTATTGTGTATCGATAATGAGGAGGCCATTCTTGCGGGGTTGGAAAGTTTGCTCAGTCGCTGGCAATGCGAGGTGATTTGCGCCAAGGATCTCGCCGATGCACGGATTAAGCTCGGCCTTAAAGGGGTCGCTCCCGATATAGTGCTGGCGGATTTTCATTTGGATGATGGGCAAAATGGGGTCGATGCTATGGACGGTATTCGAGTCCTCTATGGGCAAGACCTGCCGGGGATTTTAATCACCGCCAATACCCGCAAAGAGCTGGTCGAGGATGTACAGCGCCGCGGTTATCACTATATGGCGAAAATGATTAAACCCGCTGCCCTGCGAGCCTTGATCTCCAGCCTAGTCAAGTCAACGCGTTAATCACCAAAGCGCAGCAAACTGCGCTTTAACAGTAGATTAGGTGAGTTTATAGCTTAAACACCGCCAGCTTGCTGTTTAGGTGAAGGGATAATTCTGCCAAGCCTTCGCTTTCTTGGGCTAAGTAGGTTGCAGATCCAGAGACTTCCAGAGCGGAATTGTTGATCCCGCATACGTTGCGATTCATATCTTCGGCGACCACACTTTGCTCTTCGGTCGCGGTGGCAATATGGGTTGCCATATCACTGACATGTTTGATGTGATTGACGATCAGTGACAAATCACTGCCGGCTTTTGCCGATTGACCCACACTTTTTTCGGCCAGTCCGCGGCTCGTATCCATGGCATTGGCTGCGCTGACGGCACGTTGTTGTAAGCGTGAGATGGTAAGTTGAATTTCTTCGGTTGACTGCCTTGTTCTACTCGCCAGTTGCCTGACTTCATCGGCAACCACGGCAAACCCGCGTCCCTGCTCACCCGCCCGCGCCGCTTCAATGGCGGCATTGAGGGCAAGTAAGTTAGTTTGTTCTGAAATGGCGCTGATCACGGCGGTCACTTCGCTGATCTGCATCACTTCCTCTTTTAATTTATTGACTTGTATCGTGGCTTGTTCCACTTCTTTGGCGAGGGCATGGATTCCCTCAATGCTGGAATGGACATCCTGATCCCCAAGTCCGGCTTCTCTGGTGGCCTCTTTAGTGTCCCTTGCAGTACTCTCGGCATTATTGGCAACGTCGGCAATAGTTGCACTCATTTCATTCATGGCGGTTGCCAGTTGGGTGAGTTGATCACGCTGGTTATTGACGGCCTGATTGGTTTCCTCCGCACTTGAGGCGATGCGAGCCGACGCTTGCGCCACATTTTCGGCGCTGTGACTTGCTTCCATTAAAGCGGTGCGAACAGCATGCATACTCCGATTAATATTGTGAGCTAAGATCCCCAACTCATCTTTGCCATTGATAGTGAGTTGAGCCGTTAAATCTCCCTTTGCTATGGCTAACATGGCCTTATTGACATTCTCGAGTGGCCGAGTGATTGAGTGGCTGATCACATACCCTAACAATACCATGATGAAGATAAGCGCAAAGGTGGTTCCCCCCATAAGCAGACATTGGTGCCAAATAGTGGCTTCGATATCCTGCAGCAACATGCCAGAACCTAATATCCAGCCCCAGGGCCGAAATCCTATCACCAATGATAATTTTTGCGCCGATTCTCCTGAGCTTGTCATCCAGGGGTATTCTAATACCCCCTGTTGTCCATCGCGGCCAAGTTCCACCATGTTAAACCAGTAATGCTCTTTGCCTTGGTCTCCCATTTGCTGTCCAACCAGTTCTTTTTTTATCGGATGAACAACGACATGTCTCGATTCATCGATCACAAAAAGATAGTTATCACCATCGAAACGCATATCGTTAAGCATCTCCCTAGCGGCTTGCTGCGCTTGTTCCTGTGGTAAGGATTTTTCAAGGGCCTGAATACGGCTAATGGCTAGGGTGAGTACCGCATTGAGCCTTGCCTCTCGCTCTGTCATCAGATTCTGCTTCAGTGTACCGATTGATAAGGCAAGCAGTATTATGGCTCCGGTCAGTGCAATCAGTGAGAGTAACGCGAGTTTTCGGTTAACGGGAATATTAGCGAGGGTAAACATGTGATCTCCTTGTCTTTGAAATAGTTGTCCAGCACTATTCTATCGATCTAGTTGTTACCTAATCTTTGCGTAAATGGACAATGTCAATTGAGCGACATAAGCATCGCTTTATTTGGCAGATTGTCCAGTTACACACTGATGTAAAATGAAAAAATATAAAAAATTATTCATAAGTGTGAGCAAGGTTACCATTATTATCTTGCTCTGTTTGTTAATGATGGTTTCTTAAGTGTTAAATTTAACCATGACTGATAAAGGAAGCCGTTGCCTGTGTTGGCGCTATGTCATCAGCTAAGGTTATCCTAGCGGCCACTTGCTTCATCGCACCTGTGAGTTGGCTTAATTGCATGGGAGTGATGATATAGGGCGGCATAATGTAAATCAGATTGGCAAAGGGCCTCACCCACACGCCTAAATCGACAAATTGTTGCTGTAGCTCAGCGGTATTGACGGGTTCATGCATCTCTAACACGCCGACGGCGCCGAGCACTCGCACATCTTTTACGCTCGGTAAATCAATCGCATCCTTAAGTTCTAAGCGCATTTGCTGCTCAATGGCGACCACTTGCGCTTGCCATTCATTGCGATTAATTAAGTCTAAGCTCGCGCACGCCGCCGCGCAGGCGAGGGGATTGCCCATAAAAGTGGGGCCATGCATAAACACCCCCGCCGGAGATTGGCTGATCCCTTGGGCGACTTTATCTGTGCATAGGGTGGCCGCAAGGCTGATATACCCGCCTGTGAGTGCCTTACCTAAACACAGAATATCGGGCGTGATATTGGCATGTTCATAGGCAAACAGCTTGCCTGTGCGGCCAAAGCCGGTGGCGATTTCATCTAAGATCAGTAAGACATTAAACTCATCACACAATTTGCGAAGGCCTAATAAATACTCTGGGCTGTAAAAACGCATTCCCCCCGCGCCCTGCATGATGGGCTCGATGATCACCGCGGCAATATCGCTGTGCTGCTCGCTGAGTATGCCGCGCATTTGCGCTAAATCATCTGGGTGCAAAGCCTCACCAAAGCGAGTTCTTGGGGCATCGGCAAAGCATTGCTTTGTGACAGTTTCGCCAAACATAGTGTGCATTCCGCCCTCGGGATCGCACACACTCATGGCGGCAAAAGTATCGCCGTGGTAGCCCTTTTTAACGGTCAGGATCCGCTGTTTCTGTGCTTTATCCTGCGGCTGCCCTTGCCAATACTGCAATGCCATCTTGATGGCGACTTCGACGGCGATGGAGCCTGAATCACATAAAAAGACTTTGGTGAGCGGTTCACAGGTCATCGCAATCAGCTTTTTACATAGCTCAATGGCTGGGGCGTGGGTAATACCGCCAAACATCACATGGCTGAGTTGATGCAGCTGTTTTTCCATGGCACCGATAATCTCAGGGTGCCCGTAACCGTGCACACAGGCCCACCAAGAACTCGTACCATCGACGAGTCTGCGGCCATCGACTAATTCCAATTCACAACCCTTGGCACTGTGTACCCCAAAAACGGGAAGAGAGTGGGTCATGGAGGTGTAGGGATGCCAGATATGGGTACTATCAAAGTCAAAATCGAGTAAATTGCGCATCATAACTCACAGTGTTGGTGATAAAATCGCCAATAGTAAACCTGTATCACTGGTTGGCGTTGACAGTTTAAGGGCTGAGGTTATCCTAGCCAAGATAAATACAGAATAAAAGGGTGTTCAATGTCGCAGGTGCAAGTTCGTCATGATTGGAAGCGGGAAGAGATCGAAGCCTTATTTGCGCTGCCGATGAATGACTTATTATTTAAGGCTCACAGTATTCACCGTGAAGTGTACGATCCCAATGAGGTGCAAATCAGCCGCTTGTTGTCGATCAAGACGGGGGCATGCCCTGAGGATTGCAAGTATTGTCCCCAGAGTGCGCGTTATGACACAGGCCTTGAGAAAGAACGATTGCTGGCGATGGAAACCGTGTTGACCGAGGCGCGCAGTGCTAAGGCCGCCGGGGCTTCACGTTTTTGTATGGGGGCCGCTTGGCGTAATCCCAAAGAAAAGGACATGCCTTACCTTAAGCAAATGGTGCAAGAGGTGAAAGCTTTAGGCATGGAAACCTGTATGACCTTAGGCATGCTCACCGAAGGCCAGGCCAATGAATTGGCCGATGCGGGTTTAGACTACTACAACCACAATTTGGATACCTCGCCCGAATACTATGGCGATGTGATCACCACTCGCACCTATCAAAACCGTTTAGATACCTTAAGCCATGTGCGCGCATCGGGCATGAAGGTTTGCTCCGGCGGTATCGTCGGTATGGGCGAAAAAGCCACCGACAGAGCGGGATTATTGCAGCAACTGGCGAATTTACCCCAGCATCCCGATTCGGTGCCAATCAATATGTTGGTTAAAGTGGCGGGCACACCCTTCGAAAAACTCGATGACCTCGACCCCTTAGAATTTGTGCGTACCATAGCCGTGGCGCGTATTCTGATGCCTCTTTCCCGTGTGCGCCTGTCCGCTGGCCGCGAAAATATGAGCGATGAGTTGCAGGCCATGTGCTTCTTTGCCGGGGCGAATTCGATATTCTACGGCTGCAAGTTGCTGACAACGCCAAACCCAGAAGAAAGCGACGATATGGGTTTATTCCGCCGATTAGGTTTACGCCCTGAGCAGGGCGCAGTTGCCACCCTCGATGATGAACAGGCTGTGCTGGCCAAAGCCGCCGCCCACCAAGATAAATCGACGGCGCAGTTCTATGATGCGGCGGCATTATAATTGCTAACACTATGATGAAATGCGCAAAATAACTGTTTGAGAGCGAATGAGATGAGTGTTGCCCTAGAGGCTAAAATTGCCGCTCGCCAGCGGGCCTTGTCTGCTCAAGGACTGCTGAGGCAACGCCAAACCTTATTCACGGACCACTCAGTGGATGTTAGTCCGCGGTTTTTATTCGAGGGCCGAAGCTACCTTAATTTCAGTAGCAATGATTACCTCGGCCTAAGTCGTAGTCCTGAATTGATTGAGGCACTGCATACCGCGGCGCAGCAATATGGGGTCGGTGGCGGAGCCTCTCCCCTAGTGACGGGTTATAGTGAGGCACATTTTGCCCTCGAACAGAGGCTCTGTGAATTAACGGGTCATCAAGGGGCGCTGCTATTTAGCTCAGGCTTTAGTGCCAACACGGCCTTGATGAAAACCCTGTTTGATAAGCAGGATGTGGTCATTGCCGATAAGCTAGTTCACGCATCCATCATCGATGGTTTACGTGATAGTGGTGCTGAATTTAAACGCTTTTTACATAATTCCCTCGAGAGTGCCGAGCGGCTACTTAGCCGTCACTCTGCATCGGCGCTGATCACCGAAAGTGTATTTAGTATGGATGGCGATTGTGCCCCCATAGCGGCATTATCGGCACTCTGCCGTCAACATCAGGCGTGGTTGATCGTCGATGATGCCCATGGTTTTGGTGTACTAGAGGGCTTTGACCATGGCAACGCCGCCGAGCGGATTGATGTACAAGTGGTGACGTTTGGCAAAGCCTTAGGTTGTCAGGGCGCTGCTATTCTAGGTAGCAAGGCCCTGATCGATTTTTTGGTGAGTAACGCCCGGGAATACATTTACTCCACCGCATTCTCGCCCGCCAACGCGGCGCTGGCGCTGGCTGCGACGGAACACTGTAGAACCCACCCCGAGCTGCGGCATAAGCTAGTTGAAAATATAAAATTATTTAAAGAGTTATGCCATAGTGCGAATGTACCATTATTGGGTTCTGATACCGCCATTCAGCCATTGATCATAGGTGATACCCTGCAAACCTTAAGGGTTGCAGATGCGCTCAAGGCGGCAGGGATCTGGGTTGGGGCTATTCGTCCGCCTACTGTGCCCGTCGGTTCCGCTCGGCTTCGCATCACCTTAAGTGCATCCCATAGTGCTGGGGATATTACCCATTGCGTCAATGTGTTAGCACAGGTGCTACAGGGTGCGAACGTGCCAAGGGTGAGTGAACGCGAGCTTAACACTAAGGCGCCGGATGTGCGGGCAGACAATATTGCCGAGCGTTTTTCTGCTGCCGCCAATAGTTATCAAGATCACAATAAGTTACAGCGGCTTAGTGCGGCAAGTTTACTCAATGGCTTTTCAGTTAAAGGCAATCTTTTAGATATTGGCGCAGGCCCCGGCACTCGGTTCGATAGCCAACACACGGCAGATGATCCACCTAGGGTATTTGCCCTCGATGTCGCGCTGGGAATGCTGCAAAAACTTAAGCAGACTTATCCCCATTACCAGAGTATTTGCGCCGATGCCGAGCAATTGCCCTTTGGCGATAACACTATGGATTGCATCTATTCGAATCTTGCGTTGCAATGGTGTGTGGATTTCCCCGCCGCCGTCGCCGAAATGGCGCGGGTGCTAAAGCCAAAGGGGGAGTGCCATATCACTGTGGTGGCCGATGGCAGCCTCAAACAGCTCGCGGCGTTAGGCTTGCGAGTGAATGCTTTTTCACCTATGGATGCGCTACGGAGCGCCTTTGATCTTAAGCAGTGGCAGTTGTTCGACCTTGAATTAATGCCGATAACGGTGCATTTTGATACCCTCAAAGCATTGCTTTACTCGATAAAAGGTGTCGGTGCTTCAGTGCAATCCCATCATGCATGTGCATCACAAGCTAATGAAATACATAGGCTTCGTGGTCGAAAGGATTGGCTGGCATTAGTCTCGCGCGCCGAAACATTACGCCACGCCGAAGGCTTGCCTTTGACCTATCAAATTGCACAAATTCGTGCCCGTCGATTAGGCTAGGCCCTATCGATATCTGCTCAATAAAGGATTAACGATGTTTTTTGTCACAGGCACAGATACCGACAGCGGTAAAACCTTAGTTACATCTGGGCTATTAATGGCCTTTAACCGTGAAAGTGCGCGTTTAGGCTCACAGTGGTTAACCCTTGGGGTAAAACCTATTGCCTCGGGCTGTGAGATGACGCCAGCAGGGCTACGTAACAGTGATGCCCTACAATTAATAGCTTGTTCCACCCTCAAGTTGTCCTACGAGCAGGTGAATCCCTTTAGCTTTTTACCCGCGGTTGCGCCGCATATTGCCGCCAAAAATGCGGGCATAAATCTATCCCCGCAAGTGATTGCTGCACAATTAGATTTGCCCGCCTTTGCTGCGGCGGATCTGTGTTTGCTCGAAGGCGCTGGCGGTTGGCGTTTACCCTTAGGTGAGGGGCGTTATCTCTCTGAACTCGTTCAACAATTGCAGTTGCCTGTGATCCTTATCGTTGGCATGAAGCTGGGTTGTTTAAATCATGCCCTTTTGACCCAGGAAGCGATATTAGCCGATGGCTTACAGATAGCGGGCTGGGTTGCTAACAGTATCGACCCAGATATGAGTGTGTTTGACGAGAATTTAGCGACACTTAAAGAGATGATGTCAGCGCCATTCCTGGGTTGTATTCCCTATCTGAGTGAGCCGACGGCAGAAAATGCAGCAACCTATTTAGATATAAAACCATTGCTCAGCTTGAGTTAATTAAATGTGAAATAATTAAAAGGATAAAAATATTTTATTGATTTTTAAATAATCAAATTTAATCTAAAGTCATGTTTGCTGATGTTAATAAACGCTATGATATTTGTTAATATATTTATTGTTTATGGCTAGATTAACGCATAAAAAAGTAATACCAGTGCAAGCCATAATGTTCGCCCTAAAAATGGCAGCAAAGCAAAGGAGAGTATGAGGCTTGATATCATAATCACAGTAGTGGACTTACAAAAATAAGCGCTATTAAATGTGGGTAATTTCATGGTGATTTCTCTAGCACAATCATGCATGTCTATTGAAAACGGTAAGGCTGGGGCAGATTAAACTATGAAGAAGACAGTATTGTAAAACCTTACAGATAAAGTTGATATTTCCCAGTCGTAATAGTGGGTTAATATACCTTTATGGTAAATTTGAGTAAACGCTATTACTGGATTTAGTTCCCAATATGGAGGGTAAATATTGGAACTGAGGGTTCATCTTTTTGTTAGATTTATATAGTCTTATTTAAAATTAAATAAAACGCCAATATATATTGGCGTTTTTATTATTAAAAGGGGCCCTTATTCACGGCTAAATTATGTTCGTGAATGAGGCCCGTTGCTAGGGCGTGCATTAGCGTCAATGATTTAGGGCCAATCGTCGCTATTCCAGCGATACAACCAGGTGGCGGCGAGGGGTTTGTCATCCTTTTTCAACTGTATACGCAGTTCGGCCACATTGGTACTTTCGGGATCGAAGGTGACGAATACTCGCGCGCCATTAATATCAGGATGGGCGACAATGTGAGTCGATAGGATTTTGCCTTTACTCATACTGGCATCAATCACCATTTTATCTAAGTCTTGCGCTTTGATATTACTGTAATCTATTTGCAGCTCTTTACCTTTTGCCAGTTTTTGCCCCTTTGAGCTACGGACAACGCGTGCCTTAGATGCGGCATTTGGACTGTCATTCGCGGCGGTAATGCGGTAGGAATAATGGTAGGACTGATCCTTTTTTAACCCGCCAAGGGGTTCCCAATAGGTCACTATATTATCGTTAGTTTCGGCATTCGATGGAATTTCAAGCAGTACGAGTTGACCTTTCCCCCAATCATTGAGCGGCTCAATCCAAGCGGAGGGGCGCAGATGGTAATTCGACTCTAGATCTTGATAGTCATCGAAGTTGCGATGGCGTTGGATTAAACCAAACCCTTTAATGTCTTCATCACCAAAGGCACTGATCTGTAACTTGTTTGGATTGTTTAATGGCCGCCATAGGCGTTCGCCATTGCCGCGATCGATTTGTAACCCCTCGGAATTATGTACGGCAGGGCGATAATCGGGTTTGTCCGGTGTGTCTAAACTACCGTATAAAAACATTGAGGTTAGCGGCGCGAGCCCGACATGGGCAATATCATTGCGAGGAAAAAGCGTGACATCCACTTCAACCCGGGTTGGCGCACCGGGGTAAATCCCAAAACGATAGGCTCCCGTCACACTTTGGCTGTCTAAGAGGGCATGAACCACGATTGCGGTTTGATATTTCGAAGGCCGCTCAACCCAAAAACGTTTAAACAAGGGATATTCTTCCCCCTTAGGCTGGGCGACATCAATGGCAAGGCCGCGGTTGGATAAACCGTAGGTTTGGCCCTTAGAGAGGGCTCGAAAATAGCTCGCACCTTGGAACATGATGAATTCATCTTTGGCATCATCGCCATTAATCGGGTAGTGGAGACGTATGCCCGCATATTGACCCACCTGGGTCAGTAGTTTCTCAATGGCATCGCTTGGCACATCAAAGGAGACTTCTGTCAGCTCAAGGGGAAAAGCGTGGCTATTTTCGACCACATCGATATCGACGAGGTTTTTATATAAAAAACCCGGAGCAAAGAGCTGGACGGAAAACTTTGTTGGCGTGCCGCCCCAAATGGCAGCATTTTCTTGATAATTAATTTTGCCATAGGTGGCATAATCCAAATCAATCAATTCTTTAGGTGCTTTTTTAGCCTCTTTAAAGGGTGTTTTTGCCAGCTGTTGGGCGAGACTGATAACGGTTGCCTGGGAGAATGTTTGGGCTTTTTTAGCGTCATCTGAGGTCGCGGCAAAGGTTGGACTCAGGCTATGGGTGCCAATAACACAGGCGAAAGCAGCGCCTAGCAAGCGTTTGTATGTGTGACCTGGTTGCTTTGCTGTAAAAGCGGGATTGTGGTTTGGACGGTTGAATGTTAAATGCGGTCGCAAAATGGAAACTCCTCACTTTATGATAGTTGTAATGCCAATGAAGCGTTTTCTTGAACACTATCATCCTCAACGATAAATGGTATATCTGGCAAATTTGCCATAAATGGGACCTCGCTACTTGGAATGGATATCAGTTTCACTTTGTATATCAAGCTGATCGCTAACGAAATTAGTGCAGATGTGCGAGTGGTGCAAGCCTTTTCTTGGTTTTTAACCCATGCATAACATCAATTAACGCTATGCATGGGCAGAACATCAGCATTAACAACACCCTCACTCTGTGAGCCTAGCATTGCATAAAGCGTTTGATGGATCTTACTTTAGTAAATGGGATAAATCGCTCCCTAGGGGGATGGGGATTTCCTGTTGTTCACCACAGAACAAATAGGCTGGATTGTCACCTAAGAGTGATAGTTTATCCCCCTGACGCCAGAGTGCGCTGCCTTCGACAATGCCGATGACTGGCGTTAAGGGATCGACACGAGTGAATTCGAATAAGCGTTGGGCGCGGGTTTCCCCATTATGACCGGGCGCACGGTAATTGGAATAATGTGGATTGAGTTGAAAAGGCACAATATTTAATGCGGTGAATGAAGGAGGCTCAATAATCGGCATATCATTAGTGGTTCTAATGCTTAAGCCCGCTACGTTAGCACCTGCGCTCCAACCAATGTAAGGTTTGCCTTGACCGACTTTTTCACGAATAAGCTGCACCAGATCGTATTTGTACAGTTCGTGTAAGAGATGGAAGGTATTACCACCGCCCACTATAATCCCATCGGCATCCTGGACTGCTTGGCGGGGATCGGGATGTTGGTGAATGCTGCTGATATCGAGTTGCAGTTCACTCAGTCCGGCAACGACAGAGGCTAAATAAGTGTCATAGCCCATGCTGACACCCGCATAGGGGATAAAGAGCCACTTCTGGGCCTTTTCTGTCAGTGGTTTAATCAATGGAATGGCATGGCCAAGATAGGGGGTGTCGCCGACACGAGAACTGCTCAGTAGTAAGGCATTGATTGTCATTTTTTATCCTGAAATCTCGGGGAGTGTCCGTATGTTAACAAAGATTAATCACGATAAACATACAGAAATCCACAGGAATGAGTCTGCAACGCCGACAGCGCCTAGATTTAAGTTTCGATTAATCTACTGTCCCTAGACTCTCGGGCCATGGGAGACAGTGCCTGAATAAGAGAAGGTCTAAATAAGAGAAAGTCTACATAAGCGAAAAATAGCCCAATAGAAAAACTCTTTACATTTATCACTTGAATTTCGATTATTTGGACATATTATGTCTTTGAGCAAAGTTAAATGGTAATTCTTGCCCTAAAGGAGCTGAAATGAAGCGTATTTTTTTATTGATTGCGACTAACCTAGCCGTGTTGCTGGTCGCCTCAATTGTGATGTCTATTCTCGGCGTGAACACGTCGACCATGGGTGGGCTCTTGGTATTCGCGGCGATTTTTGGATTCGGTGGGGCCTTTATCAGCTTAGCCATTTCCAAATGGATGGCGAAGAAAGCCATGGGGTGTGAAGTGATCACCACGCCACGAGATAGCACTGAACGTTGGTTGGTTGATACTGTTGCCCGCCAAGCGCAGCAAGCTGGGATTAAAATGCCAGAAGTGGCCATTTATCAATCACCAGAAATGAATGCCTTTGCAACGGGTCCGAGTCGAGACAACTCGCTAGTGGCCGTGAGCACGGGTCTTCTCTATGGCATGAGCCAAGATGAAATCGAGGGCGTATTGGCCCACGAAGTGAGCCACGTTGCCAATGGCGATATGGTGACCTTAACCTTGATCCAAGGTGTGGTGAATACCTTCGTTATCTTCGCCGCCCGTGTTGTCGCAGGTATTATTAACAACTTCGTCGCCAGCAGTGATGAGGAAGGTGAGGGTCTAGGCATGTTTGCTTACATGGCCGTTGTCTTTGTGCTGGATATGTTGTTTGGTATTCTGGCCTCGATCATCGTGGCTTACTTCTCACGGGTTCGTGAGTATCGCGCCGATGAAGGTGCTGCACGCTTAGCCGGCAAACACAAGATGATTGCTGCACTGGAGCGGTTACGTCAAGGCCCAGAAAGCACGGCTATGCCTGCTCAGATGTCGGCTTTTGGTATCAATGGCAAGCGTTCAATGGCGGAGATGATGATGAGTCACCCTCCACTCGAGAAACGTATTGCAGCATTGCAAGCCCGCTAATCACCCGTATTAACTAAAATGCCGTCCCATTTGGGACGGCATTTTTTTGTGCTAAGGATAAGCGCTTAGCCCCGCGCTTTAATCCGCCAATAGACCGCGACTACGTAGCAGCGGCTCTATGCCTGCTTCCTTACCGCGGAAGTTTTTATACATCAACATAGGATCATCGCTGCCGCCCTTTGACAGGATATTGTTTTGGAAGGCATCTGCGGTGGCCTTGTCGAAAATCCCATTTTCTTTAAAGGCTTCGAAGGCATCCGCCCCTAAAATATCCGACCAGAGGTAGCTGTAGTAGCCAGCAGAATAGCCACCCGCAAAAATATGCGAGAAGTAAGTGCTGCGATAGCGTGGGCTGATCTCCTTAATTAATCCCATCGCCGCTAATGAGTCGGTCTCAAACTGAGCGGCATCCTTGGGGGTGGTATCCGTTAGTGTGTGCCAGTCCAGATCGAGTTTGGTCGCCGCCACATATTCAACCGTGGCAAAACCTTGATTGAACTTGCTGGCCGCTTGGATTTTCTTCACCAATTCCTGCGGGATCACTTCGCCGGTTTTATAGTGTTTGGCAAATTGGGCTAGCACTTCGGGCTGAGTCATCCAGTTCTCGTTCACCTGTGAGGGGAATTCCACATAGTCACGTGGCACTGCGGTGCCACCCTGCGAACGGTATTCCACCTTCGATAACATGCCGTGCAGGGCATGACCAAATTCGTGGAAGAGTGTGCTGGCTTCGTCGAAGGTCAGTAGTGCGGGTTCATTACCCACTGGGTGAGGGTAGTTTAATACGTTAACAATAATAGGTTTAGAATCAACACCATTCATATGGTATTGCTTACGGTAGGAGTTCATCCAAGCGCCGCCACGTTTACTGTCGCGGGCGAAATAGTCCCCCATAAAGATGGCCATTAACTTGCCGTCTTTATCATAAACTTCGAAGGTGCGGACCTCTGGATTGTACTTGGGTAAGTCGGTACGCTCTTTAAAGGTCAGGCCGTATAGACGATTCGCCGTATAGAATACGCCCTTTAATGTACTGTCGAGTGAGAAATACGGGCGTGTCTGTTGCTCGTTAAAGCTGTACTTCGCCACCCGAATTTTGTCGGCGTAGTAATCCCAGTCCCACGCTTGCAGCTTAAACTTGCCACCTTGCGCGTCGATCATCGCTTGCATATCAGCGACTTCCGCTTTGGCTTGGGCCAATGCCGCTGGCCAGACTTTATTCAGTAAACCGTAGACATTCTCTGGCGTCTTGGCGGTGCGTTCTTCGAGGACAAAGTCCGCATGGGTTTTGTAACCCATCAACTGGGCGCGTTCGGCACGCAGGGCGGCAATCTTTGCGAGGATAATCTTGTTATCGTTGGCGTTATTGTTGTTACCGCGCTCGATATAACCCTTATAGAGCTTTTCACGTAATTCACGATTATCGGCATAGGTTAAAAACGGCGTGATGGAAGGGCGAGAAGTGGTGAATACCCATTTGCCTTCATGGCCGCGTTTGGTCGCGGTTTGGGCGGCGGTGGCAATCACATCATCGGGTAAACCGGACAAATCGTCCTTAGAGTCTATTATTAGTTCAAAGGCATTGGTTTCGGCGAGTAGGTTGTCGCCGAAGGCTAAATTCAGTTTACCGATTTCCTCATTGAGTGCACGCAGCTTAGTCTTATCTTGCTCGCTTAAGTTAGCGCCGCCGCGGGTAAAGGCTTTATAGGTATCTTCCAACAATTTGGCCTGCGCCGTATTGAGCCCTAGACTGCCTTTGGCATCGTAAACGGTTTTAACGCGCTGAAACAGTTTATCGTTAAGCAGAATATCGTCTTCGGCGGACGATAGCATGGGCGACACTTCTTTCGAAATGGCTTGCAATGCAGGTGTAGTATCGGCGCCCGTCAGGTTAAAGAAAACGTTAGAAACGCGGGTCACTAGATCGCCAGAAAACTCCATGGCTTCAATGGTATTGGCGAAGGTGGGCTTATCTTTATTATCGACAATGGCTTGAATTTGCTCGTGTTGCTGGGCGATCCCCGCTTTAAATGCCGGCAGGAAATGCTCAGGTTTAATTTTGTCGAAGGCCGGAATTTCCATAAAAGTATCATAGGGTTTAAAGAATGGATTGCTGGCATTCTCGCTGATGATCTGTGCCGACATCGCATTTGGCGCCGCGATGGCCTGCACCGCCGTATCGCTTTGCTGGGCACTGCAACCGCCTAAGGCCAAAGCGAGTGCGATTGCACTGAAGGTGAGTTTAGCTGCGCGCGGTTTGAGGGCTTGTGGTTTGAGTATTAGTCCCTTCATTATTGGTTTCCCGTTCTGTCTATGATAGTGATGGAGGTCGTAATGGCGGATTGCCAGTAACCATTAAATTTATTTTAAGTTGTCTGTTTAACATGTATCGAGCGAGGGGTTCCATCGATTTTGTGTTTTGTTTGTAACAAATATTGAGTAGCAGACTTTTACGCAAAAAACTATGGCAAACTTGGCGACACCTCTACGTCCAATATGACGCTAAGGCTTTTAGGTTGTTTATTGTACGTTCCTAAATCCTTCAAATAATAAATAGGACCCCTATGGATCTGCCTCTTTTTAACTATGCCAATTGCAGCAGAGCGTTTTCTTATTCAGTGTTAGCTGCGTTTTTGATGTCTAGTCCAAGTGTTGCCTCACAAACTGTTCAAACTCAATCCGTTCAAACTCAATCCGTTCAAACCCAAGCCGTTCAGCCCAAGGCGCCGTCACTTAGTGTAAATGCAGTCAATGTCGCCGATTATGCCGTCACTCAATACGATACGGCTATGGTGCAAAGCTTAGCTCAGTTAGTGAGTTTTAATACCCAAGCGGTTGAAGGGCAGACGCCGGATACTAATCCCGCCTTTGTGGGCTTTAAGTCGAGTTTGAAGCAACTGAGTGAAATACTCGGGCTAGATTATGCCGACCATGGCTATGTTGTGCTGATAGGTCTTAATGCCAATGCGGTGGATAGTCAAACCCAAAAATTGGGGATAGTCACCCATGGCGATGTGCAGCCAGCCAATCCTGCACTCTGGAGCCAAAGCCCTTATCTGCTTGATACTCAGTCCGAGCCAGGCAAACTGATTGGCCGCGGTACTGAGGACGACAAGGGCGCGATTGTCACCGCCATGTATGCGATGAAGGCGATTAAAGATAAGCAAATTAAGCGCGATAGGCGCATTGAACTCTTGGTTTATCTTGCAGAAGAGTCGGACTGGGAGCCCCTAAAAACCTTTTTAGCCAGCTACACGCCGGCGGATATGAACATCACTATCGATGCCGAATATCCCGTGGTTACCGCCGAAAAAGGCTGGAGCAAGATTAGCTTTACTGTGCCCAACGTTACGCTCCCCAATATAGACACTAAAGCAGAAGCTTCAACTCAAACACCCATATTAACCACTTTCTCTGGCGGCTATTTTGCCAGCCAAGTACCGCAGCAGGCTGAGGCGGAAATTAAAGCCGTTACCCCTGAGTTATTAGCCAAATTACAGGCAAGCGCTGCACATCAACAGGGGATGAAGTATCGCTTCGAACATAGCTGCGCCAACACGCAATGTGATGTGCATATTTTTGCCGATGGCAAGGCGGCTCACTCCTCGACGCCGGAGGATGGTGTCAACGCTGTAACTCATCTAGCGGCCCTGCTTGACTCGCACTCTTGGCCAAAAACGACCGCCTCTTTAACCCTTGCCGCCATGAATGAGCTGGTGGGTTTAGGGATTTATGCCGAGCAGTTTGGTGATTTAGCCTATAAAGATGATTTTATGGGACCGCTGACCTTAGCCCCAACTGTGGTTATGCAAACGCAGAAGGGCACAGAGGTGACCATTAACTTGCGTCGTCCTGTCGGCAAAACGCCAGAATTGCTCGCTAAGCAAGCCAATGAAGCCCTAACCTTGTGGCAGGCTAGACACCAAGTGCAGCTTGCCGAAATTGAAAGTTATTGGGGCGAGCCTATGGTGATGAAGGATGCGCCGCAGCAACAAACCCTCCTCGACGTGTTTGCCCACTTTACTGGCATAGCCGACCCCAAACCCGTTGCGATTGGCGGCTCAACCAACAGTAAACTCTTCCCCAATGCCTTAAGTTTTGGCCCCGCCATGCCGGGCGTGGAATACACTGGCCATACCGAGAAAGAGTTCATCACCCATAAGCAATTTATGCTGAACTTGAAAATGTACACCGCAGCGTTTATCGAACTAGCGGCGGTGAAATAGTGCTCTTTGTTAAAGTGATTGTGGAATGGCATAAAAGTGTTGGGTAGCAATAAAGTCTGTATCAAGTATTAAGCTAAGCATTAAGAGTTAATAGAACAAGGGCGGTTAAATCTTAGATTTCCGCCATTTCAACTCTAAATACTCAAAGGCAGAAAGGCTCAAAGCTAGTGAGTTATATCGTCAGTTGTGCTGGATGAATTGTCATTGTTTCCCCTGTGACTCGCCATAAACTCGTCCCTGAGGGCTCGACGACGGCATCCATGCCGCCAACGGTCACAGTTGCAACAATGCCAATCTTAACTAACACTTCTGCAGTTCGTTTAGCTAAAAAGATATTGCTCCAAAGTGTTTCGGCTCATTAGCTCAACCGAAAATTCCCACACCTGCTGCCATTCATATTCTTATCTATTTGCCTATGTTTGGCCTTACCAGAAATCGGCTAACAATGTATGGGCATACAGTTATATTTAAAAATGACGATTTTCATCCTAATCTTGTGCGCGTTTTTACATTTGATTAAAAATAAATAGATTTAAAATCATACATATATAAACCACATGGATTAAATAATAGGTTTGGAAAACGCGCATGCGCGTTTTTCCAGATAGTATATTTGAAGAGAAGCTGATAAGTTATTTGCAATACAAGTAGTTAACTGTGC
>NZ_PFGL01000046.1:25966-30112 GCF_002783505.1 Shewanella sp. CG12_big_fil_rev_8_21_14_0_65_47_15
ACAGCGCAGCGCATAAATACTAAGACGTTAGTGGTCAAGGAGAGCTATGAACCAAGCCATACATTTTAAGACATCAATGTTTGATGTTTCTAAAGAGAGGGATAACCCAATAAATCCGATCTACGGAATTTCCCTGCTCGAATGGCTTAGGTCAGCGCTGGAGGGAAAGATCGAGATTACTGAGCCAGATGCGGAAGATTGGGGTTGGTATAGTGAGTTAGAGTTCGAAGGTAACAATTACCTGATCGGGGCGTGTGCCTACTTCGAAGAAGGCGATAATCCACAAGAACCAATAGAGTGGGTTTTCCAAGTAGATAAATACCGAAGTTTTAAAGAAAAGCTCTTCGGCAAGAACAAAATGAGCTCTTCAGACAGCTGCTTCGTATTTTTCAAAAAGCTACTAGAAGAAAATCCAAATTTCAAAGAGGTCCAAGTTGCGTAAACCACTAACAAAGCCAAGCACAATCGTGCAATGCAAAAAGCGCATTGCACCGGACCTCGCTTCGCTCGGCCTGTGTTGGCGGCGTTAGCCTAAACACGAGAAGTCATTACAAATGGACATCAAAGAAATCTCAACTGGAATAGCAACGCTAATTGAAGAAGCGACACGATTCTTTGATGCGGCATTAGTTGAATGCGGTGAAGAGATAACTCCGCATTGGAATTTTGACGAAGATCGAAACATGTATTGGGACAAATTGACGCAGGAAAGTCGCGTGCTGTCTCAGAAAACCCAAGAAACGCTATTGAATGTAATCGCCTTATTTATACCTAGCCTCAAAGCATCTCCAGTTCTCGATGAGTCTGATGAAAAAGATGTCAGGCGATGCGTTAAAAAAATGCGAGCGACTCTCAAACTTCGAAAATTCAGTGCATGGGATATTGAGATTCTGCATGATGAAGGTTCTGTTTTAGGGGTAAGTCCTCCGGGGCAGTCTGAAGATAAAAGCAATCCTCCGGTTAATTCTCGGAAAGAATTTTTTGAATGTATCGAGCTGTTGGAGGGGATTGCGCAGCTGTTAAAGATAACACCCGCAAACATCCCAGACGGTTTGCCTGCAAAGAATCCAAATTTATCTCAATCATATCGTCCTAATACTGCCTTTATTATGATGCCAATAGACAAAAATGCTCCCGATAATGAGGATGTATACGGAGCCTATAAAGAATGCTTTTCCAAGTTTGGCATTAATGCAATTAGGGCGGATGAAATAGAGCACGAAGATGTAATAACCAAGAGAATAATAGAGGAGATACGGACCAGCGAATTCTTGGTGGGGGATTTGACAAACGAGCGACCAAGTGTCTATTACGAAATCGGTTATGCTCATTCTTTAGGAAGAAGAGTGATTCTTTATAGAAGATCAGGAACGTCAATTCATTTTGATTTGGCTGCCTACAATTGCCCAGAGTACAAAAATATTACTGAACTCAAGTCAATTCTTATGAAGCGACTCGAAGAAACTACGAACAGAAAGCCGGAAAAGGGCTAATCGGGTAGCCGGAGGTATTTAGCCTCCAGCCCCCACACCACCCTGCATGCGGCTCCGCACAGGGCGGTTCATTTAGAACGCCTAACTCACTTTCTGGTTAGGATAATGAACTGCAATCCATCCATCTCTCAGTGAACATAAACCTGCTTTCTTGAGATACTCATTACTCAGCGCTTGCTGTATCCCTGGTGTTTTCGAGCTTCGCCACGGCCCTTTGCTTGTAATTCCACAAGCAACGGCCGCTTGGATCCTGACGCCACGTTTGAGTAAGTTTTGTACCTTAGTCCGTGGCTTTCGCCATTGACGCCAGTAGCACATACGTACTCGACGACGGATCCAGTGGTCTAAATCGACACACTCTTGGTAAGCGTTGGCTATGCCAAAGTAGTTGATCCAGCCTTGCATGTATTGCCGCACTTTAAACAATTGATAGCTCATGCTCACGCCCCAATTGCGGTTTGTCAGTCGTCTTATCTTTTGTTTGAAGATGTGCAGTGTTTTGACATGCCACTGGATCTTTCCGCGATTAAAGGTAATGGCCAAAATGGACACCCAACCTTAATGGCGCTTCAATAAACCTCCGACTATGCTTGGGTTAAGCATTAAACAAGGAGGTTGGTATGCCGCGCCCTCGCAGAACTCAAATTAGTCTTGAAGACACACCCTATTACCATTGCTGTAGCCGTGTTGTTCGGCGTGCGTTTTTATGCGGTGATGATGCCTATTCGGGGGGAAACTACGACCATCGCCGTGCTTGGGTAGAATCGCTACTGTTTGAACTTGAAGCGGTTTTCGCTATTGATATAGCGGCCTTTGCGGTGATGTCTAATCATCTGCATGTGGTGCTGCGGGTCGATATCGACAGTGCCAATCGTTGGACTGACCGCGAAGTGCTTGAGCAGTGGCATAAGCTGTTTAAAGGTGATGACTTAACGCAAAAATTCGCCAAAGGTGAGTTAGTTGAGGCCCATGAGGTCAACAGATTAAAGCATTCAATCGCCATTTATCGCAGCCGTTTATGTGATATTAGCTGGTTTATGCGCTGCCTCAATGAACCCATCGCAAGGCAAGCAAATCAAGAAGATAACTGTACTGGCAGATTCTGGGAGGGGCGGTTTAAATCGCAGGCCTTACTCGATGAAGCCGCTGTTTTAGCCTGTATGGCCTACGTTGATTTAAATCCGATTCGGGCCCAACTGGCTGATACGCCAGAACAATCCGACCACACCAGCATTCAGCTACGCATACAGGCAGCATTAAAAGGTGAACAGCCCAAAAATCTCCTGCCTTTTATCGGTAATGAATGTGATAACCAACCCAATGGCATTGCATTTGCCTTAACAGATTACCTCGAATTGGTAGAGGAGACAGGTCGAATCATCCGAAGCGACAAACGAGGTGTCATCAGTGAAAATAGCACCAAGTTACTGACCAGATTAAATATCCCTCATGACAATTGGCTGAAACTGACCACCGAGTTCGGCAAGCTATTTCATGGTCCTGTGGGAACCTTGCAAGAGCTGACCGATTACTGCGAACATCTTGAAAAGCGACGACGGCATTTTGCGGCAAGCTGTCAGCACTTGTACTGCAACTGACTGTAATCCTGTTTAATCAAACCAATTACTGCCCATTTGTTCTATAGGGTGGATTAGCATGTCTTAAATACACCATTTTTTTAATGAGTTAGCTCATTTTTATGCCTCAGCTTTAGCCCTTCAACTTTTGATTACTCTCATTTAAGCAATTTTAGATCGTACAAGTTGTAGACAAACCAAAAGTGCATTATGTTGTTGATCTAAAATGGATGGCCGGATTTACTTGGGATTTACTAATGAAGAGTTTTTTACTTAAAGCAGCATGGATATTGTTATTTGCAATCCCTTTTATTGTTAAATCTGACGATGCTCCAGTTATTGGTGTCGTGGATTTAATAGATAATTGGGATGTATACCAAGACAAAACTGTTCGAGTTAAAGGCTATGCAAGTATGGGGTTCGAAGCGTGTGTTTTGTGGCCGGATGATCCTGAACGCTCACGGATACCATTTGAATATTGGGTCTGGTATAGCGAATTGGGAACTGGCTGTGCACCAGGCGAGAGTGGGAAGCAAGAAAAGTATGGTTATGTTATCATCAAAGGAGTTTTTAATAAGCATAGTGGTGGTCATCTGGGAATGTATAATGGCACAATCTATGACGCAACAATTACTTGGCTTGATGATTCTAATAAGCTTAATGAATAGCATAGTTTAAGTATTTGAAGTACTTCCAGAATGTTTTGTCATGGCTGGGATGCAAATTATCGTCCTATTCAAAATGGAGGACGGTAGATTGAAGATTCTAATTATATGTTTTATTTAATTTTACCTCGTGGCGTGCATTAGTTCGGAGGATTACACCAACTCTTCCGAAGCTAAAAATTTCATAGACAAATGTCACTGCTACTGAAATTTGTTATGAAAATAGCCTTGAGCATTACAAAGCGACAGGTGAAGTGGATTTAAGTCGCAAGCACTGTTAGATGAGCAAGCCCTGCTGGCGTGTATGATGTACGTTGATATGAATCGAGGCTGTTCATAATTCTGTGTCAGGTTAATTTCACAGATCGATATGGTTTTCTAAGCGTCCCTCAAAATGGATTGAGAGCTGTG
>NZ_PFGL01000058.1 GCF_002783505.1 Shewanella sp. CG12_big_fil_rev_8_21_14_0_65_47_15
TGGCGGGGATAAGCTTGACGGTATGGCCGAGCTTTTCGATAGCCCGCCCCCAGTAATTAGCACTGTAACAGGCTTCCATCACCACTAATGTCAGTTCACATTGCCTAAGGGTATTGAGCAATGCAGAACGGTTGATTTTACGATTAAAAGCAATGGTATTGTCATGATTGAAGGCAGCCACTTGGAAGACAGTTTTTGCCAAATCAATGCTGATGAGTTTATAGTCCATATCGGTCACCTCGCGTCAGATTTTGTGCACCTAAATCATGGCACATTGCGATGCCGAGACCGAGGTGACCATCTCAGCACTCTTAAGTTTTTTGTTAGCACATCGGTTGCCGATTGCACCATCCCCTCGGAGTTGCCGCAGGGCGAATAGACAAATTGTGTGAGTCTTGCCATGGATGGCAAGCTAGCTTTCGCAGGTGCAGGGGCGAATGAAAATCGGTGATTTTCGTGCTTATGGGCGAGAGGCTGGGACTGCCGAACTGGGGAGCTTTACATGGATGTAAAGCCGAGTCATCGGAAGCGATAGCGAATTTGGCAATGAGCACAAGGGGCTTTCAACTCCGTTGGGGGCGTCTTGGCTGCTTGTGAAAACAATAGCAAGGAGGATAGGACGAGCAGTCTTCCTTGGTCGGCTCTTGATTAAAAATTAGGGGGTGAAGCCCCACGACTTTGATTTAGAAGAACAAACGAAGTTTGTAAGCTTAGCCCTCTCTTTTCATAGTTGACATATAATGTCGTCCCGCTATGATGCCGACACCTCTGGTTATACATACAAAGATCTTATAAATGAAAAAGTTATTAATTATGTTGGCGATGATTTTTGCGGTTAGCTTAGTTGCTAGCCCTGTCGTTGAAGCGAAAAAGTTTGGCGGTAGTAAATCTATCGGCAAGAGCCAGCAAACGGCTCCGGCTCAACCAGCGGCGACCAATACGGCCACGACTGCACCAACACCAGTGGCTGCGCCGGGCAAAAAAGGCATGATGGGCGGTATGTTAGGCGGTTTATTAGCGGGCGGCTTATTAGCTGCGTTGTTTATGGGCGAAGGTTTTGAAAATATTCAATTTATGGATATTTTAATTATCGGCTTAGTGGCGTTCGTGCTGTTTAAAATTGCCCGTACTCTGATGGCTTCAAAGGCGGGGGCGCAGCCAAGACCCGCCTATGCAGGTGCGAATCAGCCAAGTCCGGATCTGCAGCGCCAACAGGCTGAATCAACGGGTTTTGCCAGCAATACCAGCAATGGCAGCAATGGTTTTGCCCAGGTGGCAAGTGATATTCCTTTCAATTTACCAGCCGGTTTTGATTTACCTGGCTTTTTGGAAGGCGCTCGTAGTCACTACAAAACCTTGCAATTGGCTTGGAATGAAAACGACTTAAACAAAATCCAAGAGTATGTTTCGATTGAGCTTTACAATGAACTCAGCAATCAACGCCGCGAGTTAGTCGGCGATCAGCACACTGAAGTGATGTTTTTGGATGCTGAACTGGTCCGTGCCACACACAATGCCAATCTTGCGGAAGTGAGTGTTAAATTTAGCGGCCGCTATCGCGATACGGTTGAAGGCGTAGAAGAGGACATTAAGGAAGTCTGGCATTTAGAGCGTAACCTAACGCAAGCTAACTCACCTTGGTTAATCGTCGGTATCCAGCAGTAATGCGTCCGTTTTAAAAAGCAGCCTCACCCCCTTAGGGCTGCTTTCTTCATCCCCTCTCTTTATCCCCTTGGCACACAGTCAACATTTGGCTTTATTGATAAATAACAAATGCATGCCGGCCTTCATCGGTTTTGGCAATAATCATATATGTAAGCCGTTGAAAGGTGTTCGACTGGTGGCGGTAGGAGAGGAATCAACCGCTCTGGAACTCCTGCCATTTACCGCTATAGTTATGATACTAATAAGAGTGGAACACTGTATGCGCTTGAGATTACTGTTAATCAGTTTGCTGATCCTACCGACCTATGCAGTATCGGTATCTTTAACTATTGGGAGTGTCTTAAATTGTCCGCCCTATATTCTCGAAGATACTGGGTCTGGGCTCGAAATCGACATCATCAAGGCCGCATTTAGGGAAATGGGGTTGCCTGTGAACTTTAAGTTCTATTCCCGTAAGCGCCAGCTTTTATATTTCAATAAAGAACGTGTCGATGCTGTGATGACCATGAGCCAGCTCAATGGTGTCAGAGGCTATTGGTCTGATAGTTATATTGAATACTCTAATGTGGCTATCAGTTTAGCGAGTCGGCAACTAAAGATTAACTCAATAGCTGAGTTGCAAAACTACAGCATTATGGCCTTTGAAAATGCCCATATATTGCTTGGTCCCGAGTTTGCTGCTGTGGCAGAAAAAACCAACTACAGTGAAGTGAGTAATCAACTGAGCCAGAATAACATGTTGTATTTGGGGCGTATTGATACTGTGGTCGCCGATCGTTATGTGTTCACTCAGCTCAATAAGTTAGTCGAGAAGAGTATCGATCCTCTGCAAACTGTGAGCTATCACCTTGTTTTTCCTCCAACACCCTATCGAATAGTATTTCACAACTCAGTGGCGAGGGATATTTTCAATCGAGGGTTGGCTAAAATTAAGGCCAATGGCGTTTACGAGGCATTAGTGGTCCAATATTTAGGTAGTGCATAACGAAATTTCAGTCTCTGTCACTGCTCAAGGGTTGCTGGGCCAATGCGCATATCAAGGGCGATTAGCGCATCGATGCTTGTGCTACATCTTGTTTTAATGGATATAACTTACCGACCAAGAGTACGCTTGAACCGCTGATAATGGCTGCCAAAAAGGTGGAGAAAAGCACATCCTGTGGCCAATGCATGCCCAATAACATCCGGCTCAATCCCATCAATATCCCCCAACCTAATAGCACTGTGGTGAATAAGGGTAGCCCAGCCAATAGCAAGTAGTAACTTGCGGTAAGCACCAGCGTCACCGCAAAAATTGTGTGTCCAGAGGGGAAGGAGTAGCCAATTTCATCCTCCCAATGCTGATGGATAAGTGAGTCCAATTTCATCTGAGGGGTGGATATCTTCAATTTATCCAATGCGTTGGATATTGCCTGTGAACGAGCCTGTTTATCTAGCTGATAAAATGTATCGAGGGAGAAGGCATCTTCCCTCGCCCTAGGCATCTGTTGCTCGGCTAAAAAAACCAGATTAGGTCTGGGTTCCTTAAAATAGGCCTTAAGCGAATGATTCAGACTTAAGCTAATGATTTGGCTGAGACTGATCGCCATGAATAAACTGATAAAAAAGGCTTTGGGGAGATAGCGATAGGCAATAGCCAACACACACAAAACGGTGGCAATCCCATAGGGCGCAGTGCCAGTAAAAGTGACCCAATAGAGGGCCTTGGCTAAGGATGATTGCAAATCGATCAAGGGAAACAGTTGATTCTGTGTCACTAAGAGCAGGGTAGGAATGGATGCAAGTAACAACCAAACTAGGGATAAGCGTCTAAAAAGCAGAGAGTTAAGAGTCAAAATAAGGCCTCTTCATAAAACGCCATAGGCTACAACGGGAGATCGGCTTTGCCAATAAAAAAATCCCGACAGCCAAAGTGGTCGCTGTCGGGGGTCTTCAAGGGTGGAACGGTAGGACGTTGTTACGCCGTGTTCTTAGGTTGATGCCTTGTGACAAACATCAAAATCAGTAGGACCACTAACAGTAATCCTGTGCCCATTAGCAGGGCGTAATCTTCCAGTTGCAGTATCGAGTACAGCACGGCATACAAACTCACCAGCATAATGCCCACTATCGCACCGCGCTTGATGCTCGCCGTGGCACTGCCCACATAGGCCGATACCGATAGCACGGGAATACAGGCGGCAATTAAATAGGCATGCAGGAAGGCGAGATGCTCAGACAGCGACAGCAGTAGCAAATAGAACAAGGCCATGGCGCTGCCGACTAACACATATTGAATCGTGCTGAGGCTGGTTTTTTGCCCCAGCTCAAAAATGAACAACATGATAAAAGTCAGTACGATAAACAGTAGGCCGTATTTTACTGAGCGTTCAATCTTGCCATAGTGAGTCACGGGCTCGAACAGAATCGCATTGGCCGAGACTTCGGTCAGGGTCGATTGATTACTCTTAATAAACTCCTGCGGGTAGTTACGGGTTAAGTGACTGATATTCCAACTGGCAGTAAAACCCTGCGCGTTAATCTCCCGCTCGGCGGGTAATAATCCCTTAAAACTGGGGTGGGGCCAATCCGCATGAATATTGAGCAGGGTTTGTTCGCCCAGCGGCAAGGCACTAATCGACTGCGAACCGCGCAGTGTCATGGCAAAGTTCACGCTAAAGTCACTGGCCTCACCGACTTGTACGCCCTGGTTGAAGCCCTTCTCTAGGCCGCCAGTGGTGCCTAAACCTGTGCCCGACATCAGCGAGCCAGAGAGTTTGATAGTATCACCCGTCAATTCAAGTTTATCCACTTTATCAATGGCTTGATTCGATGAAACACCAAAGGCGAGACGCGCATTTTTATTGTCAAAGGCAATGAGGTTGGGGACTTCATAATGACTTAAACTGAAATCTGCTTTGCCTTGTAAAGTGGCGTTATAGACTAAGGATTGATAAATGCCGCGGGTACGAAAATCATGTTTAAGATCTAAATCGAGCTTGAGTTTTTTCGGCAGTATGACCAATTCATCTTGATAGGTACGCTTTACTTGATGGCGATTTTTACCATCGGCGCTGACTTCTTCCTGCATCACAAAATAGCTATAGGGAATGACAAGCACAGGGCCAGAGAGGGTTTGCTGCTCGCCCCATGAACGGCCTATTTCATCGACCACACTGTGGTAAAGCGCTTCACGATCTGAGGTCATGTCCATGATGATCCCTAATGGGATCAAAGCTAAGATCGACAATATACCTATGGTTAATGCTTTCAATAGGGTGGTATTTTTGGCGAGCGATGTCCCTTTACTGTATGAGGACTGAGCCTGTGGCGATTCCATATCAATTCCTTGATCTCGATTCAATTTTTTCAGCAGTGCGCGTACAACTAAGTAGGCCGCACCACCAAATAATGCCAAAGTGAATAGGGCAATAACGCCCACGATAATGTTGAACATGTGATTTCATTCCCTATGAAATACAGTATGAGCCTTAAATTTTTATGTCATGTTTCGCCAAGAGGACTCAGCATTAACGGCAAGTATTAAACCAGATTTCCCCGTAAGAGTTGCGGGCAAGTTACTGATCAATAGTGGCAAAATTATGGCAACGGTTGTGAAGCCTGCCCTAACGGCCTAATGGCATTAGGCCGAACCTGTTTGCTTGCCAAACTTGGGGTGTTTTGCCTCATAGTCATCTTCCTTGTGAATATGTTTGAGCAGGGCGGCAAAACTTTGTTTAAGCGCGTCAAGCTCATCGGAATAGACTATGGCATGGTGGGAAAACCAGTGGTGTTTTTCACGCTCGCTGTTACTGTAATCGGGCCAAATACGCAGCTCATACTCATCACCTATGACGACAATGACATAGGCGATGGCGCCATTGCTAAAGATAATGCATTGGGGCAGGTACACTCGCTCTTCGCCTTTAAATAACTCATACCAGATCGCTTCACTGCGCCAGCTCACAATGGGGAGCGGCGCCTCAATAGAACAACCGATAGATTGATGGCGGTTATAGAGTACTGTCTTAATATCCGCCATAGAGAAGGGCTGAAGATCGCCATTTTTAGCGGCAAGTGAATACAAAATATTCATTAAAAATGGCAGCTTAGTGCCATTGCCTGTTTTACATCCACAGAGTTGTGCTTGGCGGTAGTAGATATTCATCATCGATCCTTAATGAGGGGCAGTGCTTCAATTGGCTCAATGTCGAGGCGATAAACCCCATGGAGAGCAAACCAATAGCCCGTAGGGGGCAAATGCCTTATGTTATCTAAATCTGGCGTTGAGTGAGTAGGTTAACGCATACTTTTTGGTAAGTGCAATTCTGATAAATTGTAAATAGTGCTTATTTTCAATACATTAGTCAGGAGTGACGTTTTGTATCAGGTTAGTTGGAGCATCAATGTCTAGTCCCTTTTCTCCCCGTGAATGGTTACAGCTTAATATGCAGCAGCAAGGATTACTGCAACCTCAGGCATCTGTCCCCGCACTGATCTCGCGCCTCGGTTATGTGCAAATTGACTCTATCAATGTGGTCGAACGGGCGCATCACCATGTGTTGCATAGCCGTATGCCTCAGTACCAGAGCAGTATGCTGGATACCGCCTTGGCCCAGGGGGAAATCTTCGAGTATTGGTCCCATGCCGCGGCTTATCTGCCGATGGCCGATTATCGTTTCAGTTTGCAACGTAAGCAGCAACTGCAGGAAGGGGGTAAACATTGGTTTGAGCCGGATGATAAGGTGATGCAGGAGGTTTTGGCGCGCATTGATGCTGAAGGGCCATTAAAGGCGAGCGATTTTGAACATACCGAGGGGAAAAATGGGGCATGGTGGGATTGGAAGCCCGCGAAAAAAGCCCTAGAGCAACTCTTTATGCGTGGCGAGTTGATGGTTACTCGGCGGGAAAAATTTCAAAAAGTGTATGATCTTACTGAGCGGGTGCTGCCAAAGGGCACCAATATTGAGGTGCCTACTGATGCTGAATTTGCCCGTTATTTGATTGAGCGTTACCTCGATGCCCATGCCTTTGGCTCTGCGGCGCAAATGGCCTATTTACGCAAAGGGGTAAAATCAACCGTCAGCCATATGTTGGTACAGCTGTTAGCCCAGGGGACATTAGCGAGTTTTAAAGCCGCAGGGCAAGACTATTATTACCGCCCAGAGTTACAGCTTAATAGGTCAATACCCAATAAAGTGTGGCTACTTAATCCCTTCGATAATCTGCTTATCCAGCGGCAAAGATTAAAGCAGTGGTTTGATTTTGATTATCAAATTGAAGTCTATGTGCCCGCCGAGAAACGTCAATATGGCTACTATTCCCTAGGGATCCTGTGGCGAGACAGCTTTGTCGGCCGCGTAGATGTGAAAGCCGATCGCCAAACGGGCATATTGCTATTACAGCAATTGACCTTAGAAGAGGGGGTGATGGTAAATGGCCTAGAGGAGGATTTTTGTGTTGCCTTTGAGTCTGCAGTAACTGAATACGCCCGTTTCAACGGTTGCGATCGCTGGAAGTTAGTTAAAGCAAATCATAAAGGCCTTAAGCAAAAATACGCTCGGCAGCAAAAGCTTTAGTCATTTATCTCTTAATCGGAGCATCCATAAAGCGAAAGCAGCCATAGAGTAAGACTAGATACAGCAGCGGCAATGCGGCGATAACGAGGGAAGAAGTGGCAATGTTAGCGCTAGCAATGCGATAGCAGGGAATATACACGGCAGGGTAAACTAGGCTTCCCCATAGAAAACACTGATTCATCAATCGAGTGATTAAAGCGGGTTTGATGCTCGATTCACTGGCAAGCCCCATCAAGCTGGCGAGTAGCACTCCGGGATAAGTGAGTAGCGGCAGGCCACCGAGCAGGAGTAATGTCCAGCGTATTAGGTTCTCAAAAGTGATTAACTCCACTGCGGTTTCTATCACGCTTAGCGTCCTCCCTCTGTTGATGCTTTATCTCAATCACACAGGCTTGCTGGTCTATTTTGAGCTAACATCCCGTTGTATTTTGAGCCAGAATCCCTGTTGGCACAGGTTACTGAAGGATTTCTGCTGTGGTGAAATCACTATTCCGTTCGATGTTATCACTCGATAGTTTATCCAATAGTCTTCGCAAACATTATCCGATGTCGCCTCAATCATGAGTTGATCTTGCTCGGTTTGCTGGCAGATCACCACGCCATTATCGAAGTGATACAGCGTTTCTACTTCATGAATAGTGAGGTCGCCATCTTGATAGCTATGATGTTGACTCGACTGGTCCACTACCGATACTAAGCTTGGGTATCCGTGAATCGCAAGAATATAACTGGCGAGTTGCAGCATTGTTTCCCCAAGTGACGCACTGCTCGAAGCGTTAAAAACAAAAAAGCACAGCTGCGTTTTCGCCCACTGTGCTTTATTAAACAGGTATAACCTAAGTTAGTCTGCAGCGTTAAGCTTTTTTTCTAGCTCATTGACTTGAGCTTGCAGCGCTTCTAATTTTTCGCGGGTTTTAAGCAATACATGTTGCTGTACATCAAACTCTTCACGGGAAACCATATCTAACTTGAGCAGTTGATTCTGTAATACTTGCTTGCTGCGCTCTTCAAATTCACCGGCAAATTGTTTCAGTCCGCTGGGCAAACTGTCGCTGAGTTGTTTTGCCATTTCTTCGATTTTCTTTGGATTGATCATGATCTTGTCCGCCTTTTCTCTGAATGAGTTGATTGTAACCCAGTGGGTTTAGTTTCAAAAGTAAAGCTGACGTGTGAAACTTGAGTGAGTCGTTGTTGAGGCTTATATCACGGCCGAGTGTCGCTACTGGGCTTAGTCTGGCTCAACCTAAGGCTGGGATTTGTTAGCCTTAAAAGCGTCGATTCTGCTATGATCTCCAGCCCTTCTGCTACTTGTTTGGATATAACGCAAAGATGAAACTCAATCCCGCCCAAAACGATGCTGTTCATTACGTTTCTGGCCCTTGCCTAGTGCTGGCGGGGGCGGGCAGTGGTAAAACCCGCGTTATTATCAATAAAATCGCTTATTTAGTTGAAAAGTGTGGCTATAAGGCACGCAATATCGCTGCCGTAACTTTTACCAACAAAGCCGCCCGTGAGATGAAGGAGCGGGTGGCGCAGTCCATGGGGCGTAAGGAGGCTAGAGGGCTGTGGATTTCGACTTTTCATACTTTAGGGCTCGAGATCATTAAACGCGAACATAAGGTCTTAGGCTTAAAGCCGGGTTTTTCGCTGTTTGATGATCAGGATACCTTGGCATTGCTCAAAGAGTTAACCCAAGACGAGCTAGACGAAGATAAAGATTTGCTCAAGGCTTTAGCGGGGGCGATTTCGAATTGGAAGGGGGGGTTAATCATCCCCGAACAGGCCCGTCAAATCGCTAAGGATGAACAACAGCACTTATTCGCGAGTTTATATCAGCGTTATGCCCAACATATGAAGGCTTACAACGCATTGGATTTTGATGATCTGATCCTGTTGCCGACGCTGCTACTCAGACACCACGAAGAGGTGAGGACTCGTTGGCAGACCAAAATCCAATATTTATTAGTGGACGAATACCAAGATACCAATACCAGCCAATATGAAATGGTGAAATTGCTGGTGGGTGAGCGGGCTCGTTTTACCGTGGTGGGGGATGATGATCAATCCATCTATTCGTGGCGTGGCGCTAAACCGCAAAATCTGGTCCTATTAGGGAAAGATTTCCCTAGGCTTAAGTTGATTAAGTTGGAGCAAAATTACCGTTCTAGCCAACGGATCCTGCGTGCTGCCAACATTCTTATCGCTAATAATCCCCATGTTTACGATAAAGCGTTATTTAGTGAACTTGCCTATGGTGAGCCGCTGCGGGTGCTATTTGCCGCCAATGAGGAGCAGGAAGCCGAGCGCGTGGTCGCCGAGATAGTGCGGCATAAGTTTGTTGGGCGAACTCAATTTGGTGATTATGCGATCCTGTATCGGGGCAATCATCAGTCTCGTTTACTCGAGCGCGCATTGATGACAAACCGTATTCCCTACAAGCTCAGTGGCGGCACGTCATTTTTTGCCCGAGCGGAGATTAAGGACATCATGGGGTATTTGCGGTTGGTGGTGAATCCCGATGACGATAATGCGTTCTTGCGCATCGTTAACTTACCTAAGCGTGGTATTGGTCCATCGACACTTGAGCGTTTAGGTAATTTTGCCAATGAAAAACATATCTCTATGTTTGCCGCGATCTTTGAGCCTGAACTGAATCATCATTTGCCGCCGGCGGCTATGTCGTCCTTATATCAGTTTGGTCGCTTTATAGTGGAAACCGGAGACCATGCGCAGCGTGGCGAAGGCGTTGAAGCGGTCAAGCAGCTAATCCGTAAAATCAATTACGAAGACTATCTATACGAAACCAGTACCAGTGCTAAGGCCGCCGAAATGCGGATGAAAAATATCTCAGAACTGTATCGCTGGGTGACTGAGATGCTTGCCGGCGATGAATTGGATGAGCCTATGACGTTACCCGAAGTCGTCAATCGGCTTACGCTGCGGGATATGATGGAACGTAATAGTGAGGATGAAGGTGGCGATCAGGTGCAGTTAATGACCTTGCACGCCTCAAAGGGGCTGGAATTCCCCTATGTGTTTATGGTCGGTGTTGAGGAACGAATTTTACCCCACCAAACCAGCATAGATGAGGATAACGTCGATGAAGAGCGCCGTTTAGCCTATGTGGGGATCACCCGTGCCCAACGAGAACTCTGGTTTACCCTATGCCGCGAAAGGCGTCAGTTTGGCGAAACTATGCGCTGTGAGCCAAGCCGTTTCCTACTGGAGTTACCGCAGGATGACGTTGTTTGGGAAAACCGTAAACCCCAACAAACGGAACAGGAACGTATCCAAACCGGGCGAAGTCATATTTCTAACTTAAGAGATATGTTTAAAAAATAAAGGCTTAGCTAAATTTTTTATTATCCAATAATAGAATTAAGCGCAGACCTGCTGCGGACTTTCCAGTAGCGTAAAAGTGTCGGTTAAGGCACCTCCTTGGCCAAATTGGTAACCAAGTGAACTAAATATTTGTATTTGCTCTTGGTTTGTGAGTCCGCCGGCAAAAATGAGTAGATCTAAGGTGGATGCGGTTTTTTGATAAGCAGATATCAGTTTAATATGCTGCTCATCCTGCAGTTGTTTGGCGATATTTGTGTCGAGTTTTAGGGCCTTTATGGGTAAAAATAACAAACTATTCAATGAGCTATGACCGCTGCCATAGTGACTTATCCCTAGGTTAACGCCAAGCTTTTGTAGCAAAGCAAAGCCATTAATATGATTTTCAGTCTCTTGAACTAAGGACTTTTCATTAAAGAATAACCATAAGCGGTTCAGGTTGAGTCGAGTTTGTTTTAGGGTGTTTTTGAGACTACGCAAAACATGCTTATGTTTAAGATGTTGACTCGATAACATTAAATGCAGATCGAGCTGGTCGCCATGGCATCTTAATAACTCAATATAGGTGCTGTCTAAAGCGGTAATGGTGTATTTATCTAATTCAACCGTAAGGTTGGCCTGCTCTGCCAACACACTGAGTTGCTCCTGCTGTATCGTTCCACGTTGGGGGTGCTCCCAAAACAAACGGCATTCTAGTGCATAGGGTTGTTGGGTCTGTAGATCCACTATAGGCGAATAACTCAGTTGTAACGCATGGGCTTGCAGTGCCAACCTAAAGTCATTTTCGAATGCGGCATCTTGCATGGCTTGTTCTGACGAACTGTCGTCAAAAATCACATAGCAACCCTTACCATTCGCTTTAGCCTGATACATTGCGGTATCGGCATTGCGTAGCATTGACTCGCTCGTATCTAGCCTGTGATTGCCGCTAATGGTGATACCTATACTGGCGCCAGAATTAAATTCGATCGTGCCTGAGCGGTAGGGTTGGGAAATTTTTTGGATCACTCGCTCGGAGACATCTTTTGCATCATCAATGCTGCTGATGCAATCGAGTAGAATGACGAACTCATCACCGCCGAGTCTGGCTAAAGTATCATTACTGCGAATGCAGGACCTGAGGCGACTAGCCGTTTCAATTAAAAACCTGTCGCCTTCGATATGGCCTAAGGTATCGTTAATTTGCTTAAAGCGGTCGAGATCGATAAAGAGTAAGGCAAATTGGTCTAGGCTGTGGCGGCGGACATGTTTGATTGCTTGGTTTAAACGCTCCATAAACATGGCGCGATTGGGAAGGCCAGTGAGTGCATCGTGCTTGGCATCATGAACTAATTTTGCTTCCATATTGCGACGTTGGCGGATCTCTTTTTCAAGATCTTTATTTAATTCGGCTAATGCCCTTGTGCGGGCAATCACTTTCTCTTCGAGTTCTTCATAGCTGCGTTGTAACGACTCGGCGGACAGTTTTTTCTCAATTGCGGTGCCAATATGCTGTGACACAAAGGTCAATAGCTCTAAGTCTTTAATCTGGTAATTTTGCGTCATGCTAAAGCTATAAATAGTTAAGGCACCACGCACTTGATCATGGATAAAGAGTGGAATACCTATCCATTGGTGCATTGTCTGGGTGTGGTTTAACGAGGGCGCTTTAGTATAGAGCTCACCAGAGACAATAAGAGCATTGATGTCGTTTTGATCCAGTAGCAGCGGACGTTTGTGCTTAAGCACGTATTCGGTGAGCCCATCTTGCAGTGGGCGAGTACCTGGGTGTCCATTACCCAGTTGGGATACGTAGAAAGGAAAGGTTAAGTGGGTTTCTTCCTCATTAAGCAAGGCGATATAACAGTTGTTCGCCGGAATTAAATGGCGGATAACATTGTGCAGCTGAGCGTAAAAATCGGGATTATCTGCGCTTGAGTTGGCAAGTTCTGCTATCTCAAACAGAGACTTTTGCAGACGCTCTGCCCTACGTCTTTCATAGACTTCTTGTTTAAGTTTATCGTAGGCTTGGCTGAGCTCTTTGGTGCGTTGTTGTATAGCTTGTTCTAATTGTTCTTGGTGTTTAAGCCTTTCCATAACCCCTGAGATATGGTGACAAATAAAGGTCATTAGCTCGACTTCAATATCGCCATAATGGACATTGGTATCGTAGGTTTGTACCACAAGTACACCCGTGACCATATCTTCATGTCTAATGGGGACACCTAACCATAAATGGCAAGGGGAGCCTAAATTCACTATTTGTCCTGCAGCGACGAGTTCATCAACCAGAGTGTCGTCGCACAGGAGTGCTTTGCCAGTTTTAAATACGTAACCCGTTAGCCCCTGTTGCAGTAAAGTCGAGAGTGATTGTTCAGGATAGAGTTGGGCTGGATGGGCATCTTTTTCATCGGCAAAGAAAGGGACTGTTAACCCACCCGTTGCGACATCGAGAGTCGCAATAAAGAAGTTATCGGCAGAGATCAGTTGTTTGAGATGTTGATGTACACCCAGATAGAATTCTTCTAATGAGGAGACTTGTGTCGCGATATTTGATAATTCGAGTAAGGCGTTTTGAATGATTTCGGCACGCTTATACTTATGCGCCAGATATTTTAAGCGAATAAGCCGTTTTTCTAAGCGTTCAATCTCTTTAGTACGAGGTTGAGCGGTTTCATCTTCATCCTTAAACATGATACTCACTGGTTAGATCTATCTATGTTGTTGCCAAACATTATAATTAACATGAAATACCGTAACATCCAAGTCATATTTAAGTGGTATTTCCGCTGGAAAAGCATGCTAATGTATCAAAACTTGAGCAGTCAGTAAAAAAAGTGCAAAACAGCTATAGACTCAAGGGCTATTTGTCCATACTATATGCGGCGCTAACCAAGGCGAGCGCCCATAGCTCAGCTGGATAGAGCGCACCCCTCCGGAGGGTGAGGCCGAAGGTTCGAATCCTTTTGGGCGCACCACTTCCGCACAGCGTTGTGAGCTTTATGGTTGGTGAAGTCAGTGAAAGTCAGTGAAAGTCAGTGGTGATTGTAGCTCAGTTGGTAGAGTCCCGGATTGTGATTCCGGTTGTCGTGGGTTCGAGCCCCATCAGTCACCCCATTCATTTACTATGATAGATTTTTATATTCGGTGATTAGCGCAGTCCGATAGCGCATCCGGTTATTGGATAAGAGCGGACCAAAGGGTTTGACCCTTAGAAAACAGTTTAATATTCGGTGATTAGCGCAGTCCGGTAGCGCATCTGGTTTGGGACCAGAGGGTCAGAGGTTCGAATCCTCTATCACCGACCAAATTTAGAATAAGAGTGAGTCAGGCGTTCTAATTCTCACTTTTAAAGTAATACAAAATTTACGGTGATTAGCGCAGTCCGGTAGCGCATCTGGTTTGGGACCAGAGGGTCAGAGGTTCGAATCCTCTATCACCGACCAAATAGTAAAAAAGCCTCAGCATACAATGTTGGGGCTTTTTTGCATTTGGTCTTTTATATTAGCTTGGCCGGCTAACACCCCTTCAATATTGCGGATTAAGGCGTAATACGTGTGCTCTAGATGAAACCCCAATAGTAAAGCTCCCGAAGGAGCTCTGCTATTAGCGTGATTGACAGCCTTAATCTAGGTTTTCTGGCGGTGCAATAAAGCCTTGATAAGCATCGGCTCTTAATTCATTAAAGCGTTCAAGTTGCGCCTGTTCCTGAATACCAGTCACTATGACCTGAATATGTAACCCTTTAGCGACATTGATGATTGCACGACATAATTCGCCATTATGCTGTGCTTCATCGTAGTAGGAGAAGGATTGGTCCAATTTCACATAACTTGGTCTCAGTTCCTGAAGATACGTCATAGAACCGAACTGACGGCCAAAGTGATCGATACCAAATTTAGCCCCATTATCGCGAATAATTTTGCACAACAGTAAACAGGAATCTAAATCGCTATAGACGCCCGCTTCTGGAATTTCGAAACAAATGCGGTCAACATTTGGGGCACTACGTAGGAAGTGGTTTAGCCATTCATGGAATTGGGGATCGCTAATACTTTGATGCGTTAAGTTTATCGCTACAGGCTCGTAACTACGTTCGAGTAGTTTTTGCTCGTAGACGGTTTCAATAAGGCATTTATCGAGCAACGCACCGAGCGATAATAATTCGATATAGGGCATAAACTGCCCCGCATGGGCCAGTTTATCTCCAAGTTCTAATTGGCAATATAACTCTCGTTGAACTACACCATTGCCATCGCAAAATTGAATGGGTTGCCATCTAAACTTAAACTTCTTATTGCTGATAGCATGGCTTAGGTTGTCCCGCCATTGTTCGCGAGTAAATAGTTGTTGTTCGGTCGTTTCAAACCAATGGAAGGTTTTGTTCTCCTTGAGGGCCTTCTGCAGTGCATTATCTGCCTGTGCCAGAATATCGGAGACGTTCATTTGTCCAATTCTTTCGGCTACACCGATGGCAAAGCTTTCATTCGGCTTGCAGCCTGCCTTCGATATTTCTTGATTGATGGTGCGGATTAAGGTTTGAAGATATTTACTTATCTGCTCATGTTCAACTTCAGTTACGAGGAAAGCAAATTCAAAAGCCGCAATACGTGCGATGACCGAAGGCGTAATTTCATTTAATTGCTGTTGGAATTTTTCGGCTAGAATGCGAATGGTTTCATCTCTTACCTGATAACCATATTTGCTATGAACTTCCTCAAGCCAATCGAGCTTAGCGAGAAAGAGTGCTCCACTACTAGGTTCGCTTAACCAGCCGTTGAGTCTACTCACCACATACTGGCGATTCGGTAAGCCAGATGCTGGGTCTACCAGGTTTTTCTTACGTAATGCACCTACTTCTTCATCCAAGGATTGGAAGAGCTGTTTAAGTTGGGCTGACATGCTGTTAAAGGCGGTGACAAGGTCCTTTAACTCTGTGGTTTTGGGTAGGGGCATATCAGGGCCAAATTGGCGGTCGGCAATGCTTTTGGCATGATCCGATAAATCATGTAAAGGTTTTAGGATCCAAGTTAGCCCCAGTCTAGCGGTAAAAATAGCGACTAAAAATAAGAGTGAGAAGGCGATAATGGTATTAGACATAATCCGCCATAACTCATGGTAGCCAAATCCGGGGTGCGCTGTAATTTCAAGCTGTGCCAGTTGTAGCCAGCCAGAGGTAATAGTGCTTTCTTTTTTGATTGTTTTAAAGAGGTTTAGATTGATAAACCATTGAGGTACATCTTCAATTCTAAGGGGATTATTCCACTCTTGTTGCTTGCCATCGACCATCCATGTCAATTTGACATTTTGGTAATAACCGCCTTCAAAAATCACATTAACTAGGGTTTCTGCAGCCACGGTATCCCCGGCCTGAAGAGCAGGAGTGAGCATAAGGCCAAGCGAAGTGCTGACGTTGTTTAGATCTGACTCCATTTGCTTGGTTAAAAAGCTTTGAGTTTCAGTGAATTGCACATAGCCAAGGCTTGCAACCACGAGCAAGAAAAGGCTAAAAAGCAGCGAATAAATCTGTCTAAACAGTGTCATCTTTGGTGCTACTCCAGTTTTAATTTGGGTTGCCTGAGTCGGTCAACCCCTAACCTATGATTAAGGTCATTCCATTTTTCGAGTCGTGTTGACGAACCCGCTAAAACGCCTCGTCCCTGTTCTTTGTTAAGCCATAACTGTTTACCGTTGAAGCTGTACACAGGTAATAAGTCTGCACGTTGAGTCGCCGGTTTTATAACGTGATCCAGATTATCGAGGACGAGGGGAATTGATGAGGGGGTCTCATAGTAGGCCAATACCATATGATACTGATTAACACTGGTTGCTTTAACCATAGTAATGCGCATCTTATCTTCAGAAACCCCTAATTGAAGTAACGTAAAGTATTTCGCTATCGAAAAATCTTCGCAGTCCCCGCCATTTACACCAATAAACTCCATCGGTGTGGCCCAATAATTCGACTCGCCCCATAACTTAATATCATCAACAAAACGGAACAAATTAAAGAAGTTATTTACTTTCAATAATTTGTCCTGTTCACTCACTGTAACCGATTCCGACAATACCTTGAACCAAGCCCTTGCACGCATACCTGCGCGTTCACCGTAACGCTTTTCCAGTGTGGAGGTGATTCTGGCTTCATCAAGGGTTTGAGTTGGTGCGGCATAGAGGCAGCAGATGCCTAATGCCGACGCTATTAGGCTTAAACGGCAGACTCGCAAAAATGAAGCTTTATAACCAAGTCTGCCGTTCATAGCCTATTCTGTTAACCCTTATTTTGTAGGTTCATCGACGGAGTAAATCGTCCATTTCATATCGGCCGTCGTATCATCACCCGTGACTTCTGCAACCACACGGCGGTTACGGATCTCAGCTTCGGGCGTACGTTCTATAATAATAGGACGGCTAGGTCCATATCCAATAGCGGTTAATCTACTTCTATCAATACTAAAACGTTCCGCAAGTACTGCGGTAACTGCATCGGCGCGTTCCTGTGATAACACGGCATTACGCTCATCGGTTCCAGTACGACTAGTGTGACCTTCGATGGTGACTTTAGTCGTTGGATACTGGCGCAAGAAGGCCGCAATATCCTCAATCTGAGGATAATATTCGGGTGCAATATAGGCAGAGTTATTCGGGAATAAAATATTTATGTCCTTTCGCTCATTAATCGCCTTAATGTTGCCGCAGCCATAGTTATCGATACTGGCGCCCTTTGCTGTGTCGTTACAGCGTTCGCGGGCTTCGATGACGCCATCTAGATCTTTATCAGATAGATCATTGACTTGAGTTGTTGTCATTCCCTCAATATTAACTGTATCTCGTACAGAACAGCCAGTTAAAAGAGCGATACTGATGAATAGGATAGTGGTTTTCATTGGTTGGCGCCTCCTTCATAGTTACGCTCTCCACGCCATGCTTCAGGGCGAGTGACTCTGAGTGAGTCGAGTAAACGTCCTGTGGAGTTGAGTACGCGGTATTTTGCTGTAATTTCATCGTATTCAGCCTGTAGGTAGTCTTTACGGGCTTCGAAGAGTTCATTTTCAGTATCAAGCAAGTCGAGTAAGCTGCGTTGGCCTAGGTTGAACTGTTGTGCATAAGCCGATTGGGTGTCTTTGGCTGCGATGACATGGTCACGAATATATTGCTTTTGTGGAGCAAGCATTTCAAACGCGTTCCAAGCTAGATTGACACCTTCGACAACTTCACGCTGAGCACGTTGGCGTATTTCTTTCGCTTCGCCGAGTTTGTAGGCCGTTTCTTTTTCACGGGCAAGATCTTTACCGCCAGCAAATAAGTTGTATCTCACTCGCACCATGGCCACTATATCGTTGCTATAACCACCCACATCTTGGCTAGGTATGACACTGACACCATCTTCACCGCCGATATCATTATTCCAGTTACCATTCAGTTCCAATGAAACCTGAGGATAGTAGTTAGCTTGTACCGATGAACGCTCATTTTCTGCCGCACGAATATCATTTGCGGCGGACTTAAGAATGGGGTGATTTTCCTGTGCGACAGCTAAACCAGAGTTGAGATCTTTAGGTAGCATATCGGCATCGGGAACGGGTTGGATCAAATCAACAGGCTCAGCTTCAACCACTCGGATGAATTGGGCTTTAGCATCAAGGAAATTATTGCGTGCTGAAATGACATTGGCATTTGCACGGGCAAGACGACCGGTAATTTGGGATAAATCCGCAGTCGAACCTAAGCCCGAATCAGTACGCTGCTTGATTTGATCGTAAATTTCTTTATGGCTGTTTAAGTTCTTCTCTGCCAATCTTAACACTTCATCGGTGCGCAAGTAGTTAAGGTAAACTTTACTGACATCGAGCGCCATATCTTCAGCTGCTGCGAGCAAGGCCCACTGATCTGCGCTGGCTTCAAAGCTATAACGATCAACTTCACTGCTGGTGTAAAAACCATCGAATAACATTTGCTTTAAGCTAATGCCAAATTCTCCGCGGTTTAGCTCTGCGACACCGTTACTATCGACATCGCCTACATTTTTACGTCTACGCGTTGATACACTATCAGTTTGTTCATAACCATAACCGCCAGTAATATCGACTGTCGGCATGTAGCCTGCAATCGCTTGATTAACTTGCTCTTCCCTAGCCTTGAAGCGGTTGAACGCAACACGTAGATCCGGATTGGTATCGAGTGTATGCGCGACTGCTTGCTCTAGCGTCTGACTCTGCGCCGATAACGGTAATAGAATTAATGACAGCACTATGGCTATCTTTGAACATTGAAATTGTCGTCTTACTGAAGTATTCATTGCAAACCTCCCGGTTTATAACAGGCTTAACGCTCTCTGAGCGCAGTATCCTTAGCCCTTAAAATTGGATTTAAAATGTACTCAAGAATGGATCTTTGCCCCGTGATGACATCAACCGAGGTTAACATCCCTGGGATAATTGGCATCTGCGTGCCATCGTCTTTGATTAAACTCGATTCTTCTGTTCTAACCCTAATAAGATAGAAACTATTACCTTCTTCATCCTGCGAAGTATCGGCGCTGATATGTTCTACCGTCCCCTTAAGTCCACCGTAGCGGGTAAAATCGTAGGCGGTGACTTTAACTACCGCCGGTAAACCTGGGTGTAAAAAGGCGATGTCCTTCGGCAGAATCTTAGTTTCTATAAGCAACTGATCCTCGGAAGGAACGATTTCAATAATATCTACGCCAGGTTGAACAACACCACCTAATGTGTTGATATGTGTCGTTTTAATGGTACCGTTTACCGGAGATGTGATAATCGCTTTACTCACTTTATCCTGTGCGCCGACTTGGGCCTCATTCATGCGCGATAGCCGTGTTTGAGTTTCGTTTAGTTGTGCTCTAAGGTCTGCTGCATACACAAATACGGCTTCACGACGTTTTAAGATGGCTTCATCTAACGCTGCTTTCAGTTTTGGCCTGAGCAATCGCAACGAATTAAGCTCGCCTTGGGCGTCGTTAACTGCCCGTTCTAATTTTAGCAGCTCAACTTCGGGTACAATGCCTTTTTTTGCTAATGGGCGGGTGAGTTCCAACTCTCGGGAAATCAGTTGCATACTCGTTGTTAGCGTCGTTGTCTTGGAGGCAAGATCATCGATTTCTTGTTGGCGTTGCTGGATCTGCCGCACGAGGATCTCAAGTTGGTTACTGAGGTTGTCTAAGCGGCCGTTGTATTCTTCTTGCTGCCGTTTGACTAGTGCTGGCTCGGCAGCGACGATATTTTCAGGGAAAACCAACGCCTCTTTGGTAATTTTGACTTGTTCTCGCCAATCTGAAGTCATATCTGAAATCAGTATGCTATCGAGTTCTGCTCGCATGCGAATGACATTGGTTTTTAAACCAAAAACCTCTTGTTCTTGTTGGGCAAAATCAGAACGGAAGCGAGTATCATCAATGCGCACTAAGGGCTGCCCTTTAGTGACTATTTCACCCTCTTGCACATACAGTTCTTGCATGATGCCGCCATCCAAACTTTGAATGACTTGCACCTGTGAGGAAGGGATCACTTTGCCTGAACCCGTGGTGACTTTATCTAATTGGGCTAAACCAGCCCAGAACAAGAAACAAACAACCATGGCAGCCAGAGCCCAAATAATTAACCTATGGCCACTGGGCGCATCGGTCATCATGGCGCCATAGACATCATCTACCATATCAAGATCGTTTGCAGTTAGGTGTTTGCTCATTTTTTAACGCCCCCATTAACGAGGCCAAAATTGAGTTTCTCCAATACTTCAGACTTGGGACCGTCGGCCACAACATGACCACGTTCGAGTACGATAATACGATCAACCAGTTGTAATAGATGCATTTTGTGTGTAATGAGTATTAAGGTTCTATCTTTACTCACATTTTGCATAGAACGAATAAACTGTTGTTCTGCACGAGCATCTAAGCTTGCTGTGGGTTCATCCATTAACAGCACTGGTGGGTCATTGAGTGTCGCTCTGGCGAGCGCCACAGTTTGTCTTTGTCCTCGGCTAAGTGACATCCCACCTTCACCAACTTGTTGATCTAGGCCTTCGGCCTCAAGATGGGTGAATTGACTTACCCCTGAGAGTTGCACCGCTCGGATAAGCTGATGTTCTGTGACTTGGCGAGTGCCAAAGAGGATATTATCCCTAATCGTGCCATGGAACAGGGTGACGTCTTGGGGTAAATAACCAAAGTTACGACGTAAATCACTTGGGTGAATTTGAGCTGAATCGACCCCGTCATAACGTAGGCTTCCCATAGTGGGTTGGAAAAGTCCGACTAAAAGTTTGGCGAGAGTACTTTTTCCTGAACCATTGCGGCCGATAATGGCGATGCGTTCACCGGGATTGATCGTCAGCGACATGGGATGTAATACTGGTTTTTCTGAACCGGGATAACTAAAGCCAACATTATCGGCGTTAATCTTACCTAGTAGCCTTAATTTGCTGACTAAATGGCCTTTATTTTCAAATTCATCCTCTTGCACCATTAACTCATTAAGTTGACGTAATGCACTGGCGGTATGATTTGCTCTGGTCATAAGGCCCGCTAATTGCGCCATAGGCGCAATAGCCCGACTCGATAGCATCACTGCTGCGATGATCCCGCCCATTGAAATCACATTATCGGCAACGCGATAAACACCTAAAATCACAACACAGACGACAGTAAATTGGACGATAAAGTTGGCTAGGTTTGATACTGAATTAGAGAGTTTCTTCGATCTTAATTGCCAGTTTGCACTGTGCCCTATCATCTGTTGCCAGCTTCTTTGAACTATCCCTTCAGCGCCATTTGCCTTAATGGACTCGAGTGCAGAGAGGCTTTCAATTAAATGTCCGTGCTTAAGGCTTGAAAATTTATTGCCTTCTTCAATTGCGGCTTTCAATTTGGGCTGAGTGTAGAGTGTAAAACCGATAATGATTAGGCCACCAATCACAGGAATTGCAGCCAGATCGCCCGCAACGATATAAATAATAATAATGAAGAAAAGTGCGAAGGGCAGATCGACTAAAGTGGTTATGGTTGCCGAGGTTAAGATCTCACGAATATTGTCAAATTCACCAAGCTGCTTTGCCATACCGCCAATACTGGGGGAGCGCTTTTCCAATGGAATGCCGATGGCTTTCGCAAAGAGCCGAGATGAAACTATGATATCTACTTTTTTGCCGGCAACATCAATGAGGTAACTCCTTAATTGCCGCATTACAAGATCAAATAAATAGGCAATAGATGCCCCAATAGCCAAAACCCAGAGGGATTCAAAGGCGAGGTTGGGGACCACTTTGTCATACACATTCATGATAAAAAGCGGCGAAACTAATGCGAATATATTGACTAATACGGATGCGATTAAGGCATCGCGATAAATAGGCGCTGAATCCCTTAGTGTTTGGACGAGCCAATGGGTTTTGTTATCGTGTAAGTAAACATCGAAACCCATGTCGCCGCGGTATTCTTGTTTAACTAAAAATAAATATCCGACATATAAGGCTTCAAGGGACTCAATATTCAGAATTTCTTCACCGCCAGTCTCGGGCAACTGAATTACAGCACGATCAGACTCAAGGCTAAATTCACGTAATATGCAGGCTTTTTTATCTTTTAATAATAAAATGCATGGAAGCAGTATAGGCGATATTTCATTCAATCCCTTACGAGATAATTTTGCGGCTAAACCCGCACGCGACGCCGCTTGTGGAACCAGATCTGGCGTTAACACCGCGCCAGACAAAGGCAAGCCTGCCGCAAGCGAATCGCTTGAGCACGGGTTTCCAAAATGCTCAGTGAGGAGCACTAAACAATCTAGCAATGGATCGACTATCACTCGCTGAGAAGCGGAAATAGTCCACTGCTCAACTCTTTCTGACGCAGTAGCAGGCACCGAGTTATCTATCCTTTGATTTCCATTTGATTATCAGAAGTATGGTCCAAGATGGCCTATATTTCTATAGGCCATCTGAACTGATTTATTAAGGAATCATGGTGCCATTATGGTTATTGGGATCTAGAGGCTGAGTCAGTCCCTGTGGTGCATCTGGTATGACAGGTGCTGTATCGATAATCAGAGGACCATTGCCATTAGATCCTAATAAGCCATTGATTATGCCTGCATTATCAATTGCACCATATTGGCTGTAGAGATCAACTCCATCGAGAATGATATGTTGCTCAAATACACCATCTTTATTGGCGTCGATATCAATCACGGTTGAGCCATTGTCTAAGCTAAAGTTGAGATAGTTTTCCAAAGTATTGGCAGTTTCACCTTGGAGTAAATCACTCAGATCTAACTTATCTTGGTTAGCATTAAAGTCCATTATATGGTCGGTGCCGTTGTCTGCATCTGCATATCTCCAGACGAACTTATCGGCACCGCTATCGCCCCGCAATACATCATCACCTAGGCCGCCTATCAGAGTGTCATTGCCATCGCCTCCACGAAGTGCATCATTGTGACTTCCGCCATCAATATAATCATCTCCAGTGTGTCCATACAGGATATCTGAGCCTGATTGGCCATAAATTCGGTCATTACCACTACCGCCGTTGACGACATCCGCTTTTTCTGAGGACACATCGTTGGCTAACAATAAACCGTCATTATCAACAATCTTATTTGACCCCGTTAATGTACCCGTCATAATGTGGTGATTTAAAAGGTCATTAACGGACAATTCCAAGTCATCATCGGAACCATAATTGGTTGTGCCAGTTTTGCCGGCATAGATCACATCATTACCTCTACCGGTTTCGATATGATCGTTACCGTCTCCGCCACTGACAACTTGTGCGTCACTAGTGCTATAACTCTTCTTATTAGATCCTGACGTTATAACTTCATCACCGTTATTATTGGTGATGATACCATTTTGACCACCACCAAAAGTCACATTCAATTTATTATGGTTAGACGCTCGTTCACCATCAATAACCACCATAGTGTCATTTAAGCTAGATCCTTGAGTCGTGAGCACATTGGCGTCAACAGCATTGATACCTTCGGCATTTACTGGGTTGACATTGATCTTTAAGGTTGCACTCGAAGTGTCTCCATCGCCATCCTGAATTGTGTAAGTAAAGGTCTCGATCGCACCTGAGGCTGGAAGCTGATCTGCACTTGCTGTCAATTGATAGTGATAGGTTCCATCAGCATTGAGCACGAGCGTGCCATACACACCACTGATGGTTGAACCCACGTGACCTGACACGCCAGTACCAGTGTGATCGCCGTTAGCCACTCCGACAATTTCGAGTGCATTATCGGCGCCAATGGTGTCATTTGTGAGCACATTACCATCGGAATGAGGCAGAGTATAACCATCGCCAGCAACCATACGAACGACCAGTTGATAGCTGGTTGCAGCATCCTCATTCGTATAAATCGAGCTAACTATATTGCCATTACTATCTTTAAAACCAATCACCTGCATGGTGTACACTTGACCTTCATAGTTGAACGTCACACTCGTTTGGCCAACAGTCACTATATCCCTCGGATCGGAACCGTCATTGGGCGTTTCATTATGGCTAAAGTTAAGTGTTAAGGTTACAGGCGTTACCACTCCATAAGCATCTGTCACATTAAACGTTATTTCCATTGTTGCGGCTGTGATAGATGAGCCTGAGTCAATGGGGTAGTTATAGTGTGTGAAAGTTCCTAACACTATATCTTGGTTTAACGATAATGCACCATTTAGAGCGGCATCATTATCTTGGAAACCATACCCAGACTGATTATCGTCGGTTGATCCCCAGCGAAGTTGATCTTTACCACTATCATTGTCAGGGCCATCATATTTATTGACATGTGTTCCGCCAGTTGTACTGATCCAGTTTGCTACGACACCTGAGAAGCTAAATGAATCGGTAACAACATCAAGTTGTACCGTATCATTTTGAGCAATATCCACGTCATCGGCAACTGTAACTGCGACTGTTGAATGTGCAGTATGGCCTGCAGCATCAACCGCCACTACTTGAATACCATTAACGGTTAAGCTGTTAGCATTGACGCTATGGGGGAGGTTGGTCAGCAATTCAGCTGTAACCGTAACATCACCTTGTTCTCCTGCGTTTATACGATCCCAATCTAAGGTTAAGCGAAGTGCCTCTCTACCATAGACGGTACCGATTAATTGACCGACATCATTGAGTGCCCAATGGATTTGAGCGTTAATACCCACTACTGAAATATTTGTTAAGTCACCAAACTGGAAGCTGTCAATTGAGTTGCTACCCGATCTAAAGCTGAGAGTTTGTACTGTTGTATCATTACCATCACTTGGTAATACGTCTTCGTACAAAAACACTTGGGCGTTAGGCGTATTGGCAATAGGTTGTGCTGCTGGGTCAATGGTGACAGTAAAGTGACCATTTCCAGTAGAATCATCAAATTGCACAGGATCCCCATCGTTGTCGGTGGCGTTGTAAGAAAACTCAATATCGATAGGGTCTTCAGTCACTATTGTATTCGCTGAAACGTCTATGACTTGGAAATCGCTACCACTTTGATAGTTAATAGTGATCGAAGTGATGTTGGAGCCATTCTGAGCAAAGGCTTCGAATTCTAATGTTCCATTGATTTCGATCAGTTGGCCACCATTGGTCGTACCATCGGCGTATGTAATTAACACATAAGCTGTAGATACACTATTATGGGAACCATTTGATCCTGTACCTAGATTTATCGTTGCGGCACTTGTGCCTGTTGCTCCATAAGCAAAATTAATTGATTCACCAGTAGATATGGATGGATCGCCCACACCAATACCAAAACTGTTCGAGTTTACTTTATGGTTACCACTACCACTGCCAGTTATGGTGATGAGTGTGTCCTCGGCACTGGCGTTACCATGGGTATCAAGCGTTCCATCAGTTAACACGTAATAGGAGTCGCTTGCGCCAGCTGTTATCCCAACAAAGGATGCCGTGGTAGACTTATCTAATTGTATTTCCTTCAATAACTCCAGTTGATAATCATAGTTACCATTAAGATCCATAACTGCTGTTAAGGTAAACACCTCTTCGCCAGTATTGAAAACGCCATCGTTATTAATGTCTGCCCATGCAGTTAACGTATTACCTGACATTGATGTGTGCAGTGGCATCCCATCAAATAATAAGCCTGTAGTGACAATACTAAATTCGATTTCACCTAGTCCGTCAGCACCAGGAGCGAGTAAATCGCCACTGAGTATTCCACTGCCGTTAAGTATGTGTTGCATGAGATCTTCATCGACCTGATCGACTGGAGAGTCGTCTTCGATTTTTATCTCAAAACTACCATCGGTGATTTGGTGCCCATCATCAACAGCAATGCCAATTTCAATGGAGAGTTCATCTTCTTCTGTAGCGTTGGCATGATCGATAGGCCCTAATAGTGCAACTTCATATCCCCAGGCACCAGATGAATTACCGATAGGTGCAGTGAGGGTTATTGTTATGATCGGAACGTTTGTACCTACAATGTAGCCAGTGAGAGTATTGCCACTCCAGGACCAAGCAATATCTTCTCCTCCTGAAGTCAGGCCCGTTGGGCCAGAAAGCGAAACAGTTAGAGAGTCATTATCAACGTCAGTGATATTGATTTCGCCAGTAATGGTAATCACATCGGTAGTATCACTATTTCCTGTCGTATCTTGGATACCGCCGGTTAGGCCTTCTTCAGACACGACAGCGTTATCGGCCGAAATAATCACTGGCGCATCGTTCACTGGGGTGACGTCGAGGGTTAAGGTCGAGGTGTCATTGCTGCCAGAGCCGTCGGTCAAGGTGTAGGTAATGACCGGCAC
>NZ_PFGL01000048.1 GCF_002783505.1 Shewanella sp. CG12_big_fil_rev_8_21_14_0_65_47_15
TATAGCCTTTTTTATCAAGGCGAATGGCTCTGCCAGTCCAATCAATAAGTTCGAGATAATCAGCAAAATGAAACGGAATGCCCGTTTGTTCATTCAGGTGTGCTGCACCATCGAATTGGACGAGTGACTTGTGGGGAATATAAGCTTCATTAGTTGAGAAGTCAGTTTGTGGCACAGGGAGGGTTAATGGATGATTTGGGGAATTTAGCGAGTTAATTCGCTCCTGAATCGATGTAAAATCAGAGGATTGCAAAGAATCGGCAATACCTGCTCGAATGGGATTTAAATCCACATACATCATACAGGCCAGTAGTGCTTGCTCATCTAACAGCGCTTGTGATTTAAAACGACCTTCCCAAAACGCGCCTTTACACTTATCTTCTCGATTAGCCTTGCGGGCAATTTCTTCGTTTAAACAGCGCATAAACCAGGAGATGCTACTCAATCGCTCATGCCATTCGGTAATTAACCCATCAAGTAACACACGTTCGCCGTCGATTAAAGCATCACCATTCATATACTTAGTGGCAATTACATGGCCTTTAGTGATTTGGCACCAACGGCTGATAATATCTTTTTGCGTTAACGATTTGGCCTTGTCGACATCAATTTTAAGCACCAAATGATAGTGATTGCTCATCACCGCGTAAGCGCAAATATCGATACAAAATATCGCGGACAAGGTTTTGATTTTATCAACAATCCAACCGCGTCGATGCTCGTAACTGCGCCCCGTGAGTTTATCCTCTCCACATAAAAAAGCCCTTCTAACACAGCGATTTATCACATGATAGAATGGCGTTGCATTAGCATCAATTAGCTGTCTTCTGGCCGAAGTCATAGCAAACTCCACACAGACAAAATCAGGATAATTTAAAGCCTAGTTGAAGGTGCTGAAAAACACAAAAAGATATGCCTGTCCTCTCTATTTCCTGTCCTCGCTTTCCTATTTGCTATCAATCCACAATAATTTTTATTGTTTGGAGACCACAGGTGAGGATGGCGAAAGTGAATTAAACGGTTATGAGATTGTTGAAGAAAACACAGAAAAACTAGGAAAAGACTTATCTAAGTTACACCTGCCATACCTTGTATCAAAACTGCGTGAAATACTGTCTACTCAGGAGATAGCAGCCTACACCATACTTTTGGCATTGGGTGTGCAAAAGGTGTAGATGATCACTCAAACTTCTGGGAAAAGCTTCTCGCCAACCTATCAGAAATCCCGTTGGAGAAGCAGACAATCAATGTACTGCGCGGGTTTATTCGCCACCTAAGCAGAATCAAGCCTGAGCTAACTAACTCGATTCTCGATAGTCTGTTGCATGATAAGCGCGCAAACAAATTGTTCCCTTATATACAGTTCTGCGCAACTCTCGATACCACTGCTGTAACTAGGCTAATACTGGCTATTGAAATGCAGCAATCGCCAATTCATTTTTACCAATCTCTTGGGTATGGAAGAGTCCATGAAGCACTTTCTGATAACGATCTTGGTAAAATACTGAGTCTAATCAACAGGCAACCTGATGGTGTAATGGTTTCAATTGAAATCCTGTCTATGAGATTCCACGGTTTAAGAGCTGAAAATGCATATGCTCCTTCAAATGAAATAAAAGAACTAGCTCAGCAAACCTTCCTCCTTGCTGACTTCTCAAAAGAAAATTTCAATGGCCATAAAGATCACGCGATGCATATTGTGGCGAGAGTTGCCCTTACAACCCCAAATAACTATGAAGCAACTCGTATAATTCTCGAACGTATGATTGAGCAACAACCTCTATTTAACATTGGGAATCATCTTCCTAAGACAATGGATGTATTAATGAAGTCCAATCCTAAGGCAGTTCTTGACAGCTTACTCGATGAAGAAGGGAATTGTCAGGAACGTGCAGTCACATTTTTTAAATGCAACCAAACACCATCAATACCACTTGAACTTATTTCTGAATGGTGTGGAAGTAACCCATCAAAACGATGCCCTATCGTTGCCGAGATCATATCGCCGTATAGAAAAGAAAGCGAAGTGTACCAACTGAGCAAAGAAGCGAGATTGCTTTTGGACATCAGCCCCAATACCGTAGAGGTACTGGAAAAAATGGATATAACCCGCAGACCTAGCGTGATTTCTGGGTCGCATGCGAATTTCCTTGAGGCTCGCCTCAGCATATATGTTGAATTAGAAAATTTTGGCGATTCAAAAGTTCAGCAATGGGCTAGTTTAAAGAAAGCGTCTTTACGAAGCTGGATAGGCGCAGAACGAAAATGGGAAGAAGAACGAGCTCGAAATACAGATGAAAGATTTGAATAGTGATGTTTCGCCAAGTATTTGAGTTGTGTTATTCATAATACTAGCTTAGGTCTGAGCTCGTACTGAATAACCACCGTTACTCTACTCACTTTGTGCATTACTAAAGTTTGGTCAACGAGATGTATCACAAGATCTAAATGATGGTTGTTTCTATCCTGCAATGGAGCAATAGCTTTTTAGCTGAACGAACAGCTAGAGGGTTAGTGGGGATTGGCATTGTTGCAACTGTGACCGTTGGCGACATGGATGTCGCCGTCGAGCCCTCAGGGACGAGTTTATGGCGAGTCACAGGGGAAACAATGACAATTCATGCTGCAAACTGACGATAAAGTTATCTTGCTTTGGGGCAATAGCTTTTTAGCTGAACGAACAGCTAAAGGGCTAGTGAGGATTGGCATTGTTGCACCAGTGACTTTCTAAAACATGGATGTTTTAGTAGAGTTCTTAGGGACGCTTCTTGTTAAATAAAGGGACGGCGTGTCACTAGGGAGATAGTGGCTATCAATGCCGTTCAACTGACGATACCTATATCCCTCGTGGGAGCAACCCAATCAAAACCACCTGCAGTTCTGATCGCATCCAGCTCGCAGAACTGACAGATGACACTTTACCTACTGTGCGCAGGCGGGCAGGTATTCGGATAATTCCAACAGATTACAATCTGGGTCGCGGATATAGACAGAGTTAATCCGGCCTGTGGCGCCGGTTCGTAGCACAGGGCCTTCAATGATTTCAATCTGAAGAGCGTTTAAATGCGCGATCACTTCTTCGATATTGTGGCTGACCACAAAACACAGATCGGCACTGCCGGGCGTGGCGAGGGCGGCTTTAGGTTCAAATTCGGCGCCCACTTGATGGAGATTAATCTTTTGATCGCCAAAACTTAAGGCGATGCGGCCTTGACCAAACACGGACTTTTTCATCCCTAATACGCTTTGATAGAAGGCGACGCTGGCCTCGATATCTTTTACGGTTAAGACCAAATGATCTAAGCGGGTTACGCGCATCTTACTTTCCTTAGAATGGTTCAATGGCTCGGAGATGGCCTGAATTTGAACGCTATTTCTATGCTTGAGACTATAAGTGTCAGATACCTTACATCAAGTGCTGGTGCAAGAGTGACTCTGTGGTAGCATTTAACGCCTTTTGGGCGTAAATATTTTATGCCTTTTTTTATCCCATTGATTAAATGAGACTGCAATGAAGAAAACCTTAGCCCGTGGCTTAATGAACCTGCTGCCCATGGCTTTAAGCCTGTGGTTGTTTTGGTCATTGTTTGTATCTTTAGATGGTTTAGGGATTTTTATTTTAGCGTTGGTAGGGATTAACCAACATTTCGTTGGCGCGGGCTTTATCTTAGTCGTGGCCATAGTGTTTGCGGTGGGCTTGTTGTTTTCGGTGAGTCCCATTGTGTGGCTCTATGGCTGGATTGAACGTCAGTTGATGCGTTTTCCGCTGTTTAAATCTGTTTATGGCAGTATTCGTGATATCGCTTCCTTAATGAATCGTGAGGGCAAAACCAATACTCAGCAAACCGTGTTGGTCAAGCAAGCCAATGGTGGTTATGTGGTGGGTTTTATTATGACGGACACACCGCCTAAGCCCTTGCTCGATGCTTTGCCGGAGGGCGATTGGGTGCCAGTATTATTCCAGTTAAGTTATCAGATGGCGGGGGTGACAAGCCTTGTGAAGCGGGATGATTTGATCCTTGTCGATTGGTCCTTTGAAGAGGCAATGCGCTTTAATTTAACGGCGGGCATTTCACAGACACCCAATTCGGCTGCGGTTAACGCTAAACCAGCTTAACTACTGTTTTGGTATTAAAAGTTAAAATTACCTTCTTTTGTGGTATAATCGCTTGGCGACCATGTTGGTCGCCATTTTTTATACTGATTATTCCAGCTAAACTCAGCATTATGTTGTGGTATTGAACGCCATATGTGCTCTTAGCGTTATCCAGTGTGCTACGCGCAGGTTTTTATCGTTTAAATATCTATACCCAAACAACCTTATTACACGTCTTCGTATATTGAGGTCGGTTGGATATAAGTATGAGATAACAAGGTATTGCAGAGATTAAGCCTTTGTTATTGATGCTTTTGGGTGTGCTTAATACCGCGAGTGTTGGAATGATCGTGAGTTGACCATTTGGCTAAAGCTTAGGAGCTTATGCCGGAGGTCATCCATCGGAAACCTATCACCACTAGGGGTATTCATGTCGATTAAATCGAGTATCAATCCACCGGTATTTTATTCGTCGGTTTTTTTTATCATCTTAATGGTGATGATCTGTGCCATTTGGCCAACCGAGGCCAACTTGTTTTTTAAGTCAATGCAGTCATGGATAGAAGTTAAAGCTGGTTGGCTTTACATTTTGAGCGTTGCTATTTTTATGATTTTCATCATCTTTGTGATGGTAAGTCGCTTTGGTGATATCAAACTCGGGCCAGATCATTCAGTGCCTGACTATAGCTATAAAAGCTGGATTGCCATGCTATTTTCCGCTGGTATGGGCATAGGCTTAATGTTTTTTGGGGTGGCCGAGCCAGTGATGCACTATTTGGCGCCGCCCGATGCCACACCAGAAAGCCTCGCCGCCGCCAAAGAGGCGATGAAGATCACTTTCTTCCATTGGGGGATCCACGCCTGGGCCATTTATGCTGTGGTTGCCCTGAGTCTAGCGTATTTTGCCTATCGCCATAAATTACCCCTATTACCCCGCAGTGCTTTGTATCCCTTAATCGGTGAGCGTATTCATGGACCGATTGGCCATAGTGTCGATACCTTCGCGGTGCTGGGCACTATGTTTGGGGTGGCAACCTCCTTAGGTTTTGGCGTGTTACAGGTCAATTCGGGTCTAAGTTATTTGTTTAAAGGCTTTCCCAATAACACCTTAGTGCAGGTCGCTTTGATTGTTGGTATTACATTACTTGCAACCCTTTCGGTGTTTTCTGGGTTAGATAAGGGCGTTAAACGACTGAGCGAGCTTAACCTTGGGCTAGCGCTTGTCCTACTGCTTATCGTCTTAATCCTTGGCCCAACAGTGATGCTCTTGCAGGCATTTGTGCAAAATACCGGCAGTTATCTAAGTGATATTGTCAATAAAACCTTTAATTTATATGCCTATCAACACAAGGAAGATTGGCTCGGTGGCTGGACTTTACTCTATTGGGGCTGGTGGATTTCCTGGTCACCTTTTGTGAGGACTTTTATTGCGCGAGTCAGCCGTGGCCGTACCATACGTGAGTTTTTAGTAGGTGTATTGTTTGTGCCATCTGCGCTGACCTTCCTGTGGATGACAGTGTTTGGCAACTCCGCCATCGACGCCATTATGAATCAAGGCGCGACTTATTTAGCCGATGCCGTGAATACCGATGTGCCTGTGGCCTTATTTGCATTTTTTGAGCATATGCCTTTTCCGAGCCTATTGTCGGGGATAGGGATTTGTTTAGTGGTGACTTTCTTTGTTACCTCGTCTGATTCGGGATCGCTGGTGATCGATAATCTGACTTCGGGTGGGGATAATCATGCCCCCGTTTGGCAGCGGGTATTTTGGGCCTTACTCCAAGGTGTGGTGGCCTCGGTGCTGTTATTGGCGGGAGGTTTACAGGCGCTGCAGACGGCGGCCATCGCCAGTGCTTTGCCGTTTTTATGTGTGATGTTATTGATGTGTTTGGGGCTTTATAAAGCCTTGAAAGACGATTGGCTGAAGATCAACAGCGTGCAACTCCATACCACCAGTGTGCAGTACGCTAAAACCAATATCAGTTGGGAAGAGCGGATTGAGGTGCTCGTTGCGCACCCAACCGAGGAAGAAGCGCGGATATTTCTTAATAATGTAGCAACACCGGCATTATCTAAGGTGTGCCAGCACTTTATGACTAAGGGCATAGTGGCCGATCTCGAATATTTAGACGGTAAAGTACGGCTAGTGATCAGCAATGAAGTCCACTTGCCCTTTGTATACGGGGTACGTATGCGTTGCTTTGAGATTGTAAATCCCATAGGTGAAGAGTTAGAGCAGGGCAATACCTTGTACTACCGCGCCGAAGTGTACCTAGAGCAGGGCGGCCAGCATTATGATGTGATGGGTTATACCGAGGAGCAGATCCTGGCGGATGTGGTGACCCAGTACGAAAAGTACCTGCACTATTTGCATCTTTCTAATGCCGACCAAGGACATGTCGCATAGACGCTGCGTTTTTTTGCTAAAACGGGACATATTGCCCCAAGCGATAACTCGGATTATCCTTGGGGAAATTATCAGTGGTTGTTTTTAGGTTAGGTATGAGCATGTCAACAAATCAAGGCCAGAGTAAGTTAGACCAAGTGTTAGCCGAGGCGCGGGAATACAAAGCCAAACGCGAGAGCGGCTACCGCGAACAGGCGTTAAAACTGTATCCTTGGGTGTGTGGCCGTTGTACTCGTGAATTCACTCCGAAAAATTTGAGCGAGCTGACCGTTCACCACAGGGACCATAACCACGATAACAATCCATCCGACGGCTCGAACTGGGAATTACTGTGCCTGTATTGTCACGACAATGAACATTCCCGCTTCGAAGAACTGATCCGTTACGGTAACACCACAGAAACGAAGCAAGCGGCGGCGACCTATAATCCCTTTGCCGATTTAAAGGCCATGATGAAAAAATAAACTGGGGTAAGCACTGAGCGTTCTATTATTTTTTAGCTAAGCGCGCCTCGGCTTCTAACCATTTGGCTCGGCTCAGAATATGTTGGTTTTCAATGCCTTCGAAATGCGCCTTGCGGGCCGGAAGTTTATCGATGATTGAATGCTGCTCGGCTTCACTGGCATCGCGCCAGGCAACAATTTCGTCAATATGGCGAAAGCAGCCCATACAATAGTCTTCATCGTTTAAGCCGCAGCGGGCAACGCAGGGTGAAAGCATGGGTATCTTCTTCGTCTATCCCTTGGTGTGCTTTGTTCGCGGCCAATAGCGGGAGTGGTAAAGTTAGGTTAAGGCGCGAAATACTAGCAGATTCTCTGCTAAAGTCAGCAGTTAAAGTCAGCCGTTAAACTCAGCTGTGAAAGTCAGCCTTAGTCTTCTTGAACCATCACACGTATTTTTTATACCGGGCATCTAGTGAATCAAACAAATCCTCAAAATACCTCTAGCCATAAAGAGCAATTTAACCAGATTAATCAATTGCTCGAGCAGAGCCGCCCCCTATGGCAGGTGCGTGCCTTTGAGGCCAACGTCCTGCCATGGCAGGCGGATTTCCCTTATTTAGCACAGCGGCTGTGGGACATCAGTGATGACGATCTCGATAACCTAGATGCCGAGCAAGCTAGGCTAGTCAAAGCCCTATTACCCGCGTTAAATCAAGATCTTCACTCGCTAGGGCTAGATTGGGATCTGTCTTTGTTGACGGCGACTCCTGTGGTAAGCGGCGCGGCATTAGTGCAAACGCCTGAGATGCAATTTGATGGCAGCGCACATTTCAGCGCCAATATTAAGGGGCGTAAGTGGACGCAAATTACCGCCTTTGTCGCGAATATTCCTGATCTTGATTTACCCGTACTGGAGTGGTGCGCGGGCAAGGGCCACCTAGGTCGATTGATTGCTAAGACCCGCGGTGTGGATGTGGTTAGCCTCGAGTGGCAAGCAAAGCTCTGTGAAGAGGGACAGGCGTTTGCGCAGCAATGGCAGTTATCCCAACGTTTTATCTGTGCCGATGCCTTTGCTATTGGAACTGATGCTGGGTTAAATGAGGAGGAGAAAAGCCACCATAGTGCTAATGAAAATCCGTTGACGCGCCAGCAACAGGCGGTTGCGCTCCATGCCTGTGGCGATTTGCATGTGCGTCTGTTGAAACTTGCCACCGAAGCGGGCACGCGGGCGCTGGCAATTTCCCCCTGTTGTTATCATTTAATTCAAGCGAGCCATTATCAGCCGTTATCGACAGTTGCGAAGCAGAGCACACTGAAGCTCAGCCGTCACGACTTGCAGTTGCCGCTGCAGCAGAGTGTGATTGCTAATGCGAAACAACAGGCGCTGCGCCATCAAGAAATCGCTTGGCGCTTAGGTTTTGATGCGTTGCAACGCCAATGTCGACAAATTGATGAATATTTGCCTTTACCCTCATTAAAACAAAGCCAGCTCAGTGGCAGTTTTGCCGATTTTTGCCTGTGGGCTGCGCAGCAAAAATCCGTCCTCATACCGCAACATTGTGATTTTGCGGCTTGGCTCGAACGTGGGCGGCAAAGGCAAAGATTGACTCGGCGTATCGATTTAGTGGCGCATTTATTTCGCAGTCTACTCGAGCGCTGGCTAATCCTCGATCGCTGCTGTTTTTTGCAGGAGCATGGCTATCGGGTTAGTGTGGGCGAATTTTGTGCAAACAGCGTCACGCCGAGAAATGCGCTGATTTTGGCATTAAAATCGGACGATTAAAAAGTAGCGTCTTAAAATGTGCTGTACAGCAATGTTTTTTATGAATTATTTCTGTATTAGTAAATTTGAAATTGATCTTGTCAGCGCCTGTGTCCCTAGGCTGATGTGAGTCAGTGTGAGACAAGTCTTACGCTGAAGATGGTTTTTTATTGAATCATCGGGCTTTTCTTGTTCAAATGTCGCATTAATGACGAATAACAACTGAAAGCTGGCCCTTAAGTCAGCCATTCTAGTGAGCGAATAAAACAGTTTCATGAAATATTCCCGCGTATTTATTAATAGCCTGGCCTATGAACTGGCACCTGTGGTGGTTTCCAGTAGCGAGCTAGAGTCTCGTCTTGCGCCTCTATATCAAAAGTTCCGTATTCCTATGGGACAGTTGGCAGCATTGACTGGCATCACAGAGCGCCGTTGGTGGCCCAAAGGACATCAATTGTCCGACGGGGCGATTAAAGCGGCCCGTAAAGCCATGGTTGAAACGGGAATAGATGTCGCCGATTTAGGGGCTGTGGTGTACACGGGAGTGTGCCGCGATCAGCACGAACCTGCGACGGCATGCCGCATCGCCGCCGAACTTGGCGTGTCAAAGGACACCGCGATTTACGATATCAGTAATGCTTGCCTTGGGGTGCTATCGGGCATTTTAGATATCGCTAACCGGATTGAACTCGGGCAAATCAAGGCGGGTATGGTGGTGTCCTGTGAGTCGGCGCGGGACATTGTCGATGTGACTATCGATAATATGTTGGCCGATCCCACTATGCAGAATTTTGCGCAATCCCTTGCGACCTTAACCGGTGGTTCTGGCGCCGTTGCCGTGATCTTGACCGATGGCAGCTTACCGCTTGCGAATGTGCGTCAACATCAATTACTTGGGGCATCACACCTCTCTGCGCCGCAGCATCACCAGTTGTGCCAGTGGGGGCTGCAGGAAGTCGGCCATAATATTTACCGCGAGTTTATGCGTACCGATGCGGTGACACTCCTCAAAGAAGGGGTCGAGCTGGCGAAACACACTTGGGAGCATTTCCTCGAGCAGCGTAATTGGTTGGTCGAGCAAGTGGATAAGGTGATTTGCCACCAAGTGGGCGCATCGAACCGCAAGCAAGTGTTGAGTGCACTCAATATCCCACCAGAGAAAGAGTTTCCGACCTATCAATTGCTGGGCAATATGGGCACGGTTTCTTTGCCCGTGACCGCCGCCATGGCCCACGATCAGGGATTTTTACGCCCTGGGGATCAGGTGAGCTTTTTAGGTATCGGCAGTGGTTTAAATTGCATGATGTTAGGCATTAAGTGGTAAAGGCGCCTCGCGATTTTACCTGCACTTTTACCTGAATTAGTGTGCCAGTTGCCCTAATCATAGCGCCGATAAGCCTGGGTGGCTCACTCACATAGCTCACTCACAAACTTCTCACTCGCATAAGCTCGAATAAACAAAAGATAGGAAGCGTCATGTTAGACACTCTGTTGCCCTTTAAACGTCATTTTCTGAGCCTTAATGGCAACAAGTTACACTATATCAACGAAGGCCAAGGTGAACCTGTGGTCATGGTTCACGGTAACCCTAGCTGGTCGTTTTATTACCGCAATCTTGTTAGCGCCTTAAAAGACACGCATCAATGCATAGTGCCGGATCATATTGGCTGTGGCCTGTCGGATAAGCCAGATGATAGCGGTTACGATTACACCCTAAAGAATCGTATCGATGATCTCGAAGCCTTACTCGATAGTCTAAATATTAAAGAAAACATTACCTTAGTCGTCCACGACTGGGGTGGCATGATAGGTATGGGTTATGCGGCGCGCTATCCTGAGCGGATTAAACGCCTGGTGATTTTAAATACCGGGGCTTTTCATTTACCCAAAACAAAACTCCTGCCGCTGGCGCTGTGGATCTGCCGTAATACCATGCTCGGTACTGTGTTAGTGCGCGGCTTCAATGCCTTTTCGTCTATCGCCTCCTATGTGGGCGTGAAGCGCCAGCCGATGTCGAAATACATTCGTGAGGCCTATGTTGCACCCTTTAATTCTTGGGCCAATCGTATTTCGACGCTGCGTTTTGTGCAGGATATTCCGCTGAAACAAGGGGACAGAAACTATCAATTAGTCTCTGATATTGCAGCGAGTTTACCTAAATTTGCTAAGGTGCCGACCCTGATCTGTTGGGGCCTCAAGGACTTTGTGTTCGATAAGCACTTTTTAGCCAAATGGCGCGAGCATATGCCCCATGCGACCGTGCATGAATTTGCCGACTGCGGCCACTATATCCTCGAAGATGCCAGCGATGAAGTGATTGCGCATATCAAACACTTTATGGCCGATGATGTGCCTGCAAGGGCGCAATTCGAACAGGTTGCGGGCTAATGTCAGGCTTGCTTGGGGCCGATTTGCCAACCTCGTCCTGTGATGACTCTTCTATATCTATGGTGGGCAATGATGCCAATATTTGCCGTCATCTTAAGCAAGCGGCCCATGTCATTCCCCATCACTTAGCGGTAGCAGTCCAAAAGGCCAAGGGCTCTGGGCTTTTCAATCAAAGCGGCGCCCTTAGCAAGCTAAGTTATCAAGAACTCGATTTTGTCAGTTTAGATAGACAAAGCGATGCCATTGCCTTTGCCCTCAATGCCCATGGTATAAAGCGTGGCATGAAGGCGGTGTTGATGGTGACGCCGAGCCTCGATTTTTTTGCGCTCACCTTCGCACTCTTTAAGGCGGGAATTATCCCCATTCTCGTCGACCCAGGCATGGGGATTAATAACCTTAAGCAGTGCTTTGCCGAAGCCGCCCCCGATGCCTTTATCGGCATCCCTAAGGCCCATATTGCCAGACGATTATTTGGCTGGGGTAAGGGCAGTGTGAAATGCTTGCTCAATGTCGATAGCGGTAAGCCGGGTCTGTCAGCCAAGTTAGCGCAAATGGTGGTGGGCGCACCTAGCTTAGCGTCGCGGCTAAGACGTCCAAGTGGGCTGGGGTGGCCAAGCGAGCAGGTTGAATATCCCATGGTCATGCTAAAACCCGATGAGATGGCGGCGATACTATTTACCAGTGGCAGCACGGGCACTCCAAAGGGCGTGGTCTATAGCCATGGGATGTTTGAGGCGCAAATTCAAGCGTTAAAAAACGATTATGGGATTGCCCATGGTGAGCGCGATCTAGCCACGTTCCCGTTATTTTCCCTCTTTGGCCCGGCACTGGGAATGGCCTCGATTGTGCCTGAAATGGATGCGAGCAAGCCTATTACCGCCAATCCCGAGTTTTTGTTTGCCGCGATTGAGAAATATCAATGCAGCAATATCTTTGTTAATCCGGCTTTACTTGAGCGCTTAGGCCGTGCGGGGGAACTAAAACAGCATAAATTGCCTAGCGTACAGCGGGTGATTTCGGCGGGGGCGCCTGCGACCATCGCCTCTATTGCTCGGTTTAGCAAGATGCTGAGCCAAGGCGTGCCGATTTTAAACTCCTACGGTGCGACCGAATCCTTACCCATTAGCATGATCGCCAGCGAGGCGTTATTTGCCACCACAGAGATTACCGATAACGGGGGTGGCATCTGTGTTGGCCGTGGGATTAAGGGCGTCGATATAGGGATTATCGCGATTTCTGAAGAGATTATCCCTCAATGGGATAATGCCTTACTGCTAAATAACTGTGACATCGGCGAGATAGTCGTGCGGGGGCCTATGGTGAGCCAGTCCTATTATCTAAACGATAGTCAACGGAATAGCGCAACTGCGGCGGCTAAGATTTGGGATCCGGCTACCAATAGCGTTAGACACCGCATGGGCGATCTGGGGTATCTCGATGATCAAGGCCAACTGTGGATGTGCGGTCGCAAGGCCCATAGGGTCGATGCGACCCGTAATGGTCAATTTGCTCAGCGATATTATTCGATCCCCTGTGAGCGCATTTTCAATACCCATCCCAATGTGAAGCGCTCCGCCCTTGTGGGTATAACAGTGGCGAACGAGATAGCGCCGTTAATTTGTATCGAACTCGACCAATCATTGGTGTGCAATAAGAGCCAACAGTTGTATCAAGATTTGATCGCTATCGCCGAACAATTTCCCCAGACTAAGGGCATAAGACGGTTTCTTATCCACCCTGACTTTCCCGTAGATGTGCGGCATAATGCCAAGATTTTTAGAGAAAAATTAGCCATTTGGGCGCAATCACAGACGAAAGGTTGATACCTAAATGACGATAGACTCAATCAAGAGCACGACGCTGGCGCAATTTGATGCGGCTGAACAAACTGCACTCACTCAGCTTGCCATAAAGGTAAGCCATGCTTTTGTCACGGGCGCGGGGGGCTTTTTAGGTAAGGCCATATGTTTAAGATTGTTAGCCGCAGGCATTAAGGTGACGGGCTTTGCCCGTGGAGATTATCCTGAACTTACCTCCCTAGGCGTTGTGATGGTGCAGGGGGATTTAGTCAATAAAGACCAACTGCAACAGGCGATGCAGGGCTGCGATATCGTGTTCCATGTGGCATCAAAAGCCGGCGTTTGGGGGGATAGGGACAGTTATTTTTGCCCGAATGTGAAGGGAACAGCTAATGTGATAGCTGCGTGCAAGGCATTAAAAATTAATAAATTAGTCTATACCAGCACGCCGAGTGTGACCTTTGCTGGACAGGATGAGTCAGGCATCGATGAGTCCACGCCCCATGCGGCTAAGTTTCTCAATTATTACGCCCATTCCAAGTCTATCGCCGAGAAGATGGTGCTCGATGCAAATCAACTAGCTGAGATGCCGCTTGAAAATGTCGATGCTATCCCAGTCGCTATTCCTGCCTCGACTCAAGTTTCTACATCCTATGCATTAAAAACCGTCGCTCTGCGGCCACATTTAATCTGGGGCCCTAATGATCCCCACCTTGTGCCTCGGGTGCTAGCCCGTGGCCGTTTAGGTAGACTTAAGTTAGTGGGACGTGAGGATAAACTGGTCGATACCATCTATATCGATAACGCCGCCTATGCCCATACACTTGCGGCACTCGCACTCTGTGAGCCCCAGTCCAAGTGTCAGGGGAAAGCCTATTTTTTGAGTAACGATGAGCCTATCACTATGGCTAAGATGCTCAATCTCATTTTGGCCTGCGATGCTTTACCACCAGTCACTCAACGGGTTTCTCAATCTGTGGCTTATATTGTGGGGGCAGTCCTCGAGGGCGTATATCTTCTGTTTAAAAAACAACAGGAACCGCTAATGACACGCTTTGTGGCTCGTCAGCTATCCTGCAGCCATTATTTTGATATTAGCGCCGCTAAACAGGATTTAGGCTATCGTCCGCTGATCTCTATCGCTGAAGGGATGACAAGGCTTAAAGCATCACTTTAGTGTGTTCGGCATAAAATGTGCCGGCTCTTATTGCCATAAGTTAATTGGGGATGTATGGGTTGCGGTGATTGTAAAACGTCGATTTTCAGGCAAAAAATGGGTCGCTGTAAACGCTGTATGTGGCAGCTTACGGTTTTGTCGGCCATAGGCTGGCCGCTATGGTGGTTTCTTTATTGGGAAACTCCGCGGCAAGTCGACTCCATCGCATTATTGTTTTTCTGCTCGACCTTTACTGGCTTGTTGTTACTGCATCTTGTTGTGTTAGCTGTGCGTCGGATCCAAGGACGCAAATAGACCCCCTCCTTAACATGCCGTCCGTTTAAGTTTAGCCTGCCCACGCATTTCATTATCCTTGATAGTGGCGAGTGGTTGCCATTGGTCACATTTCTGTTTGGTATTTTATGCCATTTTAGCGCTGGGAATTTTTCATAAGGGAATACCTTGATTGTACTTGCACCCTTATCGGGGTAGTTTAAGGGGCAAATGATCATTCATATGATTAACAAGGAATTTCGGCAGTGGACAATATCAAGATAAAGGATTTGACAGCGTTAAACCTATTAAGGCGAGGCCAGTTGAAGCGGTTTTCAGGAAAGCGCGTTTTCAACACTGTGCTAATCGTATTCTGTTTAATGGTGGGAGCGGTAAGCGGTCTCACTGCGGCGCAGGACCCTCTTCCTAGAATAGATGCCTTAAACCCAGTTCAACCTAAATGAATTTTAAGCTGGCATTTTAGTTGTTTTATGCTGTTTCACTGTTCTTGGTTTAAGTCGGCAGTAAGATCTCCCACTGCGATTAGGCCGAAATTTGTCGGCATTTTAGTTTTTAAGGAGTGACATGGTGCTTTTTACCACCTTATTTGTGGGCTACCCAGTTTGGGTTTGGTTAATGTTCTTTGGCTTTGTATTAGCCCTGCTGGCCTTTGATTTAGGTGTATTGCATAAGGATCAACATGAAATCACTGTCTCTGAAAGCTTAAAACTCTCAGCGTTTTATATTTGCATGGCGATGTTATTTGGCGTTTGGCTTTGGTGGTATCGGGGACCCACGGCGGGGATGGAATACCTGACGGGTTATCTGATTGAAAAGTCACTGTCTATGGATAATATATTTGTTATCGCACTTATTTTCAGTAGCTTAGGTATTCCACGCCTATATCAACATCGAGTGCTGTTCTGGGGCATTATCGGCGTGATTGTGTTACGCGCCATCATGATTGGCCTCGGGGCCGTACTTGTGGCCAAGTATCAAGGCGTTCTGGTGTTGTTTGGCTTGTTCTTGATTTTCACCGGCGTGAAGATGTTGTTCTCGCAGGAGGAACATAGAGATATTCAAGATAATAAGCTGTACAAGTGGTTACGCACTAGAATGCGTTTTACGCCAACTCTGCATGGGGAAAAATTTGGGGTACGTGGCGAGGATCACCAGCTAAGTAAGGGCTGGTGGGCGACACCGTTATTTTTGGCGTTAATTCTGATTGAAACCGCGGATTTAGTCTTTGCAGTTGACAGTATTCCGGCAATATTTGCCATCACTCAAGACCCTTTTATTATCTATACCTCTAATATCTTCGCCATTCTGGGCCTGCGAGCATTGTACTTTGCCTTAGCGGCCATGGTGCATCGTTTCGAGTACCTTAAATATGCCCTGTCAGTGGTGTTGATCTTTATCGGTACTAAGGTCGGTTTAGTGTATTTCTATCATATAGGGTTAGTGGGCTTTACCATCCCAACGGCACTTTCCTTAGGGGTGACCTTTGGCCTGTTAGTCGCAGGAGTACTCTATTCACTTTGGAAAACCCGTGGGCAAGAAGCCGAAAAGTAAAGCGACTTAACTATTACGCTTATACGCTATACGCTTAAATAAAAAATTACGCTTAAATAAAAATTTAAAAATTAGGCTATGCTTGAATACGATTGATATAAATGGTACTGCCATTTATGTCGAACTCAGGGGATTTTTTAGATTAACCTTCATCAAGGATGATATTATGAAACTCAACATTGCCGCCATACTCATCTTCTCAGTTTGTACATTAAACGCTGCCAGTGCAGAAGCTGCAGACAGCCAACCTAACAGCGCTAAATCGAATCCAAATTCCACTTGTACTGGTGCCTACCCGAGTTACTTTCAAGATCCCGCTTTTACTAAAACGGGAATGTGGGACAACCAAGTGATCATTAATCAGGCTTACCCTGGTTGGAAAGGTCCTATTTTTCGTTTAAGTGATGCGTACACGAGTGCTAAACCCGATAAAGAAGCCCCTTGGCTTAAGTTTAATCCCTTCGATAAAAACCTGAGTGAAAAAGATAAAAATACCCAAGCATGGAACTATCTTTGGGCGGTAATGAAATATATCCAAGAAGGGAATGTCAATAACGGGGATGTGAATAATGATTGGGATCTGTGTAATAACAAAGTCCGCTCTTGGTATCACATTCCTTATCAAACCTATGATCCCATGAGTGGTCGAGAATTTGTGCATGGATTGACCCGCGAAGCCCCCGTCACTATGGAGATAAAAGGCCAAGGCGATTTGAAAACCACTATGTGGGCGGTGGGTTTTTATAATCCGCAAGCGGCCAACAGTATTGGTAACGTGTGGACGGGAGCGCCATCACCTGTAATGCCCCAGCAAAATTTTGCATTTAATGAAGGTAGTGTGATTGGCAAGTTACTGTTCACTACCGCAACGCCTAATAACTATCCTTTCCTCGAAAACGTACCCGTATGGCAAGCCAATATCAGTGCCAGTGATTTCTGCGAATGTAAAAATGCCGATGGCAGTGCTTGCAGTTTCCAACAGGAAACAGAGCAATGCCCACGCTCCGTTGCCGATGTGTACTTATTGCAGTTTGATATCGCGGTGCGTGACAGCCGCTCGCCCGTGGGCTGGGCCTATGGCACTTTTGTGGCCGATGGTCAGTTTAAGGCACAGGAGAACAATCCTTGGGATCGTATTTCTCCCCTAGGACTCATGTGGGGGAATGATACACCGCCTGCCACTGTAGGGGCCGCAGCTTTCCCGCAAAATCCTGTTACAGGGCTTAAGAATAGCGCGGTATTTCAAGAGGTTGTTGGGCGTTTAAATGAAAAAACCAATGCGGGGCATTTAGGCTGTAATGGCCGTTTAAACGGCCCCGCGGATAACGCATTAAGTAGCTGTTTATCTTGCCATCAAACCGCATCAGTGCCCGATAGTACTAATAATACACCGGCAATCATGTACCAGTTTGCCTCGTATCAAGAGCCGGGCAGTGGCCAATGCTTAACCTCACCCAGTAAACTCGATCTCGCGATTGACCAAGTGTACTTTAAGTCCTTCCAGTGTTCTGAATCCTTCAGCGGCCCTAAAAATATTGTGCCGATACCTCAATATACCCAAGGGCAGACACAGTGGATCTCGACCGATTTTTCACTGCAACTCAGTATCAGTCTTACCCAGTGGCAAGAGTGGCAACAGGATCAGGACAACCTGAAGAAAAATATTAAAGTGCGCGTATTCGATGGCACTTTACCATCCCGTTAATCCGAGGTTTGTGTTACTCATGGTATTTAACGTGCGCAATCCGGATTAACATTTGTTGTTTATTTTTGTAAGTATTCTCAATGATAAAGGGCTCATATTGAGCCCTTTTGCTTTTCTGCGATTTATTTGTCACCTCAATCTGTTCGACTGCCACTCTATAATAATTTGAATATATTAGAAATTAATGCGATGGTTGATTTTATATAGCAAAGAAGTGCCTTTCCTATATTCTCTTATGCAACATTTTCGTTCACCGCCTTGGTTCTTGGTAAAAGTGATCCAATAGCCTAGCGTGTTGGCTAGCATAATGAGGAGAAATATCATGTCTATGGTGAGTGCGAAGGAATTTGCCTATTGGTTAATGAAACGGTTCGAAGGTGTTGAAAAGGGCGTTAGTCTGACAAGGGAGGATATCAATCAGCTGACCGGGCGCCAAAATTTTTCGCTCGTGTTTGTCAATGATATTCACTATGAACTGATGCGTTTTGGCATCGCATTTGTCCCCTGAGTTAGTCAGTCTTTACACACAATTGACGCTGAAAAATGCAAATTCACTTGTTCTTCGGTGTACTTTTTCCTAAGGTAATTGCAAATGATTTTCACTGAGGCGTGCTATGAATACCCCACTGCAATTACAGGTTAAACATTGGCTCGAAAATGATCCCGATCCCGCTACACAGGCGCAGTTACAAACCCTACTGGATACCCAGAATGAGGCGGAGCTCAAGGCCCGTTTTGCCGGGCGGTTAGAGTTTGGCACCGCCGGATTACGGGGTGTGGTGGGCGCAGGGCCCATGGGCATGAACCGTCTGGTGATCCGCCAAACCTCGGCAGGTCTTGGCGCCTATTTACTAGAACAGATTAAGGATGCCGCCGAGCGTGGCGTGGTGATAGGTTACGATGGCCGCCACGATTCACGTACCTTTGCCCATGATACGGCCAGCGTGTTGACCGCCATGGGGCTTAAGGTGCGGCTCACTAGCAAGGTGGCGCCGACTCCCCTAGTGGCCTTTGGGGTGAAGCATTTTAATGCGGCGGCGGGCATTGTCGTGACCGCGAGCCATAACCCACCGCAATACAATGGTTATAAAGTGTATTGGGAGAATGGCGCCCAGATTATTCCACCACACGATTCGGGTATTGCCGCACAAATTGAATTGGCAGCCACTAAGGCCATTCCGTTTTTAGCGCATAACGAGGCGGTGGCACAGGGCAAGTTGATTTGGCTTAAGGACGATTACTACGAAACCTATCGGAGCGGCGTAAGGCAATCCCCTGTACTACAAAACCATACCGCCCCTGAAAAAGTCAGCCTAGCCTATACGGCGATGCACGGAGTCGGTGCCGAAATGGCCGAAACTGTGCTCAAGGATGCGGGTTTTACCCAAGTGTATTCAGTGGCCGCCCAGCGCGAGCCCGACGGGGCTTTCCCGACGGTTAACTTTCCCAATCCGGAAGAAAAGGGCGCGATGGATCTCGTCATCGCCGAGGCGAAAAAACACGGCGCTATGCTCGCCTGTGCTAATGACCCCGATGCCGACCGTTTTGCGGTGGCGGTGCATAAGGGAGCGGGCGAATACCAAATGTTGACGGGGGATCAAGTTGGCGTCCTCCTTGGCCATTATCTGCTGAGCCATGCCCCAGAACATCGCGGCCTAACCGGGACGACCATAGTCTCATCTAGCCTGTTATCTAAGATCGCCAAGGGCTTTGGCCAGCAAAGTTATACCACGCTCACTGGGTTTAAATGGTTGATGAATGTGGGAATAATGAAGAATCAGCCCGATAATCCATTCCTGTTTGCCTATGAAGAAGCCCTAGGTTACACCATCGGTAGCATGGTGTGGGATAAAGACGGCCTGTCGGCGCTGGTGGCCTTTGCCCAATTAACCGCCGAGCTTGCCGCCAATGGGCAAACCATTTGGGATAGACTCGAGCACATTTACCGTGAACATGGATTCCACTTAAATGCGCAGGTGAGTATTGCCTTAAAACCCGATACGCCCAAGATTGGCGCCTATTTGCGTGAGCATCCACCGCTGAAGATTGGTGAGTTAGATGTGCTCTCAACCGATGATTTAAAGGCACTTGAGCGCCGTTTTGCCGATGGCCGGGTCGAGAGAATCGACTTGCCCCCCAGTGATGTATTGACCTATTGCTTAGCGGGTGGCGCTCGGGTGATCGTCAGACCTTCGGGGACTGAGCCCAAAATCAAATGTTACTACGAAGTGGTTGAGCCCATGATGGCGGATGACACCCTCATCAGCGCCCAAAACCGGGCAACCCAGGCCATGGAGGCATTTATCGCGGCCCACCAAGCCAGTTTGCCAAAATAGGCTGGGCTGTTTTAAGTCAAAAATCCGCTGTTATTCTTTTACTTTTATAAAATGGCTACTGACATAATGCTGTCAGTAGCCTTGTTTTATTCTTGTTGTTGCCCGCTGGTGGTCCAGATTAATAACCTTATGGATCATTGGTATTTTTCAACAAGGAGAAAGTGAAAATGTTATCTATTGCACCGTTAGTTTGGGGTGAAATTCCTGTCAGTGATATGAACCGCGCCGTTGCCTTTTATCAGCAGCATTTTGGGGTTGAGTTTAAGCGTGACGATATGGAAGACATGGAATACGCCACCATAGTGACCGAAGACGTTAGCGCCGCCAGTATTGGGTTAGTCAAATGCAGCATGAGCCAACCGTCGATGCAGGGCAGCACTGTGTATTTGCATTTCAGCACCCAATTGCAACCCTTAGTGGATAAACTCAGCGCGGCTAATGTCAATATTCTGCTGCCAGTGACCCCGATCAAAGAAGGGGAATGTGGTTATATTGCCCTCTTTGTCGACAGTGAAGGCAATAAAGTGGGTCTGTGGTCTAAGGATAAGTAGTCGATTTTTTAACCTGCCAGAGCCGTGCCTAAGGGCACGACTCTGATTAACGTATTGGTTTAGGTATATAGGGAAGAAACAATGATGGACCTGGTTTATATTGATGCTCGACCACTACTTGGGTTGAGCTGCCGCACCAACAATAGGGCTGAAATGTCCGTCGACAGCGCTAAAATTGGCGGCCTGTGGCAAGCCTTTTTTGAATCATCCCAGCTCACGGCTATGCTCAATTCGCCTATGTACGGCGTGTACTATGATTATGCGTCAGATATGAATGGCGAGTTTTCTGTGCTGGTGGGTAAGGCCATCGATGCTCCTGTCGATACCAACCCTTTTACACCGCTGGAACTCGAAGCGGGCAAGTACCTTAAATTTACGGCCCAGGGGGAAATGCCCCAGTGTGTTATCGATCTTTGGGGACGGGTGTGGGGCTATTTTAGTGCTACGGATTGCCCGTATCAGCGGCGCTATCAAACGGATTTTGAACTGTATCTCGGTGCCACTGACGTCGAGATCTATATCGGGATTTTATAAAGCAGATCTTGAGCTTATCTTAACATTTGGATACGCGAGTGTAAGCGGTTAAGATCCCAACTATTGCCCGTCACCTCAATATAAGGGGTTAATAACTGTCCATGCGCCGTGCCGATCGCCTATTTCAAATAGTGCAAATTCTTAAACATAAACGCCTGACCACAGCCTTGGAACTAGCCGAACGGTTAGAGGTTTCCACGCGTACGATTTACCGTGATGTGCAGGATTTGTGTTTAAGTGGCATTCCCATCGAAGGGGAGGCGGGCGTGGGCTATTTATTGCGCCACGAGGTGAATGTGCCACCGTTAATGTTCACCGAAGCCGAACTCGAAGCGATTCAAGTCGGCATGCGTATGGTGCAAACCTGGGGTGGAAAAGAACTCGGTAGCGCCGCGAGGCAGGCGATGATTAAAGTGGAAGCCGTACTACCAAAACGATTGCAAGCCTATCAATCCTTGATGTTCTCGCCGGATTTTTATTTAGATTCCAATGAGTTTCAATTCCTCGATCCCCTGCGCAATGCCGCCCAGCGCCGCGAATATGTCAAACTCTTCTACCAAGATGTGAAACTTGATGTCACCGAGCGGGAAGTGCGGCCGCTCGCCATCTATTTTTGGCGCGGCACTTGGACGCTGCTGACCTGGTGTGAATTGCGGGCCGATTTTCGTAATTTTAGGGTCGATCGCATCACAGGATTATTAAAACTCAACCGCCATTTTGAGCTAACGCCGGGACGAGAGTTAGAAGATTATATTTGCCTGATGGAGCAGCAGATAAGCATCAGAGAGCAGGAAAAAGAAAAGCCACTCGAATAGTGGCTTGTTATTACAACTTATTTTATTGTTCGCCTAGAAACTACCACGGATCCCTAGGGCGATTTGAGTGCCAAAGCGCTCTAGGTAATTCACTTGGTCCTCATGCTTTACATAACCCGAGTAGCGGCTATTGGTGAGATTTGAGGCTTCGGCAAAAATCGACACATTTTCTAGGATGTCGTAACTCGCGCTGGCATCGAGCTGACCATAGTCTTGGATCCAAGCGGGTCCGCCCCACGCCTCTGGATCAACGAGGAACTCGCTGCGCCAGTTATAGGCAACCCTAGCTTGTAAGCCGTATTGCTCATAGTAAAGTACGGCGTTATAGGAATTTTTCGACATGCCTTTAAAAGGCAACCCCTTTTCGGCCAGTTCTGGATCATCATAACTGCTGTCCACATAGGTATAGTTAAGTTGAAAACCTAGGCCATTAAAGGGCTCAGGTAGGTATTCATCGAAGGACTGCTGCCATGCGGCTTCCACTCCTTGAACTTTAGCGCCGTATTTACCGGACACGGGTTGAGTGACGAAGTAATCATTGCCTGCGATGGTTTGTACGCTCTTATCCTCGGTGATAAAGGACTCAATATCTTTGATAAAGATAGCGCCACTTAAAGAGCTGCTCTCGTGGAAATACCATTCGAGGGAAATATCCCCCTGACGGGCTTTTTCTGGGGCAACGCTTGGGTTTCCACGGATGAGAGTGGGTAACCCTTGCTCACGGGTCGTGAAATTTGGTGCGGCCCATACGCGTAGATCGTAGAGGGAAGGTCGACTTAATACTTCAGCCGCCGACACTCTGAGCAACAAGTCATCCTGCAGATCCAGCTTGAAGTTCAGGCTAGGTAGAATGTTGCTGTAGCTGTCGTTATAACCGACTTCGACAACATTTTTCCAATCGTTGTTGATGGGTTGCCCCGCACTGTCTAGTGCTACTTTTGACAGATCATAGCCATAACCGTTGGAGGTCACTTTTGTCTGGCTGGCTCTTAGCCCCAAGTTGAGTAAATAGGGTAAGTCGAATATTTCTTCTTCAATATTCACTTGCACATAGGCTGAGCTGACCGCTTCAGTGACTTGATAGCTCCCCGCTTTATTGAGGCTTGCAACAATACTCTTGTCGGCAGCTTCTTGATTGATGCTGCGGTAGTACTCGAGTAATTTGTCATAGTCAAAGCTTGGCCAAGGCTCGGGGGAAATGCTGTTTTCACCATCGAGGAAGTTATCGAAATTTGCAGGCACAAAGACGTTAGAGGGGATTTGGAATAGTTCAAATTCACCTTGGGTAAAGACAGTGCTGTTATCGAAGGTATAACCGTCACGGGTGAGGTAATAACCCCCTCGACTAAACTGGCTTGAGTTTGAAGAGGCAAATTCCGTTTGCTTTTTCACTTGTTTAACGTAGTTGACGCCGAAATCGACCTTACTGATGATACCTTCGTCTGGGATATATTGGCTTATGAGTTTAATATCCGTGACCTTATCATCCACATCGACGCCACTGTTGCGGCTGTAATGGGCACCATATTTTTGCTCAGGGGTAAGGCCTGGGCTTATCACGACATCGGGCAGCATATTGCCTTTGGTGTAGTCAATATCGATACTATCGACAAAGCCACGGGCAACCACAAAGCGGTTATCACCATTATTGGCATTTTTTGCGGCGGAATAGGCAAGGTCAGCCGTGATAGACCACTGGGGCTGTACATACCAATCAGTTTTGAGAGCTACTTGATAAGTATCTGTTTTTCTTGGTGTACTTAGGTTGAGTAATTCAACCATAGTATTTTCACCCGTTTGATCCATGCTGACGACACGACCTTGGTCATCGAATTCTGCCTCGGTGAATAATGGTGTGCCTGGCGTCCATTCTTCGTCATAGTTTACAAAGCCGATTTGGTATTTATTACCATCGGTATTATAGCGGGAATAGAGGCCATCAAAGTTAACGTCAAGGTTATCCATCGGTCGCCATTGCAATGCGAGTGTCCCACCTAAGCGTTCACGGACATCCTGGGCATTCGCAAAGTACATATAACTTGGGATTTTTGAGGCATAGATTTCCCCCGCATCGATTACACCATTGTTATTGGTATCGACGGGAACCCCCGCACTATCAACCCCCCAGCCCTCATCTTCATCGAAGAAGCCTTCGGCAGAATAAGTATCCGCCCTTAGGGTTTTACGGGAATATACCGCTGATAATAGGGCGCCAAAGCTATCATCATCTGTTTTATCGCCAATGATTAAAGAGGCATGGGGATGAATATCCTCGGTTCGGGATTCATAAATTCCTTTGGCCGATGCTTGAATAGTTTGGCCGTCTAAGTCGAGGGGCTTGCGGGTTTGGATATCGACAATGGCACCGATACCTCCCTCGGTGAGTCTCGCTTCGGGGGATTTGTATACCGCTAGCACATTCACCAGTTCTGAGGCGATAGTGTCAAAGTTAAAGTCGCGGCCAGCATTTTCAGAGGCTAATTTGCGGCCATTGAGCGTTGTGACGTTATAACCATCACCTAATCCTCGCACCAGAATATTCTGCCCTTCTCCACCATTACGGGTAATGGTCACCCCTGGGATCCGTTGCAGCGCTTCGGCTAAGTTTTCATCGGGAAATTTACCAATATCATCGGCGACAACGAGGTCGACTACACTCACGGCATTCTGTTTTAAAAACATGCCTTCTTTGATGCTGCTTCGGATCCCCGTGACCTGAATGCGTTCAACATCGGCGTCATTGGTTTGCGCAGCATTGTTCTGTGTTGTTTCCGTGGTTTGGACTTGCTGTTCTTTAGCTTCAGTACCCGGTTTGGACTCCTGTTCATTGGCTGCGCTGTTCATTGCTGTCAGTGCTGCTGCGATCGCTAGGGCGATTGCGGCAGGTTGTGTGGTTAAGAATTTCATAGTATCCCCGCATGAGTGTGATGCACGGTCATTACCGTGTCTTCTAATACAGCTTCGAAAGCGAAAGAAACTACGCAAACCTTTCGAAGTCTTATTTATAGCGTTAATTCCCATATTCGATCAATAAAAAAATGTAAAAATACTTTCAAATGATTTCACATTCATGCATTATTAAAATCACAAACGCCACAATCAAGCAGAATTAATTACTTAACTTATTGTTATTTAATATTTTGACTAGATTGTTCGTTGAAATTGATTTCGAAAGTGTTTGAAAGTTGTATTGCGCGTGTTACCTTTCAGTTGACGGTTAATCGAAAGAATGAGGATTCATGTGAGCACTTTGAACACGATCGAGAGGCAGCAGGAAATTGTGCGTATGACGCAGTTACAGGGAAAGGTCTCTGTTGCCGCATTGGCCGAATATTTTGGGGTATCTGAGGTCACGATACGCAGTGATTTAGCCATGCTAGATCAGAAACAGTTATTGGTTCGTTCCCGTGGTGGCGCCATGGTCAACAGTGAATTGATCCGTGAACTGTCACTCAAGGAGAAGGGCAGCTGCCATTCGGTATTGAAACAAGAGTTAGGCAAAGTCGCCGCTGGATTGGTTTATAACGGTGACCGTTTACTGCTCGACTCAGGCACAACCACACAACAAGTGGCGGCTAATCTGATGGAGCATAAAGACCTGATTGTGATGACCAATGGGCTCAATATCGCCACCGAATTAGCTAAGGCTGACGAAGTTGAAGTGATGTTGACTGGTGGGCTTTTGCGTAAAAAGTCGCTCTCGTTCTACGGCAATATCGCCGAGAACAGTTTGCGGGATTACAACTTTAACAAGTTGATATTAGGGGTGGATGGTTTCGATCTACGGGCGGGTTTAACGACTCACTTTGAAAAAGAAGCCAGCCTCAATCGAGTGATGTGTGAGATAGCGAGTGAAATTATCGTTGTGACTGACTCATCAAAGTTTGATCAACAAGCATTCCATGTGATTTGCAGCAGTCGTCGTATCACGCGGCTGGTGGCAGATACAGGGATCCCAGAGCGCTATGTTGATGAATTAACTAAACAAGGTGTGCAACTACACCTCATTGAGAAAGCGAATCTATAACGGGGAATTACTATGTCGGGTTTTGATCGTCGTTCGTTTTTAAAGGCTTCCATGGTGACTGCTGCGGCAACGGCTCTGGCGGCCTGCGCGACAGCGGAACGTGCAACAGGCACAACGCCTAAAGCAGCGGGTCAATCCGTGATGGGGCTTGTGGCCCCTAGCATGGATGAAGTGCGGGTGGGATTAATCGGTGTGGGTGAGCGTGGTATTGGTTTTGTGCATCACTTTAGCCGTATCGATGGCGCAAAAATTACCGCCATTTGCGATACCGATACCTTAGTGCTGGCCCGCGCAGAGAAGGCCATTAACGAATATGGACGTGATAAACCTGTGTATTTTAGCAAGGGCGAGCATGCCTATCGCGATCTACTCAATCGTGATGATGTGGATATTGTGGTGATTGCGACCCCTTGGGCATGGCATCACCCCATGGCAAAAGAGGCTATGTTAGCGGGCAAACACGCTTTCGTTGAAGTGCCGATGGCTGGCACGATAGAAGAACTTTGGGACTTAGTCGATACCGCCGAAGTGACCCAACGTAACTGCATGATGATGGAAAACGTCTGTTACGGCCGTGATGAACTCATGGTGCTCAACATGGTGCGCCAAGGCCTGTTTGGTGAACTGCTCCACGGTGAGGCGGCTTATATCCATGAACTGCGCTGGCAGATGAAGGAAATTGACCATAAAACAGGCTCTTGGCGTACCGCTTACCATGCCAAATATAATGGTAACCTCTATCCCACCCATGGATTAGGCCCCGTTGCCCAGTATATGAATATTAACCGCGGTGACCGTTTAGACTATCTCACCTCTGTTAGCTCTCCTTCATTAGGCCGCGCCGCCTACGCTAAACGTGAATTCCCCGCGGATCATCAACGTAACCAGTTGAAATATATCGGTGGCGATATGAATACCAGTCTGATCAAGACTGTGAAGGGCCGCAGCATTATGGTGCAGCACGATACGACGACGCCGCGCCCCTACAGTCGCCATAATCTTATCCAAGGGACTAACGGCGTGTTTGCCGGCTTCCCAAATCGGATTGCCCTCGAAAACGGTGGCACTGGCAGCTATCACGAGTGGGATGAAAACATGGACGCTTGGTACGCCAAATATGATCACCCCTTATGGACTCGTATGGGGAAAGAGGCCGAGGAGAATGGCGGCCATGGCGGCATGGATTTCTTGATGTGTTGGCGGATGATTTACTGCCTACGGAACGGTGAGGCGTTAGATCAAGATGTGTATGACGGCGCCGCCTGGTCGGCGGTCTTCCCACTCTCTGTGGCATCGGTGAGTGACCGCGGTAATTCCAAGGATTTCCCTGACTTTACCCGTGGTGTATGGCAAACGGCAAAACCACTTGGCATTGTGGGGTAAGTCACTATGTCAGTGATTAACGCTATCATTGACGCCAATAGAGCAGGGCAGCAGGCGGGCATTTTTGCTGTCTGCTCGGCCCAGCCTTTGGTGTTACAGGCTGCTCTATTGCAGGCCAAAGCTAATAGTACTCCGCTATTAATCGAAGCGACCGCGAATCAAGTGAATCAGTTTGGCGGTTACACTGGAATGAATCCAAAGGATTTTATTGATTTTGTGACATCTATGGCCATGGAGCTTGGGGTGGATAAATCGCAGCTTTTATTTGGCGGTGATCACTTAGGCCCAGTTGTATGGTGTAAGCAAGGTGCCGAAGAAGCCATGCAACTGGCCGAAGTGTTGATCATCCAGTTTGTGAAAGCGGGATTCACGAAAATCCATCTCGATACCAGCATGGCCTGTGCCGATGATGTGTTGCCATTAAGTGATGAAGTCATTGCTCGGCGAGCGGCGCGTCTTTGCGCTGTGGCCGAAGCCCATTGTGCTCCAGGGCAGCAACTCTGCTACGTGATAGGTACCGAAGTGCCGGCGCCCGGCGGCGTGAGTGAGATGGAGGCCGAACTTGCTGTCACCCCAGTGAGCGCCATTGAACATACCTTACATTGCCACCGTGAAGCGTTTATTGCGACAGGTTTAGGCTATGAAGTGTGGCAAAAAGTGATTGCCCTAGTGGTACAGCCTGGCGTGGAGTTTGATAACAGTCAGGTACATCTTTTTGAACCCGCAGGCACTATGGCACAAAGTGAGTTTATTCGCTCCTATCCAAGGTTAGTGTTTGAAGCCCATTCGACTGATTATCAACTATCCGAAGGTTATCGGGCCTTAGTGCAGCAGCATTTTGCGATTTTAAAAGTCGGTCCCCAGCTGACCTTTGCACTTCGAGAGGCCTTATTTGCCCTATCTCATATCGAAAATGTGCTGTGTGAAGCTGAACTCTGTTCGAATCTACGCCAAAGCTGTTTCGAATTAATGCGGGATAACCCTAAGTATTGGCAAGGATTTTATGCCGATAACGAGGCATTAAAGTGGCAATTGGGATTCAGCTTTAGTGATCGGATTCGCTATTACTGGCCGAGTTTACAGGCCAAGGTTGAGCGTCTGCTCACTAACCTTGCCCAGAGCATTCCGCTACCACTGATCAGCCAATATTTGCCCAATCAATATACGGCTGTGCTAGCGGGGGAGATTGCCCCCAATGCCCGTGAGTTAGTGTTACATAAAATTACCGAAGTCTTGGCCGATTATGCCGCAGCTTGCCAGCTTCCCGTGATGAAATCATATTAGAAGGGATGAAATTTTGATGTTAACCAGTTCTATTCCAGTCTTCGAACAGCAGGATACAACCCTTTTATTGAACACTGAACAATTAACTCAGTATGGTGCAATATGGACAGCCAAGGAAATTAGCCAACAGCCGAAGATGTGGCATCAAGTCAATGAGCAACATCTTGATAATAGCTCATTAGCAGCTTGGTTAAGTCCGATTCTTGCTAAGGCGCAGCTGAGGATTATTCTCACAGGAGCGGGAACCTCTGCCTATATAGGTGAAGCGCTGGCGGCCCATATTCAGCAACATGTGCCCCTAGCTACCCAAAGAGTGGAAGCTATCAGCACTACGGACCTTGTGAGTCACCCAGCATTATATCTGTGTCCTAAAATACCCACTTTACTCATTTCCTACGGGCGTTCGGGCAATAGTCCTGAGAGCATGGCGGCGGTCAGTTTGGCCGAACAGCTGATCGATGAGTGTTATCACTTGGTGATTACCTGCAATGGCCAAGGGAAGCTTGCCCAATATTGCACCGATAAGTCCCATTGCTATCTCTATAGGCTGCCCGATGAAACCCACGATGTGAGTTTTGCTATGACCAGCAGTTTTACTTGCATGTATTTGGCGACACTGTTGATTTTTTCTCCAGAGCCGCAGGCATTCACCCAAATCTGTCAAATGGCAGATAGGATCCTCTCCGAGCATTTAACTGAGATCCGTACCCAAGCCGAGCAGCCCTGCGGACGTGTGGTATTTTTGGGGGCCGGTCCATTAAAAGCTATCGCTCAAGAAGCGGCGCTTAAATATCTCGAGTTAACCGCGGGGCAGATCATTAGCGCCTTTGAGAGTCCACTCGGATTTCGTCATGGCCCAAAATCCTTAATAGACAGTGGCACTCAAGTGTTCGTTATGACGTCATCTAATCCCTATAGTTGCCAATATGATAATGACTTAATTCAGGAGCTTAAGCGTGATAATCAGGCATTGTCTGTGCTGACGTTGTCCGAGTTATACCTTGCCAAGAACAGCGCCTTAGCAGAAGTTTGGCTCGGTCTACCATTTATTCTCTGGTGTCAGATATTAGCCTTCTATAAAGCAATGCAGTTGGGTATTTCCCCCGATAATCCCTGTCCAACGGGGCAAGTGAATCGAGTGGTGCAGGGGGTGAGTCTGTATCCCCTAGTGAATCAGGGGTGAGCATATGTATTACGGCTTAGACATAGGTGGAACTAAAATTGAGTTGGCGATTTTCGATACTCAATTACAACTACAGGATAAGTGGCGTTTAAGTACACCGCGGCAGGACTATGCCGCATTTATGACGGCGTTAGCTGAGCAAGTTGAAAAGGCCGACATGCTATGTGGCAGGCGTGGCACAGTCGGCATCGCCCTGCCTGGGGTGATAAAGGCGAATGGCACTGTGATTTCCAGTAATGTGCCGTGTCTAAATCAGCGCCGAGTTGCCTATGATTTAGCCCAACTACTCAGTCGAACCGTGGCTATTGGCAACGATTGCCGCTGTTTTGCCCTGTCCGAAGCGGTACTCGGTGTCGGCCAAGGCTATTCACGGGTATTGGGCATCATTTTAGGCACGGGCACTGGTGGCGGCTTATGTATTGACGGCAAACTGTATCTTGGCTCGAATCGACTGGCAGGGGAGTTTGGACATCAAGCCGTGAGCGCGCGAGTTGCACTTCAACATCAATTACCCCTCTATGCCTGTGGCTGTGGCCTTGAGGGCTGCGCTGAGACCTATGTGTCTGGCACAGGGCTTGGCAGACTCTATCAAGACATCGCAGGGCAAACGGCCAATACCTTTGAGTGGCTTAATGCGTTACGTCGCAAAGAACCTCCCGCACTGCAAACCTTTACCACTTATATGGATGTGCTTGGCAGTGTGATGGCATCGCAAATTCTCACTATGGATCCCGACATTATAGTGCTCGGTGGTGGGCTATCCGAAGTCGAAGATATTCTCGCGGCTTTACCCGAGGCGACCAAGGCGCATCTTTTCGATGGCGTGACCTTGCCGCAATTTAAGGTGGCTGAGTTTGGCTCCGCTAGCGGGGTACGCGGTGCGGCGTTGCTTGGTCATGGACTCGATGCGGGGATAAGCTATGAAGCCTAATACGGATTTTATGCTGATAGCCGACGGCGCTAAGGTGCTAACTCAAGGCAAACTCACTGAGCACTGCGCGATTGAGGTGTCGGATGGCATTATTTGCGGTCTTAAATCCTCAATATCGGCAGAGTGTACATCGGATAAACCATGCTACCGACTGACCTCTGGCACGCTGGTGGCGGGATTTATCGACACTCAAGTCAATGGCGGTGGGGGCGTGATGTTCAATCATGTACCGACGCTGGAAACCTTAAGGTTGATGATGCAGGCCCATCGCCAGTTTGGCACCACGGCCATGTTACCGACGGTGATCACCGACGATATTGAGGTGATGCAGGCGGCGGCCGATGCGGTGGCCGAGGCGATTGTTTGCCAAGTTTCTGGGATTATCGGTATCCACTTTGAAGGCCCGCATTTGTTGGTCGCAAAACGCGGTTGTCACCCTCCCGCACATTTACGCAGCATCACTGAGCGCGAGTGGCAGCTTTACTTAAGGCAAGATCTCGGTGTCAGGCTCATCACCCTAGCGCCAGAATCTGTCACCCCAGAACAAATCAAACGCCTCGTTGCCTCCGGCGCCATTGTCAGTCTTGGGCATTCGAATGCCGACGGCGACACAGTCTTTAAGGCCATTGAGGCCGGCGCATCGGGTTTTACCCACCTCTACAACGGCATGTCGGCACTGACTTCCCGCGAACCAGGAATGGTGGGCGCGGCATTTGCCAGTGAAAACACTTACTGCGGGATTATTCTCGATGGTCAACATGTGCATCCCATCTCGGCGCTGGTGGCCTGGCGAGCAAAGGGAACTGAGCACCTGATCTTAGTCACCGATGCCATGTCGCCCTTAGGGAGCGAGCAAACGGAATTTCAATTCTTCGATGGCAAAGTGGTTCGCGAAGGGATGACGCTTAGGGATCAGCATGGCTCCTTAGCGGGCTCAGTGCTGGATATGGCAAGCGCGGTGCGTTATGCCGCCACCGAACTCCATCTTGGCCTTAGCAACGCAGTGCAGATGGCGACACGCACGCCCGCCGACTTTATTCAGCGGCCGCAATTGGGGGATATTGCCGAAGGTAAACAGGCAGATTGGGTCTGGCTCGATGACGAGCAGAGGGTCTTAGCGGTCTGGATTGCTGGGGAGTTGCAGTATCAAGCCGAGCATGCTCGGTTTGCGTAAGTTACCGATATATCAATTAAAACAATAATTAAAGTGGCATTAATTTGGGGTGAGCTAAGTACTCAACTCATCGCCCATTCAACAAGCAAAATAACAATAAGGTGAACCGATGAAATTCACATCCGACCATGCCCATATACCCGCATCTGCGCCACCTCAAGGCAGTTTTATTCCTATGTTATTAATAGGTATTTTATTTTTTGTCTTTGGTTTTGTGACTTGGCTTAATGGTGCTCTGATCCCATTTTTAAAAATTGCCTGCGAATTAAATGAATTTGAGGCTTATTTGGTCACCTTTGTATTTTATATTGCCTATTTTGTGATGGCGCTGCCGACCTCATCCATACTCACGCGGGTGGGGTATAAAATGGGCATGACCCTAGGGCTGGCAACTATGACTGTCGGCGCAGGGCTTTTTATTGTTGCGGCCTTTGTTGGCCACTTTGCTACCTTTTTGTTAGCACTGTTTGTTCTTGGGACTGGACTGACGTTACTGCAAACGGCGGCGAATCCCTATATCGTCTGTATTGGGCCCCGGGAAAGTGCGGCGATGCGCATCAGTTTGATGGGGATAGTCAATAAAAGCGCGGGGTTTATTGTTCCTATCCTGTTTACTGCATGGATTTTAACGGGCATGGAACCCTATAGTGAGCAGGTGCTAGCGAGTTTGTCGGAGGAGCAACGACAACTGGCGTTGGTCGAACTTTCCAATCGCTTAGTGCTGCCCTATCTGTTGATGGTGGTGATGCTCATAGGTTTGATGCTTTTTGTGTTGCTCTCACCCTTGCCGGAGCCTGATTTAGGCGAGGAGGCTGAACGTTCTCAAGCCGATTGGAAAGCCATTTTACAGTATCCGCAGGTGATCCTCGGTGCCTTAACTCTCTTTTGTTATGTTGGGGTAGAAGTGATAGCCGGTGACAGTATCGGGCTATTTAGCCAAGGTCTTGGGGTCGAGCATTATGGAATGATGACCTCCTACACTATGGGATTTATGGTTTTAGGTTATGTGCTAGGGATTTTGCTGATCCCCAAAGTCATTAGCCAGCAAACGGCGTTGACAGGATCAGCGTTAGCGGGACTTAGCTTTACATTAGGGATACTGTTTAGTGATAGCCAAAGTCAAAGTGTGTCGCAGTTCTTATTGGATTGGTTAGGCGTATTACCTGTGCCAGATCCCGTGCTGTATCTTGCGCTATTGGGGCTCGCTAATGCTTTAGTATGGCCAGCCGTGTGGCCTTTGGCATTGCAAGGGCTTGGACGACTCACTGCCACGGCTTCGGCACTACTGATTATGGGTATTGCTGGTGGGGCGATTTTACCTTTGCTTTATGGTTATATCGCCCATAGCCAAGGCGATAGTCAAATGGCGTATGTTTTACTATTACCTTGCTATGGTTTGATTTTCTACTATGCCATTTGGGGCCATAAACTAACGTCGAAGCTTAGGTCGCCAACAATCGTTATGACTAATGAATAACGAAAAACAGCCCCATACTCAACACTGTGGTTAGCAAGGTATTTCGGGTGGCGAGTGCGAGTATCGTCGCGACCACGGCGCAGATAAGATAGCTGTTATCTAAGCTCAGATCGAGCTGACCTTCTTGCACAAACACTATGGGCGCGAAGATAGCGGTGAGGACTGCAGGGGCTGAGTAACTTAAAAAAGTTTGGGTGCCCTTACTTAATCGCAGCGGTAATTTAGGTTCGAGCAGTAAATGACGACTGATAAATACAACCGCCGCCATTGAGAAGATCATTAGCCAAATCATGCTTTTTCTCCTGATATTGATTTCGTCTCGGTCATAGTATCAGTCTGACTTTCAGTCCCTGCTCTTGCTTGGGCCTGTGTGTTTGCTAACTGATTTGCGGATTGTTGTGCGCGTTCCGCTTCCTGGGTCACTTTGGCGTAAAGCACGCCAGCTGTCATTCCGGCTATGGCGGCGATCAGTAATCCCGCTTGAATCTCAAACAAGGCGCATACCACGGCAAGGGTGAGCGAGACTAATACACAGACGAGAATCGACGGCTTTTTTACCGTGGGCATGACCAGTGCGATAAAGGTGGCGGCTATGGCGAAATCGAGCCCGAGTTCGCCTAAGTTCTCGATAGCATTGCCCGCCACTATGCCAAGTAGGGTCGCTAGGTTCCAACCGATATAGAAACTCAAGCCGCCACCGAGGGCATACCAAGGGTCGAACTTATGTAGCTTGCCTTGATTGGCGATGGCAAATAGTTCATCTGTGAGCAAAAATCCCAATGTCAGGCGCCACTTTAATGGCAAGGGACTGATTTGACTGCGCATCGCCATGGCGTATAACAGATGGCGCGAGGTGATAAGCAAGGTAGTAATCAAGATACTCCACAGGCCAATCCCGGCTTTGACCATGCCGAGCGCCACTAATTGAGCCGAGCCCGCGAAGATAATCGCCGACATGGCTTGGCTTTCAATGGGCGTGAGCCCGACCTCAATAGCGAAGGAGCCCGCTAAAATTCCCCAAGGCACGACTGCTATCGTCAGTGGCATTATGGCCAAGGTGCCTTTTAAAAAAGCCTTAGCTTTTGTGGGATGCGCGGGATAAACATCAGGTTCTATTTGTTTATCTGTTATCACTTTGGCTCCTAAAAATAGTGGCGACGCTAGGTCGCGGTTCAACAATGAATGCTTGGATAAGGTTGCTTGCTCAGTTATTCCGCTCAGTTACGACTCTTTCTTAGAGACTAGTGTTTAGTCATGGCAGACCTGCTATTAGCAGGCCTGTTATTAGGGATAGTAAGCAAGCATGAGCATGGCAGATTAACCTAAAGTGGTTGTTTAGGCTTGGATAATATTGCGGCCTATTTCTTTGGCAAATTGCCCCGGCGTTACGCCGACGGTCTTTTTAAAATGCCGATTCAAATGACTCTGATCGTGAAAACCACAATCGAGGGCGACATCGAGCAGCCGTGTGCCTTGCTTGATTTTTCCCTTGGCCAGCCTGACTCTGGCCTGAATTTGGTAAGCGTGGGGCGGTAAGCCGTAATAACGCTGAAATTGCTTGAGTAAATAGTAGGGGCTTAATCCCGCCAGTGTTGCCAGCTCTTCAAGGGAGATATCGGCTGTGGGATGATCGTCGATAAAGGATTTCACCAGCGCTAACGCAGGCTTCGCCATTGCCGCGAGGTTGTCACTTGGACGATGCTTGCCGTGGCGCGCCATCAATTGCATCAGGCTTGAATAGACTAAACTTTCGCGCAGTAAGCGATTATCCGATGTATCTAAGGTAGCAAAGGTGAGGCGCAGCAGTTCGGCTAATTCGGGATCGTACACTACGGGATCTGGGAAATAGGGCGCACCGCTATTTGCTACTAGCTCACTGTGAATATTGGCAAACTGCGCGGGTACTGGATACATGGCTCGATAGGACCAGCCGCCCTCGGTGGCGCTACAGCCATTATGGACTTCATCGGCATTGACGAGAATGATGCTGTGCTTTGGCGCCACATGGTTGCCACCGGTGCGATAAAAACGCTGGGCACCCGTTTCAATCACGCCGACTGTGTAACCTTCGTGGGTATGACGACTGAAATTTTGTTTATGGTAGTGGGCATTGAGTAACTCGAGGCCACCTAATTCATCGGCAATCTGGTAGGCCGCATGTTCTGTGTTCATCAAGCCTCCTTTATTGGATAGATGAATGGGCGGTTTTAGCCTGATAGTAACCCAGAAATCCTTCGCGCTTTTGTACAAAATTGCGCATATTGGATTTTGTTCTGCGCTTTACCCAATCAATCGGCGGTACTGTGCTTGAGCAAATAAAGGCAATGCGCCTAGGCTTAGCATAAACAGCGGGATAACCACTTTCGTTGGGGAAGCATCTTATTGCCTATGGTTTAGGGCTTGTGGACGAGTGCGTTGCCGTGTCGCTTAACTCATCCTTGATTAAATTTAGAAGGTAACCATATTTTAAGTACAACTAGCTGAATAAATTAATAATAATGATAGCGGAACTGAAAGGAGACCGATTAAACGGAATTTATTTTTGAAGTAGTGCGCCGACCATAGGGCAAACTTTCTATGTAATCTGGGTGGTGTGAATGCCAAGCCCACTCCGACACAAACTAGTAGCATACCTATCGCAAAGATAGCCTGTGGAAACCGGGTGTTGGCTGAATAGTTAATAAAAATGAGACCAGCAACAATTCGGCTGAACACTTCCACAATATGGAAATAGGGCTGCTCACTAAATGAAATGATCCCCTTAGAGAAAGAAGCAGGTTTTACCGCCATCACTAGGCTTAATAACAACATCACTAGTCCAAAAGCTGCAATAAAGTACATAGTGCTCCTTGATATAGTGATCCTTAATATAGCGATGTTTTGATGTTGAAACTATAAATCCAGTGACACAATTAAGCACTCTTATTCCAGTGACACGCCCTGCTTAAATAATAAAAAGTCATTCCTGAGGGTTCGACGGCGGCATCTACTGCATAGGCTAGGTTGATTATAAAAAACGAATTTCACTCTCACATGAAAAATTATGGTGTTGATTTTAGCGGCTAATTACTTTCATTATATGGCGTTGCCGCATTAGCGTTTGATAATCCATTCGCTGATGACAAAACATTAATAAATAGAGGGTTAGCTTACCACTTGGCTGTTTATCTATTTTATAAACGGCTCTGTAGTCACCTTTTAGCAGCTCTAAATAGTGCACATTGATAGATACAAATTCTATTTTTTTGCCCGACTCTGGAAACAATCGCAGTTGGTTATCTATATCTTGCAACAGACCTTTAATCGCATCCCTCGCTGCTAATTTACCAATCAGCTTTGATTTCCAAGTAATTGCCACTTGTGCGTCAGCTTTAAAATTGTCGGTGTACAAAATCTCAATGGCGGTATGCATCTTGGTAGTCCTATAGGTCGGACAGCATATCGTCTAGACTCATTACATTTCCAGCTTTGATGCTGTTTTCACTGTCGATAACCAATTGCATAAAGGCGAGTTGTTCCTGCATTAAGTGATAAGCCTCTGCGGTTTGAACCACTAATGTTTCTTCACCATTTTGGGTGACAAACATAGGCTCAAATGCTAACTCATCTCGTAATCTGGCTGCATTCGCCTTCATGTAACTAATGGGTTTTACATTGCTTTTGGTGTCATGCATTTTTCCCACCTTTTCAGTTAGTTATTATGTGTCACCCAAAAACTAACCTTCCTCTCGTTGCTCTGATTTCGATTCCAATATAGGGTGGCGATATTTGAAAATTGCTTACCTACTCAACTAATAGTGCAGAATGGGCTAGACCAAATTTAGTCCTGTGGTCTTAATTTGTCAAATCTATTGACGTTCTACTGCCATCTTCCATTTTCAAATTGATGCTTTAGAGGTACATTTTTCATGTTAGAAACATGTGGGTGTCGTTTGAGGCTATAAGTCCGTCTTTACAATTAAGCACTCTCATTCCAGTGACACGCCCTGCTTAAATCATAAAAAGTCATCCCTGAGGGCTCGACGGCGGCATCCATGCCGCCAACGGTCACTTCCATGAGAGTGCTTAATTTCGTTAATTCCTGTGTACCTTTTTAGCCAGTTTTTGCACTATCAATTTCCATTTTCAAGTCGACACATCAGGGCATATGTTCATTTTTAACCTTAAATATATGTGGGTGTCCTCACTTTTTTCTCACTTTTTTTATGCGCCAAGACTTAGCATGATCAGTGGGAGAATTATCTTTCGCATGTAAGGCCTTAGTTCCTATGTGGTTTCGGGGATGATTGATGGTTAATTTTTAAAGGCTAAATCAAAGTCGTGGGGCTTCACCCCACACCCGACCAAGGAGGACTGCTCATCCTATCCTCCTTGGATGCTCCAAGACGCCCTAACGGAGTTGAAAGCCCCTTGGGCATTAAGCGTCCTTATGCTATCGCGTCAGACGCTCGTCCCTGATTCGACTGACGCTATCTCGGCATCGATGCCTCGCTCACGCAACGAACGCAAATGCCCTGCGGCAACTCCGAGGGGAAGGTTAACTCCTGTGGTTTTGGTGTTGATTGTGAATCTCAAAAGGGTACTGCTGTTCCAAAAGACTTCTGCCTGTCCTATCTTTTATTTGTCCAACTTTTCTTTTCGTGTACACGCTAGCTTCTGTAATCAGTTGTGCCTACAGAACCTTTTTTGTAAGATAGCACAGCTAGAACATGGATTGTTTAACAGAAGAAGGAACTTACTATGGCTTTATATGGCACCACTCATTTTCATGAACAACAACTGAAAACTAAGCTTTCGTCTTATATTGATCAGCAAAAGTTATTTAACAAAATAGATGCTATTCCAGAACTTCAAGGTGCATCAATTATTTACATCGATAGTAACTATACTATTGTCGAGTTAAGGCCTTTCACCTCAGTTTGTCAATTATCTCCAATTAAAGTCATATTGCGGGAGCCACCCCAAATGATGGGGCAACAGCAATTTGCATCCCATTTAAAAGGGAGCCAAGGAAATGTCAGAGAATCAAGGCTTGTTGGAGAAGTAGCGGGAACAGCATTAAGTTGCGGTGCCGCCATTTTAGGCTGGATAGTTGTTTTTGGCAGCGGTGCTACTATTCCATTAACAGGCGGTGCAAGCAGTGCTATTACTTACCTAGCAGTAGCTGCGAGTACTGCTAGCTTGGCTCAATGTGCTAATGGTGTCTATCGGAGTTACAACGAAGTTAATGAACCTCTTAAGAACGATGCTCTAGATTCGCAAGAATGGTATACGAATACAGCTTTCGCTGTAGATGTTATATCGCTTGCCGGTGCTGCAGCCGCTGGCGCAATTACATTGAAAACAATTAAGTTATTGCAAGCTAATAGTCTAAAAACCACAACGGCACTACTTCAAGGATTATCAAGAAGTGAGAAAAAAAGGCTTACTCAAGAGATTATTCGAATGAATCAGCCAGGTGTTTCAAATTCTTTGCTCAAGAGCTTAGTTCGAAGTGGTGTCTATCCGAAGCGTTATTCTGGGATACAGATTACCCAAGCATTAAAGTTTCAACTTAAAGATGCTGTTGGTGCGTCTATGAGTTTTACCAGTAGCGCATTATCGGGGAATGTTAATTCACTTGCTGTAGGTATTTACGAAGAGTTGGCAAAGTAATGTTGAAAAATAAAGATGATGAGATTGTTGGTTTTTTTCCACCTAAAAGATTAATAGCTGTTTTTTTAGTGGTAACTATGTTGTTGACTCTAGGCACTGCGATGTCTTGCATCACAGTTTTTTCGATACACTTAGATCTTGGCCCCGAGTGGATGGTTGGTATTATATCATTCATAGTCATTCTATTCAGCATGATAAACTTTGGAGTAACAAGAGGATCTTTTGTTTGCTGGAAAGTGCTGGAATACTACGCGTTGCTGTTATCATTAATCTCAATTCCTTCATTGTTAATGGCAAAAACAGCCTACTTATTGATGTTTTTTGCCATTAATAGTTTGATGCTATTCAGCGCTTTTTACCTCATCAGAAGCCATTCATATAAAAAGTTAGTTCAATATCAATTTAATCATTTTTCCGATGTAAAAGAGGTAAAAGAAGCCGTAGAGGAGGAAATGAAGAGAAATAGGAAGCGTCAGAAAAGTCATAATACAAGATAAAATGCCTCGAAGACCCCTTGAAAGAGTATTGTTACCGAGGCTGTTCATCATTCCGTGTCAGGCTATTTTATCTCCATGTGATCGTGGCAGTGCCGCGGATGCCATGGATGGCTTCACGGCGAGTCACGGAAGCAGTTGAATTCGGCGTACAAACGAGTGACATATTAAGTGTTTAATCATATGCAGGTTGCTAGGACTGATTAATCTTGTCACTTTAACGTTCAGCTAATTTTTTGTCGCGTAGTAAAACAGCCGCAAAGATCTTTGCGGCTGTTTTACTATTTGAACCTTTTTATCTGAAAGCCGCTATTGGAAAATTCACTCTTCACAACTCGCTATTTAGCCACCATCGCCATAAGTGCGAGTAAAAACTCGTTATCTAGCGCGGCGATTTCACGTTGTTCTACCAGCACTTGATTGAGGATGTCATGGCTGGTGAGGGGGTTGGCTAGCACCACGCGAAACACCACGGTCGCTTGCCTAAAATAGCGGGCTGGCTGAATACGGGTGCGGGAGACGAAAGACTTACCCTGTTCGCGTTGGTGCTTTTGAATAAACTGGGTAAGCCCATCGAGCAGTTCATTAAAGCGGGCAAGTTTTGCCGTGTCACCTTGCTCAATAGCAACTTGCATGGCGGCTTGGACGCTAGCGGGGACATAACGATAAGTCAGCAGACAAAGTTCTGGCTCAGTAATTAGCTCAAAATCCTTATGGGCTTTGATTTGTTCGGCAAAATAGCGCGCTTTTTCAAGGCTGTTGTTGATTAAGATTTCATAACCATCGCGGCCGATGATCTGCAAGCAAGCGTGCACTAACATCGCCATGCCGGGGCGTGAGCCTTCCAGCGTTTGGCTGCCGAGATCCTTTGAACCACGGCGCAGAATATACTCGGCGTGATGGGCAATGGCGTGGGCAAACTCAGGGTCTTTAAATAACACCATGCCCGCGCCCATAGGCACATACATTTGCTTGTGGGCATCGATGGTCACCGAATCGGCAAGCTCGATACCTGCGAGTAAGTGGCGGTATTTATTGGATAATAAACTCGCACCGCCCCAAGCCGCATCCACATGGAAATGACAATTTAACTCTTTTGCCAGCGCAGCTAACTCTGTCAGTGGGTCAACATTACCCGTCTCAGTGGTGCCCGCCACGCCAACAATCGCCAACACTTTGATGTTTTTACGGGCAAGTTCAAGGGCGGCTTGGCGCATTTTCGCGACATCGACCTTGTTATCGCTGCCAGTGGGTATGCTGATGATATTGTCACGACCGATGCCAAGCAGATCGACGGCTTTGCCCAGCGAATAGTGGCCCCGCTCCGACACTAAAATCGCTAAATCGTCATAGCCGTAGTGGCGCAGTGCCTTGAGTAAGCCTTCGCGGCTGACGCCTTTAAAGTCGCCATCGGCCTTGAGCAGTTGGTTGCGGGCAATCCACAGGGCCGTGATGTTAGCGACCGTGCCGCCGGAGCAAAATGCGCCGAGGGAATGATTGGCGCTGTGCATCCAGCTTTGATAAAAATCCGTATCTTGGGCGTAAATCAAATGGTGCATCATGCCGAGCACTTGGCGCTCAAGGGGCGTAAATGCTTTAGAGGTTTCGATTTTGACCAGATTTTGATTGAGTCCCACCATCATCTTCGACAGAGGCAACACAAAGTAGGGCAGTGCCGACGTCATGTGGCCGATAAAACTGGGTGCCGCCGTATGGACCGAATGCGCCACCAAGTTTTGCATGATTTCGTCGGTGTAATCGGAGACAAAACGCGGCTGGCTTGGAATTTCAAAGGCTTGAAAATCGGTTTCAATTTCCGACAAGGGTTTTTCGAGCGCGGCGATACTGTCACCCAAAAAGCCTGCTAAGTCCTCGGAGAGCTTCTGCTCGATAATACTCAGCGTTGATCCTGCATCTTCCGGTGCAGTAAAAATGCGCAGCAGACTTGATTCGGATGCTGTGGCTTGGCGAGGGAGTTTCTGGGTCATGGGGCTTGCCGTCTATTAATTTTTATAGTGAAACCGCAAATTTGCTAGAAGAGTATAACGGACCAGTGACTCTCAAAATGTTCAATCAGCGGAATACCAAAAAGGGAGCTCACTTTACTGCAAGGCCTTTTAGGCATCAAGCACTAAAATTTTGGGTTGCCAAAGCGTTGCGGCCTAAATAAGCAAAGGCGCCGTTATGGCGCCTTTATTTAAATCCTCAAACTGGGGAAGTACTTAAGCATTAGCTTGAGTATTAGCGCTGGCCTAACATGAGTACCGCGCCGATATTTCGGGCGGTATTACTAAGGTTTAGCTTGGCATTGGCCAGCACCTCATCGAGCGGACTTAAGTGCGGGATGATAGGGAAAATTGCCGCCATACCGTGATCCAGTATGGCATTGGCGTTTTCACCTAAGCAGCCAGCGATACCGATAGTGGGAATGCCCTGCAGTTTGGCTTGCTTTAACACGCCCATCGGGGTTTTACCAAACACGGTTTGACCATCCATGCGGCCTTCACCAGTGATCACTAAGTCAGCGCCACGGATTTTGTCAGCAAGGCCAACGGTTTGCATTACAATCTCGACACCGGGTTTAAGCTCTGCATGTAAAAAAGCCATTACGCCAAGGCCCATACCGCCCGCCGCGCCTGCACCCGCATGATCGCGGTGATCGCTAATGCCACTTTGGGCAATCACATCGGCATAATGGGCAAGCGCCGTATCGAGCTGGTTAACCATCGCAGGCGTTGCGCCTTTTTGTGGACCAAAAATCGCCGAGGCACCACGCTCGCCGCACAGTGGATTATCAACATCGCAGGCGACTTCGAAGCTGCACTCACGTAACAGCGGGTGAGCGTTTGAGACATCGATTTGGGCAAGATCTGCCAGCGCCGCGCCGCCAGCGGGTAAGGTTTTCCCTTGGCTATCGAGCAATAAAATGTCCAGCGCTTGGGCCATACCCGCGCCGCCATCGTTGGTGGCACTGCCGCCTAGGCCTAAAATGATGTGCTTTATCCCCCGATTAAGCGCATCACAAATCAGCTCGCCCGTACCATAACTGGTGGTGAGCAACGGATTACGTTGCTCCCTCGGCACATGGTGCAGCCCTGACGCCGAGGCCATTTCAATCACGGCAATCGCGCCAGTACTTATATCAGTGGCTGAGCCACTGTTTGCGCTAGAATTTGATCTATTGTCGAGAATGCCTTCACCAAGAATACCTTCACCAAGAATACCATAGTGGGCTTGCACTCTATGCCCGAGCGGCCCCATGACCTCTAAGCTGACAATACTGCCGCCCGTGGCGTCGACCATAGATTGCACTGTGCCTTCGCCGCCATCGGCAACGGGGATTTTGACTATGTCGCAGTCGGGGATCACTTGTCTCAAACCTTGCTCGATGGCATTGGCCACTTCGAGTGCGCTTAAGCTTTCTTTAAATGAGTCGGGGGCGATAACTATTTTCATTAAAAATCCTACAGCTAAATGGGCGCGGTTTGCGCCCAAGGGACACGCTTGAATCAAGGTTAAATCACTAATTACTAATCACAATCAGAGCAAGATTAAGCTGAGCACATACACAGTCAACATGGCGGTGATACCTTGAATAAGGGTTGCCATGGTTTGTGCTTTGTAAGCTTGTTTCACACTCATGCGGCTAAATTGGGTGACGACCCAGAAGAAGCTGTCATTGGCGTGGGAAACCGTCATCGCACCGGCACCAATTGCCATTACCGTTAGTACGCGGCCCATATCGCTGCCAAGGCCGATATCACCGAGCATAGGGGCGACTAATGCCGATGTTGCGACCAACGCCACTGTTGATGAACCCTGCGCTGATTTAAGCGCCGCGGCGACGATAAAGGGCATAAAGATACCGACCCCGAGTGCCGACAGTGAAATGCCTAAAAAGTCACCGATAGGCGTGGCTTTTAAGACAGCACCAAAGGCACCGCCCGCACCTGTGATTAAAATAATCGGCGCGGCTGTGACTAAACCTTGGCTAATGCGCTCGCTAAATTCACTGATCTTATTCTCACCTTTTAATAACGACAGGGATAAGAATAGGCCAATCATCAGAGCGTTAACCGGTTGGCCGAGGAACACTAGCGCGTCAAATAATCCTGCTTTACCTAAAGGCGCTGAAGGGAAGTTTGCGATAGAACCTAAACAAATTAATACGATAGGCACAAAAATCGGTGCGAAGGCTTTTAATGGGCTGGGCAGGGTGCCATAGCTTTTTTTCAAAGTTTCATAGTCGCTCGCTTCCGCTTTAAGCTCCTGCGCGCCTTCACCGTCTGGTTCAACATCGGCAAAACGGTTCGCCCATAACATGCCCGCTAATGCGGCAACGGCGGCCACAAACAGACCCACGCCAATCACTAAGCCCAAGTTCGACTCTAAGCCTAAGTTACCCGCGGCGGCGATAGGGCCAGGCGTTGGCGGTACAAAGGTGTGAGTGGCATACAGACCTGTGGCTAAGGCAACGCTCATGGAGACGCTAGAGACCTTCATGCGGTTGGCCATCGATTGTTTTAGCGAGTTTAAGATCACAAAGCCCGAGTCACAAAAGACTGGAATAGACACTAGGTAGCCGATGACCGACATGGTTAATGTCGGGAAGCGTTTACCTAATACCTTGATCACCACATCTGCCATGGTAATGGCGGCGCCGCTCTTTTCCAGAATGATCCCTATGATAGTCCCCAAGACGATCACTAGGCCGATATAACCTAAGATGCCGCCAAAACCTGTGGTAATGGTTTTTGCGATTTCTCCGCTCGGTAAACCATAGGCGAAGGCCGCAATAAAGGCGGCCAGAATTAAAGTTAAAAAGGGATGGAGTTTAAATTTTGAGGTCGCGATAACAATAAATGCAATCACGCCGATGAGAATAAGCACTAAGTTCATATTATGTCCCGTTCAGTTCTTGGCTGAAGTTTTTAAGTGAGCTCTTAAGTGAGTTTTTTGATTACTATTGTAGGGCGCAGTGCTTATTTGGGCCTGAGTCCAAATGAGGGCTGCTTTAAGGTTATCCTATTTTAAAGTCATCCTATTATTGTGCAGGCATGCTTGAATAGCTTTGGCTAAATCCACGGAATTACCGCGTTATAAGTCGCCATTTTTGTGCTCACGCACAAAAATGCTCAGGTGAATTCGAATGTAAGAGGAGGCGTTTTGTCGATAAGGGGGCTTGTCGGTAAGGATTGGCAAATAGGGCTATTTGCCAATCCTAAACAGGAGGGACTTAACTCGACATCTTTATTGACGACGAATAAAGGATTCGACATAGGCTGCGGTGCGGGCATTGAGTATAGGATCGGCAGATGCGGCAATGCCTTTAGGTAATAACAGCGGGTTGAAAATGCCTTTATCGCACTGTTGCACTTGGGGATCGCTATCTCGCTCACCGTTAATTATCACTTGGCCGACCAGCAAACGCTGGCGAGTCTCAGGCCAAATCACGGTTGGGTCATTAATCTCATCGCCCGTTTCAGCCAGTTGAATGTAGAGGTTCCATTGTGCCGGCTGGGTTTTAATGCGCTCGAGTAATTCCGCCTTTAAAAAATCATCACTGAGATTAGCAAGCTCGCTGGCTGATAGCGCAGCTGTGCCTGCGACGGGTTCAAAAATCCACTTACCTGCAACCGTATCACCTTGCTGAGTGCTGCCTTTTTGGGTGCTAAACAGGAAACTATTCACGCCGTAATAGCGGCTGTTGGCAAAACTTGGGCTGGGAGGCAGCTGTTTGACATAGTCGAAAAAGGCTTTAGCGCTCGGTTGATTGTCGATAAGCCACTGTTTGCCTTCAGCGCCCTGTTTCACTTTGGTCTGAAAGGTAAAAAACTCTTCTAGATTACTGGCGAAGAAAACGGGGACGTTAGTGGTGACAAAGTTAAGGTTTTCTTTATCGCCATCTATTTTGAGTGACATGAAGCGCCCAGGAGTTTTATCTGAGATCTGTGGATTCGTACCGCCGAGGGAGAAACGGGCTGTAACCTTAATGGCATCTTGATTAAAAAACGGAATCGCCAGTGTTTGTTGCAATTGCGGATCCGGTTTAAAACTGCCTGAGGTGCAAAATCCCTTAGTGTGATTACGCAGTTTCACTTTTTTACCCGCCTCGCGACTTGCCGCATCGGGCGTGCCATTGACGGCATCGACTAGCTCAGGAATGGTTTTCTCTGCCGCGACTAATGTGGGTGAAGTTAGCGCTAAGCCTGTGATGATGCAGGCTTTGGCGAGTAAAGTCAGTTGGAATGGTGTCATTGCAATTCCTTTCAATGGACTGGGTCGAGCGTTCGACATGTCGACGCAAAACGGTTATCAGAAACTATAGGAAAGGCAATACGGTATAAATCTTTCAATCGATCTGTTAATAAATGCCAAGTTTTACTCAATGGTGCGGAAATAACGCCAGCGCCATCACCTGCTGGTTTGTTTTTATGGCTAATCTGGTCAGTTGTTAAGCCATTCGAGTGTTAAGTTGAGCTAGTTGAAGTATCAATCAATTGCCCCAGATACAGGCTTAATAGCCCATGCAGGGATTGGATATCTGTTTTAGTGAGTTGTTGAATTTTATCTAATCGGTATCTTAAGGTATTACGGTGAATAAATAGGGCATTAGCACATTGCTGCGCATCACCAAAGTGGGTGATATAGGCGGCTAAGGTTTTGCGTAGCTGGCCGTTTTTATCCGCCTTGGTGAGTTGTTGATAGGGCGTTGCCAGCGCCTGACCACGCCAGTCATGTTTAAGCCCAGCGAGTAGCACTTGCAGGGAATAATCTTCAAACAGGTATTTATTCCCTTCTGCATTGAGCTGCTTGCCTAGGGCTAAGGTTTCTTGAGCCGTTTGATAGGAGCGCGCTATCCCGCCTTTTTCGGGGAAAAAGTGGCCCAAGGCAATTTTAAAGTTTAAATCCATTTGGGCGGGTAAGCGCTGCAACAGCTTATCGATGCGCTGGTTTTCAAGTTCAGGATCCCATTGTTTCCCATCTAAAAAAGCCGGCTTTAGGATCACTAACTGCGACATGGATGTCATGGCGATTAAGTTGCCACGATCCGGATTTTGCAGTAGATGCAGCACTTGCTTTAGCGTTTCGCTCACGCGGGGATTTTGCCCATCATTGCTTTGCTCAGCGCCGCTTAGCTTATTTACAGGGTTATTGGTTTCTACAATGGGCTGTCGATGCTTTTCACTGATTTCAATTATAGCCGCCACCCGTGGCAGGCTGATATCTATCTCTAGCTGTTTGGCCCAGCGGTAAAGCTGCTCATCGTCGGCGGTTTGCGCCTTGATAAGCTGCAGAATAAACTCTTCACGCTGGCGATTCTCCCACTGCAATTTATCCTGCAGGTTGGCTTGTTCGACAATCATTTCGGCGGTCATTTTGAGTAATTCACCGTAATGGGTGAGTTCACTCGGATCACCGGTAATACCGACAACACCTATGATTTGTCCTTGATAATGCAAGGGTAAATTAATGCCGGGCTTAACGCCATGCAGCCCTGAGGCGACTTCCTGACTGATCTCCACATTGCGATTTTGGGCAATCGCCAGCAGCGCGCCTTCGTGGGTTGAGCCAATACGTTTAGGATCGCCTGAACCTAGGATCACCCCTTGACCGTTCATCACATTGATATTGTGGCCGATAATTTTCATCGTGCGACTCACAATTTGTTTGGCGATTTGCTGATCTAAAACGTACATAACTAACCTTAGATTTCAATCTATTAATAAACGCTGCACGGCTAGATTTACTGATAACGAGGTCAATAGCAAGCACCTTAAAAAAGCAGGTATTTTTATAATCTTCTATACTTAGCTTGTATTTGTTTTGTTAAATTTTAACTCAAATGTAACAAAATAATTTGTAAGTCTGTTTAATTTGTGACACTTTGTATCCGCTGAGTGCCGTTTATCCAGCATCGGAAAATGACAAAGGACATGATAATGAAGATCTATACCTTACCTTCGGCTCTGGCTATTTGCATAGCGAGTAGCTTACAAGCACAAGCAGTTGAAATAAAAGTCAATCATGGTCAATCGCTTCAGTCTGCGGCAGGATTAAGCCAAGGGCATAGTTTCAAAGAAACTAAGGCGATTACTACGGCTCGCGGGCAGAAAAAAACCAAAGAACAACAATATTACAATGATGTATTGGTCTACGGGCATCATTTGGTTGTGAGCCATGAGGGATTAGCGCAAACCGCCATGGGCGACGTTGCGCAAATTGGGGATGATTTTTCCGTGGAAGCGGGGATCACCCAAGGGCAAGCAATTGCTGCCTTGAATAAGTTGTACCCTGGGTCTGCAGCATCAGGCAAAAAAGACGTACAACTGGTTATTTTAATGGAAGATTCAATTCCTAGACTGGTTTATCGCGTTTCTTATTTGAGTGATCAAAATGACACTCTCTTGCGCCCCACGGGTTTTGTGGACGCACAAACGGGTGATGTCATTAGGCATTGGAACGAGATCATGACCGCCAAAGGAGGGGGTAAGCCCGGCGGCGGTGGTTCGGGTGGCGGTACCAGCATTCCTTTTGATGCAACTGGACCGGGTGGTAACAGTAAGATTGGCCAGTACTATTACGGTAGCGATTTTGGTGCGCTTAAGGTGAGTGAGTCTAATGGTGTTTGCACTATGCAAAATACCAATGTGAAGACAGTCAACATGGCGAATGCCACTCGCCGTGGCACGACTTACTCTTTTACCTGCCCTGAAAATACCTACAAGTTGACTAATGGTGCCTATTCTCCGCTAAACGATGCCCACTACTTTGGTGGGGTTATTTTCAACATGTATAAGGATTGGTATAACACAGCACCATTGACTTTCCAGTTAGAAATGCGGGTGCATTATGGTCGCAACTATGAAAACGCCTTCTGGGATGGGGCGGCCATGTCCTTTGGGGATGGAGCCAGTTATTTCTATCCCTTGGTGAGTTTAGATGTCTCGTCCCATGAGGTGAGTCATGGCTTTACTGAGCAAAACTCAGGTTTGAATTACAGTGGCCAATCGGGCGGGATTAACGAAGCATTTTCTGATATGGCGGGTGAAGCGGCTGAGTATTATATGCGCGGCAGTAACGATTGGAAGGTGGGCTATGACATAGTTAAAAGCTCGGGGGCGCTACGTTATATGAATGACCCCACACTGGATGGTCGCTCTATCGGTGATGCTGCCGATTATACCAGCAGTATGGATGTGCATTACTCATCCGGCGTGTATAACAAAGCATTCTATCTGTTAGCGAGCAAAAGTGGCTGGAATACCCGTAAAGCGTTCGATGTATTTGTATTAGCAAACCAGCTGTATTGGAATCCAACATCAAACTTTAATCAGGCTGCCTGTGGTGTGCAAACTGCGGCAAGTGATTATGGTTACTCGGTTGCCGATGTGAGTTCTGCATTTTCATCTGTGGGTGTGATTTGCCAATAATGGGTTGATTTTACTTAGCCTAAGACTAAAGCCTCGAGTTAATAGCTCGAGGCTTTTTAGTTAGATAGGGAAAGTTAAACCTCGAGCAATGTCGCGATCCTTTGCCTCAGCCTTGGCAGCATATCGCGTTCAAACTCGGGGTGCTGCTTAAGCCAGAGGTTATTGCGTGGGCTAGGGTGGGGTAACACGATAAACTTAGGCCAATATTGCTGCCACTGCGCCGTTGCCTGAGTCACTGTGATGCTCTTTGCCTTCGTTTTTGCTTGAGTATTAGTCGTGGCATCAGGGCTTATTTTTGTCTGGGTATCTAAAGCGGCGGTATCAATCTGATTAGCGGTTAAGTGGTAATCGATGGCGTATTGGCCGAGGATCACGACTAATTCTATTTGTGGCATCAGCGCCAGTAGTTGCCTATGCCAAATAGCGGCGCATTCGGGGCGCGGTGGTTTATCGCCCTGCTTCTTACCGTTTTTCTCTATGCTTCCCGGAAAACAAAACCCCATTGGCACTATGGCAAATAGGGCGGGATCGTAAAATTGCTCCCGGGTGACATTTAGCCAATTGCGTAGCCGCTCACCGCTGACATCATCAAAAGGAATGCCCTTATGGTGAGTGTTAATCCCCGGTGCTTGGCCAGCAATTAAGATCCGTGCCTGGTTGCTGGCTTGCAAAATAGGTTTAGCTGGCAAAGGCAAATGGGCCTGGCAGAGTGTGCAGGCCCTGATTTTTAGCAATAGCGTGTCCATGGCGGTTAAGCCTATAGGATCCGGCGGTCGCTTTTGTGTTTGTTTCACCATAATGAATAGGTAAGCCAGTTAGGATTGGAATAAGACTAGCGTTTGGTATAGCCAGTAGCCAAATAGGCCATAGCCACTCACTAAAGCTAAATAATTTAAAAGCTTAGGTATTTGTTTCGGTGTAGAGGCTAAGCCAATATGGGCAACGATAATCGTAAAAAGTGCTAGAGGGGCAATGATATAGCTTAGGCCTAACATTGTTAACGCCCCAAGGCTGAGGATCCAGTCGGCTTTAGCATGGGCGGTTTTATCGAGTTGATTGAGTTGCAGTGGCAATAGGATCAGCCCTGTGCCTATGCAGATAATGCCGACATTGAGGGCGAAATCGCTCCAGCCCCTGTGGTCATAGATGGCAAGGGCGAGGGCAATCAGCGGCACAAGTAAGGCACTGAGAACATGGCGCTTGGCAAATGTACGGCTGCGATAGCAGCCGGCAAAGAAAAATAATCCCTGTAAAAGAAGATTGATTAAGGTAAAGCCACCTAGGCCTAAAATGACAAATAGGCTGGCGGTGCCACCCGAGGGATCGAAGGCAATGGCGGGCACTGGGAGTAAACTTAGCCCGAGTAATGCGGGTATAGATGCCAAACGTTGAGTTTGAGCGTGCGAAAAATGATTCGACATGGTTTTAGACGATTAACGAAAAGATTGAATTAAGATCCGCTAAAGTGATTTAAAATTCAAGGAATAAGCTTTTTATGGGCGGATTTTTGCACCAGAGTCTGATCTTATTCAAGAATTTAGCTTTTGTACTGGCATAATCCTTAAATAAACAAAAGCCCGCAGCAGCGGGCTTTTGGCTTGCAGCGAACCGTGCGCTAGAGTTTGTAACTCATACTGAGCATGATCATCTGCGCCGTGTAGTCATGGTTATTGCTGCCAAAACCTACGACGTTCCAGATCCCATCAACGGCGATATCATTGGCGGCGTCATTGTCCTTATAGTTCTCAACTTTGTAATCCAAGCGCAGCGCCATTTTGTCGGTGGCTTGATATTGAGCGTATAAGTTAATGTTATGTACTTTGGCAAAATAATCGCCATAGTCGCCTGTGATACCTTGTCTGACTTGGGTGTTACTGTCGGAGTCTGAATAGGTGTAATCCAGTCCTAGGCGTAACTTGTTCTCTAGCAGATTGTTGTAGCTGATACCTGCGCCAAGGACGTCCACTTTATCCTCAATGAAGCCAGTCCAAGTTGGGGTGCTGTAACTGCTGCTTCCCGCCTGTTCAGATTCAATGGTTTGGTGGTTGTAGAAGGCCGTTGCCAGTAAGTCTGCGGTGATCATATAACTGATATTGGCATCATAACTGGTGTCTTTTGACTCAGTTAAACCAATCACAGTGTCGGTATAATCATCGAAGGCATAACGGGCACCGAAGTCGAGGGTCAGGCTGTCAATCGGCGTATGAGTGACGCGGGCTTCTACTTGGGTTCTGTCACGATCCGCTAGGTTGTACTTACGTAACAAACTGTTGGTTTCAGACGATGTCCACTCAGAGGCTTGATATTGCGAGCCATCACGTTTGCCGTAGCTGCCCTTAACCCACATGTCCCACATGTCGAAGCTGTTGACTCTAAATCGTGCCCAAACAGTGTTCTCATCCGTGGTTTCACGGTCCTGATAGTCACGTTCGTCACGTTTGAAATCATAACCGCCGTCTAGCTTCATGCCTTGGGTAATACGGTAATCTGCGGCCACTTTGAAGCGTTGACTGCGATTATCGTAAGGGGTGTTATAGGCCACCTTACCGTTGACATTATTGATACTGATCTGGGTCCATTCTTCGATCTGGGTGTTGTTATCGCGGTCGTGGTAGTCATAACTACCGGTTAAGCGCAGTGAGTTACTCACTTTGCTGACGACTTTGAGGTTCATCCCGAGCAGATCCACTTTGGCATCCACGGCTTCTGTGGGCACTTGATAGCCATAGCCTGACGTGACTAAGGCCTGATCTTGACTCATTTGCCCTGCCAGTATGCGACCCGATAACACGTTAGTGCTGTCGTTATATTGACCCATTAATGTCACTGTGTGCGACTGGTTATCTGGGTCAAGGGCGATAGCACCGGAGGTTTGGGCACCAAAGGTTGGATTGAATGCACTATCAAAATTGAGCTGGTTGTATTCGTTTTTGAAAATAGAACCATTGTAGTTAAGTGCAGTGAACCAACGATCGCCTTTAAGCTTAACGCCAGCCTCTATGGTATCTGTGGTGTAATCCACAGGTTCGGCGAGCATCATCGACTGGTTGAAGAAACTACCTGAGGTTTGTTTTAAACCGGTTTTTTCTTCACGCATATAATTTACATAGGTGCTCCACAGGGATTCGCCTTGGTATTCAAAGCCTAAGCCAGTGCGTTCACGCTTGAGTGATAACTCCAGTGAGTTCAGGCTATCCATCAATAGTGGCATTTGGCCGCTCGAACCGGCGGTAATCCAGTTATCGGGCAGGGTCAAATGGTCGCTACCGACACCAGAGTAAGGCGTTAGCGCGCTGTTGCTGTCATAGGTGGCTATTTGGCGGTAGTTAACATTGATATTGTACTGGCCTTGTTTGCCCGCATTCACCTCTAAACGGCCGCCATCCATGCCCAGTTGATAGGCTTCAATGCTGGCACGGTAACCTTTTTCCCCTTTGAAGCTTAAATCGGCGTCGAGTTTACCCGCCACTTCATTGGAGGTACCAAAGGCATTGGCCGAGCGAATATCGTCTTCACTGTTATAACCCACACCCACACCGACGGTGCCGGATGTGCTGGTTTCAACGACGCAACCTTTACAGCTCCAGGCGGAGAGTTTGACTTTGTCGGTATTGGCATTACTGATGCCATAACCATCGGCGGCCACTGCAAAACCTGTGTTTGCCAATAACGCCAGAGTGATCAAATTGAGTTTAAATTTCATTTTCTCGTCTCCTTAGCGCTGTAATAGCTTGCCAGATGGATGGTTAGAACCATGGACCTGACTGTGGCAATTTAAGCAGCTTCTTCCACCCGTAAAGGCATTGTCGCCGACGTTAGAACCTAAACCAGTGTTACCTAAGTAGGCATTGCTGGCATGTCCATCACTGGCGTGACATTGCTGACACAGCTGCGGTGCGCGGGTTTTCAGCATGGCATCATTCACACTACCGTGAGGATTATGGCAGGTGACACAATTTTCAGTGACGGGTGCATGCTCCCACAATTTTGGGCCGCGTTTTTCGGCGTGGCAGGAGTAACAGGTTTCGTTGATGCTAGGTTTGTTAAGATCGGAATCTGTCATGCTCCCATGGGGATTATGGCAATCGCTACAGGTCATTTGCGCCCATTTGAGTGGGTGACTTGAACGTTTGTTCATATCCGCTTTTTGCTTGGTATGGCAGCTGGTACAGACGTCCATCTCAGTGTTTTTAGATAACACTGGGTCTTTGGCGACGTGTACTTGGTGGCAAGAGGCACAAGCAACATCGGCGTTGTCATGGTGACCGCCATTCCAAGACATACGTTTATCGTCTTGGTGACAGCTCATACACACGCTGTTTTGCTTGTCGGCACTTAAGGTCGATTGCTTACCGAAAGTGATCATGGGCTCGTTGCCGCCCTTGTTGTGCTGACCCATAGGGCCGTGGCAGGCCTCACATTGTAGGCCTGCCATTGGGCTCTTGGAGGAGTCAATGGCACCGTGGACACCTTTGAACAGGTCCATGACTTTTTCGGATTTTTTATGGCACATCAAGCAAGAATCGGCGCCTTTAGGTGAGTAGTTGCCTTCAGCAAACTTCTTATCTAGGGTCGCTTCCACTTGCTCTGGGGTCATTTTTTCATCCCACTTCGAGGCGTGAGCACTCGGTGCGATGCATAATGCCATGACGGCAGACATTGCCATCGACATGACCAATGCCGGCAGTAGGTTTTTCATTTTGTGGCTGTTCTTCATAATAGGCTTCCCAATTTGTCCCAACAAAATTCCAGAAAGGGGGAGCGAGCTCCCCCTGCTTGGGCAAATTACATTTTCACTTGAGTGTGATCTGCAACTGTTGGGGTATGGCAGTAGAAACAGGTTTCTGACTGTGCCGCTTGGTTGGCTTGAACATAGTCGCCATTCACTATCGCGCCCATGTTTTCTAAGCCGTGGCCAATCGATTCTGGCGCGTGGCATGAAGTACAAGTTGCCGTGATTGGGGTGGTGTATTTACCCGCCGATGTTGCCAGTGCACCTTTCACTTTGAATGCATCTAAGTTGAAGTCGTTATGGCACTGGGTACATTCTTTGATCACGCCTTGCTCACCGTGAACCACATGCAGTTTCATCTCGAAACCACCTTTGTTTGCACCGCTCGCATAGGTACCATCAGGGGTATGACAGGCCACACAAGCATCCACACCGACTATGGGGTTACCATTGGTATCTTTGGCATGTGATACTTGTTCTGTCATCACAAAGCCAGCATGGTGACCCTTGTGAAGCTCGAAGCTATCACTGTGACAACCTTGGCAAGTGCTGAAGTTAACCGAGTTTACATGGCGCATGCTAGGTGCATTACCGGATTTAGTACCAAACGCTAACTCGGCTTTCATGCTGGTCGTTGCGCTATCAGCGGTACATGCGCTTAGGCTTGTACCAGAGTTACACATCTCTAGACCGATAAAGGTAAAGGCGGTATCTGTATCTCCCGCGCCAAAGGGCAGTGCAGGTGTGGTGAAGACGAACTTACCATCAACTAAGGTTACACCCTCTTGCAGTGCACCATCTTTGACTAAGTCTTTTGCGATTTTTGCCGCACCACTACCTGGGCTCTTGTTGTAACCCATGATTGGGAAGTTAGGGCCGACGTTGGTGATAGTTTCTAAGCGTTTAATCTTGTCTTGAACTGCTACGGCATCCATGACTTGACCGTTTTTATCAAGGATAGATACGGTTAATATTGCCGTGTCATCGGCTTGACCCGCCAGTGTGGCTGACATGCCTAACTGAGCGATAACTGCTTTTTTATCCGCGGTCTTGCTAGTGTGAAGTTCTGTAGTCCAATCGCTATTATGGCAGGCGATACAGTTGGAGTTATCCAGCTGTTGTGAATGGCCTTTACCTGCGGCGAAGTCCACTGTGCTATGACAGCTTCCACAGGTAGCGGCAGTTGGAATACGTGACCAATTACCCCAATCTGGCGCGGCATCGTTTGCAGCATGACAGCTTTGGCAGCTTTCCAATGAACCTAAGGTCAGGTCTTTGTGTTTAGCGTGAACGAGAACATTGAACTCTTTACCTACACCCACTTTGCCTGCGGTGTGGCAAGTCGCGCAGTAGTTTACATCTGAGTAAGCACCGCCATGCTTCACATTAGCTAAGTCCTGATGGCAAGTGTTACAGCTTTCAGTGGCGACAATTTTGCGGCTGTATGTGGGGGCGGCACCCGTATCGGCGGTGAAGTCGACAAAGGCATTACTGTTAGGGACTTGAGTACCATCGAGCAATGGAGTGTTATAGGCACGAATCAAGACGCGTTGGGCTAGTTGTGCATTGTAGGTGACCTTAGTGTTTGCGGTCAGGTTCATATTGAAGGTATAGCTGTAGTGACCGTTTTTCTGGTCAACAAAAGTGCCTGGGCAAGTGGTGGCAAGATCACAGGTTTCATCGCCAAAGTATTGCCACTGTGAGGCATTGCCCGCACCCGTAGCACCTTGCGGGATCAGCTGTGCTGCGGCGAAGCGCATCTTTTGCAGACCCACCACAGGTAAGTCATCTTCGTTGGTGACGGTGAACTCAACACTAGGCACACCGTTAGTCACAACTGATTTGTTAAAGGTAAAATTAAGGGTTTGAATCGCTGGAGCGGGTTCGCCACCAGGTTCACCGGGATTACCATCTTTACCATCGCTGCCACCACAACCCGTTAAGGCCATAGTGACTGCACTTGCTGCCAGCAGCAGTGCGATTTTAGATTTTTGTGCGTTCATCATTTTTTTCCCTGCATAGGTTTGGCATTGCTTAAGTTTTTATGTTCTAGATCCGACAGATTCTATGTCTGTGTTTTTGGTCACTAGAGGCGACTTAAGTTGATGCTGGAAATAGAATTCCCCAAGGAAAGGCTAACCTAACATGCACTTAAAATCTTCAAGGCCTTTGCTAATGTGTGACTTGGATCTTTCTATTTCTAAAGAGGTAGTTAAACCAAGTGGGAAAAATGATTTTAGATCAAAAAAACAGCGGTTTTTGGCGTTGCAATAACAAAAAGAGAGAGGTGTTAACCTCTCTCTAAAATGGTCACTTTACTTTATTAAGTGTTATGACTAATTACCGTGAACTTCACGTAATTGAGTTGGTGTATGGCAAACGGCACAGCTTTCCGATGCACGAGTTTGAACATCGGCTGCACTGGTACCATTTAGGATACCACCGTTAGTCTCAATGTGAGATTTAGTAGAATCAGACAGATATTTCTGGTGACAACTTAAACAAGCGCCAGCATCAGAGGATACCCATATATCAGCGCCATTGTTATTGATATCACCGTAGCGCCATGCACGTTCTGGAGCACGTCCTAAGGTAATACCTTTATCTGTGTGACAGGTTGAACAATCAGTTTTTAGTACAGTACCTGATTGAACGCCACCATACTTCAGATAATGGCCTTCACGCTCGTGGGCCTTCCAAGCAAAGCTAGTTGGAATTTTGCCACCTGGATAGTTTGAATCTGTCTTCAAGGTCTTATCCGAAGTATGGCAAGTCTGACAGTTTACACCATTGTCATAATGGTGGATTTCTTGATTGTGACAACCTTGACACTTAGTTGGGTCAATGATTTCACGGCGGGTTTTGGCTGTTGCAGAGCTATCAACACCAGTATCTTTCCAGACAAAGTGATATGGTGCTTCTTTGACAGGAACCTTACGTACATCAGCTGTAGCACAATCAGTCATAACCACATCTGCAACACCGTAGCCACCATTGTTGAAACATACTTCTAATGCTGACCAGAGTTCGAATGTTTTACCGTTTGCATCGGCAGGTAAATTAAAACTGCTTCCTACTATAGAGTAAACTTTCGTTGCCTCATTGTAGACGCCCGTTTTCAACTGAATACGGCGAGCACTGTAAGATGCATCAGCATAGCTTGGGTAATCTTTATCAGAATCCCATGCAACTACGACACGTGAATCTTGGTTTACAAAGGCTTTATCGATAGCATTACCATCTTTATCAACAACTTGTACATCAAAGGTGATCTTACCAGTGTCATTTACGCCAACATTACTGAATTTGATGCCCATGGCTTTAGTTTCAGAATAGGCTTTCAGTACATCACCATGACGCTTAACCGCACTACCAGTACCGCCGTAAGGCTCGGTAGCATTGTGGCAAGACGTACAATCTGTGCTGCTGTGGTGTGAAGATGGTTTTTCAGTATGGCAACCAATACAGGCTTGATTGCTTAAATCGGTTTTAAATAGATCAGCATTGGCTGGCGCACCAGTTCCTTCAACGTGACAAGCTGAGCACTCAACCGCAGGTTTTAATGGGAAACCGACATTGCCGTAGTCAATGACTTTACCACCATAACCTACAATTTTATAAGGAGCTGGTACTTCTGCACCTGTTGCATCGAAGGTATGACGTTCGCCACCTTTGTGGATAGCATGGATCATGTAAGTGAATTCAATGCTATTACCTGACTCTGGATCGCCTGAGGTCGCAGTATGGCAAGATGCACAGTTCTCAATATCAACTCTACGGCCACCGTGTAATTCTAGACTTTCAGGTTGGTGACAGGTGTAACAAGCTTGGATTGAAACGACATTGCGAGTTTGAATGCCTTCTGTTTTACCTGTTGATGGTTGCCAATCTAAGTGAGCATTTGCCGCTAATTGCGGTAATTCAAGTTCTAACGTAGCTCTTTGAGTCGCGTCTGCATTATAAGTGACGGTTAAAGGCTCTGTTATATTCGCAATATTAGTCTGATAGGTGTAGCTATAACTACCATCGCCATTGTCTACTAAACATGTATCACACTTACTGGCAGCTTCGACGTTAGCTTGATATTGTGCCGAAGGGTTTAAATTATCGACGCCAGTTGGCGCAGTGCCTGGCTCTTTCTTGGCATTGATATAGGCTTGCCATTGGAAGCCACGATCAGCAGGTTTCGCTGGGTCGGCTGTTGCTTCAGTAACGTGAGTCAGCTGTGCGATACCAAAACGTATGTCGTGATCTTTCGTTAAACCAAGAACGGCAACACCGTTAGCATTTTCCAATGTAAAGTTAACAGTCACTTTACCCGCATCGACCGTAGCATTGGTAAAACTTGCTTTAAGTGTCGAAGTAGAGTCGATATTTACACCGACAACTCCTGGTTGACCGTCTTCACCATCTTTACCATCATCGCCACCGCAACCGACGAGTAGTAGAGAGAGTAAACCGGCACCCAACATCGCTTTTGTTGCGGTATTGAAATTGAACCGTTTCATCATGATATTTCCCTGCAATAGTTGTAATCATCATCAAACACTTTGGTAGATAAGAATAAATCTCATTACCCGTATAAGATGTGTGGAATTAGTTTTCCATCTGTAAGGCTAACTAAGTCACTGGTATTTATCAGTCATTTTAAGTGGGTAATGTGACTGAGATCTGACTATTTCTTTAGGGGTAGATGACTGCATAGTATGAGTTCCTTTTATATCTGCAGTTGCTGGTCTTTTGGACCAGCATCAGAGGGTTAGTTTATTGGGTGCATTTTTAGTACGTCGGCCACAGCACCTTGTCCATGACAGAAAGTGCAAGTTTCGGTGCCTGCGGTTGCATCGGCTTTGGTTCCCGCAAACATTGCACCTTGCTGCATCATGTGGCTATGGGTTGCATCGCTGGTGTGACAGTTACTGCACACCGCAGCAATAGGGCTGGTAAATGTACCGTTATTGAGGGCTAGGGGTTGTACAGCCTCATTTAGCGGCAAGGCAACCGTAGAGATACCCGCGGCATCTTTGACATGGCACTGGGCACAGTTACCTATTTTTCCTGGGTAGTTTAGACTTTCAAAGCCAGCAAACTGACTGGTGTGAATACCGTGGATCAACTGCTTAAAGTCAAATGACGTGGTGGAAGGGTTTGCCGCCGTGGCATCGGCCAGCATATTGGCATTATGGCATAGCTGACATTGACCACCGAGATCGTTGCGTGAGCCGTGAATATTAAGCTTTTGATCGCCATGGCAATTGCCGCAGGTTGCATTACTAACGACGGTACGGCGTCCTTCGGTGCTTAATGCTGCCATATCAAAATAGCTGTGGCTGGCTTTAATCACTAGTACTTCTGCTAGTTCAGTACTGCAGTCCACCAGAACCCTGTCTTTAGCGCAGACTCGGCCTTGAATTGCGAGTCCGCCGTGATCCGCTTCAGTTCCCGTAGGCACAGTAAGACCCGAAATCGTATAGGTATAAATGCCATTCGAGCCTGACACTGGGGCGGATTCCGGCAGTTTAATCGAGCGGGCAGAGCGAGTGGTATAATCAAAACTGGTTCCCCAGTTGGCATAAACCCTTAAGTCACTGATAAATTTTAGCTTATCTGCACTATCGCTGTAGACGGTGCCTGTGGTTGGGTTTATCAGTTTAACGGTGACTGTGACAGTTCCACTGGCATCCATACTGGCACTGGTGATGCTAGGGTTAAACTGCATGAGTGCAGCGGTTTGATCTTCATCACTGTGTACATTTGCAGTCCACTCTGCGTTATGGCAAGCCACGCAATTGCTGTTATCCATTTGTACTGGATGACCTTCTCCTGCAGGGAAATTAATTTGTGTGTGGCAGGCGCCGCAAGCTTGCATTGTGGGGACTCTATGCCAGTTTTGCTGTTCGGCTAACGCTGGATTATCGGCATGACAGGTTTGGCAATCACTGATGGGTTGCGGGAAACCGGTTAAATGCTTGCTGTGGATCATTTGTGGGAAAATATCCGCTGGGTTACTGACTTTTTTGCTGTTATGACAGGTGACGCAGGTTTCGATTTGATTATATTTACTGCCATGGAAAGCAAGATTGCTGTGGCAACTATTACAGGTTTCTATGGTGACTAAGTTGCGGGTGTAGGCGACAGTCTGTCCGGATGATTGCCAGTCATAGTGTTGATTGGTAATGGGTAAGGGCGTGTTATCGGCAAGTTTATCGCCGCCGATTTTGACCACCATTCTTTGGGTCGCTTCGGGCATAAACGTCACCCCATTCATGCCATTAAACGGTGCACTGAAGGTGTAACTGTAGTGACCGTTTTTATGATCTGTGAAGGTACCTGGGCAACTTGTCGCACAGGTTTCGGCGGTAAAGTGTTGCCATTCGCTGCTATTCCCGGCCCCCGTAAAACCTTGTGGAAGCAATTGCGCAGCGATAAAGGTGGCCGATGGAATACCAATAATGGCCTCGTCATCTTGGTTACTCACTTGAAAGTCAACTTGAGCAATGCCTTCCAGCAGGGTGACTTTGTCCACTATCAGGTTTAGATCGGTAATAGTAAGCGCTGGGGGCTTTCCTGGCTCACCTGAGTTTCCATCTTTTCCATCATCACCGCCGCAGGCGGTAAATAGGGTGACAAAGGCCAGCATCAGACTGAATTGAGTGCTAAATCTTGCAAACTTGTTCATATTTCTATCCTTGGAATACGCTGTAAATACCTAAGTTACATTTGGTAGCTTAAGGTCAAGCCTAGGTAATGGGCGTTATAGTCATGGGTCATATCGCCGAAACTGAGCACATTGGGGGTGCTATCCCACGTAGTGCCTTGGTTTTGCCAGTTCGCATCTTGATATTTCTCGAATAACCAATCGACACGCAGTGACATACTCTCGGCAAACTTATATTTGGCGTAGGCATTAATATTGTGTTTGCGGGTGTAGTAGTCGCCGTAGGGACTGGTGATACCATAGGTGACGTCTGTGTCACTCTGACCATTCGAATAGCTATAATCCAAGCCTATGTCGAGGTGGTTATCGAATAGATTTTGATAGACTATGCCTGCGCCAATAAGGGTGGATTTCTCTTCGGATGTACTGTACCAATCGGGGGTAGAGAAGGTGTTACTCCCCGCTTGGTCAGAGTCGCGCCAATCTTGATTGAGGTAGGCATTTAAACTGAGATCATTGCTGACGACATATTGTGCCGATACGTCATAACCTAGGTAGGACACTTGAGTGAGACCCACTTGGGTATGGTGATAATCGTCATCGACACTGTGTAAGCTGGCGCCCAGCGAGAGGCCAATATCAGTTTGATAATCTGTGTGTAAGGTGACTTTCTGTCTTTTTCTGTCCGCAAGATAGGATTTACGTAGCCAAGGGTTACTGGGACTCTGGGTTGTTGCTACCGGATCGTATTCACTCCCATCCCGCTCCAGTGCTTCTCCTTTTAACCAGGCCGACCAAGTGGGCGAATAACGATAACTCAGTTTAGCAAATACGCCGTACTCATCGACGGATTGCCGATCAAGCTCGGAGTAATCATTTTCATCACGAATGTAGCCCGCTTCGGCATAGGCCGATGATGTAAAACGGTATTTACCTTTAAGTTCGAACTTTTTGGTTTGTTTATCATAGAGGCTGTTTTGCGCCGTGCCCTGGTGAAAACTGTCGGTGATAACCTGTGGAAAGTCTAACTTCTTGGTTTTATTGTCCCTATCTTGATAGTTATAGCTTGCCTGTACGCTGAAATCTTGGGTGATCCGCCCTGAATATTTCAGGATCATCTCGAGGATATCCACTTGGCCTTCTAGGCTATCTGTGGGTAATACAGGCGAGGGACCATTGATAGTGGCTGGGACAAATGCCTCATCTTGGGACATGCGGCTAAAACCTGTGTGCATGAGCACATTATGACCATTGGCACCACCGGAGGCTTCTGCTGCCACTCGATAGGCCTTATTGTCAGGGTCAACTGCATTCTGCCCTATATATGCGGCACCAAAGGTGGGTGTGTAAGCCGATTGCCACTGCAATGCCTGGTGATCATTTTTATATTGGCTCATCTGGCTATTGATACCAGCCTGCCAACCCGTACCACTAAAATAAATGCTAGCATCGACTTGATCGTTACTGTCATCAATGGGTTGAGCGAGCATCACACTATTGGTGAGTATATTAGCACTGGTTTTTTTTGCACCGCTGCGGTCTTCATGTTGGTAGCTTAGTGAGGCTTTATACTGACTGTTCGATGACATTTTGCCCGCATAGTAACCACCGAGTGTGAAGCGATCCCGCTGCAGGCTCAAATCTTGATTAACTAGGCTGCTCTGCAACATAGGCATAGTTTGCGTGGTGCCGCCCGTGACCCAGTTATCGGGTAACAGCATCTTATCTTGTTCTGCAACATAGGGGCTCTTTAACTGATTGTGGTTATAGTTTGCTAAGCCTCGATAACCTAAGTTGATTTGGTAGTTACCCGGTCTTCCAGTGGAGAGTTTGGCCGAGCCTGCATCATAACCTAAGTTATCGATAACGAGTTGGGTTTGATAACCCGTCGGTGTTTTGTACTGCATATCGGCACCGACGGCGCCAACGAGGCCATCCTTATCCGTACCTGTCACATTTCCGAAGCGGCTGTCTTCGCCGTCATTGTAGGCGAGGGTGGCACTTACCTCACCAGTATGGCCCGTTTTAGGTTGGCATTGCTTACAACTCCATGCCGCAGTTTTAATGTTATCGCGATTGGCTTTTTGTAGCTCATAGCCTTCGGCATGGGCTTGAGTGAGGGCGCTGCTTATCGCCCAAGCAAGCAAAGTGAGTGAAAAACAAGCGCTATGATGAGACATTTTAGCTATTTGCATGATCATTCCCTTGTTATCTCTGTAGTAACTTGCCCGATGGATGGTTTGAACCATGTATTTGCCCATGGCAATTCATACAGGAATTGCCCGAGGTGAAGGCATTGGTTTGATTGCCGAAGTAAGCATTGCTGCTATGACCATCGGAAGCGTGACACTGCTGACACAACTGGGGTAGCTTACTAATTAACATTGCCTCATTGACGCTACCATGGGGGTTATGGCAATTAGCACAGTTGTCTGTGACAGGGGCATGTTCCCATAGCTTGGGCCCCCGTTTTTCGGCGTGGCAGCTATAGCAATTTTCATTCACGCTCATTTGCTTCAAGCTTGAATCGTTTAAACTGCCATGGGGGTTATGGCAATCGCTACACACCATTTGTTGCCACTGCAACGGATGGGCAGAGCGTTTGTGGATGTCGGCTTTTTGCTGGGTATGACACTGGCTACAGATGGCGACTTCGTTGGCCTTATCACCGATAGGATCTTTTGCTGTATGAACTTGATGGCAGCTGCTGCAGGCGATATCGGCGTTATCGTGGTGATTACCTTTCCAGGCAATGCGTTGGTCGTCATTGTGGCAGCTCATGCAGACACTATTTTGTTTTTGAGCAGGTACCGGAGAATCTTGGCCAAAGGTAATCATTGGCTCTTTGCCTCCTTTATTATGGGTGCCGAGCGGACCGTGGCAGGCCTCACACTGCAAATCTGCCATCGGGGAGTCTTTTATAGTGGGGTTGCCATGCACACCATCAAATATTGCCATTACCACGGCACTTTTTTTGTGGCACATCAGGCAAGTATCTGCCCCCTTCGCAGAGTATTGACCTTCGGCAAATTTTTTGTCTAATGTTGCTACAACTTCCTCTGGGCTTTTATCATCCCAGGGGGTTGCCGGGGCCGAAAGGCTCACTATTGCCAACATAACAGCAAACATAGCTTTCACTATGCTATTGAACTTTAGCCTTATATCCATGTTCATCTTTTCCCGAGTGCGTTTTATTTGTTATTTTCCAAGCTTTCGATATTGCTAATTTAGCCCAATCAAGTTGATTAATATTAGAACATCTTTATGACAACCGCTTAACATTTTGGCGGGGTTTTGACTGTAAAGAGGGATGATTTCGCTGGTTATAATGACTAAATGTGACTTGGGTCACACTCGTGTTCGGTGGCTGTTTGTTTACCTTCTTTTTAACTTTGGGAGTGGATGAGGCTGAATATGGATTTTTATTTTCTGCAGGCCGTTTATTCATGGGGATTTTTGTCACATAATACCCAACACAATTGAAAATTATTATCGTTACCAGTCAAAAATATTGATCTAGGTAAAATTATTCGGTTTATGGCTCAGTTACAATGGACACAGTTTTCAAGCTGAAGCGGTTGCAAGGTGGAATACATAATGAAGTTAAGCGAACTCAGTCCCGGTGATCGTGGCATTATTTCTGAAATCGGGCGATTAGATCTGCCGCAGACAGTGAAGCGCAAATTATTATCCATGGGGATCACGCCGAATACGCGATTTGCTTTGATCCGACGTGCGCCTATGGGCTCAGGTTTAGAATTGGATATTCGTGGTAGTAAACTTTGTATGCGCAGAGACTTGGCAGACATCATTGAGGTGGAAAAGGCGAATGACTAAGCAGTTTCATTGCGTCACCGTCGGTAACCCTAATGCGGGTAAATCGACACTCTTTAACGCGCTGACTGGCGCGAATCAGCAGGTCGGTAACTGGTCAGGTGTGACGGTTGAGAAAAAAACCGGTCATTTCACCTTAAATGGTGCTGATGTGTATTTGACTGACTTGCCCGGCATTTATGATTTATTGCCCGCGGGCAGCAGTTGTGATTGTTCCCTCGACGAGCAAATCGCCCAACAATATATAGCCGAACAACGGGTTGATGGCATTATCAATTTAGTCGATGCTACTAACATAGAGCGACATTTATACCTTACGGCCCAACTGCGAGAACTCGCGATTCCTATGGTGGTTGTGCTCAATAAGATTGATGCGGCGATCAAACGCGGCATCAAAGTCGATGTGCAGAAGATGAGCCAAGAGCTGGGGTGTCCCGTTATCGGGGTTTGTTCTCGGGATAGCGCCGATGTCGCTAAAGTACAAGCGCAAGTGCTGGATTTGCTCCAAGGCAAAGTGTCTGAAGCACCATTAATGCTCAAGTATGATGCGCAAATTGAAGCGGGTGTGAGTTTACTTTGCAGCAAAGATCCCCAATTAAGCCGCGGCCGAGCCTTAGCAATGCTCGGAAATGGGTCGGGCTGCGGTAGCTGCAAGAATGCCGAACTGCAGGATGAAGTGAACACTTGCACTGCACAAATATCTTCGCAAGGCCATGATATTGAAGTGATGGTTGCTACCACAAGATTCAATTTTGTTGAACGTGTGTTCAAAAGCTCAGTGAAAGCGGATGACTTTCTGACACTGACCGACAAATTAGATAAGCTGGTGTTACACCCCGTACTTGGCATTCCGGTATTTTTATTTGTTATGTACTTGATGTTTATGTTCAGCATCAATATCGGCAGTGCCTTTATCGATTTCTTCGATGTGTTTGCTGGCGCACTTTTTGTCGATCACTTCGGCTCATTCTTGACAAGCATGGGCTCTCCAGCTTGGTTGGTCACTATCTTGGCGGGTGGTGTTGGCCAAGGAATTCAAACAGTATCGACCTTTATTCCGGTGATTGCCGCACTGTTCCTCGGTTTATCGGTGCTTGAAGGTTCAGGTTATATGGCCCGTGCTGCATTTGTGGTCGATGGTTTAATGCGCCGTATCGGTCTGCCAGGCAAAGCCTTTGTGCCTATGATTGTTGGCTTTGGCTGTTCAGTGCCTGCGATTATGGCGACACGTACCTTAGGCAGTGAGCGTGAGCGTATTGTCACAGGCATGATGGCGCCCTTTATGTCCTGCGGTGCTCGTTTACCCGTTTATGCACTCTTTGCCGCGGCGTTTTTCCCTGATTCGGGTCAGAACTTGGTTTTCTTACTCTATATTCTGGGCATTTTTGCCGCGATTGGTACTGGCCTATTGCTAAGAAGCACCTTATTGCCGGGCACTAGCAGCGCGGTGGTGATGGAGCTACCCAGTTACGAATTACCTAAGCTTAAGGCGGTCATGGTGCGTACGGGGAAACGGACTAAGAGCTTTATTCTCGGTGCGGGCAAAACCATAGTGTTAGTGGTGACCCTATTAAACTTTATCAATGCCATTGGTGTTGATGGCACCTTCGGCCACGAGGATAGCCAAGCTTCATTATTGAGTGTGGCGAGTCAAAAGGTGACGCCAATATTTGCCCCCATGGGAATCGAGCAGGATAACTGGCCTGCCACCGTAGGGATTATTACGGGTATTTTTGCGAAAGAAGCCGTCGTGGGCACGCTTAATAGCTTATATAGCAATGCCGCTGCGGGTGACGATGGTTTGACACCGTTGGCTGATAGCTTTAAAGAGGCCTTAGCAACGATCCCAGCCAATTTATTTGGTTTGGATTTAGAAGATCCCCTTAAATTATCCGTAGGCGATGTGTCAACCACCCAGGCTGCAGCTGAAACATTGGGCGTAGAGAACACCACGTTCAGCGCGTTGCAATCGGGTTTTACCACTAAGATTGCTGCGTTCTCCTACTTATTATTTATCTTACTCTACACGCCTTGTGTTGCGGCTATGGGGGCTTTAGTCAACGAATTTGGTTCTCGCTGGGCGACTTTTGCTGCGACTTGGACTTTTGCATTGGCCTATGGCTCGGCCACCATAGTGTACCAAGGGGCGACCTTTAGTGCGCATCCGCTACAATCGAGCCTGTGGATTGGTTTCTTCCTATTGGCCTTAGCGGGGTTCTACCTTTGGCTTAAACATAAGGGAAAAAGAACGCAGCAGATCATTCCTGGGATCCGTATCATTACTGAATAAGACATACCAGCCCAATGAAGACAGAGATAAAAGCAGCTTTCATGGCTGCTTTTATTGTTTTACTATCACGGCAATAACCCCAGACTGCCTAAAAGCCAGAGTTTTTAACACTAGGCATTGTAACTAGTAGTGATCTGTAGGATCATGCTGGTTTTCTTAAAATTGCCATTGTTCGCAAAGAGGAATTCCATGAGTCATGTGGACACTGAAGTACGTCCGAGTAACTTTATTCGTAATATCATAGATGAGGATCTGCAGAGCGGTAAGCACACGAGTGTGCAGACCCGTTTCCCGCCAGAGCCGAATGGCTACTTACATATAGGCCATGCAAAGTCTATTTGCCTAAACTTTGGTATAGCGCGTGACTATAAAGGTCTATGCAATTTACGTTTTGACGATACCAATCCTGAAAAAGAAGACATAGATTATGTTAATTCTATTCAGGCGGATGTGCGTTGGCTTGGATTCCAATGGGATGGTGATGTTCGTTATTCATCTAATTATTTTGACCAGTTACATCAATATGCGGTGGAACTGATCAATAAAGGTTTGGCCTATGTATGTTTCTTGAATGCCGATGAAACCCGTGAATACCGTGGCACTCTAAGAGAGCCGGGCAAAAATAGCCCATATCGCGATACTTCCGTGGAAGAAAATCTGCGTTTATTTGAAAAAATGCGTTTGGGTGAATTCAAAGAAGGTGAGTGTGCGCTGCGTGCCAAGATCGATATGGCATCGCCCTTTATGTGTATGCGCGATCCGGTTATTTACCGCATTCGCTTTGCACATCATCACCAAACGGGTGATAAGTGGTGCATATATCCTATGTACGATTTTACCCACTGTATTTCCGATGCTTTGGAACATATTACCCATTCATTATGTACGTTAGAGTTCCAAGACAACCGCCGCTTATACGACTGGGTATTGGATAATTTAGATGATTTTCAAGTGCCAAACCGTACCCGTCAGTACGAGTTTTCCCGCTTGAATCTCGAATATACCTTGATGTCCAAGCGTAAGCTAAACGATCTGGTGACTCGCAAACTCGTCTCAGGTTGGGACGATCCACGTATGCCAACCATTGCGGGCTTGCGTCGCCGTGGCTATACGCCAGCATCCATTCGTGAGTTTTGTCAGCGCATTGGTATCACTAAGCAAGATAATATGATCGAAGTGGCCATGCTCGATGCGTGTATTCGTGAAGAGTTGAACGAACATGCACCGCGAGCGATGGCCGTGTTACGTCCATTAAAAGTGATCATCGAAAACTATGCCGAAGGTGAGCTTGAGTACATTCAAGCGGCCGCTCATCCCAATGATGAGAGCATGGGCACTCGTGAACTCGCCTTTGGCCGTGAAATATTGATTGATGTAGCTGATTTTAAAGAGGAAGCCAACAAGCAATACAAGCGTTTAGTCACAGGTAAAGAAGTGCGTTTACGTAATGCCTATGTGATTAAAGCTGAGCGTTGTGACAAAGACAGCGAAGGCAATATCACTACGGTTTACTGTACTTATGATCCTGAAACCTTAGGTAAAAATCCTGCTGATGGCCGTAAGGTCAAAGGCGTGATCCACTGGGTTGAGGCATCTACTGCCAAGCCTGCTGAATTCCGTCTCTATCAGCGTTTATTTACCGATCCCAATCCAGCAGCGGCTGAGACTGTGGATGAAGTACTAAACCCTGAATCATTAGTGGTGGTGCACGGTTTTGCTGAAGCAAGCCTAGCGAATGCACCAGCAGAAAAAGCTTATCAGTTTGAGCGTGAAGGTTATTTCTGTGCCGATAATAAAGACTCAACACCACAGCATTTAGTCTTTAACCTCACGGTTGCACTGCGTGACTCTTTCGAATAAGTGTTTGAATAAGCGTTGCGCTAATCTGTCGATCGAGCGCTAAGTTAAGCTCGATGGCTAACATATACAAGAAGGCCCATAGATGTTATCTAGGGGCCTTTTTTATTTTTACGGCTTTTTTATTTTCACGGAATAGGACAATCGAGTGCCAATAGGCTTTCGCTGTTATTGATACATAGGTCCAAATCCTAAACTCCAAAGGATAACACTCGCAGCCATTAATCCCACGAGGAGCACAAGACCCGCAGTAACCATAGAACTGGCGTAGATGAAGCCTTTCTCCTCAGGAATATTCATAATGATAGGCACGCCAGCGTAGAGCAAATAGACCGAATAGGCTAAACCAATCAGCCCAACAATCATAATAAACCAGAGTACGGGATATAGTGCTGCGAGCCCCACCATAAACAAAGGGGTTGCTGTGTAGGAAGCAAGCTCTAATGCTTGCGTATAAGTTGGTTGTGCATCGAAGGTTTTTGCCATCCAATAGGCTAAATAGGCGAGAGCGAACACACCGCCAATCAGGCCTAGATACATGCCCGCTGACATAAACATCGCGCTTTGAGGGGTAAGGTAAATAGGATCGCCCGCCCCAGGATTCCAGCCTATATATGCCGTGGCAATATAACTGCAAATTGCAGGAATTAAGGCAATAAGTAACACATGACTTAAGCTACTTTTGAGTGCTTCATGGTTTTTTTCAATCGTCTGCCACTCTTGTTTAGGATGAGTGTATAGCCCCATTAAGTGATTCAGTATCATTATAATTATCCTTGTTCAGCATTGATGAATGGCTCGCCAAACGTCAGACGAGCTGATAACAGCTCCGCAATTGTGATTAAAATGATCTCCTGTCCTTTTAAATCACAATTGGTTTCACCCTTGGGATCCGTCTTAGTGATCCGGATCTCAGTTCTTTAGAGTGTAGATTATTTATTGAACAAAAAGTTCAGGCCGTCAAGTTTACTGAAAGCTAATGCTATAGCTTATGGCTAAATATGCGTAAAATAGCGTGATTTTTTAATGAGGTTGACTGAGCTATGCAGCAATTATTGGCCCCTATTCATGGATTTCTTCGTTGTGAAACGCCCCAAACTTGGATTGATATCGCACGTGCAGAAGCTTCTTTAGATGAGTTACTAATAGACCACTGTAACTGCGAGTTAAAGGCCGCTCAGACCGCCATGTTCTTGTTAAGACGTTATGCCTTGAGTAAGGACAGCGGCCGCTCGTTATTAACTTGGGCTAAACCCTACGAGGAGTTTGTTTATCTTAAGGATCGCAATATTGAGCAATTTCTTGCCCGCGATGTAAAAAAGAATGAATTGGTCGCACAGTTGCTGCCTAATGAACACTTTACATTTGCGCAGAACCTTATTCCCCCTCTGATCCGATTGATTAAGGAAGAGTTTCATCACTTCGAGCAAGTATTGGAATTGATGCACGCCAGACACATTCCTTACCGAAATATTCGTGCTGGCCGTTACGCCAAGGGCATGATGAGCCATGTGACCACCCATGAAAAAGATATCCTGAGGGATAAACTCATTGTCGGAGCGTATATCGAAGCTCGCTCCTGTGAGCGTTTTGCTAAGCTAGCCCCTTATTTAGATGCGGAATTAGGCAAGTTTTATGTGTCTTTACTGCGCTCAGAGGCGAGGCATTATGAAGACTATTTAAGTTTGGCGCAGTTGGTTTCGCCTGAAGATATCAGTGAACGGGTTGCCTATTTTGGTGAGCGGGAAGCTGAGCTGATTATGGCTGCGGATGATGAATTTCGGTTTCATAGCGGGCAACCCCTATAACCTTGCCCATGCTTAATGGGGTTAACAGCGTGAAGGCCAGCCGCGGTTACCATGATTAACGGCTCCGTAGAACCGTTAATAAATATGCTTCATTGTTTGTCTATTGTGCTGGATCGTGTGGTAAAGGTGCCGAATCGAAGGGTAAACGAATTAAATTAATGCCTTCGGGGCTCACGCTGAGCACACTGCCTTGCTCATACCAATCCCCTACCACAATACGCTTATTGCCATTATCAAGTTGATGAATAGCCGGTCTGTGGGTATGACCGTGGATCATATGTTGAGTGTGCGTTTGGGCAAATAACGCATCGACCGCATTGGGCTCAACATCCATGATAGTGTCGCTTTTTTGCTTATTACTGCTCTTACTTTTACGACGGATTTTATCGGCAATACCTTGGCGCCTTTTTTTAGACAGGCAGCCGTAAAGCCAACGGGCGAGGGCAAAACTACGTAATTTTCTAAAGCGTTGATAGGCTTTATCTAAAGTACATAGGCTATCGCCGTGCAAAATAACAGTGTCGACACCGTATAACTTTAGACAGGTGATTTCGGGTAAAATTTGCATGCCAGCAGCACGGGCAAAGCGTTTACCTAGCATAAAGTCACGATTGCCGTGGATAAAATACACTGGCAGCTTATGTGACACTTGCTTAAGCTTTTCGGCGAGTTCGAGTGCAAAAGGTGCGGCGATATCATCACCCACCCAGACCTCAAACAAATCACCAAGAATATAGAGAGCCTCGGCACCATCGAGCCCGGTGTCGAGGAAACGAATAAAAGCGTGAGTAATATCGAGGCGATCTGCACTTAAATGTAGATCGCCTATAAATAGAGTTCGCATTCGCAGGGATTATGCCGCAACGCTGACTTTTTCAATCACAACGGCTTCTAATGGCACATCCTGATGCATGCCGCGATTGCCTGTGCTCACTGCTTTAATTTTTTCGATAATGTCCATGCCTTCAACAACTTCACCAAAGACGCAGTAGCCCCAACCCTGTGAGGTTTCTGATTTAAAATCGAGGAAAGTGTTGTCGTTCACATTAATGAAGAACTGTGCAGTGGCTGAATGGGGATCAGAAGTACGCGCCATGGCAATAGTACCAGTACGGTTTGATAAACCGTTATTGGCTTCGTTTTTTACTGGTTCATGGCAACGTTTCTGGCTCATGTCTTCGTTGAAGCCACCACCTTGGATCATAAAACCGTCAATTACACGGTGGAAAATTGTGCCATCGAAGAAACCTTCGTCAACATATTTCATAAAGTTTGCTACGGTTAATGGGGCTTTTTCAGCATTCAGTTGCAGTTTAACGTCGCCAAAATTGGTGTGTAATGTGATCATGTTTTCATACTCTCTGTAAATAGTGGCGCGATTCTAACTTATCTCGGATTGCGCGCAAAGTGCAGTATTCAAAAGCCGTCCTGCCATGATAAACTGACCCCTTGATTTTACTCCTGAATGTATTATTGAAGAGAATGCCGATGTTGAAGATTTACAACAGTATTACCCGCCAAAAACAGGAATTTAAGCCAATCAATCCCGGAAAAATTGGGATGTACGTGTGTGGTGTGACCATATACGATCTCTGTCATATTGGTCACGGCCGTACTTTTGTTTCCTTTGACATGATAGTGCGTTACCTGCGTTATGTGGGCTATGAGGTGAATTTTCAGCGCAATATTACCGATGTCGATGACAAAATTATTAAACGCGCTAACGAAAATAATGAAAGCTGTGAAGCCTTAACCGAGCGTTTGATCGGTGAGATGCATCGAGATTTTGATGCATTAAATATGCTGCGGCCCGACTTTGAACCACGGGCAACCCTACATATTGAAGAAATCATCGATATGGTTGAGCGTTTGCTTGAACGTGGTCATGCCTATGTTGCCGCCGATGGCGATGTGCTATTTAGCGTGGCATCTTACCCTGATTATGGCCGGTTATCGGGGCAGAATTTAGATCAACTGCAAGCCGGTGCTCGAGTTGAAGTCGACGAAAACAAACAAAACCCAATGGACTTCGTGCTGTGGAAAATGTCTAAACCCGGCGAGCCAACGTGGGAATCACCATGGGGACCGGGTCGTCCTGGCTGGCATATCGAATGTTCAGCCATGAACAGCAAACATCTCGGTCTGCATTTTGATATTCATGGCGGCGGCTCTGACTTACAGTTCCCACACCATGAGAATGAAATCGCCCAGTCTTGCTGTGCCCATGATACGCCATACGTAAACTATTGGATGCACACGGGCATGGTGATGGTTGACCGCGAAAAGATGTCAAAATCCCTAGGCAACTTCTTCACCATTCGCGATGTGCTCGGCCATTACGATGCCGAGACAGTGCGTTACTTCCTGTTATCGGGTCACTATCGTAGCCAATTGAATTACTCCGAAGAGAATTTAAAACAAGCTCGTTCGGCGTTAGAGCGTTTGTATACGGCGATTAAAGATGTCGACTTGACCGTTGCCGCTGCGCCTGCACAGGAGTTTGTCGCTAAATTTAAAGCGGCAATGGACGATGACTTTAATACGCCTGAAGCCTATTCAGTCCTCTTTGACATGGTGCGTGAGATCAATCGCCTAAAACTGACCGATATGGCTCAGGCATCTGCACTGGCTGTGGCGATGAAGCAATTAGCCGATGTACTGGGGCTATTAAGCCAAGATCCTGATGCTTTCTTTAAAGGTGAGGGCAGTGACGATGAAGTGGCAGAAATTGAAGCCCTAATCGTTGAACGTAACCGTGCTCGCAGTGAAAAAGATTGGCCCGCCGCCGATGTGGCGCGCAATCGTTTGAATGAACTTGGCGTGGTTTTGGAAGATGGCCCAAGTGGCACCACTTGGCGTAAGAAATAAGCTTAATTAGCTATAGTCTTTAATCAAAAAATCTTCAGCCAATAAAAAAACCTGCATTATGCAGGTTTTTTTATGCTTGCCGAACCTAGAACCTAGTCATGATACTGCTCGGCGGCATATAAGGTATTTTCTAATAGGCTCGCAATCGTCATCGGGCCAACACCGCCGGGAACCGGGGTGATAAAGCTGGCATTTTGCGCCGCCACTTCATATTGCACATCGCCGACTAAGGCGCCGTTATCTAAGCGATTAATACCCACATCAATCACAATCGCACCGGGTTTTATCCACTCACCGGGAATAAAACCGGGTTTACCCACTGCAACCACCACTAAATCAGCTTGGCGGATTTTTTGCTCTAGATTCTTAGTGAAGCGGTGGCAAGTGGTGGTGGTGCAGCCAGCCAGCAGCAACTCTAAGGTCATAGGACGGCCAACAATATTCGACGCACCAACCACAACTGCATCTAAACCATAGGTATCGACGCCAGTGGATTTAATTAGTGTCATAATGCCCATCGGCGTGCATGAGCGTAAAACCGGAATACGTTGTGCTAAACGGCCAACATTATAGGGATGGAATCCATCGACATCTTTATCGGGGCGAATTCGCTCGATAACCTTAGAGTCTTCAATATGAGCTGGCAATGGCAGTTGTACTAGGATGCCGTCAATGCTTGGATCATCATTGAGGTCATCGATGAGTTTGAGTAGTTCTTCTTCGGTGCAGCTGGTTTCGAGATCATATGAACGGGAAATAAAGCCGACTTCTTCACAGGCCTTACGTTTGCTTCCAACATAAACCTGGGAGGCAGGATCGGCTCCCACTAATATGACGGCTAAACCCGGTACGCGTTGTCCAGCCTCTTTGCGGGCGGTGACTTTTTCACGAAGTTGAGTGCGGATGGATTGAGCAATCGCCTTGCCGTCGATTATTTGGGCTGTCATGGGTGTAGGATATCCTTTATATGGGCGATGGTTAAAACGGTAGTTAACACAGAGATTGGCAATCGCGGCTATTTTAACAGGGCCCAGCAATTGTGTCATGGTTAAAGCCAAGGTCGAATAGACAAAAAAAACCGTATTAGCCTGATAATTCAGCACCTAGAGCCAATCACTAAAAAAATCGTTGACGGGTGTAAAGTGAGGGGATAAGATGCGCTCCGTTCTCAGGCAGATGTGTTCATCTTGCGCTGAAAATGTAAGACCTTCGGTGATTAGCGCAGTCCGGTAGCGCATCTGGTTTGGGACCAGAGGGTCAGAGGTTCGAATCCTCTATCACCGACCACTTTATTGTCGTTTGCTTCAATGAATTCAAACATAATTTGAACTCAAATAGGTGAATGATAGGGTTAGCATAAATGCTTTCCAAATCGGTTAGGATGCAGAATATTCTGCAGACCATGCGCCCGTAGCTCAGTTGGATAGAGCACCCGCCTTCTAAGCGGGTGGTCGCAGGTTCGAATCCTGCCGGGCGTACCAGTTTCAGTGGTGATTGTAGCTCAGTTGGTAGAGTCCCGGATTGTGATTCCGGTTGTCGTGGGTTCGAGCCCCATCAGTCACCCCATTTTTAGTACTTAGAGTACAAAATAAAAAAAGCGACCTTGTGTCGCTTTTTTTATACCCCAGATTCGGCTGTTGAGGCTCGACTCTGCAGAAAACGGTGGCTATAATGTCGCGTCTTGATAGATATCAACTATGAGCGACCTGTGCCAAAAGCCAGTAGTGGTGGGCATTGTAGTCAAATTTAATGATCAAGAAACGAATACCTGAATAGTTGATGACTCGGCTATTACAAAGGACGTTAGACAAATTTCGAGGTAAAACAATGCAAGTTTCTGTTGAAGCAACCCAAGGCCTAGAGCGTCGCCTGACCATTTCTGTTCCTGCGGAACAAATTGAAAAGCTGGTTAAAGACAGTTTACAACGTGAAGCTAAGCGTGCTCGTATTCCAGGTTTCCGTCCTGGTAAAGTGCCTGTCACTGTCATTAACAAACGTTATGGCGCGGCAATTCGTCAAGATATCACCGGTGAAGTGATGCAACGTAACTTCATCGAAGCCATCATTGCTGAGAAGTTAAACCCTGCGGGTGCACCGACTTTCGTTCCTGGTTCAACCGATGGCGAAAAATTCGAATTTATCGCTACCTTTGAAATCTACCCAGAAGTTGAGCTGAAAGGCTTAGATGCAATCGAAGTAGAACAACCAAAAGCACAAGTGACTGACGCTGACGTTGACACTATGATTGAAACTTTACGTAAGCAACACGCGACTTTCGCGGCTGTTGAACGTGAAGCTGCAGATGGCGACAAAGTAAAAATGAACTTTGTTGGCTCAGTTGACGGTGAAGAATTCGACGGCGGCAAAGCTGACGATTTCGAACTGCAATTGGGTAGCGGCCGTATGATCCCAGGCTTTGAAGCCGGTATCTTAGGTCACAAAGCGGGCGAAGAATTTGTTATTGACGTGACTTTCCCAGAAGAATATCACGCTGAAAACCTGAAAGGTAAAGCGGCTAAATTCGCGATTACCCTGACTGAAGTGCAAGCGGCTAACCTGCCAGAAGTGAACGATGAGTTTGCTGCTCTGTTCGGTATCAGTGAAGGTGGCTTAGAAGCGCTGAAAACTGAAATCCGTAAAAATATGAACCGTGAACTTGAACAAGCGTTAAAAGCTAACGTGAAAGAGCAAGTGATCAACGGTCTGTTAGCAAACAACGACATCACTCTACCAAAAGCACTGATCGATGGCGAAGTTAACGTACTGCGTCAACAAGCAATGCAACGCTTTGGTGGCCAAACGGCTAATATGCCAGAACTGCCAGCGGAACTGTTCACTGAACAGGCTGCACGTCGCGTTAAAATCGGTCTGTTATTAGGTGAAGTCATCAAGACGAACGAACTGAAAGCAGAAGACGAGCGCATACAAGGTCTGATCGCTTCTATGGCGTCAGCCTACGAAGATCCAAGTGAAGTTGTGGCTTATTACAACAGTAACAAAGAACTGATGCAGAACATGCGTAACGTTGCTTTAGAAGAGCAAGCGGTTGAAGCACTGCTGAAATCTGCCAAAGTGACCGAGAAAGAAGTTGCTTTTGAAGAATTTATGAACAAGGCTACTGGTCGCGCATAAGCTAAGCTTGACTTGGTTGGCTGTTCGCCATTTATAATGGCTCGTATGAGGCTCCTCATGCGAGCCATTTTTATTTAGGGAAGTGAATAATGCATAATGCGTCAGACATACAAAGTGCTTTAGTGCCTATGGTGATCGAACAGACTGCTAAGGGTGAACGTTCATACGATATTTATTCTCGTCTATTGAAAGAGCGGATTATCTTTTTGGTGGGTCAAGTTGAAGAACATATGGCTAACCTGATTGTGGCGCAGTTGTTATTCTTGGAATCAGAAAGCCCTGATAAAGATATTTTCTTATATATCAACTCACCCGGCGGCTCAGTGACTGCGGGTATGGCCATTTATGATACCATGCAATTTATTAAGCCTAACGTGAGCACTGTGTGTATTGGCCAAGCGGCCAGTATGGGGGCTTTCCTGTTAGCGGGTGGCGAGAAGGGTAAACGTTTCTGTTTGCCGAATTCCCGGGTGATGATCCATCAGCCATTGGGTGGTTTCCAAGGTCAGGCTTCTGATATCGCGATTCACGCGCAAGAAATTATCGGCATCAAGAATAAGCTCAACCTGATGCTTGCCGAACACACTGGTCAGCCACTCGAAGTGATTGAGCGTGATACCGATCGCGACAACTTCATGAGTGCGACTCAAGCCGTGGAATACGGTTTAGTTGATGCTGTGATGACGAAACGCGGCTGATTTTTGCTTTTGACTGGGCTATGCTCTGTAAAAGGTTAAGCAAATTTAAGACTGGCAGTAGAGCAGACTGCAAATGAGGTAATTAATGGGCGACAACAAAAATAATGGTGACAGCGGTAAATTGCTGTACTGCTCTTTTTGCGGTAAGAGCCAGCATGAAGTGAGAAAACTGATTGCTGGTCCATCAGTATACGTATGCGATGAATGCGTTGAATTATGTAACGACATTATTCGTGAAGAGATTAAAGAGATCTCTCCAAAACGTGATAACGATAAATTGCCAACGCCACATGAGTTGCGTGCGCATTTAGACGATTATGTGATTGGCCAAGACAGAGCGAAGAAAGTGCTCTCTGTTGCGGTTTATAACCACTATAAGCGCTTAAAAAATTCATCACCTAAAGATGGGGTTGAATTAGGCAAAAGCAACATTTTGCTGATTGGCCCAACGGGTAGCGGTAAAACTCTGCTGGCTGAAACCCTTGCACGCTCGCTCAATGTGCCTTTCACCATGGCAGATGCCACTACCTTAACTGAAGCGGGTTATGTGGGTGAAGACGTTGAAAACATCATTCAAAAGTTGCTGCAAAAATGCGACTACGATGTAGAGAAAGCGCAGCGTGGTATCGTTTATATCGATGAAATCGATAAAATTAGCCGTAAATCGGACAATCCATCGATCACCCGTGACGTTTCGGGTGAAGGTGTACAACAAGCACTGCTTAAGCTGATTGAAGGCACTGTTGCCGCGGTTCCACCCCAAGGTGGTCGTAAGCATCCACAGCAGGAATTCTTACAGGTCGATACCTCTAAGATCCTGTTTATCTGTGGTGGTGCGTTCGCAGGGCTTGAGAAAGTGATTGAGCAACGTGCACATGTTGGTTCGGGTATCGGTTTCGGTGCGCAGGTGAAAGGCGAAAAAGAGAAGGCGACGATTTCTGAAACCTTATCTCAAGTTGAACCTGGTGATTTAGTCAAATATGGTTTGATCCCTGAGTTTATCGGCCGTCTGCCTGTCGTTGCGACTCTGACTGAACTCGATGAAGAAGCCCTAGTGCAAATTCTATCTCAACCTAAAAATGCCCTGACTAAGCAATACAGTGCGTTATTTGAGATGGAAGGTGTGGAGCTTGAGTTCCGCGAAGACGCGCTAAAAGCGATTGCCCATAAAGCCATGTCCCGTAAGACGGGTGCCCGTGGTCTGCGTTCGATTGTTGAAGGTATTTTACTCGATACTATGTACGACATTCCTTCAACCGAAGGCGTGGTGAAGGCCGTCGTTGATGAGTCCGTGGTGAGTGGCGAGTCTGCTCCTATCCTGATTTATGAGCGAAATGAAGCACAAGCGGCTTCTGGCGAGCAATAATCGTCCTGTTCGATAGCAAACTGAAAAACAAGGAGCCCATTGGGCTCCTTTTTTAGTATTGCCCATTGAAACCCAATAAAGCGCCCCAATATACTCCATTATCAATCCCATTCACCAAAACGGAATCGAACTATGACCCTAGAGCGTGAAGCGCATATCGAACTCCCCGTGCTGCCACTGCGAGATGTGGTGGTCTATCCCCATATGGTAATTCCGTTGTTCGTTGGCCGAGAAAAGTCGATTCGTTGTCTCGAAACGGCAATGGCCCAGGATAAACAGATTATTTTAGTGGCGCAGAGAGATGCCGAATTAGATGAACCGACGAAAGATGATATTTTCGATGTTGGTACCGTTGCCTCTATTTTGCAGTTATTGAAATTGCCAGATGGTACGGTAAAAGTGCTCGTTGAAGGTGGTCGTCGTGCTCGTATCACCCATTATACCCAGGAAACAGAATTCTTTGTGGCTAAGGCTGAGTATCTGGAATCAGAACCGCTGGAAGACAAAGAGGAAGAAGTGTTGGTGCGCAGTGCCATTGGTCAGTTTGAAGGTTATATCAAGCTGAACAAAAAGATCCCGCCAGAAGTGTTGACCTCTTTATCGGGTATCGATGAAGCGGCGCGTCTGGCAGATACTATGGCCGCCCATATGCCACTCAAGCTTGAAGATAAGCAATCTGTGCTTGAGATGGTCAATGTCGGTGAGCGTCTGGAATATTTGATGGCGATGATGGAATCGGAGATCGACCTACTGCAGGTTGAGAAACGTATCCGTACCCGCGTTAAAAAGCAGATGGAAAAGAGCCAACGCGAGTATTATCTGAACGAACAGATGAAAGCCATCCAGAAAGAGCTGGGTGACTTAGACGAAGGCCATGACGAATTTGAAGCCTTAAATCGTAAGATTGAAGAGGCCAACATGCCAAGCGAAGCGAAGGAGAAAGCCTTAGCCGAGCTGAACAAACTACGCATGATGTCGCCTATGTCGGCGGAAGCGACTGTGGTGCGCAGTTATGTCGATTGGATGACATCGGTGCCTTGGAGCCAGCGCTCGAAAATCAAACGTGATTTAGCCAAAGCCCAAGAAGTACTTGATACCGATCATTATGGTCTTGAAAAGGTTAAAGAACGTATTCTGGAATATCTGGCAGTTCAGAGCCGAGTGCGTCAACTTAAGGGGCCCATCCTATGTTTAGTTGGCCCTCCAGGTGTGGGTAAAACTTCGCTGGGTCAATCGATTGCCAAAGCAACGGGTCGTAAGTATGTACGTGTTGCCTTAGGCGGCGTGCGTGATGAGGCGGAAATCCGTGGTCATCGCCGTACTTACATTGGCTCTATGCCGGGTAAAGTCATTCAAAAAATGGCTAAAGTGGGCGTGAAAAACCCCTTATTCCTGCTGGATGAAATTGACAAGATGAGTTCGGACATGCGTGGCGATCCCGCTTCTGCTTTATTGGAAGTCCTCGATCCTGAGCAAAATGCGACCTTTAACGACCATTACCTCGAAGTTGATTACGACTTATCCGATGTGATGTTTGTGGCGACCTCGAATTCGATGAATATTCCGGGGCCACTCTTAGACCGTATGGAAGTGATCCGTCTGTCGGGTTATACCGAGGATGAGAAGCTCAATATTGCGAAGCAACATTTGCTCTCCAAGCAAATCGAACGTAATGGCCTTAAAGCCAGTGAAATCCATGTCGATGACAGTGCGATTATTGGCATTATCCGTTACTACACCCGTGAAGCTGGGGTACGTTCGCTCGAGCGTGAATTGTCGAAGATTTGCCGTAAGGTCGTGAAGATGATCCTGCTCGACAAATCTGTCAAGTCAGTCACTGTGACGGCGGAAAACCTCAAGTCTTTCCTTGGCGTGCAGCGCTTCGATTACGGTAAAGCCGAGTCTAATAATCAAATCGGTCAAGTGACTGGTTTGGCGTGGACAGAAGTTGGCGGTGATTTGCTGACAATTGAAGCCACCTCAGTACCCGGTAAAGGCAAGCTGACCTACACAGGATCGCTCGGCGATGTGATGCAAGAGTCGATTCAAGCGGCGATGACTGTGGTGCGTGCCCGCGCTGAGCAATTAGGTATCAACGGCGACTTTTATGAGAAGCGTGATATCCATGTGCATGTGCCAGAAGGTGCAACACCAAAAGATGGTCCATCGGCGGGTGCGGCTATGTGTACCGCTTTAGTATCCAGCTTGACGGGGAACCCAGTGCGTGCCGACGTGGCCATGACAGGTGAAATTACCTTACGCGGTGAAGTGTTACCTATCGGTGGTTTAAAAGAAAAACTGCTGGCAGCACACCGTGGTGGCATAAAACTGGTACTTATTCCAAAGGAAAACGAGCGTGATTTGGAAGAAATTCCTGCCAATGTGATTGCCGACTTAGAAATTCGCCCCGTACGTTGGGTCGATGAAGTGTTAAAACTGGCCCTTGAAAGACCGGTTGAAGGCTTCGAAGTGGTTAAAAACTTGGCATAACGCAAGAAAATGCGCTATCACGCTAAAAAAAATGAAAAAAGGGGCTTAACAAAGCGCAGACCTGTGGTAGCCTAGGTCTGTGGAGAGCCAGCTGCTCCAAGCCCTTGGCGCAACTGGCTTTGAGCTGTATCCAGTTTTATTTCTTTGGTTTTCGAACTCAGCTTGAACTTTGAATTCAAGCTTGTTATAAAAGCCTCCGCAGACCGCTCTAGAGACGGATTTGGTTGCGGCGCAAAAAAATTACATTCAAGGGGATGACATGAACAAATCTGAACTAATCGAGAAAATCGCTTCTGGTGCTGACATTTCTAAAGCCGCTGCTGGCCGTGCACTGGATTCTTTTATCGCTGCTGTGACCGAAGGTCTGAAAGAAGGCGATAAAATTTCTCTTGTTGGTTTTGGTACTTTTGAAGTGCGTGAGCGCGCTGAGCGTACTGGTCGCAACCCACAAACGGGTGAAGAAATCAAAATCGCAGCAGCAAAAATTCCTGCATTTAAAGCAGGTAAAGCACTGAAAGACGCTGTCAATTAATTTTTGATATCGTGGCCTTTGTAAGGCATTCGTAATGATAAGCACTGTTTAATCAGTGCTTTTTACGAATTGAAAGTAATGGATTTTGACGTTTTACATCAACCATTACTCGGGGTTTTAGTGCTTACCCGTGGTAGCGTCTGAATTATCCCCATAAATTACAGAAAGGCGCATCTCAAACCGATGCGCCTTTTTATTTTGTTAATCGCAACAAGCGAGAAATCTGATGTTAGAAAAGATCCGCGACGGTTCGCAAGGCGTGATTGCTAAAGGCATTCTCGTACTTGTGATTTTATCTTTTGCATTTGCAGGTGTCAGTAGCTATTTAGGCTCCAAATCGGACGTCCCTGCCGCAGAAGTCAACGGTGACAAGATCACTAAAGCCGAGTTAGAGCAAGCCTACCAGAGTGAACGCTCTCGTATGGAGCAACAACTGGGTGAAATGTTTGCTGCATTATCTGCCGACGAAAAATACCTAGAAAGCATAAAGCAGAGCGTGTTAGAACGTTTAGTTGCCGACAAACTCATCGACCAAGCCGCACATGCTATGGGCCTGCGAGTGTCTGATGAGCAAATTATTGCTGCTATTAAAACAGAACCCGCTTTTCAAACTGACGGTAAATTTGATAACGAACGTTATCAAGCGATTCTGCGTCAGTTAGGCTACCAACCACAAACCTTTAGAAGCATGATGCGCGTCGATATGACTCGTCGCCAGCTGACTGCCGCCCTAGTGGGGACCGAGTTTGTGTTACCCGGTGAAGCTAAACAATTAGCCGAGCTGCAAGGTCAAACCCGCGACATTCGTTACTTGGTCGTGGATTCTGCGCCATTCCTTGCTAATGCCAGTGTCAGCGATGAGCAAGTGAAAAACTACTACGACGCAAACCAAGGGCAGTTTATGAGCCCTGAAATGGTGAGCCTAGAATATGTTGAACTGAATGCCGCTGATTTCGCGAAGAATAATCCGGTTTCAGACGAAGAAGCACAAGCTTATTACGATGAACACAAGGCACAATATGTGGCGAATGAAAAGCGTCTAGCGGCCCATATACTGGTCACTCCTGGTAGCGATGAAGCAGCAGCAAAAACCAAGGCGGAAGATTTAGCTAAGCAGCTAGACAATGGTGCCGATTTTGCTGACTTAGCTAAAGCTAACTCTGACGATACTTTAAGTGCGGAGCAGGGCGGTAAGTTGGATTGGTTTGAACCCGGAGTGATGGACCCAAGCTTTGATGCTGCGCTATTTGCGTTAAATAAGGGTGAGCATTCAGGCGTAGTTAAAACTGATTTTGGTTTTCACATTATTAAATTACTCGATGTACAAGCGGGTGCAACAGTGCCCTTTGCCGACGTGAAGGCTAAAATTGTGGCCCAGTTGCAGGACAAGAAAGCGGTGGATCAATTCTACAGTTTGCAAAGCAAATTGGCCGATACTAGTTATGAAGTGCCAGATACGCTATCTGAAACGGCTAAAGCTGTGGGCGTAGATATTAAGACGACGCCTCTTTTCTCTCGAGATAACGTTCCAGCTGCGCTAAACAAGCCTGACTTAGTTAAAGCCGCGTTCTCTGAAACTGTTATGCTGAAAGGTTTAAACAGTGAAGTGATTGAGCTTGAACCTAACCACGTGGTGGTGGTTCGTGTGAAAGAGCATCAGGATGCAGGCACTTTGCCATTAGCGACTGTAAAGGCCGATATCACGGACCGTTTGAAACAAGAGCAGGCGAACGATGCCGCACGTGCTAAGGCGCAGGAAATGCTGTCACAGGTTAAAGCCGGTGCTGCCGATATCGCGCTAATCGCTAAAGCTAAATTGGGCCGCGGTGAACAAACCATCGATGCTGCCATAGTGGGCAAAGTATTCCAAATGCCAACACCGAGCACAACTCCTGTTGTCGATACCGTTGGTTTAGCAAACGGTTATGCTGTGGTTGCGCTAGATAAAGTCAACGCGGCAGAAGGCGTGAGTGATGAGCTAGTGAATGCACTTAAGCAACGTTTGAATGCACAATACAGTGAAGCAGATTATCGTGGCTTGATCGATTCACTCAAAGCCAATGCCAAGGTACTTTACCCTGTAGAAGAATGAGTTAAGTGAGGATAGCGCATTGAACTGGTTATCCTACTTGTAAACTTCGATTAAAAGGCCAAGTGATTTCACTTGGCCTTTTTGTTTTTCAACGTGATGAAATGTGTCGATAGCGCATCTCAGTTTGGGCGTTGTAAATAAAAACGCCACTAAAAAGTGGCGTTTAACCTAGTGGTAAGCAGTGACTCGCTATCGCAGTCGATTAGAGCTCGATAACATCAAACTCAACGTATGGGTTAACGTCGGCATCGTAATCAATACCCTCAATACCAAAGCCAAAGAGTTTAATAAATTCAGCTTTATATTCACGGTAATCCGTTAACTCTGACAAGTTTTCTGTGGTCACTTGTGGCCATAAATCACGGCAATGCTGCTGGATCTCTTCACGCAGTTCCCAATCGTCTAAACGCAGGCGATTATCGCTGTCGGTTTCTGGCTTAGCACCATCGGCACGGAATAGGCGCTCGCTGAACATGCGGTAGATTTGCTCCATACAACCTTCGTGGAGTCCTTCTTGGCGCATTTTCTTAAATACCATAGCGATATATAAAGGCATGACTGGAATGGCCGAACTCGCTTGAGTCACAACACTCTTCAGTACCGCAACGTTAGCGCTGCCGCCAGTGGCGGACAGTTGCTCATTTAAGGCTTTCGCTGCGCGATCTAAATCCATCTTGGCCTTGCCAAGGGCACCGTGCCAGTAAATTGGCCAGGTCAGTTCAGTGCCTATGTAACTATAGGCAACCGTTTTGCAGTTATCGACTAATACACCTGCTTCTGATAAGGCTTTGATCCACAGTTCCCAATCTTCACCGCCCATAACCGTGACAGTATCGGCAATTTCTTGCTCGGTTGCGGGCTCTACGGTCGCTTCTATGATGCAGTCTTTATTGGTATCAACCGCAGTCGCAGTGTAGGTTTCACCTATAGGTTTCAGTGCAGAGCGGATAAGCTCACCCGAATCGGGCAGTTTGCGCACTGGGGATGCCAGTGAGTAAACGACCATATCGATTTCGCCGAGATCTTGTTTGATAAGCTCAATCACTTTTTGCTTAGCTTCATGGCTGAAGGCATCGCAGTTAATGCTCTTAGAATACAAGCCTGCGGCTTTGGCGAACTTATCGAAAGCGGCAGAGTTATACCAGCCTGCAGTGCCAGGTTTGGCCTCTGTACCTGGCTTTTCGAAGAACACGCCAATGGTCGCTGCATCGCTACCGAAAGCGGCGGCGATACGTGAAGACAGACCGTAACCGCTTGATGAGCCCACCACTAAAACCTTTTTAGGGCCATTAGCGATTTTGCCCTTGGCTTTGGTTAAGGCGATTTGTTCTTGAACGTTGGCTTCACAGCCAACGGGATGGGTTGTGGTGCAAATAAAACCACGAATTTTGGGTTTGATAATCATGTTTACGCTTCTTCTATCAAAATAGCCAATAGGATAAATATTTCAGCGAGTAAATGGCATCTATTTTTAACCAATTCGCCTGATTATTTAAGTGGTTGGAGCAGTTTAACGCTTGTGGACAAACAGGCTCTGCTCTTGGATCAGCCTCTGGGTGTATTCATGTTGTGGTGAGTTAAATATCTGTTCTGTCGGGGCTTTTTCAACCATAATCCCCTTATGCAATACCATAATTTTATCGCTAACATGGCGAATAATATTGAGATTATGGGAGACGAAAATATAAGACAAGCCGAGATCTTTTTGCAGTTTGAGCAATAAGTTTAGAATTTGCGAGCGTACAGAAAGATCCAATGCGGTTAATGCCTCATCGGCAATAATAATCTTGGGGTTGAGCATGAGAGCCCGCGCCACAGCGACCCGTTGTTTTTGACCTTCGGAGATCATATGCGGATAGAAATCAGCATGTTCCGGCAATAAACCGACTTTCCTTAAGGTGTCTATGACTTGGCTATGGCGCTCTTTAGCCGAAAGCTCAGTGTTAAACCGCAGTGGCTCATCGAGCAGTTGCCCAATAGTGAGTCTGGGGTTGAGCGAAGTATTAGGATCTTGGAAAATCATTCTGATCAAACGGCAGCGCTGTTTGATGTTGCGGCTATCTAAGGCTTCACCTTCAAAGTAAATTTCACCACCGCTGCGCGGTTCTGCACCGACAAGAATTCGTGCAAGGGTACTCTTACCCGAGCCCGCTTCACCGACTATGGCTAAGGTTTCACCACTATTCAGTTCGAAGGACACAGGGGCTAATGCATCGTTATATTGGCGTGAGAAGCCTTTATAACCTGTATCATATCTTTTATAGAGGTCGTTAACTTTAAGCAGTGGGGTCGTCATTTGTTGTTTCGCCGTGGTAAGGGAAATGGCATGCAAAGTAGCGGTTTTTTAGGTGGCTTAAACTTGGCTGGTTTACACATTTCTTTTGTGCCTCGGGGCACCTTGGCCCTAGGCGGCAACCAATGGGAAGATGTTGTAGCGCAGGTGCTGAGCCAGGGAGCGTTGGCATTATAGCCTTGTGCGCTTTGATACCCGAGTAGTCAGGCATGTTATCGAGTAATGCCTTAGTGTAGGGGTGATAGGGAGTGGCAATCAGTTCCTCGGTTGGTCCCGACTCCATCACTTGGCCACTGTAGAGTACTGACAAGTGATCACACCACTGGGCTAAGGTTTCAAGCTCATGGCTGATGATCAAAATTGACACGTTTTGCAGCTGATTGAGTTGGGAAAGTAGGCGAAAAATCTGGGCCTGAGTGCTGAGCTCCATGGAGTTTGTCGGTTCATCGGCAATCAAGAGTCGCGGTTGATTGGCGACGGCCATGGCGATCATCACTTTTTGGCATTCACCCTCGGACAATTCCCAAGCGTAACTCGCCATCACTTTCTTTGGGTCCTTTATACCGACTTTATGTAGCCATTTTTGCGCTGTCAGTTGGGCCTGTTTGCGCCGTTGCCAGAAATAGGCTTTGGGATTTTTTGGCATAGCCTGCATCAACTGACTCCCAACGGTCTGCGCGGGGTCTAGACTGCCTGAGGGATCCTGGAAAATCATCGCCATATCTGAGCCCATCAGGTTACGGCGTTCCTTCGAACTCATCGTCATAAGGTTATTGCCGTCCCACATCATACGGTCGGCGGTTATGGTCCAATTGGGGCCAGGGATCCCAAGAATCGCCCTAGCCAACAAACTTCGTCCAGAGCCTGATTCACCGACTAGGCCATGAATTTCCCCCGCATTAAGTGTTAGGCTGACCTTTTCGAGCGCCCGCACTCTGCCGTGGGGCGTATCGAGTTCAATCGTGAGATTTCGTACGTCGAGTAAAGGCATAAGTTAGTTTCTGATGGGCGCGAGCGCCGACCGTAGGCCATCACCAACCAAGTTAATGGCCAGCACACTAAAAAGAATCGCTAATCCCGGAATAGTTACCGTCCAAGGTGCGGTCAATAAATTATCTATGCCCTGTGCCACCATGGCTCCCCATTCTGGACTCGGAGCCTGTGCACCTAAGCTTAAAAATCCGAGGGCCGCGATATCCAAAATCGCCGCAGAAATGGCTAAGGTCGTCTGAATAATCACCACTTCCCACACGTTTGGCATGATCACATACCAAAAAATTTGCAGCGAGTTGGCACCATCTAAACGTGCCGCGGTAACGTATTCTTTTTGCAATTCCTCATGCACAGATTGATGTATCGAGCGTACAAATTGAGGCGTGAGTGCAATCCCCACTGCCCAAAACACATTTTCAAGCCCCGGCCCCATTACGGCAACCACAAGTATGGCCATCAAAAGTGAGGGGATAGACAGTAGTGCGTCGAGTAAATGACCAAGGATGCTGGACTTTAAGCCACGCATCATTCCTGATAATGAACCGATAATAAATCCTGTCACTAGGGCGGTAATTACGATTAAAAGTGCCATACCGAAGGTTAAATGGGCATCATGTAGTAAACGGCTAAAAATATCGCGGCCGAGATCATCTGTCCCTAAAAAATGAGCCACAGTGCCTGAAGGGTCCCAAGATGGAGGTAATAATAATGCTCTGGGATCTTGAGCTTCGGGTGGGAAAGGCGCAATCATAGGGCCAAACAGGGTTAGCAAAAGCAGGAATGCAATAGTCCACAGACCAGCTAAGGCGAATGGGTTAGCCGAAAAATTTTGCCACACCCGCATCATTGGGGAGGCGATTTGATCTTCTTGATAAATTTTAACTGGCGGCATAAAGGTCTTTTCTGCTCAGTGGATTGAAGACAGTATGCAATACTTCAATCAAGATACTTAGGAAGATGATCAGCAAGGCAACGGCCAAAATGCCGCCTTGGATAACAGTATAATCCCGTTGATAAATTCCCGATACCAGCCAAGACCCCACGCCAGGCCAAGAGAAAATCATTTCGACTACAATGGCATAGCTGGCAAAGGAGCCAAGCATTAAACCAAGGTGTTTAAGCACAGGGATTAAGGCATTGGGCAGGGCATGGCGCAAAATAATAGTGCTGGTGTGCATTCCCCGAGCTTCGGCGGCGCGAATAAAGGTCTGATTCATCACATTCATCATGGCCGAGCGGGTGCTGCGAACGACCACGGTAAAAGGTAAAACGGCTAACGTTGTTGCGGGTAAGACGATATGTAACAGCGCATCTTTAAAGGCTGACATGCTGTATTCAGACTCAGAAAGTAAGATATCAATTAACATAAAGCCTGTGATCGGCTTAATCTCATACAACAAGTTAAGCTGTCCCGAAATAGGTAACCAGCCCAGATCGACCCCAAACCAGAGCGACAGATAAAGTCCCAACCAGAAAACGGGCACTGAATAGCCCGTAAGGGTAATGGCCATAATGGTATTCTGGGTGAGTTTATGCTGGCTTTGAGAGGCTAAAACCCCGAGTGGTACCCCTAAGCCAATGGCAATGATTGCCGCCATAATGGCTAATTCAAACGAGGCGGGAAGGACGGCGCTTAATTCTTCGGCAACACTTTGGTTTGAGGTGACCGATACCCCTAAATTACCACTCAATCTTTGCTGCAAATAAGCAAAGAATTGCCATGCTTGATTGTCATTTAATTTGTAGTCTTGTTCTATTTGCACCAATTGGTTTGCTGTAGGAGCGTGAATACCCGTCAGTGCAAAACTACGTTCAACGGGAAATAATCCTGTGGTGTAAAACAGTACTCCAACCATCACCAGCGATGTCGCAAGAAAGAGATAGAGGCGTCTCAAAAGGTATCTGAACATCAGTGAGCCTCCAGCGGAGCTTGGCTGGTATGGGCAAAGGAGATTCCACCAAAGGGAGTGAGTTGCATGTTTTGGACATTGCTACGAGTTAAGGCAACACGTTTGGCGTGGGCTAAACTCACCATAGGCACTTGGTCGGCTAGAAAGGCCTCGGCCTCTTGGTAAATGGCTTTGCGTTCTGCCTGGGTCGACACTTCTCGCGCCCTATCTAAGATGGCATCAAATTGGCGGTTACACCAGCGAGAGCGGTTGTTGTTCGACTGCATCGCCGAACAGCTGAGTAGTGGGGTAAAGAAATTGTCGGGATCACTGTTATCGGCATTCCAACCAATGAGCACTGAGTCATATTCATCGCGGCTGAGCCTTTGGCTAAATACACTCCAGTCGTAACTCACAATATTGACCTTAACGCCGATATTCGCTAAGTCAGATTGAATTAATTCAGCGGTTTTCAACGCATTAGGGTTATAAGCCCGGGCGACTGGCATGGCCCAAATATCGATACTGAGATTTTTTATCCCCACTTCTTTGAGTAAATCCCGCGCTTTTTGTGGGTTGTAATCGTTCAGTCCTTTATTGTTATCGTAGGCCCAAGAGGCGGGTGGCAGAACGCCTGTTGCCTCAATGGCGGTATTTTGATAGACAGCCCGTAGGATATTTTGCTTATCGACCGCATAGGCGAGGGCGCGGCGTACGCGGACATCATCTAGTGGTGGCTTTTGGGTGTTAAAGGCCCAAAATGCGACGTTGAGTCCCGGTTGAGACTCAATTATTAAGTCATGATGTTGTTTGATCACAGGCAGTTCACCTGCCTTAGGGAGCGCCGACACACTGCAATCCCCCGCGATAAGTTTAGCGAGCCTGACAGTGCTTTTTGGGGTGATATCAAATACCAGCATATCAATTTTTGCCGGCTCGCCCCAAAAATCGGGATTACGGCGATAGCGGATATACTCGTTTTTAGCGTATTGCACTAAGGTAAATGGCCCTGTACCTATGGCAAAGTGATCGACGTTTTCTGGATGACCTAGGGCTAACTGCTGCTGCGCATATTCAGCGGATAAGATCACCGCAAAGTCGGTCGCTAGATTTGACAGAAAAGAGGCGTCCTGGCGGGCTAAATAAAAAATGACTTCATGGTCATTTATCTTTTTTATCTCTTTTACTTGCTTTGCAAAGCCAATGCTTTGGAAAAAGGGATAGCCAGTGCGGGAGACCCAATGGTAAGGATGTTGGGGGTCAATAATGCGATTAAAAGAAAATAACACATCGTCGGCATTAAAAGTGCGAGAGGGAGTAAAACGCGATGAGTATTGAAATTTGACATTTTCCCTGAGGACAAATCGGTAACTTAGGCCATCCTCTGACATTGACCAATGGGTTGCCAGTGCCGGAACGAGTTTGCCTGACTGAGTATCGTAGTCGATTAAGCGACTATAAATTTGATGCGAGGTGGCATCGATTGTCGTGCCAGAGGTCACCAACTGCGGATTAAAAGACTCGGGATTCCCTTCGGAGCAATAGACCAAACCGGAAGGGAGTCGTTGGGGGCCACACGCGACCAACAACCAACTCATGCAGGAAACTGCAGTTGTTAGGCACAGGCGTCTAATTAGCACACTCATTTATAAATCATTATTTTATCGACTATGAAAGGCTATTTTAGCAGTGCATCTCCCCCGTGGGCAATCTGCTTATGCTTTATCGAGTAAATTGTACTTTTTCAGGATGCCACGCAGCTGGTGATAGCTTAATCCTAGAAGCTCCGCCGTCTTCTTCTGATTATACTGGCTGTTTGAGAGTGCCTGCTGAAGCAGGTCCATCTCGTACTTCTCCGTTTGCTCTTTGAAATCCAGCGGGAAATTAAAAGTATTCATAGCTGAATCATTGTTGGCAACCGCTGCCGATTCAAGTGCCGGCATAACTTGGGGCGTTCTGGCCACAGTCGTTGGCGCTACAGGGGGGAGTTGACGCTCGCGGGTTTTGACTCGCGTTTGAGGCCGATAGGGTGACGCAAAGGGGTCGAGGGTAATATGATCTATGGGGCGATTTTCACCGCCATTGCGATAGACGCTGCGCTCGACCACGTTTTTAAGTTCGCGGATATTCCCCGGCCAGTCGTGGGTCATTAATTGCTCGACCGCATGGGCGCTGAAACCGCTGAATAATTGCAGCTTTAATTGGCGCGCCATGCCAACGGCAAAGTATTCCGCCAGCGTCATGATGTCTTCTGGGCGACAACGTAGCGGTGGCAGCGTAATCACATCGAAGGCGAGTCTGTCTAATAAGTCGGCACGAAATTCGCCTGCTTCGGCAAGGGCTGGTAGATCTTCATTGGCGGCACAGATTAAACGGACATCGGCCTGCACGGTTTTACTGCCGCCGACCCGCTCAAATTCGCCATATTCAATGACGCGCAGGAGCTTTTCTTGGATAAGTCCGGAGGTATTGGCTAATTCGTCGAGGAATAAGGTGCCGCCGTCGGCGCGCTCAAAGCGACCTTCATGTTTGCCTTTGGCGCCGGTAAAGGCGCCAGACTCATGGCCAAACAATTCACTCTCGAGTAAATTTTCACTCAAAGATGAACAGTTTAGCTTAATAAAACTTTGATCCCAGCGCTTAGACAGATAATGTAAGCGTTCGGCAATCAGCTCTTTACCTGTGCCACGTTCACCAATAATCAGTACGGGTTTAGACAGGGGCGCAATTTGCGACACATGTTCTAACACTTCGAGTAGGGCGTTAGATTGACCGATAAGGTTGTCTTGTTGAAATTTATTATCCACGATATTTTTTAGTCTTTCGCGCTAAAAATTGGTGAAAATGATAATAAGTGGCTTGGAGCGTAAAAGGAAGTAAAAGTTAATTTTTTGTTTAACTTGCTGTATTTTAATAATAATTAAAAGTTGGCACGGTTAGTGTATTACCTTATACGAGACCAACATCAATTTGAGGATAGGATTATGGGAATTTTCTCTCGTTTCGCCGATATCATTAACTCTAATATCAGCGCATTGCTGGATAAAGCCGAAGACCCAGAAAAAATGGTTCGACTGATTATCCAAGAAATGGAAGACACACTCGTTGAAGTGCGTTCGACCTCAGCTAAAGTGTTAGCTGAAAAGAAAGAGCTGCAACGTCGTATCAATCGCGTGTTAGAGCAAGTGCAAGATTGGCAAGATAAGGCTGAACTGGCACTGTCGAAAGACCGTGAAGACTTAGCGAAAGCCGCTTTAGTTGAAAAGCAAAAAGCGACTGGTTTAGCAGACACGCTGAATCAAGAGTTAACTGTTATTGATGAGCACATTGCACGCTTGAAAGATGAAGTGAGCATGCTGCAGGAAAAGCTGCTCGACGCTAAAGCACGCCAAAAGACCATTATTCTGCGCACTCAAACCGCGTCATCGCGCTTAGAAGTGAAAAAGCAGTTAGATTCAAGCAAAATCGACAACGCTATGCTCAAGTTTGAACAATATGAGCGCCGTGTCGAAGGCTTAGAAGCCCAAGTTGAATCCTACGATCTTGGCGGCAAAAAGACCTTAGCCGATGAGTTTGCGGCGCTGGAAGCGGAAGACTCTGTGAATGCAGAACTGGCAGCGCTCAAAGCCAAGGTAAAAGCTAAAGCGCCAACTAAGTCAAAAGAATAACAATTCAGAGGTGAGTTATGGATATGGACGTACTGATGGCGCCGATTATTATTTTCATGGTGATAGTCGCGCCAATATGGTTAGTTCTTCATTATCGCAGTAAGCGACAAGTGAGCCAGGGACTCACTGAGGAAGAGTTTTCACAACTCAATGATTTGATTGCCAAAGCCGATAAAATGGCGGCACGTATCGAGACCTTAGAGGCCATTCTGGATACAGAATCGCCCGAATGGAGGGGGAAACATGAGAGGATCTAATGGCCGTACTTTGTACCGCATTCCCCAGTCAGGCAAAATAGCGGGTGTATGCGCAGGGATTGCCGAGTACTTTGCGATTGAAACTTGGTTAGTGCGAGTACTGGCTGTGTCTATCTTCTTACTCGGCGGCTCAGGTGTGGTATTTATCATCTATGTCGCCTTGTGGGTGATTTTAGACATCAAACCACAAAAGTCGTACGATAGGGACGATATAGAGGTGAAGAAGAAGCCGTGGCAGTCGGGAGAACCCGCCAAGCAAGCGCTGAGCGACGTGAGTCGTCAATTTCGAAGTCTGGAAGTCAGGCTACAAAATTTAGAACGTCACGTCACCTCTGACAACTTTGATTTAAAAAGACAAATCAATAGTTTGTAACCCTTCTAAAGGGCGGCCATGTCCGCCCTTGTTGCTTAATCTCTTGTCCATTCCAGTGTATAGTCAAGATCACTTAACATAAGTTAACATCATTCGACATAAGGGAAGTCTCTATGGGAATGCTTGATGCCTCGCTCCATAAAATAACCCAAAAGGGCCAATCCCTGTTACATCGCACTGCGGACCGGCATTTACGTTTGGCGGTGACTGGGCTTTCTGGTGCGGGAAAAACCGCGTTTATTACCGGGTTAGTCAATCAGTTACTCAATTCTGGCCCCGTCTCAACCTTACCCCATGCCCGCAACAACAGCGCTTTGCCATTGTGGCAGGTGAGCCGCGATCAGCGTCTGCTCGGAGTTAAGCGTGCCATGCAGCCGGATCTGGAAATCGCCAGTTTTGATTATCAAGGCGCCATGTTAGCGCTCACTTCCAATCCTGCGACTTGGCCAGCTTCCACTCGCACGATTTCTGAATTACGCTTGGCGATAAAATACCAGCCGCAAAAGGGCTTACTGGCCAAGTTTTCTGATACCGCCACACTGTATTTGGACATAGTCGATTATCCCGGCGAATGGTTACTCGATTTACCTATGCTGCGCCAAGACTTCGTCACTTGGTGCCGTGCTCAACAAGTTCGCATCGAGAATCTTAAAAGCTCATCCTTGTATGCTGAGTTTGAACAATCTTTGATGTCATTGGATTTAGCCGCCAGCGCCGATGAGCAGCAATTAAAGCTGATTGCCGATCAATATCAGTCATTACTCAACGATTTAGTGCACGTGCAAGGTTATTACCAAGCGCAGCCCGGACGCATGTTATTGCCGGGCGAATGGCAGGGCGCTCCCTTATTGGCTTTTTTCCCCCTATTATTGGTTAATGATGAAAAGTTCGCTGAGTTTTCGCAAAGCGATAAACACAGTGGATTCCATGTACTGGAAAAACGTTATCAAGAATATGTCACTAAGGTGGTTAAGCCTTTCTATAAAAACCACTTTGCCGGTTTTGATCGGCAACTCGTGCTAGTAGACTGTTTTAGTGCGTTGAATCGCGGTAAAAAGCAATTTGAGGATATGGGCGCGGCGCTCAATGCCATTATGGAAAGCTTTCAGTTTGGCCAATCGAGTTATTTACGGCGTTTATTTGCCCCCCGCATCGACCGTTTATTGTTTGCTGCGAGCAAGGTTGACCATGTGACCCGCGATCAGCAGAGCCATGTTTTATCCCTGTTGACCGATATGTTGAAACACAGCCAGCATTTTGCCAGTTTCGATGGTTGTAAAGTGGAGACGATGGCGATTAGCGCCATCAAAGCGACTCGCCATGGCATGGTAACAACCCAAGAGGGTGAGGTGGAAGTCGTGCAGGGAACGGGACTCAATGGCAAAGCCCTGACCTTGTTTCCAGGCGAAGTACCCACTCGCTTACCTGAACCCGATTTTTGGCGTGACCAAGGGTTTAACTTTATCGGCTTTGCACCGCCGAGCAATGTCAATGCTGACCCATCTCAAGTGCACTTTGACCATATTCGTCTCGATCATCTGTTGCAGTATTTACTGGGAGATAAGTTGGAATGACGCTAAAGCTATCGGATAAGCCAAATGAGCAGGCCCCTAATTCTTCTGCGAACTCATTTAAACGCTCGGCTGAACAATCAGCTGAACAATCCATTGAACAACAGGCAGTTAAACAAAAGCCGCTGAAAAAGCAGCAGCTGTTTGACCCACAAGTCGTACAGCTCAAACCCAGCAAAGAGGAACTCAAAGGGGCGAAAGCCTTTGATCCGCATACGCCTGTGCAACAAGTGGCTGCCGATATTGAGGAATTAATGGATGAGACGCTGTCTGCCCATCCAGAAATGATCGATGCTAAATCGGTATCGCCTCAGTTCGTCAAGTCACGCCCTTGGTCTTGGCTCGCTCGTCTGGCGGTAGCGAGTTTATTGCTGCTCGTGGTGGTTCAAACAGGATTAGGATTGAGGGATGCTTGGCTTGAGAGCCCTTGGTTGTTCAGTTTTTATGGTGTGGTGCTTGGGGTTGTCAGTGCGTGGGCATTGGCGGGCGCAGTCAGTGAATACTGTAAACTCAAGCGGCTTAAACAGGTCGCCGATACCCAAGAAACGGGCGCTAGGCTGGCGCAGAGCATGCAAATGGGTGAGGCAGATAGCTTTATTGATAACATAGTGTGCCACTATGGCGACAGCCAAGGTTTGCAGCAACTTCGCCGCTCATTAAAAGATGAGCATAACGATGCCGAGAAAGTCTTGTTATTCGAGGACTTAGTGTTGACGGAGCGGGATGAGCTAGCAAAGAAAGTGGTGCGACGCTATGCGGCAGAGTCGGCAGTGCTACTGGCGGCCAGTCCGTTAGCCGTGCTCGATATGGCTATCATCCTATGGCGTAATCAACGTATGCTGCGTGATGTCGCCCGCTGCTATGGCATTGAGTTAGGTTACTGGAGCCGGATTAAACTTATCCGCAGTATCATCATCAATATTATTTATGCGGGCACCAGTGAATTAGTTACCGATTTAGGGACACAGCTGTTATCGGTTGAAATGACAGGTAAATTGTCAGCTCGCTTGGCCCAAGGCTTAGGCGGCGGTATGTTAACTGCGCGCCTTGGATATCAAGCCATGGCGCTGTGTCGGCCGATTGTGTTTAGGGAAGAGCAAAGGCCTAAATTGTCTAAAGTGCATCAAGAATTGTTGATCGAGCTGAAGCAGTTTTCAGGCAAGCTGTTTACTAAGGAAGGTCGCGATGCATTAAAAGGCCAGTTCGTCGATGTTGATGACAAGGTCTCTCGTTCAGCTAAAGATAAATCTAGAGAGTAAATGCTATTTAATATCAAATGATTGACTGATTAAAGTCGTCAAAGTAGATGCGCTAATGGACTGGTTCCTTAGCGCATTTTTCATGAATTTTTTGCAGGTAGCGAGTATGACAAAGTGCGACTGAAAAGTGTTATGTAACAAGTTAATTACACTTTGTGCACTGCTATTTTCGCCATGCTACTGGCTTAAGTGCTTGGCCGCGTTATGGTAGAGCTTATTCGATAGGGCTAATGTTTCTTATCTATAACACGGGCATTGAGCATCCCAAACGAACAATCAATTAAGAACGGGAACCGCTCAATGCCAATTACAAGGAGCTAGGTATGCAAGATGAGTCAGGCAAGATGTGGAAAGCGGCAACACAGGTTATTCATGGCGGCCACGAACGGGAGGCATTTGGCGCCTTAGTGACGCCGCTTTATCAGAGTGCGACTTTTGTGTTTGAGTCTGCACAGCAAGGTGGTGAGCGATTTGCGGGTAATGAGCCGGGGTATATTTACACGCGCTTAGGTAATCCGACAACCGCCGAGCTTGAACGTAAAATGGCGATTTTAGAAGGTGCAGAGGCTGCCGCCGCAACGGCATCTGGTATGGGCGCGGTATCCGCCGCATTATTGGCTAACCTGCAAATGGGCGATCACTTAGTGGCGTCTAATGCCGTATACGGCTGTACTTTTGCCTTAATGACGACGCAGTTTGCTCGCTTTGGTATTGAAGTATCCCTAGTGGATTTTTCATCTCTGGCAGACATTGAAGCGGCAATTAAAGCCAATACTAAGGTCATTTTCTGTGAAACCCCAGTCAATCCCCATTTGCAGGTGTTTGATTTAGCGGCAATTGCGAATATTGCCAAACGTCATCAGCTAGTGAGTATTGTCGACAATACCTTTATGACCCCATTACTGCAGCGGCCGCTGGATTTTGGTATCGATTTAGTGATCCACAGTGCGACTAAATACCTGAATGGTCATGGTGATGTGATTGCGGGGATAGTGTGTGGCAGTGAAGCACAACTCCATAAAGTGAAGTATGAAATCTTAAAAGACATTGGTGCTGTGATATCGCCCCACGATGCTTGGCTGATCTTGCGCGGCCTTAAAACCTTAGATGTGCGTTTGCAGCGCCATTGCGATAGTGCCCAGCGCGTGGCCGAGTTTTTGGCCGAACATCCCAGTATTAACCGGGTGTATTATCCTGGGCTTAAATCTCATCAAGGACATAAATTCATTGGTAAGCAGATGAAACGTGCCGGAGGGGTGATCGCGTTTGAACTGGCGGCAAATTTAGAAGAAGCTATGGCCTTTGTGGGGCATTTAAGCTTGTTCTCTATTGCGGTGAGCTTAGGCGATGCTGAATCCCTGATCCAACATCCAGCGTCGATGACGCAC
>NZ_PFGL01000070.1 GCF_002783505.1 Shewanella sp. CG12_big_fil_rev_8_21_14_0_65_47_15
CATGGTAGCTCGTCGGGCTCATAACCCGAAGGTCGTTGGTTCAAATCCAGCTCCCGCAACCAATCTAATATAGATTTATAAATAGAAACAGCTCATCGGGCTCAACTCCTTATAAACAACTGGCGAAGGTCGTTGCTGATTGAGTATAAGTAATCCAGCTCCCGCAACCAATTCTAAGATGACAGAATTAAAACAGTTATCAACAGTATTAATCGGACGCGGGATGGAGCAGCATGGTAGCTCGTCGGGCTCATAACCCGAAGGTCGTTGGTTCAAATCCAGCTCCCGCAACCAATCTAATGTAGGTTTATAAATAGAAACAGCTTGCCGGGCTCAACTCTTTATAAACTACGGGCGAAGGTCCTCTGCTCAAATCCAGCTCCCGCAACCAATCTCTTGATAAAGAGAACATAACCAGCATAGGCTGTTTTTTTGTAGCTAAAATTTACATTACTTCCGACAGTCCCCCTGACTAGATCAACATACTCGCTCGTCGGGCCCAACGCTTAATGGCTCCCATAAATCGCCTTATTTTAAAAGCACCACTAAGCCAGCTATTAGTCTACAAATAGCCACTCAGGTGTTTGCCGCCCCATAAGCATTTCTGCTATGATCCAGCGCTGACTAATCATAATTCCACAAAATTTAAGATAATCAGATTTAAACCCTTTTTATCTCGCGATATCAGATCCATCGCCTGCAGGTACAAGTATGATTAACCATTTTAGTGTGCTCGGCATCAAACCCAGTGCCAAAGAAGACGACATTAAAAAAGCCTATCGACGACTCTCAAATAAATACCATCCAGACAAGTTGTTAGGTGCCTCTGAAGAGGAAAAAGAACAAGCATCGCAGCAACTCGAACGCGTTAAAAAAGCCTATGAAGTGTTATCAGATCCCAAGCTTAGAAATGCGTTTATCAAAGATTTCAATAACGTGATTGTGACAGATCCCGCTAGTGCCATGCGCGAACTATGGGATCAATTTTACCCTTGAACGTTTCATTTTAGAGTATTGCCACATGGCCAAAAAACTGAATATCTCACGCATTAATGAGCTGAAAAATAATGCCTACGACAATATCGAGTCCTATGATGACCCAGATACTCCTAAGGCATTAGAACAATTTACGAGCCAAATCAAAAAGGTATTACAAGCCGATCCAAAAATGTTGGATTCAGTGCCTGAATATCTCCCCGTTGCGCTCTACGGTCGAGTGAAGTTTCCAGCCGATGCCAAGCTGAAATGGGCACACTGGATAAACACGGCCACCCAACCCGAATGGAATGAGTTTAAGGTCACCATTGGCTTTAATAATGCCGATCTGCCATTAGTTTTGGCCGTACGAGCCTACTCAGAAGATTTGCTTATTGAAAGCTGCGCTGTTTTGTATTTACTTGAAAACCAAGGTAAAGCAGCACCTGCACCTAAGCATAATGAAGACGATGAAGATGATGACAACGACTATGTCGGTCATTCCGATGACGACGATGAAGGTGAAGAGGAAGATGGCTACTACGATCACTATGATGATGAGGACCGCTAATGAATACTAGTCTCATTGAGATAACCGTTGCCGAAATAAAAGAACTGGCAGACGTAGAGCCAAAACAAGCGAGCAAACGTTTCGAACTCATCGCCACTACTATGAGTGATGAGCAATTGGTTGAAGTCATTGAACAGATGGATATAGTCACTCTGACTCAAATTAATAGTCACCATGATATCTCCTGCCCTTCAATCATGTCTGAACTGATGACCCCAGAGCAAATCCGCGACATAGTGTGTCAGCAACCTTTGTACTGGGAAGAAAAAATTAAAAACAACGCTGAAGAACTCATACAGCATACCTTTGATTTTTTAACCTATTTAATCCGCATTCAAGATAGCGAAGAAAAACAAACCGCCATTTTAGAATGCATTGCCGACGATCCTGCAGGCCTCTTCTACCTGTCTATCCCCTTTATCGAAATGATGTTGGGCGAACAACACCAAGACGATGATGGCTTTACCGATCTCTATGATGACGAAGAAGACACCGACACCGTCGGCTATGATAGCCGCTCTAAGAGTGAAGAAGCCCACAGTTTGAGCATAGATGATCCCCGCAGTCTGATGGCGCTTATCCATGAGCTGGCACCCGATGTCGAAAAAGCCATCAAAAACCTGCTGCGCAACGAAAGCTCAGGCTGGGAAATCATCATTAGCAAGTTCGTCAATGAACTCGTCATACAGGCCAAAGAGAAAAACCAAGTGGCGGATGAATACGCAGAAGTCGATGATATGTTTAGCTTTTTGGATTAAGGAATCTTTTGATGCAACTGGTACTGCGTGATGTAGATCAGGGACCATACCTCAGTAAGGTATTGATCCAAGGCCAAGCAGACGAATCGCTGAGCGGTGAACAGCTGTCACAAATCAAATCCAAAGCCATTTTGATGAGTCTCAAACTGGCCGACAAGTTCTATAACAAGTATAAAATGCACTTGCTAGAACAAGCGGCCCACGATGTGATTGGTGTTGTAAGTCTAGGTTTAATGGAACTTTCTCATCAAGATCAACAACAAGCTATACGTCTACTGACAACGGCCGACGGTGTTGTTAAATGCTTCCAAAAGGGCTGGAGTATGCTGAGCACTGTGAGCAAGCATAAACTCGCCAGCGGAAAATCGCTCTATGGTGATGTTGACAAGTTCCTCCTTGAACAAGTCTCTAGCCCTCCAGATGCCGAAGAGTGGCAGGGTTTTGCAGCCTACCAAGAAGCGCTAATCGAGTACCAACGCCAGCAGTCGATCGCCGCCTTAATGGCACAGTTTTATATGCAAACACAGTACGATCCCTTGGACTTTCTCAACCTTGAAAGCGTATTAGCCGAAGCAGTGTTATACAGAATGTTGTTTGATAATGCGAAAGTCAGGCAGGATTTGAAAAAGAGAATAGCCAAAGTAACACTGTTAGATGAATGGTTTAGCCTTGAGCACATCGAACTTCAAACCCAGAGGGCATTAGCTGAGCTACCCGCAGAATTAGCTGAAACCATCAGTAAAGATCTCGGTAAAAACTTTGCCCCCGCCCTACTTCGCACCCTAAACTTTGCGAAAAGCTACCGCGAGCTCTTACTCGATGGCGCTTCCCCCGAACGTCTAGAGCGATTCGAGCACAAGGAAGGTCTTATCGGCCTTCTCGGCTGGCCGCTGTATATCGTGTTTTAATCTTGGCGGTTTTTAACTTGGAGTACAGGGCTCGATAAACCCAGTACTCCTTTTATCGCCAATGCTTTATTTAAGCGTCACTTTTATTTTAAATAATTCAGCAGGTATTTAGAAAACCTGAAGGTACCTAGAAAAGCGAAAGGTACTTGAAATATCAGAAGGATTTTTCAAGTAGATCAACAACGTTAAGCTGCCTTGCGCCCCCCATTGCCGCGATTTGAGCCAATAGCAACTCGGCGCAGGCCAATGCATCCGTCAGCGCGCTGTGGGCAGAGTATACAGGTAAGCCATAGCGTTCACGGCAGGCCCCAAGGCGCAAGCTGCCTTCTTTGATGACAGAATGCTCCCGCAGCAAACGCAGCCTTTCAACCATAAGGGTATCAATCGTCGGCAACACCACAGGCTGATGATAAATAGCGAGCATGTCATGCTGTAAAAAACGGCAATCTAAAGGTGCATGGTGTGCAACGAGTATTCTGCCGCGGGTACGGCTAAGAAACCACGCCATGGCTTCTTCAATACTGACAGCTTGTACTAAATGATTATCGAGAATGCCATGAATAGTCGCACTCTGACCGACACTGCCACGAATTTGCACCAATTCCTGCTCCGCACCCGCCAATGGAATGGCCCCATGCTCGATAGGCACAAGACCAATACTCAAAATTTGATCGCGCACGGGATCGAGCCCCGTCATCTCTAAATCCATTGCCATCAGTGGCGCTTCGGATAAGGGCATATCCAATAAGGGCATTAAGGATTGGTAATAATCTTTAAATAGCCGATGCTGACTGCGTAGGATGCGCCATTTAAGCTTGGCTCTTACCCTCAAACTGCCCATTTAAAAGCTCCGCATAAACTTCATTTTCATCCCAGACTGAGCATCGTGCACCACCTTAAAGGCATCCCTTAATTGGTGCCGCACTAATGAGGACAAATGCGCGGGTAATAAATAATTGCTCAGAGGTTGCCCCTGAGTATGTTGGTAACCCTGATTAGCTAAACGCATATGGGCGATAAACTCATGGGCATCGGCCAAATTCAGTGCATCCTTGCGATTCAGAATATTCGCCTCCATTAAGGCGCGAATGCGTTTAGCCGTATTCACTTCTTTAATGCCTGCCGATAACGCATAGACACGGGCAATATCATTGATTAAAGCATTACCTTTATGTTTTAAATCAATACCTTTAACTTCGCTCCCATCACGCTCGAGCACAAACTTGCGAAAGAACCCTAGGGGCGGAGACTCAATCAGTGAGTTACCCGCCATCCCCGCCAGAAATATATCGTTATCGCGGGTTTGGGCTAACACTTTATCCTGCAGAGCATCGAACAGGGTTTGCGGACCGTACACTGAGCGCATATCGAAAAAGATACTGGCGTGCATCAGCGCCTTGGGTTCTGGTGTTATCACCCATTTTTCAAAGACCTGCTGCCATTGCAGCAGTGACATTCGCCACTGTGGATTCTGCGCCATAATATTGCCGGGACAGAAAATATAGCCACACTGGTCAAGCCCGGCACACACGGCATGGGTGAGTGCATCAAAATACCCCTTAGCGTAATCGTCCATTTCTTCAGCGACTAACAGGCCGTTATCTTGATCTGAACAGGCGGCTTGATCCTGTCTGCCCTGAGAGCCAAAGGCTAACCAACAAAATGCCATCGGGGGCTCACCCAGCAATTGCTGATTGAGTACAATTAAGCGCCGCGTCAGGGCATCGGTAACCGAAGTTAATACTCGACCAATTTCTTCGGCTCGTGCATCGGCGCTGATTAAATTTTGCAATAACAGGGGGATTTGCTTGCTCACATTAATTAAGCTCGCAAGATCCTGCTGACGTTCGATTTCACCAATCAACAGCAAAGGTTGTGAGCCCTGACCACGTAAAATATCTGTGCTCGTGACCATGCCAATCGCTTTACCCTCATCAATAATTGGCAAATGGTGAATATTGTGCTCACTCATTAGCAGCATTGCTTCAAAAATCAATGCATTAGATGAAATAGAAATGGGTGATACTGTCATCGCTTGATGGACGGCTAAATGGCCATCGAGTCCAGCGGCCAACACCCGATTACGCAAATCCTTATCGGTTAAAATGCCAACTAACCTGTGATTATCTATGACTAAAAGCGAGGATACGCGGGCATTACGCATCAGCAGGGCAGCTTGGGTCACACTGGCATGGGCGTCGATCATAATGGGATCGGCTGACATTAAGGTACTGATACGGCTTGTGGTCGTGAGATCTTTTGCCTTAAAACGCGCCTCGTGGCGCAACCGTTTTGCGAAGGCACGGGTAAAAAACTTATCAAAACTTCGGCTATCGCCCCTCAATTGATCAAACAAAATCTGGGGTAAATGGTAAACCAAACCATCCTCTAAAATAGCGACCTTATTGACGACTTTCTCACCCGATAATAGGGTTGAAAAACCAAAGAATTCGCCCTCACCGACCCTATCCACCAGCACACCTTCGGGATCGCGCACCTCAAAGGCGCCGCTGCGCACTATATACAATTTAGGTGCATTAGCATCAAAGGTGACATAACGAGAAGCTTTGCTGTAATACCCAATGGTGACCGCCTTAGCACAACGTAAAACAGTCTCATCGGCTAATGTATCAAAGGGAACAATGGATTTTAAAAATTGCACAACGGGCTGTAATTCACTGGCATTCATTGGCAACACCTTATTTTTAGGTGGGTTTATCTTCACTATAACCTGCAATAATCCTACACCATATTCGACGAAAGTCAGTGAACCAATAAAGACAAAAAGAGCGCCTAAGCGCTCTTTTCAACTCGATGATAATACAGACTAACTAGTGACCGCTTGCTTCGCCAGAACCTTTAGGGAAACGAATAGACTCAACCATTTCCTGTACATGTTGTGGTGTCGCTGTGGTCACTTTACTGACAAGCGCAGCAACCGCAAAGTTAACCACCATACCCACCATACCAATACCTTCGGGTGAAATGCCGAGGAACCAGTTTGCAGGCACGTTAGCCGTTGGGTCTACAAACTTGAAGTAGATGATATAACCCGCAGTGAACAGTAATCCCGTTAACATACCGGCAATTGCACCTTCTTTGTTCATGGTTTTAGAGAAGATACCCATGATGATGGCAGGGAACAGTGACGATGCCGCAAGGCCGAAGGCAAAGGCCACTACCGCAGCCACAAAGCCTGGAGGGTTCACCCCAAAGTAACCCGCAATCACAATACCGATACCCGCAGCAAGTCTTGCAAACATCAGTTCTTTCTTGTCAGAGATATTTGGCAGTAGGTTCTTCTTCAACAGATCGTGTGAAACCGAGGTTGAGATCACCAGCAATAAGCCCGCAGAAGTCGATAGGGCTGCGGCTAAACCACCCGCTGCCACCAAAGCAATGACCCAAGCTGGCAGGTTGGCAATTTCAGGTGTTGCGAGTACGATGATATCGTTGTCAATTTTCATTTCGTTAGGGCTAGCCGCATCTTCGATTTTGCCTTTGGCATAATAGATTTTGCCGTCACCGTTTTTGTCATCCCACTTGATCAGGCCGGTTTTTTCCCAGTTTTTGATCCAATCGGGTGCAGTCTCATAGGCGACGCCTTTTTGATCTGAACCATTAATGGTTTCGATCATGTTGACGCGAGAGAATGCCGCTAATGCAGGTACAGTGGTATACATAATCGCGATAAAGACCAGTGCCCAACCCGCAGAGATACGCGCATCTTTCACCTTAGGCACAGTGAAGAAACGCACGATAACATGGGGTAAACCCGCAGTACCCACCATTAAGGCGCCAGTAATACAGAACACATCGATCATGCTCTTAGAACCGTCGGTATAGGGCGCAAATCCCAGTTCAGTCGACAGATTGTTAAGTTTTTCTAACAGGTATACCCCTGTATTATTACCCGCAGCATCGATCAGCTCAGCACCGAAACCAATTTGCGGAATAATGTGACCCGTCATCATCACAGACAGGAAGATTGCAGGCACCATAAAGGCAAAAATCAACACGCAGTATTGGGCAACCTGAGTGTAGGTAATTCCTTTCATGCCGCCTAACACAGCGTAGAAGAACACCACGGCCATACCGATATACACACCGGTATCGACTTCGACCTCTAAGAAGCGCGAGAATACCACCCCCACACCCCGCATTTGCCCTGCGATGTAAGTAAAGCAAATGAAGATGGCACAAATCACCGCAACGGTTCGCGCCGCCTGTGAGTAATAGCGTTCACCCACGAAATCAGGCACAGTAAACTTACCAAACTTACGTAAATATGGCGCCATACACAGGGCTAACAAAACATAACCGCCAGTCCAGCCCATCAAGTACACACTACCGTCGTACCCAACGAAAGACACTATACCTGCCAGAGAAATAAATGACGCCGCCGACATCCAGTCCGCCGCCGTCGCCATGCCGTTAACCACAGGATGCACACCGCCACCAGCAACATAAAACTCTTTGGTAGAGCCTGCCCGTGACCAAATAGCAATCCCGATATAGAGCGCAAACGAGAGCCCTACGATAAGATAGGTTAATCCTTGAACACCCATTTCCGTTCTCCTTAGTCTTCTTGTACGTTATATTTTTTATCTAAGGTGTTGGCTTTTGCCGCGTAGACAAAAATAAGCGCAACGAATACATACATAGATCCCTGTTGTGCAAACCAGAAGCCTAATTTAAATCCCATGAAATGGATTTCATTGAGTACATCAACCAATAGAATGCCGCATCCAAATGACACTGCGGCCCAAATAGCTAATAAGCCTAGGACGAGACGTAAATTCTCGCGCCAATAGCCTTTTGCTTTATCGTTGTTTTCAAAACCCATAGCGACTCCCCTGTGCTGTTTTATTATTAAGTCTTGTTTAATCTAGCAACAGCTGGGGTGACCACAATCAAGACCTTAGTCTAATTTGTGAATAAGCTCACAATCGAATAATTTAAATAAACTTTAAAATCAGTTAGTTAACAAGGGCTTTACATTTTGATGGGGTTTTAATTTTTTTTGCAGGTTAGACCAATGTCGTACAGATAAGAGCCACGTTTATCAAGAGCAGCCTAATTAATGAACATAAAACAAAAAATAACCCAGCATCCGCTGGGTTATTCATCAAAAACAGGGGCAGAATGAGTTTATAAACAAAATCAATCTGGCGTTCAGGCTTATTTAGCAGCTAAAAACTTCACTAATTGTGCGAGTTCTTCTGGGCTATGGGCAGTAGAAGTTAACATATAACGTCCGTTTACGAGCAATGCTGGCACCCCTTTAAGGCCTGCCAATTCTGCTTGGGAGTCATAATTCATCACAGTAAACTTAGCGTCGACCGCATTCATTGCCGCATCCACATCATCGGCTTTGGCACCCTGTGACACGAAAAAGGCTTTAACCTGCTCTGGTCGAGTAAAGGGCTCTCCTTTCTCGTGGATTTGTTTAAAGATGGCTTCATGCACTTGCTGGGTCATTTTCAGCTTTTGCGCCACATAATAGGCAAGTTGGCTCAATTCCCAAGCGGGGCGACCCGCGCCAACCGGAGTGCGCTCAAAGGCTACCTCTTTATCGAGTAAGGCGATCGTCGATACCATTAGCGGTTCTTGTTTATAGCAATGTGGGCAGTTATAGGAGAAAAACTCCCGTAATACAGGTTGTTGCGCTTCGGTTATTCCCGCCACTGTGATGTAATCTTTGCCTTCTTCAAAGTTTGCCGCCTGTAGCGCAAAACTGGCACTCAACATTAACCCACACATCAATGCGGCCACAGGTCGAACAACATTAAATACACTCATCATACTGTCTCTTTTCGTTGGATTTGTTGTATATAGGGATTGCAACATGTCAAATAAGGCTCTTAAGATAACCTAAAAATTCAGTCTATATCTTTAACTTTTGTTCACTCACATGCCGCGAGCATAGCAAGTGGTGAAGCATATTGGTAACTGAAACCTAAATCGGCCACAATCGCTTCCCCGATAATCACCTTGCTGGGCATTGTCAGCTGATTAAACATCGGAGGCACTAGGCCTAAGGATTGGGCGGCAGCTTGATAAAATTCAGCCTTAGTGGAGTGTAAAGGTGCGCAAAGATTATAGATAGGAGCGATAGTTTTCCCCTGACAACTGGCCGCTAAAATGGTGCTCACGGCCCGTACACAATCGCTTAAATGGACTAAATTGACCGCCACATTAGCCCCTGGCACATCGGTTTTGCCCGCCAGAAAACGTCCAGGATGACGTTTAGGCCCCACCAATCCTGCAAAACGCAGGATACAGCTATTTTTTTGGGCACCAAACAAGGCTTCAGCATCTAACAAGGTTTGGCTATCTAAGGTTTCAGCGACTGCATCGACTTCTGTCATCAGCTTATCTTGGCTTGGGTACACGCCCGTAGTGCTGATAAACACTATACCTTGATATTGCCAGCCTTGAGTTAATGCGACAAGTTGCTGTAACTCTTGAAGATAAGCCCCGTTGCCACGCTTTAATCTGGGCGGAATATTCACCACGAGAAAATCGGTTTGCAATACCCCCTGTAATGCTTGCGCATCGGGTTTAACATCGGCATCTGCACCTAACTGCAATTGAAAGGCTTCAATGCCGGCATCTGTGAGCAAAGCAAGTTCATCGATACTACGCTTACAACCTGTCAGCCGATATCCTTCTTCAACCAATTGCTTTGCCAAGGCAAAACCAAACCAACCGCACCCAACAACGGCGACGCTTTTGGATTTTGCGTCCCGTTGTTGCTCCATATTTGCCATAGTCATTCCAAGGAAATCAAAATCAGCGGATAGAATACGGAACTTAACTCATAAGATTCAAGCTTGCAGCGAGCTAAAATAAAAACTAATGCCCTTATCCACCTGCAAAGTGCGGATCGCCCCCTCGGTCAACTCCTCCGCCTTAATAGCCTTTTGTACAGTGACGCCTTCATCACTTAAAAAACGCAGCGACGCTTCACTGCCATCCTCCTTACAGGCCCACACTTGGGGTTGACTCACATCCTTAGTGGTCATAATGACTTTCGCCACACTGTCGTCCGATAGTTTGACGATAGTCCCGGGGGGATAAATCCCTAGGATCTTGACCAATACGGCGATTAAAGATTCTGCATGCTTACTCGAGCGATTTTTAAATAAATACCCTAATGCGACTTGAGGAGATGAGGTTTGCTGGCCACTCAATTGCTGATCATAATCATTTGCTAAGCTCACTATTTGGGTAATGATGGGGATCTTATGACCCGTTAAACCATCGGGGAATCCAGAACCATCAATAAATTCATGGTGATGCAAAACGATATGCAACACTTCCTTGGGGAATAATCCGCTGCGGTTGAGCATGTCATAGCCAAAATTTGGGTGCATCTGCAGATAATTAGCTTCATGGGCAGTCAAAGCACCGCGCTTTCGGCGAATAATGTCGGGGACTTTAAGCTTACCAATGTCGTGAAATAAACTCCCAAGGGCAATATCCCGCAGTTCCCTAGGCGTAAGATCCAGTGCATGGCCTATCATCATCGCCAGCACAGCCACAGAAACCCCGTGCTGAGTCACACTGACATCCTTTTCATCCATGCCCACTAAGGTGAGAAAGGGTTTTTCCACTTCCTGCAGATGACCCAAGAGATCTTCGACAAGTGCGGCCGATAAACGATAAGCCCCCTCGGGATCGCTAACAATTTTACTAAACACATTACGGCACTGATTAACGTCTTCTAAAAAACGCTTCTGACTTAGGCGCATTGCCCTACGGGTATCGGCCTTAAGATCCCGCTCAGGAGGAGCCTTTGCAACTTCTTCAATATCTTCCTCTTCATCCAAGGTTTGAACATCCCCGAGATCCTCGGAAATAAGGAAAACATAGGGCACGCCTAAGCCACGGATCATTTCAATTTGAGCGGCACTGCTGATATCGACACGATTAAATAAAAAAGGGTGATTCGTCCATGACAAAGGCAACTTGACTCTCATGCCAAGTTGAAGTTCGGATAATAATAGTTTGCGTTGTTCTGCTTTTGCCACGCAGTATGACTCCTTTCAAATGCACAGAAGAAAAATGGACTATCTGTCCATTAATTCGAGGCACCTTTAAGCTAAGTACATATAACTATAGATGATTCCAAGAAATCAGTAAGCTATAAGTCAAAAAATGCTTATCAAACTGAGGGATTGCACACATAAATCTCACGGTTTCGAGCGGAAATCTGATAAATACCAAAAATAACAATAAGATAATTTACGTTCATTTGATTTTGAGCCTAGGCTTCCTTTGGCCAGTCGGCAAGATAATAGCCTAGCCGCTTCGATTTAAGCACATATAAACTGGACCAAAACAGCACTAAAGCATCGAGTGCTAGACTCCAGTGGAACAAGAATTGTCCATGGCTCAATCGCTGGCCTAATAGCAGGGCATCCACCAACAGGAGTAACCATAATCCCCATTTTAAGTGCACAAAAAGCAGTCTTGCCCATAATGGTGAACGTCGACGTTCGGCAATCACCACAAAATAGAGCAACACGGCGCCAAGACCCGCGGCGAGTGACAGTAAAAAATCGGATTTTTCAGGATAGAAAATGCGCACCAATTCAGCCCTATCATTTGCTTGAGTTAACGAGGCAATAAAAATACACCAGCCGCGGGCTAAAAATGCCAAAAGCGCGTACAAAAAAATAGGTGGCTTGATATGGCCTTTATCATCGAGCCAAGTGATGTGACTGAAATTCAAATAGGTTTCCATTAAGAAGAAGCTAAAGCAACATGTCTACTAAATGGTGCCTATTCAGTTAATTTCAATGGCGGCCTGCAATAAATGCCTTAGCTCCATAGAGGTATCTTCGTCAGATCGCTGCGGAATGTGCGATGGCACAAATATGCCTTATAGGACTTATTTGTGCTCAAATTTCATCACACTCAGAACACTTAACTCTTTGCAGCCAAAAGGGCTAGTAGTTCTGCCTCATCGACCACTTTCACACCGAGTTCCTGTGCCTTGGCCAATTTTGACCCCGCCGCCTCACCCGCCACTAAACAATCGGTATTTTTTGAGACACTGCCAGCGACTTTGGCCCCCAGCGCTTGTAGCTGCGCCTTGGCATCGTTGCGATTAAGCTGGTTTAGGGTACCCGTTAATACCCAAGTTTGGCCTTTTAGGGGTTGTGCATCCGCGCTTGGGGCTTCGATGGCAGGCCAATGGACTCCGGCTGCGACTAAGGCATCGATCACCTCAAGGTTATGGGGCTGGGCAAAAAAGTGCGCCACATGTTGGGCAACGACGACGCCAACGTCTTCCACTTCAGTTAACTGCTCCACAGTGGCGCAGCGCAGCGCATCTAAACTGGTGAAGTGGGCCGCAAGATTCGCCGCCGTCGCCTCACCGACTTCACGGATCCCCAATGCATATAAGAAACGCGCTAGGGTCGTGGTTTTAGCCGCTTCAATCGCTGCCGCTAAATTGGTTGCCGACTTCATACCCATACGGTCGAGCATAGTCATCATAGAAGCGGTGAGCTTAAACAGATCCGCAGGACTTTGAACTAACTCTTTATCAATCAATTGCTCGACGACTTTATCGCCCATGCCATCGATATCTAACGCCTTGCGAGAGGCAAAATGCTTAATCGCTTCCTTACGCTGCGCCTCACAGAACAAACCGCCGCTGCAGCGAGCAACGGCCTCACCTTCCAGACGTTCGACTAAACTGCCACACACGGGGCAATTGTGAGGAAATTCAATTTCTTTAGCATTTTCAGGGCGTCTTTCAGGGACTATGGCCACTATCTGGGGGATCACATCACCGGCGCGGCGGATAATCACAGTGTCACCGATTTTAATCCCGAGACGCTCGATTTCATCGGCATTATGCAGCGTGGCATTAGAGACGGTCACACCGCCCACAAACACCGGCTTTAAGCGTGCCACGGGCGTGACAGCCCCCGTGCGGCCCACTTGAAAATCAACCCCTTCGAGTAGGGTCATTTCTTCTTGTGCGGGGAATTTATAGGCAATCGCCCAGCGGGGGGATTTGGCCACAAAACCTAAACTTTGCTGCTGGGCAATGTCGTTAACCTTCATCACTACGCCATCGATTTCAAAGGCTAAATCGCCGCGACGAGTAAGAATGTCTTTATAGTGGTCATAGACTTGGCTTAATTCAGCGCAGACTTTGATTTCACTGCTGACGGGCAAGCCCCACGACTTAAGCTGCTGTAACTGCTCGAAATGAGTTTTAGCTAACGGGTGAGAATCCGGCTCAACGACGCCCAATGCATAGGCATAAAAGGCCAGTGAGCGAGAGGCGGTAATTTTACTGTCGAGTTGGCGTAGGCTGCCTGCTGCAGCGTTACGTGGATTGACAAACAGCTTTTCATCCTTTGCACGAGCGCGTTCGTTAAGCGCTTCAAAGGCCGCTTTAGGCATAAAGGCTTCACCACGCACTTCAACCAGTTCAGGGAAATCATGGCCACGCAATTTAAGTGGAATCGCTCTAATTGTCTTGACGTTTTCGGTGATATCTTCGCCCGTGGTGCCATCACCACGGGTCGCAGCACGTTCGAGCACCCCATGACGATATAAAATGCTCACCGCAAGACCATCGAGTTTAGGCTCACAGCAAAAACTCACCTCACCCACTTTATCGGTGACACGCCTATGGAAAGCACTAAAATCCGCTTCATCGAAGGCATTATCGAGACTCAGCATAGGTTTGAGGTGGGTGATTTGCTCAAATTTAGCCAGCGCCATTCCCCCGACACGCTGGGTCGGCGAATCGGCAGCAATATGCTCGGGAAACTGCGCCTCTAGCTTAAGCAAATGCTGCATCAACCTGTCGTACTCGGAATCCGTAATGCTCGGCGCATCATCCACATAGTAACGAATATTATGTTCGTTCAGCGATTGGCTGAGGGCCTGCATCACCTGCGGCGCATTTTCGAGTGATATATCGGCAGAAAGGAGTTTATCGAGTTGAATGTCTTGCATATTCATTATCCAGAATTCTTTAGATCACAAAAACTGAGGCCGCAATTAGCGGCCTCATCAATGTATACACCGCCAAGTTATGGCGTCGGCTTAAGCGTTAGCGCGAATACGGTGCAAATAGTCTTGTTTAGTAAACTCGCCCCAGGGTTGACGTTGACCATCGAGTACGACCGCATCAATATCATCCGCGAGCTGGCGCGCCGAGTTGAGCATGATGGAGAAATTCATTAAGGCATCGCCATAGCAAGGTAGTGTCATAAAAAACACCACGCCTTGGGTGCTAAATTGCTCCATATTATCGGGGTCGAACACCCCAGGCTTTAACATGTTTGCAATTGAAAACAACACCTTACCATTTCCAGCATTGTCCACATGGCGGTGAAAAATATTCATATCGCCATATTTAAAGTTTAAGGTTAAAAAGCAAGGCAGCAGTTCAGCGCCATTAAGTTGCTGCCCTTCTTTGGCAACCACGTGCAGAACCAACACATCACGGGGCTCACCTAAACCTTCTTCTACGGCTTCTTCGACATCTTCGTCTTGCATCTCTTCTTGATAGCCGTCTTCATCATCAAACAATGCGGTTTGAGTCGGCACTGTGGCATGGGCTCTTTGCGCTTCTTCTGCCGCTTTTTGGGCAACTATAGCGGCATGGGATTGCCCCATATGCGCAGAGTGCCCCGAGAGTATTGGCTCTTGACGCGAAGCCTTAGGGCCACGGTGCTGCTCTTTTGCTGTCGGCGACTGCAGACTAAAATCCGGTTGTTGCAGAGTAGGCTCTTGCTTAATGTCTGGCTTAATCTCTAACTTAACATCTGGATTCAGGTCTTGTTTAAACAGCGGCTTAGATTCTACTTTGACATCTTGTTTTAAATAGGGGTTAATCGCGGGCGTATCCTGGCTGGTTTCCCCCGCCTTACGCACACGTACGGCGCCAATCCCATCGGCATCAAAGCCATCGGCATCGACCCGCTTAGGCGCGCCCTCGCCTCTGTCAGCCTGTTTCTTATAAAAATTGCCCATTGGACTATCTTTTAATGACTTAGGTTGTTGTCTTCTGATAGACCAAAATCCATGCACCAGCACAGCAACTATGGCTATGGCGCCTAAAACAAACAGAACTAGTTGCAAATCTTCCATTGGTTACCCTGTCTTTCTTCTAGTTATCCAGCGTCAGCCATCGCCACCGCTTGCTCTAAATCTACCGCGACTATACGGGATACACCCGGCTCGTGCATAGTCACGCCTATAAGTTGATCAGCCATCTCCATGGTTATTTTGTTATGGCTAATATATATAAACTGTACGCTTTGCGACATTTCTTTAAGTAATCGACAGAAACGTTCCACGTTGGCATCATCTAACGGTGCATCCACTTCATCTAACATACAGAAGGGTGCGGGATTCAGCCTAAAAATAGCGAATACCAATGATAAAGCGGTTAAGGCTTTTTCACCACCCGAAAGAAGATGGATTGTGCTGTTCTTCTTACCCGGTGGCTGGGCCATAATAGTGACGCCCGTTTCCAGCAAATCATCCTCCGTCAGTGCTAAATAAGCCCGTCCGCCCCCAAATACCTTCGGAAATAAGCGCCCAAGATCTTCGTTCACCGTATCAAACGTAGTCTTAAAGCGTGTACGGGTTTCCTTATCTATCTTACGGATCGCCTCTTCTAAGGTGGCGAGCCCTTTATTTAAATCGTCATCTTGATGATCCAGATACGATTTTCGCTCACTTTGCTGTTCAAATTCTTCGATCGCGGCGAGGTTAATCGCTCCTAAGCGGATGATTTTTTGCCGTATTTGATCTAAATCACTCTGCCACTTATCGGGAGTGCCTGCTGCGGGCAAGGTATCGATAATCTGTGACAGGACAATTTTTTGTTCCTGCAGTGCCTCTAATTGACTTTCTGCTTGGCCTTTTAATCCTTCACGACGTAACTTTAACGTGCTCAGGCTTTGAGTCAAGCCCTCAAGCTTACCAAGCTCTTGTTTTTGCTTTAATCCTATACGGTTTAATGCCTCTGAAAGCGTACTTTGCTCCGTTCGTACAATTTTAAGGCCCTGTTGCTGCTGTTGTTGTTGATTAAGCAACTCGGCTAATTGCGCGCTCAATAACCCACTATTTTGCAACCCACTCTGTTCTAAAACGCTGGCAAGCTGGGCTGACAACATTTCTCGAGACTGGACTAGTTCACTGACACGGATTTGCTGTAGCTGAATTTGCTCGCTGCTGACGGCAATTCGCATCGTCACCGACTGCAAGCTAGCCCTAAGGGTCGATAACTGCCGTTCAACCTCAGTGATCCGAGCCTTTAATGCTTGATGGCGCACTAAATCCGCCTGGGCGTCCTGACTCAGTTGTTGCTGCTTTTCTAGGCTCGACTGCAGGCTCTCCTCAAGTTCGACCTCTTGCTCTTCAAGCAAGTTAAATTGCGCAGTTAAGGTGAACATCTCAGTCGCACTGAGTGACAAAGCTTGTTCAAGCTGAGTGCGTTTCGCGGCGGATAACTGCGCCTGCTCAGTTGCATTCGCCAATTGCACCTGTTGAGTTGTCTGCTCTAGCTGCAGTTGGTGTAACTTCTGCACCCCAGAGGTCAACTGTTGCCTCGCTTGATTTAAGTTAACTGTACATTCAGCTAACTGAGTTTGCAGCAGGGCAAGTTTGCTCTCCCACTCACGGATACCTTCGGCTAATTGCCCCTGCTCTTTACTGAGCTGTACTAGGGACTCGGCGTTATCTTGTTTAGCAATTAAAAAACCTTGGCCCAATAAATAGCCATCGGCGGTGACAATACGTTCATTGTCCTTAAGGTGAGGCAACATCAGTCTGGCGGATGGCAGATCCTGAGCCCATTTAAGCCCGGATAACCAAGGGGTAAGATTAACATTGGATTGAAATCTGGCCTGGTATTCGGCATTTAGCCCTATTGCTGCAGGCGGTATGGCAAAGGGCTGAAAACCAATTTCAGTCTCAAGTACCCCGACGGGTAAGTTCAAAAGGCCATTGAGGGCAAGTTCTGCGGCCGTTTCCCAGCCATTTTCAACGGTTAAACTTTGCCATAGCTGCGGTTTATCCGTGAGCTGTTCTTGTTTTGCCAGCCACTGCTCGACCAACTCAAAACGGGCTCGCATTGATGTAAGCGCTTGGGAAATTCGCTCAAAATCGATTCGAACTTGATCTAACTCTGCAGTCTTAATGCTGACTTGATGCTCAAGCTGATGATTGACTTCCACTTGCTCGGCGAGCGTGAGCGTGATTACCGCAACCGCTTGGCTAAGGGGTGTGAGTCTATCCTCCTGCTCAAGTTGAGTCAGTGTGATTAGCTCAGTCTGTTGCTCACGACTCTGTTGCTGCTTATGCTCCAACAATTGCTGCTGATGTGTAAGCTTGCTGCGACTCAGCTCAAGCTGTAATTGATGCTTTGCAACCAACGCCGTTTGCTGGCGTAAGCTTTCAGTCTGTTGTTCGTTACGCTCGACACTCATTGCCCACTGACATTGCAGCTCATCCAGCATTTCTTGCTGTTCTTCATGCTGGGGTGCCAGTTGGGATAACTCTAACTCCAATGCCCTGAGGTTGGTTTGATAGCCTTCGAGTTTATCCGTATGTTGCTGGATCTGATCCTTAACCTGGATTAACTGCGTCTCAAGCTGGGCATCGCGTTGTTTTTGGCTCTGTAATTGCTGCTCTAACTTGGCGATTTCGGTGCCCGTCAGATAATAGGCCTCGACCGCACGCTGCTCCTGTTCCGCCAACTGAGCGAGTTGTACTTGTAATTCAGTGGATTGTAACTCATCGGTTTGCGCAAGCGACTGCGCCGCGGCTTGTTGCACTTCGATGGCGCTGATTTGCTCAGACAGGTTTGCCATCTGGGCTTGCAACTCTTGATAACGCATCACAAGGAGTTCGGCGTGGGTCTTGCGCTCGGCCTGCTTTAACTCTCGGTATTGTTTGGCGGCCTTGGCTTGCTGGGCAAGCTTATCTAACTGTTTGCCTAACTCGCTACGAATATCCCCCAAACGTTCGAGGTTTTCACGGGTATGCCGAATGCGATTCTCGGTTTCACGGCGGCGCTCTTTATAGCGGGAGATCCCCGCGGCTTCCTCGATAAACGTGCGCAAATCTTGGGGTTTAGATTCGATTAAACGTGAAATCGTGCCCTGTTCGATAATGGCGTAACTGCGTGGCCCAAGGCCAGTGCCCATAAACAAATCGGTAATGTCTTTACGGCGACACTTTTGCCCATTAAGAAAATACCAAGACTCACCGTCACGGCTCACCTGACGTTTTACCGAAATTTCTTCGTAACTGGCGTATTGGCCGGCAAGACGACCTTGTTTATTTTCAAAGACCAGTTCGACCCCGGCCACCGAGACAGGTTTGCGCGCACTGGAGCCATTAAAAATCACGTCGCTCATAGAATCACCGCGCAGGTGTTTGGCCGAGCTTTCGCCTAACACCCAACGCACGGCATCGATCACATTCGACTTACCGCAGCCATTGGGGCCAATAATGGCGGTTAATGCCTGTAAAAAAGGAATTTTAGTGGGATCGACAAACGACTTAAAGCCGGCAAGTTTTATTTGTTTTAATCTCATAGTGCCAGTTAGCGCGTCTCTGAATTTTGGCCCTAAATTGGCCCAAGTAGTGCGAATATACCCTGCTGGCAACTTTAACAAAGCAAGCAGCATTTTGTAACGCTTTTTATTGAATTCATGCGGCTTTTAGCTTGTCATCTGCCCATGAGTTGCTCACAATCGCAGTTATCTTTATCTCAGGCTGTCTCTCAAGCTGTAACCCAACTTTTTGGAAAGACGATATGACACAGAAGAAAACCTTGCCCTTCCCCGCCAAAAGTGGCGTTAATTATTTTCTCGACGGTTTCGGTCTGATCCGACGCAAAGGGCTGCGTACCTTCGTATTTATTCCTTTAATGATTAACCTATTACTGTTTGCAGGCGTCATTTATGTGGCTATAGGCCAGTTAGATGCCATGTTCACTTGGATGAATGCCCAGTTACCCGAGTATTTAAGTTGGTTAAATTTTTTACTCTGGCCACTCGCCGTCACGACTATGTTAGTCATGCTCGCCTTTGTGTTTAGCTCGGTGATGAACTGGCTCGCCGCGCCTTTTAATGGCCTGTTGGCTGAAAAGGTTGAACAATTACTCACGGGCAAACCGCTGAACACAGGTTCTGGTATCGATTTAATCAAAGATTTACCCCGCATTTTGGGCCGAGAATGGATCAAACTGAAATACTATCTTCCCCGCGCACTGTTGTTTTTATTACTGTTTTTAGTGCCTATGGTAGGTCAAACGTTGGCGCCGATTTTGTGGTTCCTATTCAGTGCATGGATGATGGCAATTCAGTACTGCGATTATCCCTTCGACAATCATAAGGTCAGTTTTAAGGATATGCGCTTTGCCTTAAATCAAACCCGCGGTAGCAGTTTTAGCTTTGGCGCCACTGTAACGCTATTTTCGATGATCCCCATAGTCAACTTTATAGTAATGCCAGTGGCGATTTGTGGCGCAACGGCTATGTGGGTCGATAAATACCGCGAGGCCTACCGCAATCCTGCGATAGCACCAGAATAGTTTTGGGAACAAATCCTTACCTAAGTTAACGCTGGTGTGATGTCTATTTCTGCAAAATAACAACAGCCTCTATTGAGGCTGTTGTTATTGATATCGTGGTGAATAAACTTATTCCAAATTCAGCTTAGCACTTTTGTAGAATGATACTGCCGATGGAATATCCCGCGCCAAAGGAACTCAATAAACCTAAGTCGCCGGCCGTAAAGTCGCCGGAAAACTTATGAAACGCAATCACAGAGCCCGCAGATGCCGTATTAGCATATTCATCGAGCACCACAGGTGCCTGCTGTGGCGAAACCTCATCCCCAAGCAGTTTTTTCACCACAAACTGATTCATATTGATGTTCGCTTGGTGTAACCACAAACGTTTAAAGGACTGAGGAGTTAGATCCTGTTCGCCTAAGTGTTCATCCAAATGCTGGTAAATCATAGGCAACAGTTCTTTAAATACTTTACGCCCCTGTTGATGGAACAATTTATCGGGCTGATGTGCCGAGCTGGGATCGCAGCGATTTAAGAAACCAAAATTACTGCGGATATTGCTTGAATAATCAGTAAAACAACGGCTTGAAAGGATCTTAAATCCAGTCCCCGGCGCGACTAGGCTCTGCTCTTCGAGTACCAGTGCGGTAGCCACATCCCCGAAGATAAAATGACTATCACGGTCGCGGTAGTTCACCTGGGCCGAACAAATCTCTGGGTTGATGACGAGTACCCGAGAGGCTGAACCCGTGGTAATCGCATTGGCGGCGGCAACAATAGCGAAGGTCGCCGATGAGCAAGCGACCTGCATATCATAGCCATAACCTCGGGTGCCAAGCGCACGCTGGATTTCAATCGCCATTGCCGGATAGGCACGCTGGGTATAGGCGCAGGCAACAATCACCAGATCAATCTGCTCCGCCTTAAGATTGGCATGATTGAGCGCCATCAATGCGGCTTCAACCCCGATTTCGGCCTGCATAGAGAGATCTTCGCTGCTGCGCTCGGGGATCAGTGGCATCATCACCTCAGGATCGAGAATGCCTTCTTTAACCATCACATACCTGTGTTTAATACCCGAGGCTTTTTCGATAAATTCGCTCGATGAATAGGATAAGGCCGCGATATGACCCTGCTCAATCAACCCTGCATTTTCAAGGTTAAACATATCCACATAGGCATTGAAACTCTCGACTAGGGCTTCATTGGAAATACTGTGGGGCGGCGTAAATAAACCGCTTCCTGAAATAACAACCTGTTTCATAGGTGCTCCGAACGAGTGCTTGTTGTAAGGTGAGCAGACGTAGGATTTGCCATTGTCTGCACAGGGCTTAATCCATTTTCTACCTGTGCTTGTTGCTGCTCTAATTGCTGCTTTTTATGCATTTGTATTAAGTCTATCACGACTGTTGAGGATATTTTATCTTGGATCCCCTGCCGATTGGCATCCCAAAATATTTGCATAAAGCCTAAAAGGCCAGTGGTGAAGCCTGCAGCGTAACCACCGTAGCGTCCAAATGCGGCCCATAAACTGATGTTGACACCATCGAGTTTTATCACCCGAATGCCGAGCAGCTTTTTACCTAAGGTTTGGCCATCGAACCTTGCGGTAAAAACAGTGAAGTAAAATGCGGCCCAACCGAAGCTCAATCCCATGTCCCCCATAAAACCTTTGATCCAAGCGATAACACTATGGGTATCGGCCTCCTCTTCCCCATCGTTATTACCATCACCGTAAGTACTCTCGGGAGAATGTCCCCCTAACATGTCGACATTAATGCCATCGGTTTTTGCCGCAGGCACTTCGGCGTTTGGATTCAATGTTTTAGGCTTAAGTTTTTGATTTGTCTCCCGAACAGGCTCAGTTTGTGCTGAAATCGCAGGCCATAGAACGCCTGTCAATATTTCTGCCTGCAACTTTTGCTTGTCGATCGCCGATAACTGACTACTATTGAGGGTATTAAGCAGCATATCCCTGCGCTCCAACACCGACATAGCCGTCGTTTCACTCGTATCTTCAATGTGCCTTTGCAGTGATTGAATTTCCGTCTTACCACAGTCGTAATCTTCACAGAGGCTAAGGGATAGCAATGCTGGAAGGGACTGGACAACCTCTTTACCCACTAAGCTAGGCTCACTCGCGGTGCGGGTTGTTGCGTTAAAATTGAAGACATCGGCGGCCATACTCAGAAGCATAAAGGCCAGCATAAGTGCATAGAGCCCCCACTTAAGCATTCGCCCTATTTTGTGACTGCGTTTTTCTATCCAGATAATACCTACGACTAGCAAGACAAACATCCAATCCATTTGTTCTGCCAAAACAGTGATCACAATACCATCGATCAACATGGCTAAGGCACGCTTTAAAGGGGTTGCCAGCGGCGTATAAAGCACTGAGTCTGCAATGGCGAAGGCATAGGGGGTTACCATAGTTTTTGGGTCTTTGCCCAAGTCCGTTTGCTGTTGTTTCATGTTTGCATCTTGTCCGATACGAGTAGTAGGCTTGTTTTACGATTGAAACATCAAGAAGTTATCCTTGAGAATGCAACAATCTTTTTTATGTTAGCAAGAGGTTAACACAGTTAAACCGGCTGCCAATCTGGCTTTGCGAATAACAGCATACTCTTTAATAACTAAATCGAATAAAGAAGAACAAACAATCACTTCTAAAAGTGCCAGAGGCGATTATGATTCAATAGTGCAAACATAGGAGCAAGCAATCCATGAGCAAAATTTTCGAAGACAATTCATATACTATTGGTAATACACCGCTAGTACGTTTAAACCGTGTTAGCCAAGGTAAAGTGCTGGCAAAAGTCGAAGCACGCAATCCAAGTTTCAGTGTTAAATGCCGTATCGGTGCCAATATGATTTGGGATGCCGAGAAAAAAGGTTTGCTGACAAAAGATCATGAACTGATCGAGCCGACATCGGGTAACACGGGGATCGCACTCGCCTACGTCGCCGCGGCCCGGGGCTACAAGCTGACGCTCACTATGCCCAATACCATGAGCTTAGAGCGTCGCAAATTGCTCAAAGCCTTAGGGGCAAACCTAGTGCTGACCGAAGGCGCGAAAGGCATGAAAGGCGCGATTGATAAAGCGGAGGAAATCCGTCAATCCGCTCCTGAAAAATATGTTTTATTACAGCAGTTCAATAACCCTGCTAACCCAGAGATCCATGAAAAAACCACAGGTCCAGAAATCTGGAACGATACAGATGGTGAAGTAGATGTCTTTGTTGCGGGTGTAGGTACTGGCGGCACTATCACAGGTGTGAGCCGTTACTTGAAAAAAGTGGCTGGCAAAACCATTACCTCTGTCGCGGTTGAGCCAGTGGATTCGCCAGTCATCTCCCAGACATTAGCGGGTTTACCCGTTCAACCCGGTCCCCATAAGATCCAGGGTATTGGTGCGGGCTTTATCCCCGGAAACTTAGATTTAGAGTTGATTGACCGCGTTGAAACCGTCAGCAACGATGATGCTATCGATATGGCCCGTCGCTTAATGCAAGAAGAAGGCATTTTGGTCGGTATTTCATCGGGCGCCGCTGTCGTTGCCGCAAACCGCATCGCAGCATTACCGGAATTTGCCGATAAAACCATTGTTGTGGTATTACCCTCTGCGGCAGAACGCTATTTATCTTCGGTATTGTTCCAAGGCCAATTTGGCGACGAAGAAAACATCCAGTAATTTGTCAGCTTTCCATGTAAAAACCCGGTTTTGTCCGGGTTTTTTTATGGCTATTTTCCAAACTATTTACGGCTAATTATTCACAGCTCACTCGCCGCGCTAGCCCTTTAAGCTTCTGTTGCCTCAATTTCGGTGGCACTCGTTGGATCAATTAAGTTAAGACTCAGTTCATAGTTTTTCAACGCCGAACTGACTTTCGTGATCCAGTTCGCTATAACGTCATCACCTAAAGCCAACTAACTCGTTTCTATGCCTTTTTACTCTAATCCCCGCGATATCACCGCTTTTGATGCTAAATTTGAAGCTCAAAAAATTGCCTTCGGGCCCATCAGTTTCCAAGTGGCCCATTGCCTGATGAAGTTCAATATTCTAGCCACAATCGATAAAGCGGGTGGGAATGGCATCACCTTGGCCGAATTGAGCCAATCCACCCAAGTGAGTGAGTACGCCCTAGGGGTATTACTCGATATGGGACTTAGCATGGGTTTAGTCTGGCAAAAGGATGTAACTTATGTGCTAGATAAAACTGGATATTTTCTATTACATGACGATATGGCCGCCATCAACCTTAACTTTGTGCAGGATGTTTGCTACCAAGGTTTGTTCCAACTTGATAAGGCTCTCGCTGAAGGAACAGCGGCGGGATTAGCCGTATTTGGGGAATGGAGCACTATCTATCCTGCCTTAAAAGATCTGCCACCTAAGGCGAAGGAAAGCTGGTTTGCCTTCGATCATTACTATTCAGACCATGCGTTTCCCGCCATTATCCCATTCGTTTTTAAGCATAATCCTAGACACTTAGTCGATATCGGCGGCAATACAGGCAAGTGGGCATTCACGTGCTGCCAATACGATCCTGAGGTGGAAATCACTATTATGGATTTTCCTGGCCAACTCGCGATTGCGGCGCAGCAAGCGGCCAAGCAAGGATATTCATCACGGGTACATACCTTTGCGACGGATCTGCTAGATGAGTCCCTATCCTTTGTGGAAGGTGCCGATACTTATTGGATGAGCCAGTTCCTCGATTGTTTCTCTAAAGCGCAGATCCTGAGCATTCTTAAACGCACCGCTCAGGCGATGACACCAAACAGTCAGTTGTTCATTGTCGAAACCTTCTGGGACAGACAACCCTCTGCCGCTTCGGCTTACTGTGTTAATGCCACTAGCCTCTATTTTAGTGCTATGGCTAATGGCAATAGTCGCATGTATCACTCTAAGGACGTCTTGGCTTTACTACAGCAAGCGGGTTTATACGTCGATGAAGACACTGACAACCTCGGGCTTGGGCATACATTGCTGCGCTGTAAACTCAAACCCATATAGTAAATTTTAATTACTCAACAAATAAATTTAATCAATTTTATTTACCAAATTCTCAGACATACACTGACATTATCAAACAGGAACTATCGATTTATGTCAGTGTTGAGAGGTAAATAATATGACTTCAAAGCGTAAACATTGGACAGCACAGGCTGCTAAATTACCTAGCCCCATGGGCGGACTCGCACTCGCCATTGCAAGCTTAGGTTGGACTTGGGAAAGCGTGATGCCCTCACTCAATGGCTGGGGACAACTGATGGGGGCAGCCATAGCCTCAGTCTTCCTTATGCTGCTTGCTGCGAAATTTGTACTGCACCCCACAGTGCTAAAAAACGAACTCAGCCATCCGGTCATCGGGAGCGTGATCCCTACATTCGCCATGGCATTAATGGTAGTGTCAAACCTACTCGGCCATTATTTCCCCCATGCAGGCTTAACCCTTTGGTTAGCCGCCATTGTTATCCATGTCGTCTTTTTAGGCGCGTTTATTTACTACCGCGCTCTCGACTTTAAACTCGAACATATGGTGCCTAGCTGGTTTGTGCCACCGATTGGCATCATAGTGGCGGCAGTATCTTTCCCCGCCTCCGGTTATCAGTGGTTAGTGAATGCCATTTTAGGTTTCGGTATGCTGGCTTACCTCATCATGCTACCGCTGATGCTCTACCGCTTAATTTTCTGTAAAGCCGTACCCGACGCAGCAAAACCCACGATAGCAATCCTTGCTGCCCCCGCAAGCCTATCCCTTGCGGGCTACTTGACCGTCACAGAGCAGCCTTCTATCGCCCTCGTCGCGCTGTTAGTGAGTATTGCTATCCTGATGACGAGCATTATCTACTTAGCATTCTTTCACCTGCTTATACTCCCATTTAGCCCTGGATACGCCGCATTTACCTTTCCCATGGTCATTGGTGCCACCGCACTCTTTAAAACGTCGGCATGGCTTGGGCAATTTAACCAATTCCAACAATTAACTGTGTGGATAAAATACTTAGCAGACTTCGAGTTAATAATCGCAACCTTAGTTGTGGTCTATGTCTCGCTGCGTTATTTCTTACATTACTTCCCTATGCCATTAACCCCATTAGCACTAAGAAGAGTATTAGATGTCAATTAAACAGAATGGAAAGCGGAATAAATATATGCAGGATTTTATTTAAAACCGAAGTCAACAGTTAATAAAAAAGCTTAAATCGAATAAATAGGCGTGAATATAAATTCACTCCCATTTATTAATTAAACAACATTTAATACTGATAACGTCTATTCCAAAAATGATACCCACCCTCAGTTAAAAACAACCACAAAGTTTATTTAACGGCAAGACAAGTTAGTACGAAAAACAACCGCCAATTCAACATATACCGTATACAAGTCCTATTTAAAATAAAGCAAACAGTCTAAGATAAAATAAATAGAACGATTAACTATATCGTTCTATTTTTATTTTAAATAAAACACCTAAAAAACACTGAAACATATAACCGTATAAACGATATCAATTAGATAAACAATTATTAACACAATAAAAACAATAACCCCAATAACCAACAATAATTTCACAAAAATAGTCATAAAATGATTTTTTTAGGATCGAATATACCGTCAATCAAACCATAAAACACAAAACAAAACAGTATATTAACAACCATCTCCCAAGTAGCATTGTTGCACTTGTTATATTCTTGTGGTTATATCCTGGACTTAATTAAATGAGTGCTTATTTTTTACATAAGTAACCATCTAAGAAAAATAAAAATAAACATACAACATGTGTTAAGGGAGAATAAAATGCGCGCAAATTCTACATTAGCCAAAGCTATTCGCTTTGCGTTAATAGGCGGAGCTACTACAGCAGCTTTATCAACGTCAGCTGTATTTGCTGCTGAAGACGGTGCAAAAGTTGAACGTATTGCTGTAACAGGTTCTCGTATTCAAAGAACCAATTTAGAAACATCTACACCTATAACGATGTTTTCTGCAGCAGACATAGAAAAAACAGGTTTCTCTACCGTTTCTGAGTTTTTAAGAACAAATGCTGCCTCTGGTGGTTTTAATGAATCATCAACCTTAAGCCAAGCCGCAGGTGCTTCATCAATTGGTGTAAAAGGATTTGATTCCGACTATACACTTATTTTATTGAACGGCCGTCGCATCGCAAAAAATACTGCCGGGGGCATTTTTACAGATGTCAACCAAGTTCCAATGGCAGCTGTTGAGCGCATTGATATTTTAAATGATGGGGCCTCTGCAATTTACGGCTCCGATGCAGTTGCTGGTGTGATTAACATCATCACTAAAAAAGACTTTGATGGTGTCGCATTGAGTGCCAAGTATGGTGGTGCAACGGATAAGTGGGATGGTAATGAGTTATCAACATCTCTTGTAGCCGGAGCGAGTAATGATAAAACAAGTATCTTATTTTCAGCAGAACATTTCGCTCGAGATGTAATTAAAGCATCTGATCGTGAATTTGGCAGAACTGCATTTATTGATGGCCACGAAGGTGGTGAAGGAAGATCACCTTGGGGTATTCCTGGTTTCACAACAATTAACTCAGCTCTCGTTGACGGTAAGCGTTTAGATAATGCAGCTAAAGGTCAGGGAGAAGCCCCTTGGTCAAACTGTGCACCAGAAAATATATCTGGCACACGTTGCTTATATGACTTTGCATCCTTATATCAAATTCAGCCAGAGTCTGAGCGTCAATCAATCTTTACTAGCATTAATCATGAAATGAACGATGATCTGACTTTTAATGGCCAGTTCCGTTACACTCGGGCATACACTAAAACATCTAATGCGCCAGCTCCTGGACAAGTTGACGTATCCAATAGTCCATTTTTAGCCGATTTTCTTCGAAACGATCGCTACAAAGATGATCAAGAAAAAGCAGAAGAAATTATTCGTTTAGTTGAAGCCGGTGAAGCAACTGTTGCTGTTGGTCGTCGATATATTGATTTTCCTAACCGTGAAAAAGATAACACTAACGAGACGTTCGAAGCTGTTGGTGGTTTAAATTACAATATCGATGACAACTGGGGTCTCGACTTCGATATAGGTTTCTCACGCTTGACCAACCGCCAAATAGGCTCTGCGGGTCAATTGCTTGCTGCTGGTGTTTCTGAGGCATTTAATGATCCAAATTCTAAACTGAACCCATTCGTTGTTAATGATTGCAATTCAGCAGAACTCGCCTCTGTTTGTAAAGATCTGCAAGCTGCTATCCACCGCACAGGTGAATATACTGTGTCTTTCTCTTCCCTTGTTTTATCTGGTTTACTCCCAGGTATTGAATTACCTGGTGGTGAGATCGGCCTTGCAGCAGGCCTAGATATGCGTCAGGAAAAATACACCGACCGTTCAGACCCAGCATCAGTTAATGGTGAAGTCATCGGTGGTGCCGGTTCAAATGGTGGTGGTAAATTCGATAATTTTGCTGGTTTCGTAGAATTGTCATTACCAGTACTTGATAACCTAGAGGTGAGTCTTGCGGCTCGTCAAGACAAAGCTGACTGGGAATTAGCCGATGCGAGTGATACAACTTACTCAGCTAAAGCGTCTTATCGCCCAATTGATGACCTATTATTACGGGCATCCTACGGTACGGGTTTTAAAGCGCCAAACTTGAGTGATCTGTTCTTATCAACCTCATTTGGTGTGACTAAAGCCATTGATACAAAACTGTGTAATGCCGCAGGAAACGTTTCGAGCCATCCGGATTGTCAACGTATTGAGCTAAATTCAAAAAGTGGTGGTAACCCTGAGCTAACACCTGAAACATCAAAATCTTATAACTTTGGTGTTGTTTATCAATTCACCGATAGCCTATCACTTTCTGTTGATTTCTGGTCTCTGCAAATTGACGATGTAGTTGGCAGTTTAGCAATCCAAGAAATTCTGGATGAAGAAGCGAAAGGTAACTTAACAAACCTAGTTGTACGCAACTCTGAAGGCCGTCTAACTGACTCTAACAGAGACGGTTATGTTCAAACTAACAAACAAAACCTGACAGAGCAAAGTGCAACTGGCTTAAACTATGATCTTCAATATAGCAGCGAGTTCTCATTTGGTACTTTGAAGTCAAGCTTACAAGCAGAACAGTTCCTAAGCTATAAAACGCAATCTTCAGCAGTTCAACCTTTATGTGATGATATTGCTGATAATTCAATGCGTGACTATCGTATTAACGGCAGCATTTCATTAGAACAAAATGATTTTGTAACCTCACTTAATATGCGTTACCTCCCTGGTTACGAAATGTATGACAAACGGAACACGGGTAACAAATCTTGTCAGTTAGTCGGCTATTATGACGTCGGTGCAGAAGTTAATGCTGATGGTGATTTAGTTAACCCTGGTAGAAGCCAACATGTGGCAGCTTATGTTCAGTTTGACCTAACAACGGCTTACTATTTTGCTGACGACAATAAAGTTACATTAGGTATCCGTAACTTACTTGATAGACAGCCATCATTCAGCCAAGTTGATAAATGGCCATTCTATGATCAAAGCGTCTACGACAATATCGGCCGCTTCGTTTATCTACAATATGATGTGAAGTTCTAATCTCCCTTTAGGAAGATAAAAACGCTCAAGTAAAACGGCATCTTCGGATGCCGTTTTTTATCTAGTTAGCTAAATCCAAGATAGTGCGCGCCAATCACCAGCACGCTTGAGACTAACATCAGCAGCAACATAAAACGCCACACAAATTTCAACCAGTTGCCCCAGTCGACACGGCATACGCCAAGGGTGGCCATCAAAGACGCTGAGGTGGGCACTATGATATTGGTGAGACCATCACCCAATTGAAAGGCTAATACCGCCACTTGACGCGTCACGCCAACAATGTCAGAGAGTGGTGCCATCAGTGGCATAGTTAAGGCCGCCTGCCCTGACCCTGAGGTCACAAAAAAGTTGAATACGGATTGAAACAACAACATAAACCAGGCAGACAGTGCATCCGGCAGATGGCCAATCACTCCGCCAGCACTGTTGAGGATTGTATTGAGCACACTCGGCTCTGTGGGTGCCCCGCCGCCGAGCAGGAGTAAAATCCCTGAGGCACATCCCACTAAAAGTGCAGGTTCTAACATGGTTTTGGCGCCGTCTTTAAAACTCTGCGCCACCTTGTTAAGCGTCAAACCATTGAGTTTAAATACGCAACCAATTAAGCCAGCCACTATGCCCATAGTAAAAAACTGGCTGGCGATCTCAGGGATAAACCATGCCTTAGCGATCACGCCCCAAATCACCCACACCATAGTCATCACTAAGATAAGCAAGACTAAAAGGTCACCGAAGTTGAATCGGCTCTCAAGCGTTGCACTGGCATGATGTTCACGGAAATAAACATCGGACTGATAACTATGGGATAAACTCGGTTGCTGTTGAATTCGATGGGCATAACGCATAGTGAAAATAATGCCAAGCAAGGTGAAACCTAACCACATAGGCAAGCGAAACTCACTACCCGATAACACGGGAATACCTGCAATTCCCTGGGCAATTGCCACACTAAAGGGATTCATCCAAGAACTGGCAAAACCAATTTGGGTCGCCACATAGGTCACCATCACAGTGGTGATGCCGTCATAGCCCAAACGGATCATCAAAGGGGCTGTAACTCAGGCTCACCTGCCTTATCGAGCTGATAGGCAAAAGAATGGGGATCGACAACGGTTCTAGCTTTATCAACACCCTCGGCCAAATAGTGCACCTCTTGGGTTTGGAATGAACCTATGGGGATAAGATACGTCAGTAACCCTGCCATGAGTGCCACAAAAAAGATGATCACTAAGGTATCCGGCATCGGGAAGTTAACCGCTTGGGGGAGCATCGGGGATCCGCTGGCAGTCTTAGCTGCCCCTTTGGGCTGAGTTGTCATAAGTGCGCAATTTTTATCGTGAAATTGAAAGGCCGCACTATAAACTAAATTTCATAAAATCAACATCGACACCACTAACCAAGGACACAACAGGGGTTACAACACAATTAACAATAAAGAGTGAAGCAGCTCTAAAATCCGCATTCAAGATCATGCCTTTACTTGTAGGCACCTCGGCACAGTCTTAAAATCGTTGCCAACAAACCATCAATAAAATTGATGGTTTTCATTAGCGCATTTTTCAGTTAGGAGCCCATCACAACATGAAGTACTCACTCAAGCAAATTGCCGTTTTCGACGCTGTCGCCAGCCTTGAAAGTGTGAGTGCCGCCGCCAGAAAACTATCCATGACACAGTCCGCTGTCAGTATGTCCCTCGGCCAACTCGAAAGTCTGCTCGGTCGACCTCTCTTTATTCGTCAAGGAAATAGACTCACGCTAAGTCACTGGGGAAACTGGTTACGCCCTAAGGCAAGGCGATTATTGCAGGATGCCCAGCAGATCGAACTAGGTCTACATGAGCAGCATTTAATCAGTGGTAGATTTAAACTCTGTTCCAGCCAAACCGCAGCTGAGCATCTGCTCCCCGAGCTTATCAGCAAGATTGATACCGATTTCCCCGAATTACGCATCGAATTGATGGTAGAAAACAGTGATAGCGTTGTCGAAGGCTTACTGAACTACGAGTTCGATTTAGGGATCATCGAAGGTCGAAACGATGATAGTCGTCTCCATCAAGAACAATGGTTAGATGACCATTTAGTGGTCATCGCTTCACCCCATCATCCCTATGCCCGCTACGAAAGCACCAGCTTGTCGCAACTTGAACAGGCAAAATGGGTACTCAGGGAACAAGGTGCGGGGACGCGGCGCATTTTCGATGGTGCCATTCATGGGGTCATTGAAAAATTAAATGTCTGGAAAGAATACGAACATGTCCCACTACTCAAGGCCTTAGTTAAAAATGGTCCCTATTTAAGCAGCCTTCCCTTCTTAGATGTTGAAAAGGATGTGGCTAATGGTGAACTGGTTATTCTGTCAACGCCGCAACTGAATATGAAACGGCATTTAGCTTTTATATGGCGAACTGACGCGGGTGAGAACCCATTACGGGACTGCGTTATCACGGAAGCGAGACGTTTAATCCGGCACAGACAAACGCTGATTAAGCGTTAAACAGCAATATCCCGGCATTGCCATAACAATGTGGGGATTGGTACTACACACTAGTTTATTAGCAGTTTTAAATTGTAGCTCACTTTATAGGGCGAGCAGGGTATCGGTAAGCAGGCCCTCTGCGTCAGGGATGGCGCAGTGGAGCCCTCAGGGAAGAGTTAATGGCGTGCCTGCGTGCGATATCCTGCGATCTAGCATAATTAGGAACAGTTAGTTAGTCATAAAATGCCTCACACACTACTTTGGCGATTTGCTCTCGGTTTATCATGCCGCATAACTGACCCTGCGTTATCACAGGGTATGCACTAGGCCGATTAGAGGATGCATGGCGTAACCGCTCCTCGTAGCTTTGGTAGCTACTTGCGAGCATCAATCCCGTATCCGTCACAGGGAATAATGTCTGGCGATCGACAACCATCAATTCAATTAAGCCATCGAGGGGATCCTGAGGGGAGACAGTTAACACTTCGGTTTGCATTAAGTCCCCGACTTTATCGGGGACACCCCGGGTAAATTCCTGCGCCCAAAGGCTACGCAGTAAATCCTGTTGTGAAATAAATCCCACCAGAGCGTGTTTATTATCGATAACAGGTGCACAACGGACTTGGGCCTCACTCAACACCTTCAATCCGAAATACACAGACTGATCGGCATTCAGGGTGATAGGCGCAGGGTCCATCACATCACTCACGCGCATCTTAGGGATAGATTTTGAAGCCACTTTTGCATTTAACATAATAGGTTGTTCTCCAGTTGATACAGTTTGAATATAAGGCTCAAAGACATTGGCTGGCTGACACTGGGCCGACATAGCCGAACATGACACAGGGCAAGTCATCGCAGGTGGCGCCAGGGGATTAACAAGGGTTAACTTAGGCTGAGAATGGTCAATATTATGGGGGTGCGCTCCCTGCGCTCGTTCAATCCACCAGTAACCCAATCCCACAAAAATCCCACCCCCAACAATGTTGCCAAGGGTGACGGGTATAAGATTATTGAAAATAAAGTGACTGGCAGTTAATTCATTGAATTGAGAGGCTTCGACACCAATCGAAGTGAAAAATGTCGATTCGGCAAAGGTGTGAATAGCGATGCCTAAAGGCACCATAAACAAGTTAGCAATACTGTGTTCAAAGCCACTACTGACAAACATGGCCACGGGTAACATCAATAAAATCGCTTTCGTTAAAGCATCACGACTGGCAAAGGTCATCCATACCCCTAAGCACACCAGCATGTTACAGAGGATGCCTAAGCTAAATGCCTGCATCCAACTATGGTGTAATTTATGCTGGGCAATCGTTAAGGCATTAAGCCCCCATAATCCCCCATCGAGCCGATACATGCGGGCTGACATAATCAACAACAACATCACCATAGCACCGAGCAAATTACCTAAATACACCCGCCCCCAACACAGGGCCAACTGCTTACTAGTGACCCTCTTCTGCGCCCAAGCGACAGAACTCAGCACTGTGCTAGTAAATAGCTCTCCACCACAGATCACCACCAGCATTAACCCTAAGCTAAATGCCAGCCCTCCCGCTAAGCGTACTAACCCCCACGGACTTCCCGCAGCCCCAGTGGTTACCGTGATATAGAACACAAAGGCCAAAGCAATAAAGATACCGGCAAATGCGGCTTGACCTAAGGATTGCCACACCGATTTAACCACCTTACTCTGTCCATAATGTTCCGCTTGTTGATAGAGACTCGGCTTATCGGCATCACTCCTTCCACCTTGGCCCTGAGTCGATACTAATGCTGAGTTTAAGTCCTGTGAGCTTAAGTGCCGTGGTGCCCCCATACGAGCATCATATTGTGATGCTTTCATGCTATTGCGCCCCAACGTCGAATAATGTCCTAACAAATCCCGTACACAACATAAGTTTCTCCAGTAATTTCATTGCTCTGTGAATTGTTCACTCAAACAATACGCTGAAGAATCGCTCAATAAAATTGGATAATAATGATGGCACCCATCAGAAATACTGATAGATAGTCATATCATAAAAACACATGTTAATCATTAAACCAAAAACCAACATATGACTTATTCAATTGTTTTAAAAGGATTTAATTTTAAATTAAACAATAAGGACTACAGAGTCGTATCAAATAACACTCTGAGTAAAGGTGGGTGAATCTATTACCCCTTCATCTCGCGCAATGTCAAAGGAGGGGGAAGCTGTGAAAAACCCCCATTATCAGCCCAACTGATAGACCAAAGTCCTTACTCAATCGAGCTTACAACTTTAGTGATACCTCACACTTATCCCAGCAAACATAGCGATCTAACACACGTTAGCGCGTCACTTTTCAAAACAACTCCCGTTTTCGCATCGTTTCGTAGGGCGACAACACAAAATGGCTCATAAATGTGATCAATAGGTAACGCAATATGCGTGCCTAAGCGTCAACTTTTCTTATTCATCAACCTAAGTTGTTAAGTGCCTCCCAATTCACTCACACAGCTATTTCAGATTTATTGATACCTAGTGATGGGACTAGGCTCCTATGTTAATATTTATTGGGTAAATTGGTCTTACCAATTTTGACGATGTGAAATTCGATACTATGGGGACAGTGTTCAGCACTATTGGCCCACATCGACGATAAAAAAGTGGCGATTCCTCACTTGCAAGCATGCAGGAAAGGTCTTTGTCGACACCATGAAACACGCTCAGTTTTCATCAAATGATGAATCACAATGTTCTTTTCGGAGAATGAGAAACTATGTCTGAAACAGTCAATAAAACAGAAAGTGAAGCCCCAGAGCGCACCTACAGAGAGCTGCACCGCCCAGCGTCTCAGTTTGTCTCTCGAGAAGCCTATTTAGAGCATGAACTTAAAATCATGAAGCCCAGGCGCTGGGGATTAAATTTACCGGGTCGTGATTTTCGTTTTGAGTGGGAAGATCTCGTCCCAGCACTCGCGGGAACCATTGGGATCACTGTGATGTATTCAGCGGTGATGGCCGCATGGGCGGCGGGACTCACTGAGCGTTGGGAGCACATCAACTTAGGCGCAGAGTTTGCCATCCAAGTTGTGCGCGTCGAAATGCTTATCCCTGCTTTACTCTTTTGTATCATTAGCTCAGGTTTTATCAATCCTCGCGCCAACTTAGGTGGTAACCATGGCCCGATGATCCCCTTGATTGGTGCCATCGCTTTAGCGGGTGCGCATCCCCTTGCCCTCGCTATTCTGATTGGTATTTTCGGCCTAATTCTCAGTTACTTTAAGGGAGGATCACGGCTCGTTAACCTGACAAGTAGTGGGGTGGCGGGGGGATTATTAGTCTTCCTCGGTTTTATGGGGGCTAAAAGCCAAATCGGCTCACTCTTCGAATGGTCTAGTGGCCTACAGGCAAAACACAGCCTTGATTATTCATTAGGTTATGTGGCGTTTGCTATCTTGCTGGTCAATGTCATTTTATATGCTTACCTCGCAAAAGTCGGCAAGCGCTGGCTTGCCATTCCACTGTGTTCAATCACAGCCATTGCCTTAGCCTTTGGCCTAGGAGCCGGGCTTGACCTTAAATTTGTTACCGAACCAGGGATCCCTAATCTAAACCCAGTTTATTGGTGGGGTTCTACCGAGCACGGATGGCAGTTAGGTTTACCTAATATGGCACATTTTATTGCTTCGCTACCCTTTGCCATCCTAGCGGTTGCCATGTGGTCACCTGACTTTTTAGGTCACCGTATTTTCCAAGAATTGAATTACCCTAAAGGCGCTGAAAAAGTATTAATGGATGTCGATGACACTATGACAACTTGCTCACTACGCCAAATGGTAGGAACCGCAGTGGGTGGAGGTAACATAACCTCTTCATGGGGCACCTATATGATCCCAGCTGCCATCGCAAAACGTCCTATTCCTGCGGGGGCCATTTTGCTTGGCAGCCTATGTATCATAGTGGCCATCATTGGCTATCCAATGGATGTGACCGTCTGGCGCCCTGTGATGTCTATCGCCCTATTAGTAGGCGTGTTTTTACCCCTGCTAGAAGCGGGTCTACAAATGGTCAAAGATAACCTCAGTAGCCAAGCTGCGGGGATCTGTATTTTTGCCTCCTTCGTAGCCAACCCAGTACTGGCATGGGCACTCACCATGTTATTAGATAACAATGGCCTTATCGGCGATAAAGAGCGTCCAAAGACATTGTCATTTGCCGACCGTATCGTTATTCCAGGACTGGCATTTGTGATTTGTCTTGCCGCTATGCTCGCCGTTGGGATGATCGAAGGCATACCTGCACTTCTATAATCCTATGGGTGGAGGGCCAACTTTGAGTGGCTCTCCACTTGATAACCAGCTTCAATTACGTTGTTTGGTGGTTTTTTCCCTTTTTTCACTTTGCATTAACCGACAATTTGATGCGATGCAATCGAAACTTAAGGGGATAAATGCTACCTCGGTAACAAATTTGGCATGAAGTATTGGCAAACTGACCTGATAAGGGTGCAGACGCGCAAGAGCTATGTTAATATTTTCATGGACAATTGGTCTTACCAATTTATTAATGTTTTACGTATAGCCGATAATCGAACTACGCGAACATTTGCCATCTTATCGGATATCAATAAACAGCATTTTTGAAGTACCTCACTTCAAAGCACAGTTCCCATCATAGGGCGTCATCATGAAGGGAGCTTTATTCAGGAATTAGCTATTGGCTTTTACTCGCATCACAGAGTGCTTAACGCCAATAACCTTTATCTCAACTAGAAGGTATTAGTACGATGACCGACAAAACTGAACTGTTTGCCAACGCGTGGGAAGGTTTTACTCCTGGTGATTGGAAATCCGAAGTCAATGTGCGTGACTTTATCCAACAAAACTACGCTCCCTATGAAGGCGACGAATCATTTCTAGCCGGTGCCACCGAAGCGACCACAAAATTGTGGGACAAAGTCATGGATGGCATTAAACAGGAAAACCGCACCCACGCCCCTGTGGATTTCGATACTAAGATGGTGTCCACCATCACCTCCCACGATGCAGGCTATATCAATAAAGATTTAGAAACTATCGTTGGTTTACAAACGGATGCGCCGCTAAAACGCGCTATGTTACCCAACGGTGGTATTCGTATGGTGGAAAGCTCCTGCGCCGCCTACGATCGCGTGCTCGACGAAGACGTTAAATACATCTATTCAGAACTGCGTAAAACCCATAACCAAGGTGTATTCGATGTTTACACGCCAGAGATTATGGCTTGCCGTAAATCAGGTGTATTAACCGGTTTACCCGATGCCTATGGCCGTGGTCGTATCATTGGTGACTATCGCCGTGTTGCACTCTATGGCATCGATTATCTGATGAAAGATAAATTCGCCCAATTTGGCTCACTGCAGGCGCAGTTTGAAGCGGGTGAAGATTTATCTAACGTTATCCAATTACGTGAAGAAATTGCCGAGCAACACCGTGCACTAGGCCAAATGAAGAAAATGGCAGCCAAATATGGTTGCGATATTTCTCGCCCAGCGACCACTGCCCAAGAAGCGATCCAATGGACTTACTTCGGTTACTTAGCCGCAGTGAAGAGTCAAAATGGCGCGGCGATGTCATTGGGACGTACCTCTTCATTCCTCGATATCTATATCGAGCGCGATCTGAAAAATGGCACGCTAACTGAGCAACAAGCCCAGGAGATGATTGACCATTTCGTGATGAAACTGCGTATGGTGCGCTTCCTACGTACCCCTGAATACGATGAGTTGTTCTCCGGCGACCCTATTTGGGCGACCGAATCCATCGGCGGTATGGGCTTAGATGGCCGCACCTTAGTGACCAAATCTAGCTTCCGCTTCTTAAACACTTTATACACTATGGGCCCAAGCCCTGAGCCAAACATCACTGTGCTCTGGTCTGACAAACTGCCTGTAGGCTTTAAAAAGTACTGTGCTAAGGTTTCAATCGACACCAGCTCTATCCAGTACGAAAACGATGACTTAATGCGTCCAGATTTCCAATCAGACGATTACGCTATCGCCTGTTGTGTGAGCCCTATGGTTGTGGGTAAGCACATGCAATTCTTCGGTGCTCGCGCTAACCTCGCCAAAACCATGCTGTACGCAATTAACGGTGGCGTGGACGAAAAACTGAAAATCCAAATCGCCCCAAAAGCTGACCCCATCACAGATGAAGTGCTCAACTTTGACGATGTGATGACTCGCTTAGACGGTTTAATGGATTGGTTAGCGACCCAATATGTCACTGCTCTGAACTCAATCCACTACATGCACGACAAGTACTCCTACGAAGCGGCGTTAATGGCACTGCACGACAGAGATGTGCGTCGTACTATGGCCTGTGGTATCGCGGGTTTATCTATCGCAGCCGACTCACTGTCAGCGATCAAATTCGCCACAGTCAAACCTGTGCGAGATGAGAACGGCATCGCCGTCGACTTTGAGATCAGTGGTGACTATCCAAAATTTGGTAACAACGACCCACGTGTTGACGATATCGCCTGTGATTTAGTCGAGCGTTTTATGGCGAAAATTCGCGACCGTAAAATGTACCGCAATGCGATCCCAACCCAGTCAATTCTCACCATCACCTCAAACGTAGTTTATGGTAAGAAAACCGGTAACACACCGGACGGTCGCCGCTCAGGTGCGCCATTTGCACCGGGTGCAAACCCTATGCATGGCCGCGATGAAAAAGGCGCAATCGCCTCATTAACCTCTGTGGCTAAACTGCCATTTGCCCATGCTCAGGACGGTATCTCTTATACCTTCTCTATCGTGCCAAATGCGCTGGGTAAAGACGAAGATGGTCGCCGCACCAACTTAGCCGCACTGATGGACGGTTATTTTGCCCATAACGAAGGACATGAAGGTGGTCAACACTTGAACGTCAACGTGATGAACCGCGAAATGCTTGAGGATGCCGTGGTCAACCCAGACAAGTATCCACAGCTGACCATTCGTGTGTCTGGCTACGCAGTGCGCTTCAACTCACTGACGCCAGAACAACAGCAAGATGTGATCACGCGTACATTCACTAAAGGTCTGTAAGCTAAATTAGGTAAGGCTGTAGTACAATATGCTACAGCCTCACTTACTTAAACAGGAGTCACAATGGCAGTTACCGGTCGGATCCACTCGGTGGAATCCTTTGGCACAGTAGATGGTCCAGGCATACGGTTTATCACCTTTATGCAAGGCTGTTTAATGCGCTGCCAATATTGCCACAACCGTGACACTTGGGATCTTGATGGTGGCAAAGAAGTACAGGTCGAAGAGTTAATGAGTCAAATCATCAGCTATCGGCCTTTTCTCGATGCCAGTAATGGTGGCGTCACCGCCAGCGGTGGTGAAGCCATTTTACAGGCCGAATTCGTCGCTGAATTATTTAAAGCCTGTAAAAAAGAAGGCATTCACACTTGCTTAGATACCAATGGTTTTGTGCGTAAGTACACGCCCATCATCGACGAGTTACTGGACCATACCGATTTAGTCCTGCTCGATATCAAGCAAATGAATGACGACAAACATATAGAGTTAACTAAGGTCAGTAACCACAGAACACTACAATTTGCCGAGTATCTCGCCAAACGCAATCAAGCAACGTGGATACGTTATGTGGTGGTGGGTGGATTTACCGATGATGAGGCCTCAGCATTACAGCTAGCCGAGTTTATCAAACCGATGAAAAACGTTGAAAAGGTGGAATTACTGCCCTACCACGAGCTAGGTAAACACAAATGGGAAGCGATGGGAGAAACCTATCAACTCGATGGCGTTACGCCGCCGAGTCGCGAAACCATGGAAAAAATTAAAGCCGTATTTAGCTCCCTGGGCATTAACGCTGTGTACTAAGACGCCAAGGGAGTCTTAAAGCTCTTCCCAATAACTGGCATCTAAGCGTTCAAAGGCTATTTTTAAGATAAACGCCATATCGAGGTAGCAGGCTTTAGCACCTAAGGTATGACAATGAATGCCCATGGCAGACAATTTCGCACTCAACTGATTACTCCAGTCGAATAGCGATAAAGGTAATGGATGGCGAGCACGCCAACCCAACCACAATAAACCCTGTATAGGCAGGCTAATAAAGAATAACGCGATAGTGAGTGCTTGGGGCAAAAATGCCCAGCCGTGAAGATATAACTGGCTCACACTCGCAAAAATCGCCAGCACTGGCATTACCAGAATGGCAAGCTGAGTGGCACGTACCACCCGATACTCAGGAAAATACAAACCCAGTTGTCTAACCATAGGCCACGTCTTCATATAACGACGACCGTCCCCTAAGGTTTTGAGAATATCAATACTCAATTTTAGACACCTACTACAATGGAACACTGCTTTTACCATAGCACAATCTGGCACTTTGCCCCAAGACTGTGACGGCAAATACTAGTGAGTTCCAAGATTTTTGAATCGTTAACTTAAACACAATGGCAAAAGGCTTACACATGTCTAATAAACTGGTTTTAGTACTCAATTGCGGTAGTTCATCACTCAAATTTGCCATCATTGACGCGCAAACAGGTGACGATCAGATCTCTGGCCTAGCCGAGTGTTTTGGCTTAGAGGATTCACGCATTAAATGGAAAATCAATGGCGAAAAGCATGAGTCCTCCTTAGGCGCTTTCACAGCTCACCGTGAAGCCGTTGAATTTATCGTTAATAAAATCCTTGCTGGCCAGCCAGAGCTAGCGGCACAAATTCAAGCCGTTGGTCACCGTATCGTTCACGGCGGTGAAAAGTTCACCCGCTCTGTGATCATCGACGAACATGTGATCAAAGGCATTGAAGAATGTTCATCACTGGCGCCACTGCATAATCCTGCTCATCTTATCGGTATTCGCGCCGCCATCGCTTCTTTCCCGAAACTCCCCCAAGTGGCAGTATTCGATACCGCATTCCATCAAAGTATGCCGGAGCGCGCCTACGTTTATGCCCTGCCATACAAGTTATACCGTGAGCACGGGATCCGCCGTTACGGCATGCATGGCACTAGCCATTTATTCGTTAGCCGTGAAGCGGCGAAAATGCTCAACAAGCCCTTAGCCGAAACCAATGTGATCTGCGCTCATTTAGGTAATGGCGCCTCAGTCACCGCGGTAAAAGGCGGCAAAAGTGTCGACACTTCAATGGGGCTGACGCCACTCGAAGGTTTAGTGATGGGCACGCGCTGCGGCGATATAGATCCATCCATTATTTATCACTTAGTTCATCAATTAGGTTACACCCTAGAAGAAGTGAACAACATGATGAACAAGCAGAGTGGCTTGCTGGGGATTTCTGAACTGACTAACGATTGCCGCGGCATCGAAGAAGGTTACGCCGACGGCCATAAAGGTGCGACCTTGGCCCTAGAGATCTTCTGCTACCGTTTAGCTAAGTACATCGCCTCTTACACTGTGCCACTCGGCCGTTTAGATGCAGTCGTCTTCACTGGCGGCATTGGTGAAAACTCAGAACTCATTCGTGAAAAAGTACTCAGCATGCTGGAAATCTTCAATTTCCATGTAGACAGTGAGCGCAACAAGGCGGCTCGTTTCGGTAAGAAAGGTATCATCACTCAGGATAACAGTACTGTGGCCATGGTGATCCCGACGAATGAAGAGTGGGTTATCGCCGAAGACTCCATTAAACTTATCACCAAATAATAAGATGATCTAAGCCGTTTGTTCACTCAAACGGCTTTATTGTTAGCGACCTACAGTTAGCCCATTTACAAGCAATTTCGCAGATATTTATCTGCCAAAAACCATCGAACTTAGAGGTTTTTATGTCCCGAAATATTATGTTAATTCCTATAGGCACAGGTGTTGGCCTGACCTCACTAAGCCTTGGAATGGTGCGTGCCTTAGAGCGTCATGGGGTTAAAGTGCAATTCTTTAAACCCATTTCCCAGCTGCGCCCCAATGACAGCGGCCCAGAACGCTCGACCACCATTTTAAGTAAGTCGCCCACGGTTAATCCGTTAGAGCCCTTCGATATGGCCCATGCGGAAGCCTTAATTCGTGCCGATCAAACCGATGTGTTGATGGAACAAATCATTGCTCGAGCCTCGGAATGTGCCAGCAATACTGAAACCCTCATAGTCGAAGGTTTAGTCCCTACCCGTAATCATCCCTTCGCGGACGATGTGAACTACGCCATCGCCAAAGCCATGGATGCGGATGTGATCTTTATTGCCACGCCGGGCAGCGACACCCCGACAGGCCTAATGAATCGCCTCGAAATCGCCTACAATTCTTGGGGGGGTAAAAAGAACAAACGCTTAATTGGCGCTGTGATCAACAAAATTGGTGCCCCAGTGGACGACGAAGGTCGTGCACGCCCCGATTTATCGGAAGTGTTTGATCACCAAGCGGTTCAGCGTTCCGATGCCGCCAGCATGTTCCAGCTACCGGGTAAAAGCCCGCTGCGGATCTTAGGTAGCGTGCCCTACAATCTCGATTTAGTTGCCCCCCGAGCCTCAGATCTTGCCAAGCATTTACGCGCACGTATTCTGAATGCCGGTGAAATGCACACCCGCCGTCTACGTAAAGTGACCTTCTGCGCGCGCAGCTTGCCTAATATGGTCAACCATATTAAGACAGATTCTTTGCTGGTGACCTCAGGCGATCGCTCCGATGTGATTGTGTCAGCATGTCTTGCCGCCATGAACGGCGTGAAAATTGGCGCCCTGCTCCTGACTGGAAGCTATGAGCCAGAGTCAGAAATCCTTAAGCTCTGTGAACAAGCCTTCGAGACAGGCCTACCTGTATTTTTAATTGATACAAACACTTGGCAGACTTCGTTAAATATCCAACGTTTCGACCATGAAGTCCCCGTCGATGACGCTGTGCGTATCGATTTAGTGCAGGATTATGTAGCCAGCCATATTGACCAAACCTGGATTGAGAGCGTGACCAAAAACTCGCCCCGTGAGCATCGCCTGTCACCACCGGCATTTCGTTACAAGCTCACCGAGCTGGCGCGCGCAGCACACAAAACCGTGGTGCTGCCTGAGGGTGATGAACCACGTACCATTAGAGCGGCAGCCATTTGTGCCGAGCGCGGTATCGCACGTTGTGTCCTTTTAGGTAAAAAAGATGAAATCCTGCGTATCGCCGCACAGCAAGATGTCGTACTGGGCGAAGGCGTGGTGATTATCGATCCCGAAGAAGTGCGCGATCGTTATGTCGAACCTATGCTAGATCTACGTCGTAGCAAAGGTCTGACCGAAGTCGTTGCCAAAGAACAGTTAGAAGACAACATGGTGCTAGGCACTATGATGCTGGCGCAAAATGAAGTCGACGGTATCGTCTCTGGCGCCGTTAACACTACGGCCAATACGATTCGTCCACCGCTGCAACTGATTAAAACCGCACCGGGTTCAAGCTTAGTCTCATCCATCTTCTTTATGTTAATGCCAGACCAAGTGTTAGTTTACGGTGACTGCGCGATTAACCCCGATCCCAATGCCGAGCAGTTGGCTGATATCGCCATTCAATCGGCAGAGTCTGCAAAAGCCTTCGGCATCGAGCCAAGAGTGGCGATGATCAGCTACTCAACGGGTAATTCTGGTACGGGTTCTGATGTGGATAAAGTGCGTGAAGCGACTCGCATCGCCAAGGAAAAACGCCCAGATCTGATTATCGATGGTCCATTGCAATACGATGCGGCAGTCATGCCAAACGTCGCCCGCTCCAAGGCGCCCGATAGCCCAGTCGCAGGTCAAGCAACGGTATTCGTGTTCCCAGATCTCAATACAGGTAACACCACATACAAAGCCGTACAACGAAGTGCCGATCTTATCAGTATCGGCCCAATGCTGCAGGGAATGCGTAAGCCTGTGAATGACTTATCCCGTGGCGCGTTAGTCGATGACATAGTCTACACCATAGCATTAACGGCTATTCAAGCTTCGCAAAATGATGCCACTAAAGGTTAACCAGAGATTTGAACACTAATTAACCTAAAACAGCACCGGCAAATGTCGGTGCTTTTTTATATAGACTTTTGAATAAACCTTAACAGCATACCCACGAATGGGGCAGAATGAAAAACTAAGAAATGCTCCTTTAACGAAGCAAATAGCTATTAAATAGCACTAAGCATTGTGAATAGAGTTGGTGATTCGATGAAAATATCCACAAGTAAATCGAGATTTTGGTGGGAAATAGAAAAACGTCACTTTTTAACCAGCAGATAAAGCAAGACAATATCAGTGAGTTACAAAGTATCACTGAAGTCTTCAACATAGTTTTCCACAGATTCTGTGGATAACCTTTAGGGCTTATCCCTTAGTATATGCCACAGTGTCCTCCCCTCAGTCAACCCATTTTGACTCTTCTGCTAAATTATTACAAAACTTGAACATGGGCGCTAAAATCGCGATACTTAACAACAAATTCCTATAACTAAAAGCTATGCGAACCTTATTTCTTCTCTCTTTCTTATTTCTGTTTGGTTGCGGCGATCCCGGTAAGGATCAGCATACGCTAACCCCTGAAGAAGTCAGTCTTGGTTTTTTTCACGCTATCTATGTCGATCGTGATGTCGAAAAGGCGAAGCAGTACGTTAATGACCCACTTAAAGAAGTGCTCACCCATTACTATATTGCTGCGGCGGTGCAGCGTAATATGCTCAGCCTCTCTATGACCAATGTCGAAATGGAGATTGACGACATTGATATCGACTTTTTCCGTAAATTTACTAAAGACGTTATTGTCGTGATTAAAATGAAGGGACTCAAAGGGGGGCAGCCTTGGATAGACGACCGAACGATTCGCCTGCATAAAATCGGTAATCAGTGGATCATTGTTGAGATCATGCCCGAAAAGCGCAAAGTCAATGGTTAAGGCGTCCCCTCATTGGTCAAAGGTGCAAACTAGCCCCTTTGTAATGCCGCTACACATTCACGCAGCTAATCCAGAATAGGTAAAAAAATAGCAACCCTAGGGTTGCTATCTCAATATGCTTGTTTTGTTATTTCTGACTCATAATTACCGTCAGCCTAACACTCAATTTAGGCTTGGCTCACTTCTTCTTCGCTTTCAGCAGGTAAAGACGTCAGTACATCGTCTTTTACTTGGTAATAAGCATTTTCGTATTCATGAACTTCCATAACAACTCCTGCTCGATTTTGTAAGGTCGCAAAGGCATGCCGTTCTATGCTGACATTTTGCCCATGGGGAAAGGGATTTCCGTGGCCGAGAGTATATCAAAGCCCAACGCATAATTACAGAAAACTTTCAGTTTCGTTTAGTTGAAATCGATAAAAACACTCGCACAAGGCATTTTAAGTCGAAATCGAGAATGAATTTATGAAAGTCTTTCAACAGGCATTCCCAAGTCAATATGCATTTACGCTATTAACAGCGCTGGCTTACAAATAAAGAATCTTGGGAAAATGTGCACCAGCTGCTATCAATTAACTCATGATGCGAGTAGGAGGCAGACATGAACACACTCATTGAACTTGAAGCCACTAAACTAACGACATTGTTTAGCCACGGCGATGTATTAGGGATCCGCATGTTTATGGAGCATATGAATATCCCATTAGATGTCCAGGATAGACTTTATGATGAAATTTCAGCACTCAAACATCTAGACCAAAATCAGGTGAGTCAAGTGATTGAAACTTTTGGCCAATCACTGTTGTCGGAACGACTAAGCTACTAAGCACTTAATCAATAATTGGCTAAGTGGCTGACTTGCCAAGCCCCATCTTTTGTCACATATAACTAAGGCCAGTCTAACTGGCCTTTAGGTTTAGCGGTGGTAAGCTGTGCCCAATCAAATTATCTCTTTCCCCTTTAGTCGATAACGTAACACTTTCAGTGATTTCTCCTCGAACACATCGATAAATGCAGCGGGATTGGCCAGTCTTTCGATATATTCTAGGGCTGGAGCGGCCTCTTCAACCTGCTGGCGCAGGAAATGAGTATCGAGTTCAGGGGCATTTAAGCAAAGCAGCACTTCACCATTATCGGCAAGTAACTCGGGTAAACGGCGAATAAGACGCACATAGTCCTTGGTCGCCACAAAACTGCCCTTTTGATTACTAGGAGGATCGGCAACGATAATCCCATAGGGGCCGAGTTTTTTCAGTTTTCCCCATGACTTAAAGATATCGTGACCCAAAAAACGCGCTCCAGCACTAAAACCGTTGAGCAAATGGTTTTGCTTACCGATAGCCAACGCCCCTTTGCTCATATCCATATTAACCACTTCATCGGCACCACCTTGCAGCGCCGCAACGGAAAAACCACAGGTATAGGCAAATAAATTCAGCACTTTCTTATGGCGCGCACTCTCCCTCACCCACTGACGACCATTGGCCATATCGAGGAATAGTCCGTGGTTCTGACCACGCATCAAATGCACTTGGAAACGGGCGCCATTCTCACTCACCACATGGGGTTCAGGAACCTCACCCTCCAGCAATTGGCAAAATGTCTCGCCTGCACTGCGGTACTGATACACAAGGTTTAACGGGGTTGAAGGATGCAGCGCTTGCCAACGCGCAGCAATGGCTCGATGGCAAACCGATAAATCCACCTCTTCCAGTGGAGTAAAACTGGTTAATAACAATACTGGCGCAAACCAATCCAAACACAAATGTTCACTGCCGACATAATGTCCACCGCGACCATGGAATAGCCGCACTGCATCTTCACCTAGTTCAATTGACGCCAGTGCTTGTATAAAACTTTGCATTATCTACTACTTAATCTCTGTTGAATGGGTGTCGTTTTTTTCACTAACGGGAGTGACTGTACTAAGGTTAGGTGCGAGCTTATCTTCCACATCATCCGATAATAGGATCGCTAACCAGCCGCCACTTTTACTCGATTCTAGGGCAATTTTGACCACCATAGTCAATGGCACTGAAAGCAGCATACCCACAGATCCAAGTAGCCAGCCCCAAAAAATTAACGATAGAAACACCACTAAGGTGGAAAGCCCTAGGCCACGCCCCATAAATTTAGGTTCGACCACATTGCCCATCACCATATTCGCCCCTAGATACAAAAGGGCTGTGCCCCCAGCCTCCGCAGGGCCCAATTGGACAAAGGCCAACAAGACCGCAGGAATAGCCGCAATAATCGAACCTATGTTGGGGATATAGTTGAATAAAAAGGCGATAACCGCCCATAGCAGCGCATAGTCCACCCCAATAAAGGTTAATCCTATGCCCACTATGATCCCCGTAGCGAGACTGACTAAGGTTTTAATCACCATATATTGGTTAACCGATTGCAAGAAGCGATCTATCTGTTTTAACCGCATATCGGGATCGTCCAGTGCCAAATGCAGTTTTTTCGGTAACGACTGAGCTTCGAACAACATAAACACAATAGTGAGAATGATCAGGAATAAGTTGGCCATAACATTGCCCACACCAGAGAGCATATTGGTGGTCATAGACAAAGCCATGCCAGGGTCGAAATAGGCTAAAAACTGATCCTTAGATATCTGGATATTTAAGGCATGTAACTTACTTAATATCCAAGCAAATTGCTCGACTAACTGCACGCGATAGTAAGGTAATTGCTTGGAAAACTCATTGATTGAGCTGCCGACAAGGGAAGCTAACCACAGCCCCATCAACACAATAAAGCACATCAGCAGGATCACGGCTAACCATTTAGGCACGCGGTATTTGGTCATTTGGCCAATGGCAGGATTACAGATCACAGCAATAAAACTCGATAGCACAAAGGGCACGACGATTGGACTCGCGGCCTTTATCCCTGCCAAAATAATCACTACAAAGGCCATTACCGCAAAACCGCGATAGGCTGCAGAGGGCACATTAGCTCGCGTCATTTATTAAAAATCCTTCTTGATCTTAGATAAAATTGTTAGGCTAGCGCGAGAAAAATGATTATCTCATGCACCTAAGACTTAAATAGCAAACTATCATTATGAAACCAGAAACCGCGATTATACGCATTAAAAACTTAAGACTTCGCACTTTTATCGGTATAAAAGAAGATGAAATTCAAAATAGGCAGGATGTGATAGTCAATGTCATCATCCATTATTGTGCCGAACATGCCCGTAACAGTGATAATGTTGAAGATGCGCTCAATTACCGCACTATTACCAAAAAAATGATTGAGTTAATTGAGAACAACCGTTTCTCATTACTCGAAAATCTCACCAGTCAAACCTTAGCTATCGCCAGTGAACATCCTTGGGTGGAGTTTGCCAGTGTCGAAATCGACAAACCCCATGCCCTACGCTTTGCCGATTCTGTCTCTATGGAGTTGTGTTATCAAAAATAATCCCACTAAAAATCTCCAAACTCAGTGATCGCTTCACGCCGTATTTCGGTATATATACCCAGACAACCTGAAGATGCAGGATTCAGCAAACCGATAAGAGAGGTTCCATGAATATACTGATCACTGGCGCAAGCGGATTTATTGGCAGCCAACTGGCAACCCTGTTGGCCAGCGAGCACCAACTGACCATATTGTCACGCCATCCCACTAAGGCTCGACAGTTGCTGAGCGCTAGCCACCAATACCTTACCAGCCTCAATGATATTGACGATTTAAATCACTTCGATGCGGTAGTGAATTTAGCGGGTGAACCTATCGTTGCTAAACGCTGGAGCAAGCGTCAAAAACAAGAGATTTGTGCCAGTCGCTGGAATATCACCGCAAGGCTGAGTCAACTGATAAAACAAAGCACAACCCCACCTAAGGTCATGGTGAGTGGCTCAGCCATCGGTTTTTATGGTCGTCAGGGCGAGCAACGCTTAGATGAGACTAGTCAACCCCACATTGAGTTCAGCCATGAGATTTGCAGCACATGGGAACAGTTAGCCCTGGACGCCGCATCGGATAAAACCCGCGTCTGTATTATCCGTATAGGAATAGTGCTCGGCCAAGGTGGAGCCCTTGCTAAAATGTTACCCCCCTTCAAACTCGGCCTCGGAGGCCCCATAGGTCATGGCCGCCAAGGGATGAGCTGGATACATCTTGATGATGTTATTGCACTTATCGACTTTCTACTCAATCGGGAAAATTGCCAGGGGATATTCAATGCTACAGCTCCCAATCCCGTAAGCAACGGTGAATTTGCCAAGACCTTAGGTAAAGTACTTAACCGCCCAGCCCTGATCACAACCCCACCACTGGCGCTGCGACTCGCTATGGGGGAAATGTCAGAACTCCTGACCGAGGGCCAGTTTGTAATACCTAAACGGGCACTCGAAGCGGGTTTTACATTTAAATACAGCGAACTTGAAACGGCATTAACGGATATTGTTGCAAGTTAAGTAAACTAACTCCCCTAGCTGAAAATAATTAAGGCTAGAACGCGCGCATTAAGCGTTCGGCTCTGGGTAAGTAATAGTCCTCATAATCGAGGGAGAAAATGACGGAACTTGAACGACCGACTATCTCATCCCGGGGGACAAAACCAATAACCCGAGAGTCGGCACTATTATCTCGATTGTCCCCTAAGGCCAGATAATGCGCGTCTGGCACTGTGACAGGCCCAAAATTAGCAAGGCTTGAGGGAACGGGGTTAAGCCTAATACTGTGGACTATACCGAGTAAATCCTCCTGCATTTCAATGACATCAGCCGGAGCATAAGGACTCAGGGCTTGGGATCGATAATCCAAGGGTTCACCATTTAAATACAAACGATTATCCCGCATCATCACAGTATCGCCCGGCACGGCAATCACCCGCTTAATCAGTTTTTTATCGGCCTTTTTCGAGTCGAATACTACGATATCACCGCGGGCGGGATCCGCCAGTTTGACTAAGGCGATATGGGTAAAGGGCAGCCTAAGATCGTAGGCCATCTTGTTCACCAGAATCCGATCGCCTTCGACGATAGTCGGCAGCATAGAACCCGATGGCACTGTATTCCAATCGGCCACGGCGCTTCTAAACACTAACATTAAGCCGATAAACAGCAAAAAGGAGCGATTATCCTTAAGCAATGTTGTTATTCCTTTGAACATAGTTTCCCCTCTATAATTATTTACCAGTGCAATCAAGCACTGGCTGCCCACCTTTAACTAGCTGCTCGCCTTTAATAGTTCAGAGCAAGATTGATTGAGCAATTGCCGGCAACGCCATACGCCGAGTAAGGCCACCAGCAAGGCGCCTGAAACAGGGGCGATTCCCCACCAAGGCCAGTGCATATATACATTGAGTTCAAATACTTGAGTCTTAAGTAGATAGAGCGCAAATTCGGCGACTATCACGGCAAGCACGCCCGCAATACCGCCAAGTAAGGCGAACTCTAACCCCGTTGCACTGCGCAATAGCCATCCCGAAGCACCGAAGGTACGCAGCACAGCTAATTCACGCTGTCGAGTCGCCATGCCAGCTTCAGTCTGGGCAATCAAGACTAAGGCACTGGCGAACAATACCAGCACCAGCACTAAGGTCAGTGACAATGACACTTGCTCGATGATCTGTCTGAGCTGTCCCACCATAGCACCCACATCTATGATAGATATGGTCGGAAATTGCTGAATAAGCGCCAGGATCACCGCATCCTTAGGCGTACCATCGGCATTCAGCGCTTGACTGTTTGTGGCTTGGCCATTTGTTGACAGGTCATTCATAGCTTGCTGATCATTCAGATAGAAACTCGCCATCGAGGTATAAGCAAAGGGCGCTAAGGCCTCCTCGGTAAAAATCATAAAGAAATTTGGCTGCAGTGTTTCCCAGTGCACGGCGCGAATGCTGGCAACTTTAACTATGAGTTCTTGATTATCAATGACATAAGTCAATTTATCGCCAATGCCGATACCCAAACGTTCCGCCACGCCGGACTCCACCGACACTTCATCGGCGGCTTGATTAAAGTGACCTTCCAGTAGTTCGTTATTCGCGGGCAAGGTTTTGCGCCAAGTCAGATTAAGCTCCCTTGAAATGCCCACTCTGCCCTGTTCACCCGCCTCGGCCTGCTCATTTGAGATCAGTGCTTCACCGTTAATTTGGGTTAAACGGCCGCGGATCACAGGATAAATGTCCGTCGCCGCTATACTCTTAGCCGTCATAAAATCATTCAAGGGCTTAGCATCGTCTGGAGCGATATTAACGAGAAAGTAATTAGGCGCATTTTCGGGTAACTGTTTTTGCCATTCGTTGAGCAGATCTTGTCTTAGGGCGAGAATCGTTAATAACAGTACTAAGGCGGCACTAAAACCCACCAATTGCACCGCATTTTGCCGGGCACGACGCCTCAATCCCGCCAGTGCCAATTGCAAGGGATTGGTAGTCTTCATTCCGACACTGTGGCCTAGACGTATCATCACAAACCCAAGCACACTTAATAGCACACCGAGCAGCAATACCGCACTGACGACGGTCAGGGTCAAAGTCCAACTTTGGGAATACAAATAGCCTAGTAACGTCATCGCCCCTAAGCTCAGTAAGAAATGCAACCACATGCCAAGCTGTAACCCTTCTAACTGACGCTGTAGTACTCGTAGCGGCGGGATAGCCAGTAATCGCAACAATGGATAGGCCGAAAACATAAAGGCACTGATAAGTCCGGTACCAATACCAAGCAATAATGGTCGTGTGAGTGGTGGGGAATAGGCGGCAATTTCGGGTGGTAATAAGTAACTGATCCCAAAATCGAGTAGCCCCCCCCCGATAAGACCTAAGCCAATCCCCAGTAACGTCACTAGCAGTAAGTGCATGCCAAACAACAACCGAATTTGTTTCGCCGAGGCACCAAAGGTTTTCAGCATGGCCACCACATCGTAATGACGCTGGCAATAACGCTGGGCGGCGATCCCAATTGCAGCGCAGGCCAGCGCAATGCCCATTAAACTGGCGAGCAACAAGAATCGCTCCGCTCGCTTAACCGCACCCGCGATGGGCGAGTCACCGGATTGCACATCGACCCAGCGCTGAGAGCTATTTAATAGCGGTTTCACACTTTGCTCAAAGGCCGTAAGCGAGGCTTCATCCCCCGTAAATTGATACAGATAGGTTACCCGGCTGCCCGGCTGGATCACCCCAGTTTTGGCCACATCCTCTATCCGCATCAAGACCACGGGTGATGAGGCGAAGGGATTAAAACCCGCATCGGGTAAACGGCTGATCTCATTACTGAGCACAAATTCACTGTTACCTAGCTCGATGGATTTGGGATAACCTAAGAGTCCGCCTAGGCGCGTCTCAAACCAGATCTCATCCGCTTGGGGTAAGTCCTTGGTTTTACCGCTGGTGAGTTCAATGTCGCCCTTGAGTGGATAACCCGCTTCAACCGCACGCACTGTGACTAGCTGAAACTTATCTCCCGAATACACCATAGAATTAAATTGCATGTTAGTCACATGCTTAAGCCCGAGATCTTCGGCTGTGGCTAAAATTGCTGCGTCAATTTTGACCGGCGAATCGATGATCCTATCGGCGGCGATAAACTGCGTCGCTTGCCCATTGATAGCCACTTGCAGGCGCTCGCTCACCCGCGCCAACCCACTCACTGACAACACCGCGAGCGTAATGGCGAGGATAATCAATAACAATTGCCCTTGCTGCAACTCGCGCTTAAACAGGCGCCATGCCAGACTTAACGCCATGATTAAGCCTCCTTAGCATTGGCTAAGGGCGGGGTGTTAAATGAAGACTGAATGCTCTCTTCCTGTAGATGGCCATTATCCATCACCAGTTGCCGCTGACAGCGCTTAGCCAATTGCAGATCGTGGGTGACAAGAATAAGTGTGGTGTGGCTTTCCTGATTGAGTTCAAACAACATATCGGCAATTTTATGGCCGTTAACCCCATCTAAATTACCCGTAGGTTCATCGGCAAACAGCACCTTAGGCTCACAGATAAAGGCGCGGGCAATCGCCACCCTTTGCTGCTCGCCGCCCGAAAGTTGTTTAGGTAGATGGGTTAAACGGTGGGATAAGCCGACCCGCTCCAGCATAGCCTGCGCTTTTTCCTTGGCATTTTTTACGCCAGCAAGCTCGGCGGGTAACATCACGTTCTCGAGTGCCGTTAGGGTATCCACTAGCATAAAAGATTGAAAAATAAAGCTGACCTTCTGTTTACGCAGCGCGGCTTTTTGCTCTTCATTAAGCGGTGATAGCGCCACACCATCGAGCCAAATCTCCCCCGATGTCGGCGTATCGAGCGCCGCCAGCAATCCCAGTAAGGTGGATTTACCCGACCCAGATGGCCCCAAAATGGCCACACTATCACCTTGCTTGACATCTAAGTTAATGCCCTTGAGGATAGTGAGAACTCCTTCCTGAGTGATCACTGATTTTTCGAGGTTAACTACATTGATGGCACTGTTTTTTAAGATGACGTTAGACATAGGATCCTTCTTATATAAATCGTTCTGGTGTCAATCGCAAAGAGTTAAGTCAATGGCTAAGCCCCTGTGGGCCTTCGTCCTATTGAGTGTATTTGTCGCCACCCCGGCCCACGCGGCACGGGTGCTGATCCTCGGCGATAGCTTAGGCGCAAGCTATGGCATGGCAGAACAGTCAGGTTGGGTGGCGCTGCTGCAAGAAAATCTGCCCGAACATGAGTTTACCAATGGTTCAGTGAGCGGTGAAACCACCGCTGGCGGTTTGCGTCGCTTACCTGCGCTGCTCGATTCCGTCGCCCCCGACCTCGTGGTCGTTGAGCTGGGCGGGAATGATGGGTTACGTGGATTTCCCCCAACGCAACTCGAAAATAATCTAACCCAAATCATTACCCTAACCAAAAAGAGCGGTGCAAAAGTGCTGCTAAGCGAAATCATGGTACCGCCTAACTATGGCCCTCGCTATACCCAAAAGTTCACCCAAGTGTATCAAGACATATCTAAGGCACAGGATATAGTGTTGATCCCCTTCTTTATGCAGGATATCGCGCCCTATCCAGAACTCATGCAGCGTGATGGCATTCATCCCAATGAAAAAGCCCAGGCGAAAATTGCCAACTGGATGCAACCTTGGATTGAGAAAGCGTTAACTCAATAAAATAGCTGCAATTTTAAGCTAATAAACAGCTTGCTTAGCTAAACTCATGCTCAACGGATAAAAACGTGTTCTAACGCAATATTAGCCCTATAGATAAACAGTAAAATTCGTGTTAGCAAATGGTTAACCCAACAAGGAGTCAATATGTCCCTTAGCCATCAGCAAAAAGTGTACATACCCAAGGAAGCCCGTACCAACCAATATATCACCGCCGAAATCAAGGTGACGGATGAGTTACTGAGCCAATATCCCGATTATCAAAGCTGTTATCAAACCTTAAGCCGTTTGATATTCAATTTGGCAGAACAACACGATCTGCGTAATGTCCACGTGATCACTAACGATAAACTGCCCGTTGTACGTTACCATACCGAAGCCTATTGCTTCCAAACCACTGAACAAATTCTGTTTTTTTACAATCCAGCCTATCATGAAGCTCAAAATTTATTCTCGCAGGAAAACTACCGCGCCCGTAAGTTGCGCATAGTGTTCCTCGCCACGGGCGAAGATATTCGCAGTAATTCCGCCAGTTTTCATATTAAGGTGCGGGAGTTACTCAATGCCTTGATGCCTAAGCTACCGATTAAGGATCTTAAGGTGAAGATCCGTGATCATCAGCATTTATCCTATGATCTGTTCGCAAAAGCCAAGGGCAATAAGGAAACCTACGGCTATAAACTGCGTGCCATAGGTCCAAGATATAAAGCCAGAAAATGCGAGTTACCGGAAAATACCAGCTCACTCACCTATGTAACTGTCAGTTTACCCCTGAGCCGCAAGCTCAAACAGGGGTTATTACCCGACTCGGCAACAGATTTTACCCCGCTATATCAGCATCTTGAGGATAGTTTTCTCAAGGCGGCGGCCAATAAACAACTCACTCGCCTCGCGATGATTGCTAACGGCTTAACGCCACTGGTGCGTAACAGTAAGTTTGAAAAACTCGACAGCAAAGCCGAAGTGCAGATGATAGGCTTCGATCCAAATGCGACCGAGCAACAAGTGATCCGCCGCTGGGATGCCGATAACTTAGTCGAAGCCGCCCACTTTACCATAGTGGCGGGCACGAAAGACTGTGACGATTCAGGCTTCGGTCGCTTTATGAATAATGTCGAAACCGCGTTGAAAGCCTTTGCGACTGAGATAGGACTGGATCCGGAACGCGAAGACTTAGTGGTGCGTTTCCATCAACATATCAGCTATCAAATCTGATTGAGTACAGATTATCGCTAAGCAACAGGGCGCCTTGAGCGCCCTGTTATTTTAGAAAGCCGCAATTCATCATTTTCCCTATCACATGTTGCACCATTTTGGCCATATTTCACATTGCCTTTTTTTGCCCCTAGCGCATTCTGTTAACGAAATAATAACAAAAAGGGAGCAATCATGTTCAACAATACCATTAATCCACCCAGGACTAAGGGAGCTAAGGCGACCAGCCTGAGGGTTTCATCCGCTCAAATCCACAAAAAGACTTCGAGTAAGGTTGCATGGCTAATGCCTACGGGGATAGCCCTACTCATGGCCTTTAATCTCAGCGGTTGTCTTTCCGATGATGAGTCAGCGCCCACAGTGACTCCCCCTGTCGTTCAACCACCGGAAACGGGGCCGACCTTCCCCGAAGGTGCCATCAAGATTGCCGCGGGCGATAACCTCACCACCCGCATTCAAGAAGCCCTGATCAATGCGCAAAGCGGCGCCGTGATAGTGTTACCTAAGGGCACCTTCAATATTGATTCGACCTTACTCTTCGATGGGGATGTGGACGGTGATGGCAGTTTCGCCAAAAACGTCACTATCATGGGTTATGGCATGAATGACACTGTGCTCAATTTCTCCCAAGCCAATTCGGGCGATGGTATCTTTGTGCAAAATGCGATGAACATCATCATTCAAGATCTGTCGGTCAACGAAGCCAAAAATAACGGTATTAAGCTTAAAAACACCAACGGCATCATTTTGCGTCGAGTCGGTACTGTCTGGGAGGGGCCGCTCGATAAAGATAATGGCGCCTATGGCCTGTACCCGGTTGAGTGCGAAAATATTCTTATCGAAGATAGTTATGTTCGTGGCAGTGCCGATGCGGGGATTTACGTCGGGCAGTCCCAATATATTGTGGTACGCCGCAATATCGCCAAGGAGAACGTTGCGGGGATCGAGATTGAAAACTCCAAATACGCCGATGTGTATGACAACGAAGCCATGGGTAACACGGGTGGTATATTAATTTTTGATTTGCCCATTAATAACCATAGATATGGCTCAAGTGTGCGGATATTCAATAACAAAGTGTATGACAATAACACGCCCAACTTTGCCAATGCCTCGGCAAACCCTGCGGGAGTGCATATAGTGCCACCAGGCACTGGGGTTATTGTTCTCTCCACCGCCGATGTGGAAATTTTCAATAATGAAATCACCCACCACGATACCTTAGGCGTGACCGTCAGCAGCTTCTTTATTGCAGAACCTGACATGACCACCTTTGTTGGAAACTATGGTCAACCCGGCCAAGCTATTGAGGACGGTTGGCGCCCAGTGCCGCGTAATATTTATCTCCATGATAACCTGATCACTGATTATGGCAGCAAGCCAAAAGGTTATTTAATTCAAGATATTATTCGTGCATATATTCTAACCCACGGCACTCTGCCCGGCGTACTCTATGACGGTTTAGGGGAAATGCTGTCCAACAATGGCACCGCCGCCTATTTAGGCTTAAAGGAAACGCCCTTTGCCGAAGATGGTAGCGACAATGTCTGCGCCAGTGATAACGGTGATGTGTCCTACGGTAGACTCTATGCAAACAGCAACACGGATATCAGCATCGCCGATGTGCAATATGAAAAGACCCAGGGCAACTTACTCAAGTGTTCACAGATTAGTCTGCCCGTGCATACGGTAACATTTGCTGGCCAAGTCTTCGGTTGCGGTGTCGATGATAATACCGAAGGCTGTGATGGCGGTGTACTCGTCGGCGGTGGCGGTACTATCGGCGAAGGTGAAGGCGGCCTAGTGGGCGACGGCGATCAATCACTCTGTCAAGCCATTGGGTCGAATGTCAGTTGGGATGCCCTGCTCAAGGCAAATTGCCCTAGGTTGTCGGATTATAATCTCTTTAGCGATGCTAAAAATCCCACGGTGGCGCCCAACTCGAATGGCATACCCTATGATTTAAACACACCACTCTTTACCGACTACGCCAGTAAGTACCGTTTTGTGTACCTACCTGCAGGTCAAAAAGCTACCTACTCTGAAAACGAGTCCTTCGATTTTCCAGTAGGCACAGTGATAGCCAAGACCTTTGCCCTGCCAAGTGACACCAGTAAACGTGGCATTAGCAATGAAAGCTTGATTGAAACGCGGCTGCTTATCCATCGCCCAACAGGGTGGACTGCCTTGCCCTATGTATGGAATGCCGATAAGACCAATGCCACCCTCGCCAAAGCAGGGGCGATCAGCAGTCAAACGTTAATGCATAAAGGGGAAAATCTTGCCTTTAACTATGTCGTGCCTAGCATGAACCAATGTAAGCAGTGCCATCAGTATAAGGCCGATGAGAACACCAACGCCGTGTTTATGCCCATAGGTCCTAAGGCCCGCCATTTAAATCGTAGTTATAGCTATCAAGATGGCGCGATGAACCAGCTACTGAAATGGCAAAGTCTAGGTGCCTTGGAGGGGCTACCAAATCTTAGCGAAGTCCCACAGGTCCCCGCCTATCAAGACGGCGATGAAACTAACGTAGCAAACCTTAGCGATACTGCCCTAATGCAAACCGCAAAGGGCTACTTAGACATCAACTGCGCCCACTGCCATAGACCCGAAGGTAATGCCTCAAATACAGGCCTTAAACTCGAATACTGGCGTAACTACGGTGATGATGCGGGTTTCTCCCACGGTACCTGTAAATCCCCCGTCGCATACGGTGGCGGCAATCTAGGGTTCGATATAGTCCCGGGTAATGCAGACGAGTCTATTATGCACTTTAGAATGGCAAGTACGACGCCTGGTGATCGCATGCCCGAAATTGGCCGCAGTTTAGCCCATGACGAAGGCGCAGCCCTGATAAGCGAATGGATCAAACGCTTACCTGCGGCGAGCTGCTCCCACTAACCCAAAGCTCGTTTTAAAGCGCACAATGAAAAGGCTGGCTATGCCAGCCTTTTTACATAGCAGACAGTTCCGATTGCGTGGATGTTTACGATGAAAAACAGTTTAATGTGTAGCTTAATCTTCATTATCGGCAGCCAAATAGCCGCCTGTGGTGGCAGTGACAGTCAAGATATCAGCACTGATACACCCACGGTGCCCACAGTGCCCACTACGCCCGAAGGCTTGTGTGAACAGAGTACATCCCAGGTAAACTGGCAGGCACTGATGGCCGAAGACTGCCCTCGTTTAAGTCAATACGGACTCTTTACCGACCCTTTAAACCCAACCACACAACCCAAATCACCCGGTTTTAGCTACCAATTGGCGACGCAGTTATTTTCAAACTATGCCAGTAAATACCGTTTTATCTATTTACCCGAAGGTAAAACCATTCAATATCAACCCCAAAATGCATTTGACCTCCCTGTTGGTACTGTGCTCGTCAAAACCTTTACCCTACCACTCGACACCGCCATCACAGGTTTTGCGAATGAAACCCTTATCGAGACCAGACTGTTAATCCATAGATCCCTAGGCTGGACGAGCCTTGCCTATCAATGGCAACAGGGAGAAGCCAAACTGATAACCGCGGGAGCCACTGTCCGTCATACACTCACCAATCAGGGCCAAACTCAAACCTTTGACTATGCCATCCCTAGTCGCGGCGAGTGCAAAATTTGCCACCAGAGTAATCAAAACAATAACAGCCAAATCACCCCCATTGGCCTTAAGGCGCACCTACTCAACCTTGATGTGCGCAATCAAGGCCAAAATATCAACCAATTGGAACTTTGGGCCCAGCAGGGGCTAATCACCTCTTTACCCCCCATAAGTGAAATAGGCAAAACCTTTGCCATCAATGACACCAATAGCGACTTAACTGCCCGGGCTAAGGGCTACTTAGATGTTAATTGCGCCCACTGTCACAGTGCCAATGGCTTTGCCAGTATCTCAGGATTAAGACTTGGGTTTTATGTCGACCACAGCAGTTATCAATATGGGATTTGCAAGCAGCCCCCGGGGTGGGATGGTGGCGAAAAAGGACTCGATTACGATATCGTCCCCGGCAATGCGGAGCACTCTATTATGCTGTACCGCCAAACACTGTCTGAGCCTAAGGATAGAATGCCGCCCATAGGCCGTAGTATTGAGCATAGCGAGGGGGTGGACCTGATAAAGCTATGGATAGATTCACTGGCACCGAGTTTAGGCAACTGTATTTAGGGAACTGTGTATAGATTTAGGGAACAGTATTGAGTTCATTTATGTATTTCATGGCGATTCAGGCGGCTAAAATATCCGGGCGGATGGCCAATCCAATGCTTAAAACATTGCCTAAAATGACTGACGTCGGCATAGCCCATAGTTTCGGCAATCGCCTCAATACTCAATTGATTAGCTAGAATAAGTTCAATCGCCTTTTGACAACGCACTTGATCCACCAGCCTTTGGTAACTTGAGCCCAACTGAGCCAACTTCCGCCTAAAGCTTCTATCGCTCATATGGATGTGAGCGGCCATCGCATCTAGGTTTGGCACACGGGGAAAACTCTCCCGGATCACACTAAGCACAGTATCGATAAAAGAAACTGCCCTTACCTCACTCGCGGCAATTTGATGATCGGAAAAAGCGTAAACAACAGGTAAAGACAGCCAACTCAAATCGATGCGCCATTCAAAATATTCACTATCAAAACAAATTTCGGCCCCCGTTGCCTGCGCTAAAAATTGGCTATCGCGTGCTGGCTCCGCCAAGTTAATCTCGGCTAAAGAGACAGCCTGCCCCGTTAACTCACGCGCAAGCCCAAGCAAAGATCCAATACTGTGAAGAAACTGAAACCGATATTGACTCTTTTCAATGCGTCCCGTGTTCAACCAACGGATGCAAATGCATTGGTCTTCGAGCCGCATTAAGGTATCGGTAAAGCTACCGACTAATCTAGGGTGATTGACGACAAACTGCAGGCAAGCTTGTAATGTGGTTAACTGAGCCAAATGCGGTAACAGTACATCTAGGCTACTCACGGTATAACTTAAGCCTAACTGAGTGCCAATATCGGGGTCTTGGCCCTGTAAACGTAAAAACTCCATGGCATATTCAACTTGCCAAACGTAAACAAACTGGCAGTGCTTAAGTTCCTGATGACCCAGACCAATATGCAAACAGACTTCCTCTTTCGCAGCCGCCCCCAATTGCGAAGCAATAAAGTCCAAAATATTTCGCAGTTCAAATGCAGGATAAGTTTGATCTCCAACCATCATATTCGTTTTATAGTCGACGCGTTGTAACATGAAACCTCCCCATCTTAGATCGATCCTTTACCCGTTAGTTGTATAAGATTTACCTTATTTTTAACAGCCTTAATTTTAACTTAATGTTAAAAAACTGTACAAATTTGTACCATCGATACTGGTTATAAAAAACGCCTGCAAATTGCAGGCGTTTTAAGTTCAGCATAGAGCGGCATCGCCGTGACATTTGCCCTTAGATAGGGCGATTCTTCTCGACGAGGCGATTAAAAATCGCATTAACGGATAGCGATGCACCATGGGCAATTTTATCGGTAAGCTTTTTCCTGATCTGATAACGCAGCTTATACACGGTGCGCTCACCCGCCAGCAACATAAGAACATCATCACTGGTGGATATCGCATCGATAAGCCCTAAGTCAATGGCCTGCTGGCCGTACCAATGTTCACCCGTCGCGACTTTAGCGAGATCTAATTCAGGGCGATACTTACCCACAAAGGCCTTAAACAGCACATGGGTTTCTTCCAGTTCCTGTTGGAATTTCTGTCTGCCTTCATCGGTATTTTCACCAAATACCGTCAGCGTACGTTTAAAATCCCCCGCCGTGTGTTGCTCGTAGTCAATCTCATGTTTTTTCAGCAACCGATTAAAGTTAGGCAACTGGGCGACTACACCGATAGAACCGACAATAGCAAAGGGCGCCGCATAAATCCGATTGGCCACACAGGCCATCATATAGCCACCACTGGCCGCCACTTTATCGACGCAGACGGTCAGAGGAATATCGGCTTGACGTAAACGGTCAAGTTGGCTGGAAGCTAACCCATAGCCATGCACCATACCGCCACCACTCTCGACATTGACGATAACTTCATCGCCTTTTTCGGCAATGGCTAAAATGGCGCTAATTTCCTCACGCAGTGAAGCCACCTCGGCCGCATCTATACTGCCTTTGAAATCGATCACGAATACTTTACCGGTGTGGGTTTCATCGGCGGCTTTTTCTTTGGCCTTTTCTTCGGCCTTCAATTGTTTCTCGTAGGCCTTGAATTGTTTCTTTGTTAGCAACTCTGCCTTCAAATCATGTTTAAGCTCGGCTAACTCTTCAGACAGGTTAGTGATCCTCAGCTCACCCTTGTCTGACTTATGCTTTACAGTAGAAGCCAGCACCACAATAACCACGGCGATAATAGCGACCACAATAGTGACGGCTTTCGCCAAAAACATTCCATACTCGTATAAAAATTCCAAAGTGCTCTCCATTGGGACGCATATTTGCGTGTCTCTTCACTGAATTTATTGCGGGCTATTCTAACAGCCTAAAGGCCCATAAAAAAACCCAGCATTCGCTGGGTTTTCTGGATTTGATAGGAATTAGTTAGGACAAGTTGCAATCACACCAGTGTCTGAGACTAAAACCGTTGCGTCCCCTTTGCCCGCAGATAGAGCATAGGTGGCTACCTGGGTCTGCATTTCAACGGTAGCTGCCGCAGCCATACCATCGGTGGAATCTTTCTCACTTGGGTCAACAATAGAGCTATGGTGTCCCTTAGAGAAACGCACCGCGCCAGGACCTTTACTGGTACTGTCGACACAAGGTAAACCAATAGCAGAGATCAGAGGCTCAGTACCCGATAGCGGGAAGTTATCCACGCGATTAGGTAACACTTGATCCGGTAAGTTACCGTTGCCATCCCCTGCCACTTCAATTAAATGAACGGGTAAAGCCGTCGCCTTTAACATAGCAGCATGGTTCACAGGATCCGCCGAATCCACCGCCGTTTGCACCGCAAAGGCAAAGGTAGGAATAAACTGGGCGTACACTGCTTGTACTAGTGCTGCATATTCTGGGCTACCAGGCTCATACCCTGCGGTATTCGCTTTATCGACCAGGGCTTGGAAGGTTGCCGATGCGGTGATATTGCTAAATAGCACTGGGCCAAAGGTTGCAGAACCGGCAAAGGAGCCCGCTAAACCTCCTGTTGGCGCCACTAATGACGCCGCATTGATAGCATAGGCATTTGGCAATGCATCACCCGTTGTTGGATTTTTCATGCCGGTGCTGGCATAGGTCGCAAAGTCAGTGCCAACGATAGCACCTAAGCTCAGACCTTGGGCACTGATCTTCGATATGTCAAAGACTTGCGGCTGATTTGCCTGTGCTAAAGCCTGTGCTAAACCCGTTAACGCTAGACGAACACCTAAATGATCCATCGTCGCCTGACGGAAATTATCCCTTACCGACAAAGTGCTCGAAATATTCACAAACACTAACGGATTGCCATTTTTAAAGGCATCGGGTTGACCAATCACAGCACCAAAAGAAGGATCCGTTGCTGAGACTTCATAAATCCCATCGCCGTTCGCATCGAAGGAGCGCGCACCATGGAGTGGCATATCGATAGCCATAGTAGCGACACCCATAGCCGCATAACTACCCGCATAGGCCAATGACATTTCTTTACCGCCACCTAAACCATGCAGCGCAATCGTGGTTGGCCAGCCTGACGTCGGTGGTATAAAGGTTAAACCTTGCTGCTGATAGAAGCCGGCTAATTTAGTCGCATTAGGCATTGAAATCAGCACAGAGACAGTTTCATAACCTTTAATGGCCGGAATAGGGTTAAATTTCGTTAAATGCTTGGTCTTATCGGCCGGAGTACCATCATCTAGTAACCAGGTTTTACCTGCCATCAACGCCGGGTTTGCTAAGGCATCGGCAGGGTTTTCAATGCCGTTAGCCACGGCTTGCATCCCAAAATTAGTTTGGCTAAGTGTACCCGCTTGCAGCGCGAGCAATACCGAAACAGGGCTATCGCCTTGGGCTTTCCAGTGGCCGTTGATCAAAGGTTGACCCGTTGAAGATAAACAGCTCACAGATGAACAATCACCGTAAATCGGTAATTTAATTTTTGCGGTATACACATCCGCTAAACTCGACACCACATAGGCCGCACCGTCTTCAGGACCCAGCCCTGCTGCTTGAGCCACTGTGAAACCTGTAGGCGTTGGCATTTGCGCAAAACTTGGCGCATAGGGCGCGCCCTGTGCCATCAAGAGTTTTGTCGTTTCATAGACGTTTGCAACCGATTGAGTCGTAAATAGCCCAGCATAACTAATGGTTGAGGTATCCACATTATGTGCCGCAGCAATGCCTTTCTCATAGCTGTTGACTAAGGTTTGCAGCATCAGTTGATCTGGGGTTTCTAGGGGTAAAGTATCGATATCCATTTTCAACAACCCATAGGTTGTTGAAGGTGCAATCCCTCTGCCCTCAGAGTCTTGAATAAGATTAGTCGTCGCATAAATATACGACTGTCCAGCCTTAAGAGGTTTGAGTGGCACTATTACCACTTTATTACCAGAAGCCGTCGATACAAAGTCAACGCCAAACTGTAACTCGGCCCCTACTTTACAGGCTGAAACCGACGGTTTAGCCTTACATTCGGGATCAGACGATAGCGCGCCGCCCACAGTGGCTTCAAACATTCTTACCGCACCCGGTTGTGCAACAGATGCCGCCATTAAGGTCAGTTGTGTACCATCGTGGTTTTTTGCTAAATCAATATCAATAGAAATCGGTGATGTTGTCGACCAACCATCTAACGCCCCAAGTGCGATTTGTGGATCGACATAGTTGCCCGAGCTTTCACCCGGAATTGATAAAGTGCCATCGGTCGTGCCACTGAAGAGTAAATCGTTTGGCAATGGTACCTTTGAATTAGCGGGGTCGAACACCATATGGGATTCAGGGATGAGCGGATCAGTCTTATCCTTGAGTTCGTTATAGCTGTCCTCGCTACATCCTGTGAGGCCCAGTGCAGATGCAATCGCAACACACAAAATGAGTCTTTTCATTTTTTTTCCCCAAATCTTGTTGTAATAATTTTGTTTTCCCCAAGAAATTAGTCACAATAGCGCGAACTCTATGACTAATAGGGCTTATGTTAGCCCTAACTCGTTTCAAGTTAACGTAAAAATATTGAGTTAGCCACAAGTTTGTCACAAACATTTTAGCTATTGATAACAAAGTTTCATGCGTTTGTTTGAAACACACGTTTATCAGTTCGGCGACTCTAGAAGTGGCGGGCATTCTCGCCAAGGGGAAAAAGAGACTCATGTTGGAATATCAAGCAGCAAAAGATTTACTCCAAGGTAAAACTATTCTGGTCACAGGCGCAGGTGCGGGCATAGGTCGCGCGGCCGCCATTGAGTTTGCCAAGCATGGTGCCACCGTTATTTTACTCGGTAAAACCGTGAAAAAACTCGAAGCGGTTTACGATGCAATAGAACAGGCCGGTTACCCAATACCCGCCATTGTGCCCTTAGATCTTAAAGGTGCGACCGAGCAAAATTACCGTGATATGGCTGATACTATTAGCGAACAGTTTGGTCATTTGGATGGATTACTGCATAACGCCAGTTTACTCGGCGCCCTAGGCCCGTTTGAACATATTGATATTCCATCCCTCGAAGATGTGCTCAAGGTCAATGTGACGGCCCAAGTGATGCTGACTAAGGCCCTGCTGCCCATCATGCGCCAGGCGCCGAGTGCATCAATCATTTTTACTTCAAGCAGTGTTGGCCGTCAGGGACGAGCCTATTGGGGTCCCTACGCCTTCTCCAAATTTGCCACCGAAGGCATGATGCAAGTCCTCGCCCACGAATGCGATGGCACTTCAGTACGCGTTAACAGCATCAATCCAGGTGCGACCCGCACTGAGATGCGTGCAAAAGCCTATCCAGCTGAAAATCCATTAGATTTAAAAACCGCTGAAGAAATTATGCCAACCTATCTGTATTTGATGGGGCAGGATTCCTGCAAAATCAATGGTCAACAATTTAACGCTCAATAAGTGAAAGTCGCTTTTAAGCAAAGGGAGCCCTTGCGGCTCCCTTTGCTTTTAGATCTCATCCGCAAGCTTAATTTGGGCAAAATAAATCATGGTTTTAGACTTATCTTGGGTTTTATTGTCTTGATCTTTCGTCCCTTCTGAGTGGGATACAATAGCGAGTTCATGGCTAGAATAGTAACTCACCCACAGAATGTCTCCATTGAGCACCACGCCCGCGTAACTTGTATCCCCTTGAGATGGCAAGGTTAATAACTCCTTAATCGTTCCAGCATCCGGCTCGATCTCGACGAGCGCCGTGCGGATCTGCCCCTCATATAAACGCACCACAGCCAATAACCGGGACTGATAGATAAACATCACAGGTCCGCCGATACGTTTATCTAATGCTTGCCATTGCCAATGATTAAAAGGCGGCGAGCTTTTACCTAATAATCCTAAAAACTCAGGGCCCCAGACGGGATCGCGCCTTAATAAACAAAAACCGTTATCTTGATGAAACACGAGGGAACTTTCATTGACATACCCCTGATTATTAAAGACATTAATCCAAGTATTGAATGCTATCCCATCATCGCTTTTATACAGCCGGGTATCGCCATCGGGACCTGCTCGATAACCAACCCCATAGAGTGAGCCTTGATGTGCTGTTAAGCGCCATAACCAATAACCTTTATCCGCGACTTCAAGTGGCTCTGACCAACATATTCCATCTTTCGAGCACCAAAGGTACGACTGTAAACCGGATTTATCGTGGGGTGCGCCGCCGCCCAATAACAAGAGTTCCCCTTGAAACTCAACCAACTTGCCATCCCGTAAATCGGCCTGAGTAGAACTGAGCAGTGCCACACTTTGCCAAGTGTCACCAGCATCGACGGAGCGCAGAACACGCAGGGCACCATCGGGAGACACATGGGCCGAGCCTTCGCGAAAAACACAAAAAAGTGCCTTCTGAAACGCGATTAAATCGGTAAAAGCATTATGCTCCCCTCGATCCCAAATTCGCTTGACTGAAATTAGCTCCATTGCTCATCGCCTCTGACCTTAATTTCCTTTGTTATAACATAGCCATCGGCTACGGAAAGCAAAAAGGCCGCTAAGCGGCCTTTTTTTCATTGGGATAAAACAACTTAACTACGCTGGCGCGTTGGCTTGGCTTTTCCAGCCCCAGTGACTTTATGCTTACGCACGGCGCGGCGAATTTTGGCACTCTTCACCTGAGCACGGGCCACGCTGTGTTTATCGGCGGCAAGCATAGTGCGGGTTTCGGGTTCAAGACCCGCCAATTGACGTAAATAGTTGACTTGCTCTATTGGCAATTCAACCCAGCCGCCACGGGGTAAGGATTTTGGCAATTCGACCATACCATAACGGATACGGATCAAACGGCTCACCTGCACTTCCTGGGATTCCCACAGACGGCGCACTTCGCGGTTACGGCCTTCGCGTAAACACACATGCCACCACTGGTTCATACCTTCACCACCCGCGGCTTTGATACTATCAAACTGAGCCGGGCCATCCTCTAGCATCACACCGGTGCGCAGACGCTGAACCGTGGCTTCAGGCACTTCACCGAAGGTACGCACTGCGTATTCACGGTCAACTTCGTTCGATGGATGCATTAAGCGGTTCGCTAATTCACCATCTGAGGTAAACAACAATAAACCTGAAGTGTTGATATCTAAACGGCCAACGGCTACCCAGCGCGAATCCCGCACTTTGGGTAGACGATCGAATACCGTTGGACGACCTTCGGGATCCTTACGACTACAAATCTCGCCTTCGGGTTTATGGTATGCTAGCACACGGCAAATCACATCATCGGCGGATTTAAGCGAAATCGCTCTGCCATCGATACGTACTTTTGCGTCTGCTTCGATACGGTCACCAAGGTTAGCGATGACACCATCAATACTAACTCGACCTGCAGCAATCCATGCCTCCATCTCACGACGGGAGCCATGGCCTGCACGGGCCAAGACTTTCTGCAATTTTTCACTCATTAGTATTTTGCTCTTCTGACTGTTCTGGCGCTGATTTCAGTCCTGAAAAAACCGCCTGCAATGACTCAGCATCCGTAAGTGCGGGGAGATCCGCTAAGGTGTCTAAGCCAAAATATGCTAAAAATTCTAAGGTAGTGGCGTACAGTGCGGGTCGCCCCGGGACTTCTTTGTGGCCAACTACTTTAATCCAATGTCTATCCGACAAACTTTTGATGATGTGACTACTAATGGCCACACCGCGCACCTGTTCAATATCGCCACGGGTCACTGGTTGACGATAGGCAATCACAGCCAAAGTTTCCAATGTCGCGCGCGAATATTTAGGCGCCTTTTCCTGCCACAGGGGCTGCAAAAAAGGACTCAGAACGTCTAAGGTCTGGAAGCGGTAACCCCCAGCGACTTTCACAAGTTGCACACCTCTTTCCTGATAATCCTGCTGCAGCTCGTCCAATGCAGCTTTGATTTTGTCTCTGGAAACGGAGAAATCCACGAGTAGCGTTTCTTTCAACATTTTCACCGACAAGGGTTTCCCCAATACAAACAGACTCGCTTCAATCAGCTGTTTTAATTGAGTCGGATTTATCTGCATCAATTAATAGGCCTTTACGTAAATAATTGAAAACGGTTCTGTTTGGTACAATTCGACCAATAACTCTTTGACTAATTCCATCAAAGCTAGGAAGGTCACCACCACACCCGCGCGGCCTTCTTCTAGGGTAAATAAGCATTCAAATGCCGTAAAATCTTCCGAGTTCAACATGGCTAAAATCTGGCTCATGCGCTCGCGGGTCGACAAGTGTTCGCGCTTAACGTGATGATCTTCATTGGCATCGATACGTTTGAGCACATCGCCAAAGGCGCGGGCAATCTCAAACAACGAAACCTCTGGCGGGATCATTAACGGCTTAATATCCGGTGCAGCCACAGCTTTGGCTTGAAAGACATCCCGTTCGAGCCGCGGTAAATCATCGAGTTTTTGCGCCGCTTCTTTAATCACTTCATAGGCTTTTAACTGACGGATCAACTGCGCCCGCGGATCTTCCTCAACCTCATCTTCGGCCACCATACGCGGCAGCAGCAAACGGGATTTAATCTCCGCGAGCGTTGCTGCCATCACTAAATAGTCGGCGGCAAGTTCAATTCGAGCCTGAGTCAGCAACGTAATATATTCTAAATACTGCGCGGTAATTTGCTGAATGGGTAAATCGACAACGTCTAATTTTTGCTTACGGATCAAATATAAAAGTAAATCCAACGGCCCTTCAAAGGACTCAAGAAACACTTCCAATGCCTCGGGCGGGATAAACAAATCCAGCGGCATTTCGGTCATTGCCTGACCGCGAATAACGGCTAAGGGTAAACTCTGTTGCGTGCCCTGCATCCGCCATTTTCTCCGTGTCACACCCACAGATTGAACACAATCACCCATGGCCTTACGCCAAACGCGCGATTATACCTGTAAATTTGCGGCGATAAAACTGCCAAATAGCCGCGTTACGCCGCGAAAGAAACCGATAAATGAGTTTTCAAACTGTCGCTATCACAGAAAAGGGCTGATATCCCCCGCCCCTTCGCGCAAAATTTCGGCGCCATCTTCAGACATATCGATCACTGTGGTCGGTTTTTCACCTAAATAACCACCGTGGATAATCACATCCACTTGATGTTCGAGCAAGTCGCGAATGTGCTCGGGATCCGACTCGGCAAATTCCGCATTCGGCATCACTAAGCTGGTCGACATCAGCGGCGCATCTAAGGCTTCAAGCAACGCCAGCGCGATCACATTGTCGGGCACACGAATACCTATGGTCTTTTTCTTATCATTTTGCAGCCGACGCGGCACTTCTTTGGTCGCTTTAAAAATGAAGGTATAGGGCCCAGGCGTGCAACTTTTTAGAATGCGATACGCCTGATTATCGACCTTGGCGTAGGTCGCAAGTTCGGATAAATCGCGGCACATCAAGGAAAAATTATGATCGTTCTCGATTTGACGAATGCGCGCCATCCGCGTCATCGCGTCTTTCTCACCAATCAAGCAGCCTAAGGCATAGCCCGAATCGGTGGGGTAAACAATCACACCGCCCGCTTTTAAGGCGGCAACAGCTTGACTGATAAGACGTGTTTGCGGATTTACTTCATGTACATAAAAAAACTGACTCATGGTCGTTCCACCCAAGATCCTGACTGCCAGACCCAATCAATACCTTGGGGCTGATACAGATTTTTACCTAATTCGATCCAATTGCTTGGAAAGTGAAAATCACTTCCTATCGATGCAAGCAACTGATTTTGAACACTAAGAGCAGCAAGATTTGCCCTATCGTCCACCGTTTGCTGGCCGAGTACCACTTCCATGGCATCTCCACCCGCCTCTTTAAATTCGCGCACTAAACGCTTTAACCACTTAGCGGATAACTTGTAACCGCTAGGATGGGCTAAAACAGCTAATCCACCCGCATTGTGGATCACCTCAATCGCACTGGCCATATCGCCCCAATTATTGGGTACATAACCGGTTTTACCGCGAGCCAGATAGCGTTTAAATACGCTTGGCATATCCACAGCATGACCATTTTCAGCCATCCAACGAGCATAATGACCACGGCTTAAAGCCGCATCACCCGCCAATGCCTTAGCACCTTCGTAGGCACCTTCAATGCCCGCCTTAGCTAATCTGTGACCAATCTCTTGGGCACGTAATTCACGCAATTCACGCTGGTTTTCTAAAAATGCTAATAGCGCTGGGTTATCGGCATCGAAATTCAGCGCAACAATATGAATGTCATAACTGTTCCAGCGAGTCGAAATTTCGACCCCTGAAATCAATTTAAGCGGGTTCGCCTGGGCCTGATTAAAGTGACGGGCCTCGGCTAAACCGGCAACCGTATCGTGATCGGTAATGGCAAATAATTGCACGCCCTTTTCAAGGGCTCTGGCCACCAATTCAGACGGAGTTAACTGACCATCGGACGCGGTCGTGTGGCTGTGTAAATCAGCCAATATGCTTTGAGTATTCATGGGGCTATTGTACGCGAATTTGTTAAGAAATGTGCAGTTATCTCGCACTTTATGCCAAGGATTGCCGATTTAACCTAAGGATTTTTGACCACAAATGATCTAATTTGAAAAATATTCAATTGACATTATTGCTCGGCTCATGTTTTCTATAGGTCCATTAACGAATTAGCGAGACCCTTTTGAATGACCCACATTAACGCTTCATTAAACATCATTTGGTGGTGGCACTTCCCAACGTAGCGGGTGGTGTGAAGCTCTGTGCTCATTTGAAAGTGACCAGAATCAACAAGAAGCCCGCAGAAATGCGGGCTTTTTTGTTAGGTGCGAAAAATGTCGGCAGACTCGGGTAAAAAAGTTAAGAAAGCGAGATAACTCATGATGTTAAAGACATTTAATCAGGTAGCTGGAGTATGAACATGCCCAAACAGACATTCGCACGCTCAAGCACGCTCAAGGCGGCATTAACCTACCACAGCGACCCATTGCGCTTGTATCAGCACATCACCCAAGATGCGCCCCATACTATGTTGCTGGAATCGGCCGAAATCGACAGTAAAGATCACTTAAAAAGCATGGTAATGACCCACGCCGCCATGATGATCCGCTGCGACGGTTATCAACTGACCTTCACCGCTCTGACCAGCAATGGCACCAGTTTACTCGCCCCTATCGAACGCTTTTTTAGCCCGACTGCCCACTGCCAAAGCGCACAATCCACCTTAGTGGTCACGCTGCAAAAAGACACTCAGCTGCAGGATGAAGATGCACGCCTAAAATCCACTTCGCCACTCGATGGCCTGCGGATGTTTATCCAGCAAATTGATTGTGGCGCCCATACTGACGGCCAAACCAAGCCCGCCTTTGAGGATCTGTTTTTAGGTGGCGTACTGGCCTACGACTTGATTGATACCGTCGAGCCGCTGCCTGCCGTGCCAAGCCGCGATAACGATTGCCCAGACTATTTATTTTACCTCGCCGAAACCTTAATCCTTATCGACCATAAACTGAAACAAGCCGACATTATTACCCACAATTTCAGCCTTGATTCAGATCAAAGTGCCTCAGTCACCGCAGCGCTAAGCGAGCGGGTACAAAGTTTAACTGCAGAATGTAAAAACTTAGGTAATTCACCTGCCGATGTGCCGACACTGGTCGCTATCGATGCAACTGAGCGAGTCAATATTTCCGATGAAGAGTTCAAACAAACCGTTATCGATTTGAAAGAACACATTATTGCGGGGGATATTTTCCAAGTGGTGCCATCCCGTAGCTTTAGTTTGCCTTGCCCGAACACCTTAGGGGCTTATCGTGCTCTGCGCCTGACTAATCCTAGCCCTTACATGTTTTACTTCAGGGGCCATGATTTCACGCTGTTTGGCGCCTCACCAGAAAGTGCGCTCAAATTTGATGCCAGCTGTAATCAAGTCGAAGTCTACCCGATTGCCGGCACTCGTAAACGTGGCAAAACCGCCACGGGCGAGATTGATTTTGACTTAGACAGCCGCATTGAACTTGAACTGCGTTTAGATAAAAAAGAACTGTCGGAACACTTAATGCTGGTCGATTTAGCCCGCAACGATATCGCCCGCATCAGCCAAAGCGGCAGCCGCAAAGTCGCCGAATTATTAAAAGTTGACCGTTATTCCCACGTGATGCACCTCGTCAGCCGTGTAACGGGTCAACTGCGCCAGGACTTAGATGCGCTGCATGCCTATCAAGCCTGTATGAATATGGGCACTTTAGTAGGCGCCCCAAAAGTACGCGCATCACAACTGGTACGCCAAGCGGAAAAAGCCCGCCGCGGCAGCTACGGCGGTGCAGTGGGTTACCTTAACGCCCTTGGTGACATGGACACTTGCATCGTTATCCGCTCCGCCTTTGTTAAAAATGGCACCGCCTTTATTCAAGCGGGCGCGGGGGTGGTGTTCGATTCCGATCCCCAAAGTGAGGCGGATGAAACCCGTCAAAAAGCCCAAGCCGTGATTTCGGCCATCAAGATGGGTGCTGGGCTGCCAGCAAATCAAAACACCAACATACCGCAATAATAAGGAGCCCAATATGAAACTCTATCTACTCGATAATTTTGACTCCTTTACCTACAACCTAGTGGATCAATTTCGCAGCCTAGGTTGTGAAGTGGTGATTTACCGCAACGATGTTGCCGCCGACTTTATCGCCGAAAAACTGCTTAACGAACAAGAACCCGCAGCACTAGTGTTATCACCCGGTCCTGGTGCGCCCCATGAGGCGGGCTCTATGATGGCGCTTATCGCCAAAGTCGCGGGCAAGGTGCCTATGCTGGGGATCTGCCTTGGACATCAAGCTATGGTGGAATATTACGGCGGCACAGTGGCGCGCGCGCCTTTTGTGGTGCACGGCAAGGCAAGCCCGACTTTCCATGATGGCACTGGCGTATTTGCTGGTTTACCCTCTCCCCTGCCTGTTGCCCGTTATCACAGTCTCGTCGCTACTCAGGTGCCTGATTGCTTACAAGTGATCGCAACGACTGACGCTATGCCGATGGCAATTCTGCACCCTGAGCACAGAGCCGTTGGCTTTCAGTTCCACCCAGAATCGATTCTCACCACCCTAGGCAGCACCTTGCTCATTCAAACCTTGGCATTTCTAACCCAAGACATGACAGCAGGAGTAAATGCATGAGTACCAATCCTATTCAGTCTTTACTCGACCTTTTATACCAAGGTAAGAGTTTAAGCCGCGAGCAAACTGCCGAACTCTTTGGCGCATTAATTCGCGGTGAAATGAGTGAAGCCGCGATGGCGGGGATGTTAGTCGCGCTGAAAATGCGTGGCGAGACCATAGATGAGATCAGTGGTGCCGCCGATGCCATGCGCGCCGCCGCCAAACCTTTTCCTTGCCCTGAGCGAAACAACAATCCACTTTACAATGGCATCGTTGATATCGTTGGCACGGGTGGTGATGGCTTTAATACTATTAACATTTCCACCACTGCAGCCTTTGTTGCCGCGGCGGCGGGCGCTAAGGTCGCCAAACACGGCAATCGTAGCGTGTCGAGTAAATCGGGTTCATCGGATCTTTTGGCGCAATTTGGCATTGACTTAACTATGTCGCCAGACACCGCCAGTCGTTGTCTTAACGCATTGAATCTGTGCTTTTTGTTTGCGCCCCACTACCACGGCGGAGTAAAACATGCGGTGCCCGTAAGACAAGCACTGAAAACGCGCACCTTATTCAATGTGTTAGGGCCACTTATCAATCCTGCCCGCCCCGAATTTATGTTGCTTGGCGTCTATAGCCCTGAGTTAGTCTTACCCATAGCAAAAGTATTAAAGGCGCTTGGCACAAAACGCGCTATGGTAGTGCACGGCAGCGGTTTAGATGAAGTTGCGCTGCACGGCAACACCCAAGTGGCCGAGTTAAAAGACGGCGACATTATTGAGTATCAACTCACGCCCGCTGATTTAGGCATGCCTTTAGCGCAGATAACAGACTTAGAAGGTGGCGAGCCCGCCCAGAATGCCTTGATCACCGAGGCAATTTTAAAAGGCAGCGGTACTGCAGCACACGCCAATGCGGTCGCCATCAATGCCGGTTGTGCTTTATATGTCTGTGGGATTGCTGATTCAGTGAAAGCGGGAACCTTACTGGCGCTGGCAACCATTCAAAGCGGCAAAGCCTTTGAATTGTTAAGCCAATTAGCTAAAGTCAGCAGTGAAACCAAGGAATAAGTGGCAATGACTCAAGAACCGATAACCGCTAGCCAAGACGTGAGAACTCAGCCACAGGCACAAACCAACCCTATGCCCAAAAGTAATGTGTTAACCCGTATTGTCGATACCAAAGCGGCCCATATTGCCGCCCTGAAGCTGCGTTTCCCCGAGGCCAGTCTGTCGCCAAAAATCTCTGACCGCAGTTTGTTTGCCGCGCTCAAGGCACCCAAGGCGGGTTACATTTTAGAATGTAAAAAAGCCAGTCCCTCCAAGGGGCTTATCCGCGATGTGTTTGATGTAGAAGCCATTGCCGATATTTACGGCAAATATGCGGCGGGCATTTCGGTATTAACCGACGAGCAGTTTTTCCAAGGGGATATGGGCTATATCCCTAAGGTACGCGCTCGGGTGAACCAACCTATTCTGTGCAAAGATTTTTTTGTAGACGAATATCAAATCAAACTCGCCGCCCACCAAGGCGCCGATGCGATTCTACTGATGCTGTCCGTGCTTGATGATGAACAATATCAAGGTCTAGCGAAAGAAGCCGCTAAGTATCGACTCGATGTGCTGACCGAAGTCAGTAACGAAGAAGAACTTAAGCGCGCTATCGCATTAGATGCGCCGATCATTGGCATTAATAACCGTAATTTAAGGGATTTGAGTACCGATCTTGCCACCACAGAAGCGTTAGCGCCACACATTGACTGCGACCGCGTGGTAATAAGCGAATCAGGTATCTACACCAATGAGCAAGTGCGCCGCCTGAGTCCGCTGGTCGATGGCTTCCTCGTCGGTAGTTCGATAATGGCCGAGGCTGATATAGATCTCGCCTGCCGCAAATTGATCTTCGGTCACAATAAAGTCTGCGGCCTCACCCGCGTGGAAGATATCTGCGCCGCGGCAACATCAGGCGCCGTCTATGGCGGGCTGATTTTTGCTGAAAAATCCCCGCGCGCGTTAACCCTTAATGCCGCTGAACAACTGCTCAGGGAGTATCGCGCATCCGATGCCCCCGCCATTGAATTTGTCGGCGTGTTTGTTAATGCCGCACCAGAAACCATTTGTGATATCGCTGCCAGTTTGCAGTTATCTGCGGTGCAACTGCACGGCGCGGAAACCGAACTGGAAATCGCCCAGCTCGCCGAGCGACTTGAGCAAGCGGGACTCACCACCCAAATTTGGAAAGCCGTCAGCGTCGATGCGCAAACAGGGGAACTTGGTAACTTACCCCAGGGAGCATCGCGATATCTGTTTGATAGTAAAACGGCAGGCCAATTTGGCGGCTCGGGCCAAGCCTTTAATTGGCAAGCACAAATTCCCAACAAAACCTGCGCTATGCTGGCGGGCGGACTTAACGCCGACAATGCGGCGAGTGCCAATGCCCAAGGATTTTACGGTTTAGATTTTAATTCAGGCCTAGAAACCGCCCCAGGGATTAAATCGGCGCAACTGATCCAAACGGCTTTTGCCAACCTGCGCCTCTAGACAAACCCATTAATATCTGTGGCCCAGTTCAAGAAGCCACTGACAAACAGATTGATAAGATAAGGAAAAGGTATGTCAACGTTAAAGCTTAACCCTTATTTCGGCGAATACGGCGGCATGTATGTGCCACAGATTTTAGTGCCAGCCCTTAAGCAATTAGAAACTGCCTTTGTGGAAGCCCAAGATGATGACGACTTTAAAGCCGAGTTTACCGATTTACTGAAAAACTACGCAGGTCGCCCAACGGCACTGACCTTAACCCGCAATTTAAGCCCTAATCCTATGGTGAAAATCTACCTTAAACGGGAAGATTTACTCCACGGTGGCGCCCATAAAACGAACCAAGTGTTAGGCCAAGCTCTGCTGGCTAAACGCATGGGCAAAAAGGAAATTATTGCAGAAACTGGCGCTGGACAACACGGCGTTGCCACCGCCCTTGCCTGCGCACTGTTAGGCTTAAAATGTAAAGTCTATATGGGCGCGAAAGACGTTGCGCGCCAATCACCTAACGTATTTAGAATGCGGTTGATGGGTGCAGAAGTCATTCCTGTCACCTCAGGTTCTGCCACCTTAAAAGATGCCTGTAACGAGGCGATGCGCGACTGGTCCGGCAGCTACGAAAAGGCCCACTATTTACTCGGCACGGCCGCGGGGCCACATCCGTTCCCAACCATAGTGCGTGAATTCCAGCGCATGATTGGCGAAGAAACCAAGAAGCAAATGCTAGAACGTGAAGGTCGCCTGCCCGATGCGGTTATCGCCTGTGTGGGCGGCGGCTCCAACGCTATCGGCATGTTTGCCGACTTTATCGACGAGCCAAGTGTCGAACTGATCGGCGTCGAACCTGCGGGTAAAGGCATAGACACGCCGATGCACGGCGCGCCGCTTAAACACGGTAAGACAGGGATTTTCTTCGGCATGAAAGCGCCTTTGATGCAAGACAGCGAAGGTCAAATCGAAGAATCCTACTCAATTTCAGCCGGATTGGACTTCCCCTCCGTTGGCCCGCAGCACGCACATCTTAATGCCACAGGCCGCGCCCGTTATGAATCCGCCACCGACGATGAAGCCTTGGAAGCCTTCCAACAACTGGCTCGCTGTGAAGGGATTATCCCCGCATTGGAATCGGCACATGCAATCGCCTATGCCGTCAAAATGGCGCGCGAGTGCACCAAGGAAACCATTTTAGTGGTCAATCTTTCCGGTCGTGGCGACAAAGATATTTTCACCGTTTCTGACATTTTGAATGGTAAAGAGGAATAATAAACATGAGTGACACGTCTACAGCTAACGCTACAACTCAACCGCATGCAGGCCGTTACCAAACCACCTTTGCCAGACTCAAAACCGAAGGCCGTGGTGCTTTTGTCCCCTTCGTCACCCTTGGCGATCCTAGCCCTGAGTTATCGCTAAAAATTATCGATACCTTAGTGCAAAACGGTGCCGATGCCTTAGAACTGGGCTTCCCGTTTTCCGATCCCTTGGCCGATGGCCCAGTGATCCAAGGCGCTAACCTGCGTTCTTTAGCCGCGGGCACGACTCCAACGGCGTGTTTTGAAATGCTCACGCAAGTTCGTGCAAAATATCCAGAACTGCCAATCGGTTTGCTGCTGTATGCGAACTTAGTCTTTGCTAACGGCATAGATGCGTTTTACGCCAAGGCGCAGCACGCGGGTGTGGATTCAGTGCTTATCGCCGATGTGCCAGTGGAAGAATCCGCGCCCTTTAGCCAAGCCGCTAAAGCCCATGGTATTGCGCCGATTTTTATCGCGCCGCCCAATGCCGACAGTGAAACCCTTGAGCAAGTGAGTAAAAGCGGCGAAGGTTACACCTATCTCTTATCCCGCGCGGGGGTGACAGGCACAGACACCAAAGCGGGCGTGCCGGTGGAAGAAATTCTATCTCAGTTAAAGACCTTTAACGCGCCGCCACCGCTACTCGGCTTTGGCATTGCCGAACCTTTACAGGTGAGCGAGGCCATCAAAGCGGGCGCTGCAGGGGCGATTTCAGGCTCTGCCGTAGTGAAAATCATCGAAACCCACCAGCACGATGAAGCTAAACTACTTGCTGCCCTTGGGGAATTTACCCGCGCCATGAAGGCTGCAACCTAAACTAACTGCGTATTTATTTAGTCACAGTTCCTCGGTAGCATGGATGCCTCGACAATAAAACGGACTTTTTATGCAGTATCGGATCTATATTCTCGAACTCACGCCATGGGGCTGTGGATTTGAAGGGGAAGTGGCCGCCAAATGCGACAATGGCGCGCCTATTTGGTTTTACTACCAAGGCAGCGATCTGCAGGCAAAAGCGCGCTTTCCCCTTAACCAATGGGTGACGGGCGAGCTTTGGGTCACCAATTGGCTTTATTAAGCTTTAATTCATGCCCTTATTGGCACAGTCCGCTTGATTCTTATGACTGCGTAACTTCGAGTAGTCGCTCACCCGTCATTCGTTTAATAAATTACCAAAGGGGATCCCATACCAGCTTCTAACCCTTTGCCCGATAGCGATTTACACTGGATTTACATTAACCTCTTCACAACACGCCTGCCGATTGAATTCGATATTATCTAAGTTCACATCCCTCCCAGATCGCATTGCCATAAAAAACACAACCTATTGATATACATGTATAAGCTAGAATTTTTACCCCATATACTTCGCTTTAAAGCCATCACACTCGATCTTGTCGGCCCTCGCTAAATCGACCACTAGGCATGCCATTAACCGCATAGACACCGCTTATTCATAGGGAAAAAGTATTAATTTACCCTTATCACGCAAATGAGAACTGTTTGCATTTAAGTATTTTCACATGCTAATTTACTCGCCGTTGTCGGGACAGAGACAGCAGGAAAAATGGCCTAGGGACCGAGCTAAAAATAGCAAATTAACCACAGGAAATAGATAGTCAAACAGGCTATTCGGATTACTGCATTCACTTTAGTTTGCGTCCTTAGGTAACTGATTACTGGATCGGCAACACGCAACAGCATGCTGCCAAAGGAGGCGTAAGTGACTACTCAACAAAGGGAAATTGATCGCGAAATCTTCGATCTACTCGGCATAGGCATTGGTCCATTCAATCTTGGCCTCGCCGCCCTATCAGAACCTATCGACGGCTTTAACTGCTTATTTTTAGATGCAAAAACCAGCTTTGACTGGCACCCAGGCATGCTACTCAAATCCTCAAGACTGCAAACCCCCTTTATGTCGGATCTGGTGACTATGGCCGATCCCACCAGCCGTTACAGCTACCTTAATTTTGCCAAAAAGACGGGCAGGCTCTATCCCTTTTATATTCGCGAAAATTTCTTTTTACCCCGCCACGAATACAACTTGTATTGCCAATGGGTGAGCCAACAACTCAGCAATCTTAAATTTGGTTTTAAGGTCACTCAAGTGAATTACAACGCCGGTGAAGGTATTTATCGCGTCACAGGTTTTGATAGACGCAGTGGTAAAACCCATACCTATCAGTGCCGAAAGCTAGTGTTAGGCACTGGTACTGAGCCTTATCTGCCAAAGGATTGCCCCATTCAAGATCCACGGGTCATGCATACCGCCAGCTATATGCAGCAAAAAACCTACCTGCAGAGTCAGAGTGCCATCACAGTGATTGGCAGCGGCCAAAGTGCGGCGGAAGTGTTTTACGATCTACTGCAAGACATTGATACCTATGGCTATCAACTCAATTGGATGACGCGTTCCGCACGTTTTTATCCCTTGGAATACACTAAGTTGACGTTGGAGATGACCTCGCCGGATTATGTCGATTACTTCCACGAATTAGCACCGGAAAAACGCTGTGTGTTGATCGCCAGTCAAAAATCGCTCTACAAGGGCATTAATGCGGAGCTTATCAACGACATCTATGACTTGTTATATCAAAAACGCTTGATTGCGGATTTCCAGTGCCAATTGATGACCAATGTGGCGTTAACTCGTATTCAAACTGACCCAGATGCACTCAAGTTACATTTCCAGCATCAAGAGCAAGATACCCCTTTGAGCCAAACCACGGGTGCTGTGGTATTAGGCACTGGCTACCACTATCGTTTACCCGAGTTTATCAGTGGTATTAAGCAACAGATCGAGTTCGATGACGCCGGACAACTTGAGGTGCAACGCGACTACAGCATAGATATTCGCGGGGATATTTTTGTCCAAAATGTGGGTTTGCATACCCATGGGGTCAGCTCACCGGATCTTGGCATGGGCTGTTATCGCAACGGCATTATATTAAAGGCCGTGCTCGGCTACGCGCCCTACCACATTGAGGAACATATCGCCTTTCAAACCTTCGATCCGGCCAAACTTGCCAATCATCAGCCCTGCGGCGCCCATGCGATTAATAGACTGGATCTTAATCCTAAATATGTCCCTAAGACGTCGCCGCATAGCAATACCGCTGGTGCACCGCAGCATCTCTACCCAACCCAAACACCGACTTCAAGTATGAACGCAGGCGCGGGAACCAATATGTCGGTCTTGATGGCGCCAAACAAGGAGGCGCAATAATGGCGAGTCATTCCAGTGACCATTGTTTAACGCAGCTATGTTTAACGCAGCTATCAACGATGACAAGCATCAATGGTTTCCAGTTCAGAGCGTTAGATCTCAAGCAAGACATACCAACACTCCAGTCTTGGTTTAACCAAGACTATGCCAAGTTTTGGGGCATGCAGGGCTTGAATCTCGCCGCCATAGAGAACCTCATGGCAGCCACGCAGCACAAGTTTGCCTTGATAGGTGAGTGGCAGGGTAAAGCGCTCTTTATGGTGGAACTCTACGATCCCGCCCACGATGAAGTCGGTCAGCACTATCCTGTTGCGCCGGGGGATTGCGGTATGCACCTCATTATCGCGCCGCCCGATGGTAACCCCATCAGCGGCTTATCCTTCAAAGTGATGGATGCAATAACGCAGCTCGTACTGGAAAAACTGGCCTTTAATCGCCTAGTGGTTGAACCCGATCAACTCAATGGCAAAATTCATCGCTTAAATAGCCGAGTGGGCATTCGCTATGAAAAGGCGATTCAATTAAGCACTAAGGCTGCTTACCTCGGATTTTGCACTGCGGCCGATCGCCAGCAGGCATCGAGCACGCCCTCTTCGACAGACTTAGCCCAGACAAGCTCAGCGCTGCCAAGCTCGTTCAAAGCGCCCGCAACCTCCCCCATAACATTATCCACTCTTTAGGTGAACTAGATGAACTTACCCACAAAAGCCTTATTAATTAATCCATTGCCAACGCAGGATCATCAAACTCACGCAGCGGCGACTCAACTCAATCCAACGCTGTCATCAACCTCGACTTCTCTGCCGGAGCATTTGAGCCCCGCCTATTGGCAAGCGGCGAATCGGCATTTAGTGAAGAAAATCCTCTGCGAATTCACCCATGAGAAGATCATCACGCCGACGCTTTACGGGCAACAAGCGGGGCTTAACCACTATGAATTGCGCCTCAAAGACAGCACTTACTATTTTAGTGCGCGGCACTATCAGCTCGATCATCTCGCGATTGATACAGATTCCATTCGCGTTTCTAACGCGGGCAAAGAGCAAGCACTCGATGCGATGTCGCTGATCATTTCCCTTAAAAATGACTTAGGGATCGGCGAAACCTTACTGCCTACCTATTTAGAGGAAATCACTAGCACTCTCTACAGCAAGGCGTACAAGTTAGCGCATCAGGCGATCCCCGCAGCCACACTGGCGCGAGCCGATTATCAGAGCATAGAAGCGGGTATGACTGAGGGTCATCCGGTGTTTATTGCCAATAACGGCCGGATTGGTTTCGATATGCAGGATTATCGTCAATTTGCCCCAGAAAGCGCGATGCCGATGCAGTTAGTCTGGCTTGGCGTGCGCAAGAGCAAAACCACGTTTGCCGCCCTCGAAAACTTGAGTCACGACGCGTTACTAAAAGCTGAGCTTGGCCAGCAGTTCACTGATTTTCAGCAGCATCTTAAAACCCAGCAGCATGATCCGCAGGACTTCTACTTTATGCCAGTGCATCCTTGGCAGTGGCGTGAAAAAATCGCCCGCGTCTTTGCCGGCGACATAGCCCGTGGCGATCTGGTTTATCTTGGTGAAGGCAGCGAGCAATACCAAGTGCAGCAATCGATACGCACTTTCTTCAATCTTGCATCGCCGCAAAAGTGCTACGTCAAAACCGCACTTTCTATCTTAAACATGGGCTTTATGCGCGGTCTATCGCCCCTTTACATGAGCTGCACACCGCAAATAAATGCGTGGGTGGCGAACTTGGTTGAGAGTGACCCTTACTTTACTCAGCAAGGGTTTGTGATCCTTAAAGAAATTGCCGCCATAGGTTACCACCACCGTTATTACGAGCAGGCGCTCACCCAAGACAGCGCCTACAAGAAAATGCTCTCGGCACTGTGGCGTGAAAGCCCACTGCCGCACATTGAGCCTAAGCAAAATCTGATGACCATGGCAGCGCTACTGCACACGGATCATGAAGATAAGGCGCTGGTTGCAGCCTTAATTGCCGCCTCTGGCTTACCTGCAAAGGATTGGGTGAGTCGCTACTTAAACCTGTATTTATCGCCGCTGTTACATGCGTTTTTTGCCTACGATCTGGTCTTTATGCCCCATGGTGAAAACCTGATCTTAGTGCTGGATGAATATGTGCCGGTCAAGATTTTGATGAAAGACATAGGCGAAGAAGTCGCGGTACTCAATGGCGCTTCGCCGCTGCCTGATGATGTAAAACGCCTTGCGGTGAGCCTTGAAGAAGAGATGAAGCTTAACTACATCTTACTGGATATTTTTGACTGTATTTTCCGCTATTTAGCACCGCTGCTCGATGAGCAAACCAGCGTCAGTGAAGGCCAATTCTGGGAGTTAGTGGCTGACAATGTACGTGACTACCAAGCCCAGCATCCACATTTGGCCGCCAAATTTGCCCAATACGATCTGTTTAAGGACAGCTTTGTACGCACCTGCCTTAATCGTATCCAATTGAATAACAACCAGCAAATGATAGACCTTGCCGACAGGGAGAAAAACCTGCGTTTCGCCGGCGGCATCGACAATCCCTTGGCGGCCTTTAGACAAAGCCATGTCTTTAAGCGCCCCAAACTTGGCAGCGCTGAGTCTAAAACACGTTAACGCGCAACAAAGCAAATAGACCCGACACTTTCTGAAACTTGACGAAACCTTAGTGTGGGCCAATGTTGGCCCGCCTTATTTAACCCAAGCTAAATGGAATTAACGATCAATATTATGAAGACTTTCCCTCTCTCCAGCATCGCACTCGTCTGCAGACAAGCCCTAGTTAACCCGAAGCTATTGCTGTGCTCAGCCATGTTAGCCACGGTTCCCCATGCCACAGCTGACACAGTCGATGCGGATAGTAAAACCAAGAAACACCAGAAAGAGATTGAAATCATCAATGTCATTGGCGCTAAGGATTTACACGACAATCGCTATAAAACCCAAGCGATGAACACGGCGACAGGGCTCGATTTATCCTATTTAGAAACGCCGCAGTCGGTCACGTCTATCACCCGTCAAATGATGAACGATCAACAGCTTAATAGCGTGATTGATGCCATGACCAGTGTCGCAGGCATCAATGCCCGCCCAATGGATAACGACAGATACAGCATTAGTGCCCGCGGCATTGCCGTGACCAGCATCTTGTACGATGGTGTGCCCACCACCTACGATACCCGCTTCAACTATGGCGATAATCTCATCGACACCGCCATCTATGAGCGAGTAGAAGTGGTACGCGGCGCGACGGGACTCATGACGGGAGCGGGCAATCCCTCGGCGGCCATTAACCTTATCCGTAAACGCCCGACCCAAGAGTTTATGGGCAACACCTCGTTAAGTGTAGGCTCATGGAATAATGTGCGCGGTATGGTCGATGTTTCCAACGGCTTAAATGATTCGGGTTCTGTGCGTGGTCGCGTGGTGGCCGCCTATCAGGATAAAGATTCATTCCAAGACAGATACGAGCAGCAGCGCACCACGTTATACGGCATAGTCGAAACCGATATTGGCGATAGCACAATGTTCACCCTAGGTGTCGATTATCAAGATGCCACACCGAGCGGCACTATGTCGGGCGGTTTACCGCTATTTTACAGTGATGGCAGCCGCACTAATTATGATCGTGCCACTTCAACGGCGCCCGATTGGGGCTCGGCGCATACCCAAGGCCTCAACACCTTTGCGAGTCTCGAGCACAGATTAGATAACGGTTGGAACCTAAAAGGCACTTACACCTATGGCGATAACTCATTGGAGTTCGATGTGCTATGGGCCACGGGATATCCTGATCCTATGACTAATATCGGCGCAACAGCAGGCTCTATCGCCTATGTCGACGGCAGTCGTACCCAACACAATGTGGATTTGCGCGCAGAAGGACAATACCAACTCTTTGGTCAGGAACATCAATTGATGTTTGGCTGGAATGGTCAGCGACAAGAGTTCGCCAATCCCTATTATTACCCCACTGCTGCAGTACCACCACTGGGGGATTTTCGCGATCCGAACTTCCAATATCCAAAACCTCAATGGCAGGAAACCTATACCACGGGTTCATTTGGCGAAACCAAACAGAGCGCCGCCTATGTAGCGACTCAGCTTAATCTCAGCGATGCTTTAGCCGTCCTAGTCGGATTGCGCCTCAATGAGTGGAAAACCGATCAAGATAACTTTAAAAGCCTATACAATTTCAACATCAGTAACGAACTCACTACTTACTTAGGTCTCACTTACGCCCTGACCGAGCAGTACTCACTCTACGCCAGTTATACCGACATTTTTGCGCCGCAAACTAAGCAAAGAATCGATAAAAGCTACCTAGATCCGGTCAAGGGGAAAAACTACGAAGGCGGGATTAAGGCGAGCCTGTTCGATGAAGCTTTAGATATGTCGCTGTCGGTGTTTGAGATCAGACAAGACAATGTCGGAGTCAGCACTGGCAATGTGATCCCAGGAACAACAACGCAAGTGTATGAAGGCGTAAACGGCACTAAAACTCAAGGATTTGAGTTTGAATCGACGGGTAAAATCACCGATGACTGGAATGTTTACTTAGGCTACACCCAGTTCACCACCGAAGATCCTGAGGGCAAACGCATCAATACCACCTCACCACGTCAGCAGTTAAAACTCTTCACCACTTATACCTTTGGTGGTGATTGGCATAAATTGCAAATTGGTGCAGGGGTTAACTGGCAGAGCCGAGTCTACCAAACGGTTAATTCGCCACTGGGCAAAGTCGAAGTAGAGCAAGGCTCCTATGCACTGGCGAGTCTGATGGCAAGTTACGCCTTCACCGAGCAGCTTAAGCTTAGCGCCAACCTGCACAACGCCTTAGATAAAAGCTACTACAGCCAAGTCGGTCAATACAGCCAATTCCAATACGGTACGCCGCGCAGTGCCAGCTTAACCTTAGGCTATCGCTTCTAGAGAAGGCTTTTATTGATAAGTTCGAAAACCCTTATGAGCCCAAATCTTGGGCTCACAAGGTCCTAATTTATATGAACTTATCAATAATAGCTGGGCTTATCAATAACCGCGACAATCAATCACAGCCATTAAGGAGTCACTATGGCAAGCCAACGGGGAGACACCAGACTGCAACGATTGCGCGATACCTCGCCAAGCCAAGACGCGTTGAATCAAACCATTTTGACACTCAATCGGCTGTTACATGAGCGGGCGCCCTTCTATGGCGAACACCTTAGCGCAACGTCCTCACCCACGGGACTCAGTTTCGATGAATGGAGCTGCGCCGATACCTATCAAACACTGCTAGCGCGTTTTGCCATAGCGCACCCTAGCGCCGAAACTCAGACTGAAACTAAAACCGAAAACGAAACCGAGACGGATAAAACAGCTGCAACCAGCCGAACGCCTGCTTTCGCCAGTAAAAGCGCTGCGACAAATCGAAAAGACACTCGCAAAGCGCTGCATTCACTTTGGGGCCAATGGTATTTCGGCCTCTTAGTTCCGCCTATGATGGAGTGGATTTTCAACGCTCCACAAACTGACTTAGAGTCTATCCACTGGCAGCCACAGTCCGTTTTTATGCAGCTACACCCCAGTGGCCGAGTGGCAAAATTTGAATTTAACATCCCAAAGCACCAGCCAAGTACCGCTTTGACTTTTAAACAACATCACGGCATAGAACCACTTTGCCAAACCAACACTAAGCCATGTATCAACACAGACACTGAGGTACATTCGCCATTAAGCCCATTGATGCTACAAGTTGAAAAAGAACTCGCCCTACAAGGCCTTATCTTAAACTTACTGCAACCGAGTGTTGAGCGCCTGCTCACCCTAAGCCCTGTACCCGCTAAATTATATTGGAGTCACTTAGGCTATCTGATCCACTGGTATCTTGGGGAATTAGGACTCACTAAGCAGCACAGCCAGCAACTGAAACAAGCCCTGTTTCGCCGCGCGACCTTTTTAGATGGCAGCACCAATCCACTGTATAACAGCATTAACTTACTTATCGAACCTGCGCAAAGCAGTGCAGATTCGAGCAAAGACTCAAGCGTAAAAACGAGCACAACATTGAGCTCAACACCGAGCCCCAAAATCCACTGCATTCGCCGCACTTGCTGTTTAAGGTATCAACTCGCCAATACGGGCCAATGCCAGGATTGCCCTCTTATGCAACGCACCAAAGAAAAAATGCGGGCTTAGCAATTTGAAACCACTATTTAGCATCAAGATTAGACGGTTTCACGGGCAAGATCGCAATCGATGCCTATGATGGCTTTTTCCCTCTAGTCTCGCGTGCTACACTCAAGCCCTCGTCTCTTTATCACGATTATTTATGAAACAACTGCTTGATTTTCTGCCACTCGTTATCTTTTTTGCCGTTTATAAATTTTTTGATATTTATATTGCCAGTGGTGCCTTGATCGCCGCAACGGCACTGCAATTGATCGTGACCTATGCACTATACAAAAAGCTAGAAAAGATGCACCTGATCACTTTTGCTATGGTGACTGTATTTGGCACTCTCACCTTAGTCTTCCACGACGATGCCTTTATTAAGTGGAAAGTCACCATTATTTATGCTTTATTTGCCATAGCCTTAGCCACTAGCCAAATTCTGAATAAGTCGATACTAAAGTCGATGTTAGGCAAAGAAATGCAAGTAGACGATAGAATTTGGGCCCATGTGACTTGGTACTGGGTGGTCTTTTTTGCCATCTGCGGCCTAGTGAATATCTACGTCGCCTTTAGCTTACCGTTAGAAACTTGGGTGAATTTTAAGGTGTTTGGCCTCACCGCCTTAACCTTACTCAATACTGTAATAACTGTATTCTACCTTTATAAACACCTTCCCGAAGATCAACGAAAGGAACTCAAATAATGTGGTATATGATTTCAGCTCAAGATGTTGAAAACAGTTTAGAAAAGCGTTTAGCCGCCCGCCCAGCCCACTTAGCTCGCTTACAAGAATTGGCCGATGAGGGGCGTTTATTGATTGCTGGCCCACACCCAGCCATAGACAGTGAAAATCCTGGCGATGCTGGATTTAGCGGCTCTTTAGTGGTGGCAGATTTTGATTCTCTAGCGACCGCACAAGCCTGGGCCGATGCGGATCCTTACTTTGCTGCGGGTGTTTATCACAGCGTTGTGGTGAAACCCTTTAAGCGAGTTCTGCCTTGATGAAAATAGTGTCTTTTAATATCAATGGACTACGCTCTCGTTTGCACCAACTGCAAGCCTTGATCGACAGCCACCAACCCGACATTATCGGCCTACAAGAAACCAAAGTGCACGATGAGGCATTCCCATTAGCCGAAGTCGAAGCCATGGGGTACCAAGTGCATTACCACGGCGGCAAGGCCCACTATGGTGTGGCTATGCTGTCGAAAGTCGCACCAGAAAAGCTGCAAAAAGGCTTTCCAACCGATGACGAAGATGCCCAGCGCCGAATGATTATCGGCACCTTTGCCCAAGCCAATGGTCGTCCACTGACGGTATTCAACGGCTATTTCCCCCAGGGCGAAAGCATAGACCACCCCACAAAATATCCTGCTAAACGTAAGTTTTATCAGGATTTAATGTACTACTTGCAGACGAACCATAGCAACGATGAAGATATCGCCATCATAGGTGATATCAATATTTCGCCGACCGATTTAGACATAGGTATCGGCGAAGTCAATCGCAAGCGTTGGCTAAAAACCGGCAAGTGTAGCTTCCAACCGGAAGAGCGTGAGTGGTTGAAAACCTTGCAGGACTGGGGCTTAATCGACACTTTCCGTCAATTACACCCGGAGCGCACCGAACGTTATTCTTGGTTCGATTACCGCAGTAAAGGTTTCGACGATAACCGCGGACTGCGAATCGATGTGATTTTAGCGACACCTTCACTGGCGGCACGTTTAGTGGAATCCGATGTCGATTACGATCTGCGTGGCATAGATAAACCCTCAGATCATGCGCCCATCTGGAGCACGTTCAAAGAGGCTTAATCAGCTAACGTTCGATCATCTTAGTAGATATAAAACATCGGCTTAGGCCGATGTTTTTTTATGGGCGAAACATATTTTATCTTTGTCGCTCGATGAATAGTCAATGAGTCAGGTTTGATACTGAACCTAGCTTACTTCTGGACAGAAGAGCGTGTAAAAAAATAGAGGGTTAGTACGACTAAATGACTTGTTACTTGGTAGCTTAAATGCTGACTCCTACTGATGGGCGAGCCATGGTATTCACTCATCGACACGGTAAATAGAAACCTAGGGTTTCTACGCTTATGAACGAGAGCCATGGTCGTTCTCATGCATCCCTGCATTGCACGACATTCAGGCGTCCTGCCTATCAGATGGCGAACAGGCAGTTAAACAGGGACGTTGTTCAAGTCCATCCGTGGATGCAGGGCCGCCCGTCTGATGTGAGTGGATTCACGAATGCCGTAATGGCATGGATGCCAAAAAGCGGCCATGGGGCGTGTTGAGTCGTTGATTAATCAGTCCAGAAGAACACCGAACCTCAAGAATCGTGTTGATGATGTAACTGAAAATACCGTCTTAACACATGCTATCGCATTTCCTGCCCATGGGCAGTCTCGCTCTAGTAACTAGCTTCGAAAACAAGGGATATTTGTCTCCGCCAGTGGCGTGCGCTCCATTTGGTTACGGCATGGCTTAGAGAACTTCAAAAAGCGATTAAAAGCCCTCGAAGCCAAAGTCGAGCTAGAAGGGATAATCCTTTCGGATGAACAAGTTGCCGCCCTTGAACGTAAGCAGCAAGACGATGAAGCCTGTGGTGAAATTGAAACGCATCATCCAGGTTATCTCGGCTCACAAGATACCTTATTGCGTTGGTAGTCTTAAGGGCGTAGGCAGGATTTATCAGCAAACCTTTGTCGATACTTACAGCAAAGTTGCTTTCGCGAAACTGTATACAACGAAAACCCCAATCACCTCGGCCGATTTACTCAACGACAGAGTATTACCGTTCTTTGAAACACAGGCGCTGCCCATGTTGCGCATTTTAACTGACAGAGGAACCGAATACTGTGGCAAAGTGGAACAGCACGACTATCAGCTGTATTTAGCGATTAACGATATAGAACACACTAAGACGAAGGCGCGACACCCGCAAACGAATGGGATCTGCGAACGGTTCCATAAAACTATTTTGAATGAGTTTTATCAGGTTACTTTCCGAAAAAAACTGTACGGTAACATGGAGGAACTACAAAAAGATCTGGACGAATGGCTGGCTTATTACAACAATGAACGAACCCATCAAGGTAAAATGTGCTGCGGCAGAACACCACTGGCCACATTAATAGATGGGAAACGGTTTTGGGCTGAAAAGAATTTAGCTCAAATCTAAGCTGACAGTGGCACCCTAAAAAATGGGCAACTGTCAGATCAGGTCTGAGCTAGTACACCTAAGGAAACTCGGTTAAATCAATCTAAATAGACATCAAAAACAATCGACATACCCAGTTCAGCGACATTTCGAAGAGTTTTATTAGACAATAACAATCCGCCTTGTCCATTGTCTGAACTAAGCATGCAAAATAAGTCAATCTCAATATCGCTTGATATTTTCATGTGCTCTGATGATTTATAATACTCTACCAAATTGTCAATGTGTTCTCCTAATGGAAAACTATCACTTAGATTTGAGCTCAGCATCCATTGAGTGTGTTCTCTCAGATTATTCCGCTTCCCAAAAGGTTCGCCTTTCGAATAGCCCTTCGTTGGTTTACCAAAATACGCAGTAATTTCATTAAGTCCCAGTGATTTCGAAGTGATTCTTAGCATCGCTTTACTTGTTAGCATTACAAGTCTTCCTCTTTTATATTCCCAATGGTATCCCCAAGATTACCATCTTCAGTTTGTGGAAATACTTCGCCACAGCCATTACATACCTCTACATCTGGATTGTTTGGAATTTTAGCATCTCCTTTGAGCTCATGAATTTTATCTTTCACTTCCTTTGATGTCAGGTCATGCGCGCTAGCTATTTTACCAGTTTTATTTGATGTATTGCCACCACACTCCGGGCAATTACCAACCTCAGGCTTTGTTTGTCCCTTATTTTCAGTGTTATCAGAACCATTTTTTGCACTCAATATAATCGCAGCAGCAGTTATAATTGGGTTACCAGTTCTGGCGGCCCCCACCACAACATCTCGCTGTGTGATGTTAGGTGCTTTAACATTTCCAGCATTTTGTCCTATTATTGGCGGTGGTGGTAAAAATAATGCTAAGGCAAATTCACCATCAGGGTCCGTATATTTATACGGATTATTGTTCCCGTATGCATATCGATTAAATGAATGAATATCTCTAAATCCAATCGGATCATCCGCATAGAATCGACCTATGAGTGGATCATAGTATCGTGCCTGCATATAAGTCAGGCCCAGGTCTTTATCTTGCAGGTGCCCCGTATACCCAATACCTTCCTTATCCCCACCAATACGTTTACCAAAGGGTTCATAATGGCTGCGGCTGACGATATTGCCTGATACATCCGACTCAGATATCACTGAACCGAGCATATCCGTGTGCTGATATCGCACAACGGTAGCCATGAGATTAAAAGAGGTTATATAAATCAAACAAAAAAATATCAAACTTTTATATTTCATTTTTACTCCTAACTAATAGGCCTACAAGCTATAAGCCGCTGTTATAGTTTGATTGGAATTTGTTAGACATGTCATGGTTATATTTAACGTAAAATGCCGTCCTAAATTCAAGCTGCCAGAAGTACCGGATATTTTGGTAGTACCAGATATATTTGTTCCAATTAAGCGTTGAACCTCCCCAGTACAAGAACTGGCATTTTGAGTTGTCCAACTAAATCCTTTTTTATCTTGTGTACAGATTGTCTTTGTCTTTTTTGAACCAGGTATTGGTTCTTGCCTACATACTTCCGGAGGATTAGTTTTCTCAAACTTTATGTAATAACTTTCAGCATTATCGACCTCCGCAATTAACTGCTTCCCTAAGAATACATTATCACTTTTTGTCCCATTCGCAGCTTCACGGTATAACAACTGTCCAGCTTGACTGTATACAGAATAATGTGACCCATCTGCTTTATTTTGCTTAACTCTTCGATTGTGACCATCATAGACGTAGCTGATCCCTTTAGCTGAGGTCATTTGTTGACCTAAGTTATAGGTAAGGCTATAGCGTCCATTATTGGTCACATTACCGCGAGTATCGTATTGGTAACCATAGGCATAGGCACCCATTAGATTGTTTAATCGGTTAAGTGAATTGTAATTGTAGGTAATGGTTGAGTTATTCAAACTGCGGCTGAGCACATTACCCAGCCCATCATAGTTATACCGACCGCTCCCCCACTTGCCATCAGCAGATTTAAGCCTATCGACTCCGTCATAAGCGAGATTATCTACATCATTATTGCGGTCCACCCAATCGATTAAACGGGCCAAATTGTCGTTATTGTCATAACTTGGGTCGAGACTATTTTTGACTGAGCCTGCTTTGATATCTGTCAGTGCATCAATACGACCTGTCGTGTCTAACGCAACATTCCTGATAATCCCATTACCATACGTGAATTGCTTAATCTGTCCGTTCGGATGGTAACTTACCCCTGAAGCATAACTTCCTGCCTTAGTTGCTTGACCCAGTGCATTAGGTGCAAAATCAACGATTGCTCCTGAGGGATATTTAAGAGAACTCAGTGCGCCTAGGTTGTTATATTCCCAGTCCAGTACAAAGTTCTTGCCATCGAGCGCAAGAGTCTCTTTTTCAATAGTATTCGAACTATTGTACAAATACGTCCAGTTTACGGACCCTGCCAGTAAAGAGGTTATGTTCCCATTACCATCATAGCTATAGGTTTTATCGGGGGTACTGTCGGGGAAGTTCTCGGTTCGTAACTGTACTAAATTATCATAAGCAAGCAATGTCTTATGTGTTGCAGGTACGGCTGCCGCATCGCAGTCTAAGGTTGAACCGATGGTCCCCTCTGCACGCCATATCTGTTGACGCTGACCATTATAGCCAAATGCCGTCATGCCAGTTTCAGGGCGGATTTGTTTACACAACTGCTGATAGGCATCGTAAATACGCGATTCGACAATATTACCTTGACGAATACGGGTTATCTGCTCAAACACGTTATAATCAATGGCGATATCATCCGTATCCGGCGCTTCGATTAACGTCGGCTTATCATAGGCAGGCTCACCATAGGCAAGATAGGTTGTGGTGGTGGTGTTATTTTCACCATCCGTCACCGCCACTTTATTACCAGAGAGATATTCACGCCGACTGACACTACCATCACTGGTACGCGTTTGGCTAATAATGCGGCCCAGCGCGTCATACTCGGTTTCCATACCTAGACGGTTGCCAGCGTCCGAACTAGGGAAGCTGGATAAGGTCTGTCTATTGTCATGGTCATAGGCCATGGTTTGGTATCGTATTGTTGAGGCATTCGCGGTATCGCCTTCACGGATAAAAATAGGTCGCAGTAAACCATCATGATAAATACGTTTTTCGTAATTACCATGCGATATAGTCTGACGCAGGCTACCAACAGCAACATTACTGCCACTTATTCCATCACCCGCGCTGGTCACCATCGCATAACTGACCACTTTGTCAGTCCATTTTGGGTCAGCGTAATCAATCTTTGTTAGCCAACCGACAGGGTTATAACTGTATGAGGTTTTATTACCATTAAAGTCAGTGACGCTGCTGGTTGTGCCGTCAGCATTCACCTCAAGTAATGCCACGATAGTATTGGTCGTACTGCCATTTGCGGTATTACAGCTATTAGTGGTCGCACAAGGAAGGGTAAATTTACGTGCCTTGCCACGGTAATAGCTTTCTTGTCGCGTATATTTGTTAGAATCTGCAAATGCAGTTAATAAAACATTACCATCAGCATGATAAGTATAGCTTTTGACTAATTTACCATAATTTAATTCATCACTTACCAGAGGTATGCTTTTGGGGCCTACCTCTTTAAATATATAACTAGCAATAGATTTGCTAGTATTAAAGTCTGCAATTTTTATGTTTGAAATTTGATTGAGATGCCAATTTTTTAAATCATGAAAATAATCAGTAATCTTTACCTTTTCAAAATTAGAAGGATCATACTCTTTTTTGTTTATTACAGCATCAAATTGATTGTATATGTAATTCTTTACATAAGAAGATTGATTTTCAATAACAGTTTCCGATTTTACCAATGGATAGTATTTCAACAAATCCTCATTTCTTGAAAAGTCTTTTTGAATTCCTTTGAAACTACTACTACCATATGTATAAAATATCGTTCTATTTGGTTCAGTTGTGTTTTTATCATACATTTCTATCGCTGAAACACTTCCAAAGAGATAAGTTCTTGATTTTCTATTTATAAAATATTTTAATGAAGTATTATCAGGGTTGTTTACTGTAACAGTTTTTGTATGTTGACGATTGACTCCACTTGGAACGGAACCAGTTAAATAACTCTCTTTTGGTCCATAATTGTCTTCTATATCAAAAGCACCTAATGTGTTAGAATAATAATAAGACCATACATCACTGTTGTTATCTGATGTGATCGTTTTTTTCACTAGTGCATAAGTATAATGACACCTTCTCTCATCAAGCTTTATACCTTTTTTGGAGGTATATATATTTGATTCATCACTCCTTATATATTTATAAGTAAGCTCCATTTTTAAACCGTAAGGACTTTTAATTACCATAGGTATAAGTCGAGATTCATCAGGATTAAAAGCTCTACTACAAGTGTATCGTCCACTTGAATCACCAACATGCTCAACATCTGTTGAATGTAAATCGTATGTCCACGTTTTTCCATCAGGCTGTATCACTACTAAGTTAGTATTTTTTCCCAATTCCCTGTCATTTGGGTTTAAGATTGTGTTTTTATATTTCCAAATGCGCCCTGCAGAGTTAAGAATTGTATCGTTCCCAATTCTGGATACGCTTAACTCCCTACCGTCGCTACTAGTAATCTTTCTTAATGATAAATTGTTATATGTGTCACGATCAATATCTGATGGCTGTGTATGGTCGTATTCATATTTTACCCAATTACCAAACTTATCCTCTATCTTACTAACAAATAGAGAGTATTCTGCATACTTCATATCAAAGGGATTTACAGGTTCACGAAAGAAATATTGACTTGTCGTAGTTTGTCCAAGAAAATAACTCAAAAATGGTAAGTCATTCCCTCCTTTTATTGTACTAGGAAAACTACCTATTTGGTCAAAATAGTATATTAAACCATCAGGTGAAATAGCTTTAAAACCATTAACACCATTTGTTGAAGAAAAACACTCAACTTTCCAATTTGATTTTGTTATATATTTTGCAGAAGAGTATAAACTGTTATTTATATCTGGAGTTAGTAGTTCATCGTCACTAACTTTTCCAGGAACACTTATTTTTTTCTGAGAGAATGCCCAACCTCTATTCAGACCTTGGATTGACGTATTTGATGTTAAATCAGCCGATTGTTCATTCCCACTACAATATTGACCAACCTTCCATGATAAAGGTAAGTTACTATGGTTTTCATTTATAGATGCATATGATGTATATAAAGATGATGTTCTTGCATAGCTTAACCATATTCTAGGCACATCCTCTAACCACCCATGAACAATGGGAAAGTTAGTGTTGTACTTAAGTCTGTAACTTACTTCAATCGGAAAATTCCCAGGAATATCTCCATCTTTACGCGAAAAACTCATGGTGCCTGATGATACATCGAAGTGATCACCAAAATCACCATTGATATTTAATTTGTCATTGCTTAATGTTTTGACTTGATCTGTTATTGATGCTTCATCCGCTTCAGAAAAAAAACTAACAAACACCAAAATAAAAAATATAATCCTTATAAAATCCATATTTATAACACCTCCAAACTTTAATTTAACGCGCTGCACCATAATGCAACCACCACCAAAACTATAAAATTCACTAATGCAAGATTATATGTATCATAAAAAAATAATTACAGTACAGCGGCCTAAATGAATTACCGCATAAAGTCTTTAATACTTGGAGGTCACAGCCTTTACTTAACATATTATTAACCTATTTATTAAGAAGAACAATCTTTATTGTTTAAAAAATTCGTTGCTACTTTAACTCTGATTAATTTTAAACTAAAGAGTATTTACAATTTAGTGAAATTATCTATTTACAGTACTAAATACTGCAGTTAATAATATTAATGGCTTTGTTCAAATAACAAACTACATAGTGAGTTTCAGGCATACTTGTCCTGTAAGCTTATTCAACGCCCTAATCAATTTGTAAGTTTCTCCCACCTTAGCGTTAAGATTTCGCATTCTCAATGTGCCATCTCACAGTCGCTTCACTCTATACATGGCTGTTTCTGAGATTGACCTGCGATAATACCCGTACCGTTTCTTCCATTGCTTATTTGAACCATGGAGCTTTTACCTATGCATCAATAAGTTACGAGAATGCCCTTGTTTCCATAATGCAGCGCCTTCCCTAAATAGCTGTTCCAAATAGTAGATCAAAGGAAGGGAACTCAGTCCTGTTTGAGCGATCTGATCTATCGCCAAACAAACCCACCACTCGCCGAGGACTGAGAATGGCCATCTTACCACCACTTTGTCGCGCAGAGCGCAAACAACTACAGAAATTGATCCATAAAACCAAGGATAAGCACTTCGCCCGACGTCTTATCGCTATGTTGATGCTGCATCAAGGGCAGTCGATTACCGACGTTCATCATGCTACTGGTGCAGCACGCTCCAGTATTGGTCGTTGGTTAGGCTGGTACACCGAAAGCGGCGTTGATGGGCTTAAATCCCTGACGTTGGGACGGCCGGCAATCTTGCCCATAGACCCCATATTGCTCTGTCTATCTTTGCTTATTCAGCTATGCCCACAGGACTTTGGCTACCAACGTAGCCGCTGGAGCAGCGAACTGCTTGCCATGGTGATTAATGCACAGCTTAAGCTCTGCATCGCTGCATCAACCGTCCGCCGATTACTACCCAAGGCAGGAATTGTCTGGCGCCGCTCAGCTCCGACATTGCGTATCAAAGACCCACACAAAGATGAGAAAATGGCCGCAATAAATCAGGCACTTGAGCAGTGTTGCGTCGAACATCCGGTTTTCTATGAAGATGAAGTAGACATCGACTTGAACCCAAAAATCGGGGCAGATTGGATGCCAAAAGGTCAGCAAAAACGCGTTGTCACCCCGGGTAACAACCGCAAGCACTACTTGGCTGGAGCCCTGCATGCCAAGACAGGAAAAGTGCTTTATGTGAGCAGCGATAGCAAAGCGTCAGAGCTGTTTATTGCCATGTTGGAGAAGCTTAAGCGACATTACCGCAAAGCCAAAACCATCACGCTAATCCTGGACAATTACATCATTCATAAGAGCCGTAAGACCGTAGCTTGGCTCAAGCACAACCCCAAATTCAGATTACTGTTTCAGCCGGTATACTCGCCGTGGGTCAACAAGATAGAACGCTTGTGGCTCGCACTGCATGAAACGGTAACCCGCAATCACGCTTGCAGGAACATGCGGGAACTGCTTGGCATGGTATGGCATTTTATGGGAACCGTTTCCCCATTTCCTGGCAGCGGGCATGGCACGGCGAAAGTGTAGCAGTATTCGGATCAGCTATTTAGGTAGGATGAGCATTAAAGTGCGTTTTCGACGAACGACTTCGTGACAGACTTTTGTGTCGTCAGCGCTATTACTCTAGATATTGCGGACTTTTCGATGGGTTTGCTTACGTAAGTTTGTCACCACTTCAGCGCCAGCCACATTTGATAAACTAAGCTCGGCAGCAATGATTTCGTGAGTCAGCCTATTCTTGTGGCGCAAAAAATCAGGCAAAAATCAGGCCATCCATTTTAAGGGCAAAAATCAGGCCATCCATTTTAAAACAACATAATGCACTTTCAAGTTACCTTCAAGTAACGAAAAGTCACTTAGCAGCGAAAAAGCTGACAAGGTATGGAGTAAATGGATAA
>NZ_PFGL01000051.1 GCF_002783505.1 Shewanella sp. CG12_big_fil_rev_8_21_14_0_65_47_15
TGCGACCGAAGCAGGTCGCGTCTAGCAAGTATTTAGGATGAGGGGCAAAAGGATGGCTTTATCTTGTTCCTGCCGCAAAGCGGCTTCGTTCAACAATATCAACAAGACCATCACCATTCATATCCGCTGCAGTGACAATGCGATCAGGAATAACGGGGACGTTATTAAGTTCAAGTATGTTAGTACGCTCATCGTATTTCACTCCCGTCGAGAGATAATTACCACCTAACGATGAAATTTTGATATGTAATACATTATTGATTGATTTATAAGGGTCTATAATGCCATCACCATCGACATCGAAATTTAGACAATTTCTTACACCTATAACGCCACCTACAAACCGACAGGCAGAACTTAATGTAAGATCATTTTGACCGACTAAATCTTGTTCTGCATTAGTGTTATATCCCATAAAATCAGGGCTACCGTCTCCATTAAGATCACTGTAACCAAGAATTTTTCCGATCCACACTTTACTATCGAATAGCTGGTTTCCACCAACTAATAACTTACTGGAAATAATTTTATTAGCGCTATCCTCCCATTTAAATTGAGTCAAAGGCGCGCAACTGCTATCTAACGAACATAATTCAATTGACTCAATAATACTACGATCACTAAAGTCACTCGTTTTATATAAAATATTATAAGTAAAAACCTCAGTGTCATTTACTCTTGAAAAAATACTTCTTAACCTTCTTTGGGTAACATATTCACCACCAGAATAAAATCCTTTACTCTTATCTGCTCGATTTTCATAAATGAATTCCACAACTCTGTCACCTTTAACCCCGCGGCTTCCGGTATAAAATATTGTATTTAGCAAGTGCTCTCCATTGACACTTGTATCGTACTCAAAGTCAATCGTGTTTACGCCATTAGAATGCGACTCTTGAGTCACCTTCCAGCTTAATACAGTACTTAAACCGCTCGGCACAAAGCGGCTATTAGCATTTGTACCATAGGTTGCCGAATTTCCATCTGGTTTATAGACGGTAAAACTGCTGTTACTGTCATTAATATTGCCGTGCTGGACCACTTTAACGAAGGAGTCCATCTCAGTGCGATATTCGGTATTACTTGTGCCATAGGTGCCATTAATGGCAATCAAACGCTGACCATCGAGACACAACCTATCGGTCGAGGCATTGAAGGTTACTGCGCGGGTAAAACCATCTTGAGCAAAGGTTGCACCACAACGACTAATGCTTGAGCCCGCATTAAGTGACCAACCCACACCTAAAACGCCATTACCACTCTGGGAGTTATAGCTGAGTGATACTGAAGGTTGAACGCCATTACGCCCCAGTGGTAAATCGATGGGAATGTGATAACTTGCCTGTCCGCCGGACACACCGGCTTGACCCTTAACCGCAGCCACACTTAAGTCAACGGTTTCTGCAGGTTCAATATCACTACCGCCCGCATCGGCAACCGTCACCCGCGATAGGTTTTTCCAATCACTGCCAAGCACGGGCAAAGTAACCTGAGTATTACTCGATAACTTCCAAGCACTGCACGCCGTTGAGCAAGCTCGCACTTGATACTGATAGGTGCCAGAAGCCAGTCCCGACAACGCAAAGTTTGTGGCCGTTCCAGAATACTTAGTGACCCATGCGCCACTGTTAACGCGCTGCTGTAATTCATAACGCGCAGCGCCACTGACACTCGACCAGGAAACACTGAATGCTCCAGTTGCATTGGTTGCAGGAACAAAGATAGAAGCTGGAGCCGAGGGGGTTGTCGGCACCGAAGAACTGCCAACGAGAATCGAGGGACTATAAGCGCTGCACAATGAACCTTTGCAGGCATTGATGCGGTAATAATAACCTGAGAGCGTTTTACCCGATAAATTGATATAGCGTGCACTTGTCCAGCCAGAACATGCCGTACCAGTACCATCATCGAGTGCAGGGGCCAATGCCATTGACATCGATGATACACCACCATCGGCATTACCAAGCCCACTATAGACACTGCCCCATGTACTACCGTTGGTAGATTCTTGGATATTAACGGCAGTGACTTCACATCCTATATACCAATGTAAATCAATCGTGGAACTTGATTTGCTACCACTAAGGGAAGGCGTATCAGGAAGCAGCGCCGCCTCACTCGGTGCCACGCAAACCAGTCCAAATAGCAATATAAAAGCGGCAAAAGATGAGTTACGGTGCTGTGTCCATAGCGGCAACATGGCATTCCCTTTAGTTTAAGTTCCTATTTTTGTCAAATGACAATACAAAAATAAATACATTATGGCAACATAGAGTAAACACTTTATTTTATTTTTGAAATCGGGGGGGAGGTAATCATGTTCTCTCATCGAGAATGAGCGGATTATTTTTAAGACGCATTACCGCTATGCCAAGGCAACGATGGTTTAACCATCCTATTGCCTTGGTACATTTACACTCCAATGGCGAAATTGAGTAACGCTAACTCAGCGGTATTATGTTCCAACTCTTTGGGGCAAAAGCTTTTAGCTAAACGAACAGCTAGAGGGTTAGTTAGATTGACATTGTTGCAACAGTGACCTTCTAAAACAGGGATGTTTTAGTAGCGCCCTCAAGGGCGCTGCTTGTGAAATAAAGGGGCGGGCCTTCTGTGTCTGAAAAGCATCATAGCCAACCTTTCTGTCTGGCGATACGCGCCGCATCGATCCGATTGCTGGCATTGAGTTTGGCGATAGCTTCCGATAGATAATTGCGCACTGTACCTTCGGCAATAAACAGGGTTTCGGCAATCTCTGCGGTGGACTTGCCTTCGCTGGCAAGGCGTAGTGCGCGGCGTTCTTTATCGTTGAGTGGATCGATATCGCCTATGGCCATCATGGCAAGCTCAGGATCTATCACCCGTTTTCCCGCAATCACTTGTTGAATCGCATTGACTAAGGTTTCCGAAGGCGCATCCTTTAGCAGAAAGCCACCGACGCCCGCTTCAATGGCGCGTTTGATATAACCTGCACGGCCAAAGGTAGTGATCACTACCACTTTAGTGTGGCTTTGTTGATCTTTAAGCCAAGCGGCGAGTTCTAGGCCGGTGCGTCCCGGCATTTCTATATCCGTGAGTAGTAGATCAAAGCTCTGCTGTTTGAGTAAATTTAGCGCCTCATCGCCGTCACTGGCTTGGGTGATAGTAAATCCACCCGCGAGGGTTAACAGGGCTGCGAGGGCGCCACGGACCATGGATTGGTCTTCAGCCAGTAAAATCTTCATTAAGTTGCTTCTCCCAGCAGAGGTAAACTGACGCTAAAGGCGTATCCTTGGTCGAGATTGTAGTTCAAGCTGCCGCCTAGGCTGTCTAAGCGTTCGCGGATCCCTGTGAGTCCATTGCCTTCGACCAAGGGTTTAGGTGTCGCATTGTCTTTGACCTCAACTAGTAGCTGATCGGCTTGTTTATCAAAGGCAATATAACATTCACTGGCACCGCTATGGCGGAGAATATTATTCACCAGTTCGGTGAGGATCAAGCCCAGTTGGCTCTCCATTCTGGTGGGCAGTTTAGGGATCTCACCATAGAGTTCGACACATAATCCTTTATCCCTTAAGGATTTACAAAGCTGGGTGACGCAACTCTCTAACCCTTTGTGCTTGTAGTCTGAAACCGTATGACGAATTTGACTCAGGCTTTCCCTTGCGATTTGCCCCAGTTCAATCAATTGAGTCGAGGCGAGTTCATATTCTTGTTTTGCGATGAGTTTTTCGGCTAACTCGGCCTTAAGGGCAATGGAAGATAAGCTGTGACCCATGATGTCGTGTAGATCCCGCGCGATACGCTCCCGTTCGAGCATAGTGGCTAAGGTGCTAATTTCTTGGGAACTCTGTTGAGCTTGTAACTTATGTTGATAGCGCTTGCGTTCGGCCAAGCCCAACATACCGACACCGAGCACCAGTGCCGAGCCGTAGAGGGGGAAATAGAAATTTCCAAAGTGACACACCTCATTTAAGCCAAATAATAAGCCCACTAGGCTGAGCAGGAAGAATATGCTGGATTTGAGTGGGTAAAAGAAACCGATAAAAAAGCCCGCAAAGGTGAACAGTGAAATAGAGCCAGGGTTGATGGGAGTAATGGCGGTTCCGATAAGCACCATCACCAGAATGGGTTTATAGGCGCTGCGATAGTTGCATTTATAGGCCCAAAAGTAGCTGGCAATAAAGGGAATAAGCACGGCTAAACTTAAGGCAATTTTCCATAAAGGATAGGGGCTTAGAAACAAAGGGATAAGATAAAATGCTAAATTTATCAGATAGATCCACGCAATTTTCCGCTCAATCTGAAGGGGTGTGCTCGTCATAGCGCCTCTGTGAAGCTGTACTGGTTGTTGGATTATCTGCTTCGATTCATTTCAATTAGGGATTGGCGCCGTGTTCAGCGCCTAGATCCCCGTTTGCTAATGTGGCTATTTTGCACTTACTTGCTGATTTTGTTGAAGCAAAAACTTAGCCCAACCGTAATCCGCTTGCACTTTTAGCGCCTGTTGCCAATCTTCAATCGCGCCTTGATTATCGCCAAGCTCCTGTTTCGCGAGTCCTCGCCAGGTATAGGCTTCGGCCTCACCCCAGCAGATGTTATCGCAGGGACCGGCGAATCTTTCTATTGCTGTGCTAGCCAAGGTCTTCGCATTTTGCATGCTGCCGCCAAAGAGGGCGGGAGTATTATAGGCGGCAATGGCCTTGACGAGGGCGACTCTTGGGTTTTGTGGCTCTAGCTGCTCGGCGCTAGCGATGGCCTTGGCGGATTTAAAACCTAACACGGCGCCTTTAGTGGTGTCTAAGGCGATTTGCATTCCATAGACGGAGGACAAAAGCGCTAGGGATTCGGCATTCGCTTGGCTGTCCTGTAATGCTTCCAGTGTGGCTTGGGCCGCCGTCAATGCACTGCCAGCAAGGGACTTTTGCCCCATCACATTGGCACTGATGGCGAGACGATAGTTGGCATAGGCTTGATCATAGTCTTGGGTGCTGGCACTCAATTGCTGCAATTTAGCGATATTCATCGAATTGGCGGCGGCATCAATGTGGGTGATATTGGGATTAGATACAGCAGCCAGTGCGGGCGCAGCGATTAAAGTCAGGCTAGAGATGAGGAGTAATGCTTTCATGGTATTTCCTTATTGAGTCAGTTTCCCATTGCTTGGGTACGGACTCATTATCAGCAATGCCATAGATGAAATGCAGACACAAAGGTCATCACTTAAGCATGACAAATGTCATCGGTTGAGCAAATCCTAAGATCAGATAGCAAAACACCGGAATAGCTCCGGTGTTTTGTGTATTGGCTCTGGTATTTATACTAAAGCTTGTGTGCTCGCTTGGCTGACTAAGTAACTCATATAGCCTAAATAGCTGAGTAACAATGCCGCACCCCTGCGACGGCCTATCTGATAACCAGACCAGGCGAAGGGTAAAACCACGACGGTCAGTGCCAGCATAACGATAAAATCTAGGGGTTGGAAACCTAGCCCTGATACTGGATGCACTATCGCAGTCACGCCCAGAATACCTAATATATTGAACACATTGGAACCAACAATATTACCGATAGCAATATCGCTCTGGCCCTTAAATGCGGCGATAACTGAGGTGACTAATTCCGGCATGCTCGTGCCAATCGCAACAATGGTTAGGCCGATAATCACTTCGCTCACGCCGAAAGTCTTCGCTAAATCGACGGCGCCATTTACAAATAGCACCCCGCCACCGACAAGCATACTAATACCGATGGCGATGAATAGCAGGGAGAGCAAGGGGTTTTTAGGGCCTTCTTCGATGACTTCGCCATCAGCATCCGTAGTGTTTTTGGAACTGATATAGCTAAACACTAAGTAACCCACCAGTAGCGATAACAGCACAGCGCCATCGATTAGGCTGAGTTCGCCATCGAGTAATAACCCCCAAAACAGCATCGAGGCCAAGATCATCAAGGGAATATCACGTTTTACCATTTGAGATTGCACTTCGATAGGACGGATCAGTGCGGTAATTGCGAGGATTAACCCTATGTTGGCGATATTCGAACCGATCACGTTACCTAGCGCGATACCACTGTTGCCAGCGAGGGCCGATTTGACACTGACCGCTAATTCGGGGGCACTAGTACCAAAGGCCACAATGGTTAAGCCGATAACGAGCGGAGTGATACCTAGGCGAAGGGCGATAGAACTCGCGCCGCGAACCAATGCTTCTGCGCCTAAGGTTAAAATAATAAAACCGCCAATAATTGAAAGTGCAATTAGCATTTTAGGACTCTGTTAAACCTTGATTAAGTGAATAGGGATCGGGATGGGGTATCCTAATCGACAGGCGTACATAATACGTGTTTTTGTCACAGTTTGACAGAATATGTCATAAAAAAGCACGCCCTTAAGCGTGCTGCTTTAAAATCTGTAACGACACTCGCCATCCTACTGTTTCAGATGAGTTATTTCTTTGTTATCTCATCTTCCCAACAGACTTGGGCACCACGAATGCCATCAACACGCTCACTAAAAGCCTTCTCAAGCACATGGCGTTTGATTTTTAGGGTGGGAGTCAGCACGTCATTCTCAATCGTCCAAGGATCGTTAACCACGACTATCGCATCCACATGTTCGTGGGATTCTAAGTGTGGATTAACACTATCTAATGTCGTTTTTAGCGAGGCGCGAACTTCTTCGCGGGCCTGTAGACCCGCCCCTTCGGAGAGTTGCACTAAAGCGACAGGATGGGGCAGGCCAGAACCAATCACACAAATTAATTCCACATGGGGATCCTGTGCTAATTTACGTTCGATAGGCACGGGGGCGACATATTTACCCTTAGCAGTTTTGAAGTTGTCCTTCACTCGACCGGTAATAGTCACGCAACCATCGGCATCGATAGCACACAGATCGCCGGTGTGGAAAAAGCCATCGGCGTCGAAGGCCGCCGCTGTGGCTTCGGGTTGTAAATAGTAAGCCGTCATCAAACCTGGACTCTTAATCAATAACTCGCCATCTTCACCCTGACGGATATAGCAGTCCTGTACTGGTTTACCTACAGTGCCAATTTTACGGACATCGAAGGGGTAGTTGATAATGGAATAAGCACAGTTTTCCGTCATGCCCCAGGCTTCACAAATATCGAGGCCAATGCTGTGATACCAGTGGATTAAAGAGGGCGGAATGGGCGCCGAGCCAGAACCCAATAAGCGGCAATGGTTGAGTCCTAATCCTTTGTGGATTTTGTATTTAACTAAGCTGCTGATGAGTGGGATCTTCAGCAATAGATTGAGCTTGCTGACGCCAATTTTATCGATAATGTTTTTCTGGAATAGGCTCCATAAACGTGGCACCGAGAAAAAGACCGTTGGCTTAGCTCGCTGCACATCTAAGACGAAGGTGTCGAGATTCTCGACAAAGGCGACAGTGCTGCCCGAATAGAAGGATGAACCTTCAATCGCCACCCGTTCGGTGATGTGGGCTAAAGGCAAATAGGACAGCAGGCGGTCGTCGCCATCGGTACGCAGATCCCGCACTACCGCCTGACAGGTCCAGCCATAGCTGGCGAAGGTTTGGATCGCACCTTTGGGTTGGCCCGTAGAACCTGAGGTGTAGATAAGTGTCATCACTTGATCCGCCGTAGGCAATGGCGTCTCAATCAAGGGATGACCCATATTGAGCAGTTGTTCCCACTGATATTGGGCTGGCATTGTCTCATAGGGCATGGCAAGGCGTAGCAACTCGCCGCCAACACCTGCTTCTTGATCGGCCCAATGATCGAGTTTGCCAAGGAAAATGGCTTTAGCGCCGCTGTGTTGCAGCACATAGCGAATGGTATCTGTGTTGGCCGTCGGGTAAATTGGCACACTAATATAACCGCCATGCATTAGGGCAAGATCCGTGATAAACCACTCTGCACAGTTTTTAGAGAGCACGGCAATTTTATCGCCAGGTTCTAAACCTAAGTGGCGCAGGGCTCCGGCGAGTTGTTGTACTTTTTCTTGCACTTCACCCCAAGTGAAATCGAGGTATTGGCCCTTGATGGGTTGGCGTAAATAAATGTGATCCCCACGTGTCTTAGCCCAGTGCGCCAGCATTTCAATTGGCGTCTTAATCGCTGTATCCATTGGCAATTTCCTGTTATTTATTGTTATTTTAACCCATCATTCTAGGTGCCCAGTATGGCGAGTTTTGCGGGGCCGCGCAAATAGTTTGCGAGCTTGTAAACTCCTGAATCGGAGTACTCAGTATGAAAATAAGATGGAGTTGAAATGCGGCCACTCACATTTCAGATCTCACATTTTAGACTCACTCGGGGAGAGCATGCGTTCCAGCATCGTTAGGCTCTGCTCAATATTGAGTTCGGCCAAGTGGGTTAAACAGGTTTGGATCGGCTGCGAATGTTGAGAGTGGATAGGCAATGAGAGTCTATCGCGGATGATTTTATAGTCTGAGTATTGCGCTTCAGTATCGATTTGGCTTACCGAATACTGGCCTAATTGACTTAGGGCAAATTGAGCATCAAAGCAGAGCACTTCATCGTTAAGTAAAGTGGCCAAGGACAGCAGTTGGTTCCATAGGGTTATTTGTTGTGTATGGCTGCCAATCTGTTGGTAAATCTTGCAAAATTCTGCCAGTAAATATAACCCTTTAGCGTCACTAGCCCTATGACAGTAGACCTGTAGCTCGTCGTAAATCTGGGCCGCTTTGTCGGTAATATCTATCCCCAGATTGAATGACAAGATCATTTCCAACGCCCTAAATTCCAGTTGGTGGTGACTCTGGGTTAATTTCATCCGCTGGAGAGCCTCGAGTGCGTAGGCATTTTGCCCTTTATTCACTAAGGCCTTAAACCAGATTTCTAATAACCGAGAGCGAATGGAATACTTAATATCTTGCCTTAGTCCACTCTGTATCTGCTGCATTAACCCAGCATAGTCGCCTATGTTAAGTAATTGATGGCTGGACTCTAGCCAGTAAACGCTCTCGATCAGTTGAGAGTATTTCCCTGCGCTCGGATTGGCGAGAAGCTCGCCGATCGTAGGCGATATAGCATATTGATCATTAAGATTATTTCGTTCATTTCGCCGCTCAGGCGCGAGTTGCTGATATAACGAGGAAGCGGTCATATTCTGTTGTTGCCAGCGTTGTAAGCGAAAGGTATTGATCCAAGGCTGCAATGCGGGCAGAAGATAAAGTTCATCCCTATGGCGATTGGCTAAGTTGCGCCAGTAAGTTATCTGCAATTGGCAGAAGCTAAGTGCCGTGTCGTGGTGTCCTCGATAGGCCTCCAGTAGGGCTAATTGATTGAATGCCTCCGCGACGTCCTCGTTTCCCACAATGAGCGAGGTATGTAATCTGCGCAGTAAACTCTGCTGCCAAGTCGTTATTGGCTGCCTGATGATAGGATCCGCTTGGATCAGCGGCTGGTATCGGCATTGTGGAACCTGTGTCTCTCGGATGACAGCTGCAACATGCGTCGCATTGTCTGTCATCGAATGAGTGTGGTGTCGCATCGGCATGGCGGGATCCTGAGACTGTTTTCCTAGAAAGCCTTTGTACCCTCTCGTATCAAAGGCGGGAACTGGCATATTTTACAGGTGAGCTTTGATGGGTTTGGGCTCGTTTATCCGTTGACGGATCCAACGCGCCTGAGTCTCTAGCATGGCTAGAATATTGTCTTTTGTTTCATATTGATGCCCCTCCTGTGGGAGTAAGAGTAATTCGCTATTAACACCATTGCTCTGCAGGGCCTGGAACATCAATTCGGATTGCAACACCGAAGTCCCAGGGTTTTGATCCTCTGTGCCATGGATCAATAGCACGGGCGCCGTGATTTGATTTGCCTGAAAAAAAGGTGAGAGTTGTTGATAAAGTTCGGGGATTTCCCATAGTGGGCGCTGTTCACTCTGAAAACCTATCGGTGTTAAGCTGCGATTATAGGCCCCACTTCTGGCGATAGCGCCCGCAAAGTGATCGCTCGTCGCTAGTAAACTTAAGGCGCTAAATGCGCCATAGGAATGCCCCATAAGGAACATGCGTGAGGTGTCTATTTGACCCGTTTTCTCGAGTGCTTCAATGGTTGCGAGTGCATTGAGACGCTGTTGTTCGATAAAGCTGTCATTAGGCTGCTCATCTTTACCTGTCACTATGGGGGCGTAGCTGGCGTCTAGGACGGCAACCCCTTCGAGTAAACCGACCAGCGGGCTGAGGGGTTCTATGAGAGTAAATTGCTGTGGACTCGATTTTCGCTGTTGTTGCTTGTGACTGTAATAAGATTTGGGATAGATCCAGATAATCACAGGCAGTTTTGCTGGCCCCGTATGCACGGGCAAGTATAGATCGGCGGATAGTTCGACCCCATCGGCTCGCGGGTAACTTAAGTGTTGTGGCACGGGCTTTACTGGCAATTCAGGACTGTGCCAATCATACAGAGGCGCCGAGACATTACCCGCCTGCCAGCGTTGTAGTATAGGTGCACGTTGGGCGGTTTCCGAGGTGATGATCAGGGTTTCCTGTTGATCCGTCACCCTGATATAGAGCGGTTTTTGGAGTGTATCGGCTGCACTTTGAAAGATGACAACCGCTGATTTTTTATTCAGATCATAGCGTTTTACGAAGGGGGATTGCCCTTGATCTGTCTGCCCAACGCCGGTGAGATACACACTGTTGTTGGCGTTAGCCACGGCATAGTCATAACCCAATGGACTCCTGATCACGGCGACTTGCCCTGGATCGGCATAGGTGTCCGTGTAGTCATATTGAATCAAATGAGTGGCGGCTTCCAGGGGGGCCTTACTGTCCCAGCTCCAGAGGCGTAATTGTTTCTGCTGAGCGTGAAAATCACTGTAGATGATCCGCCCTTGGGGGGTGACGCTCAACTCAAAAATACGCCAATTGGAGGTGAGCACAGGTTGTGCGGGGTGTGAAAAGGGTGCAGGCCAGATCTTGATGCTATCCCTTAGTGCGGTAGCGACTTTATTGCCTTGTTTTTCAATAGCCTCTATCCATATCAGGCTCGCGGGCGCCGATGGCAGCCAACTGAGTTTGCGTGCGCCAGCGGGAGCGGCATCGGCTTGCTTGGCCGTTATCGTATCGGCTGTTAATGTGGGGGCATTTGCCCGAACGTGCCCCGAAGCCAGCTCAATAACCTGATAATCGCGCGCCAAGCGGTTAAATTTGACCCCAGGATGCAGATCCTCGGCGAGTGACTGGAGTAATAGGTAGCGGCCATCGGGGGATACGCGCATGGTTTCTAACATAGCGGGCGCGGAGAGTATTCGACGGGTGCCATTGGCTTGGATAAGCACCGCCTGCTGACGGTTAAGCTGAGTGAATATTTTCCGCCGCTCTGGTGTGTCTAGCGCATCACGGTACAGGCGCACAGCCTCGGTATCGGAGGAGCGTTTGAGTATCGGCACGGGAGCCGAAATGGGGTTCACTTGGGAGAGGCTCGCTCTGACGATCACGGTTTGACCATCGGGAAGCCAGACTAAAGAATGCGCATTAAACTGGGATGACAGGGAAATATCGGACCAGAGTGACAGTGAGCGAGTCGCGATATGGTAACGCCATAGTGTTAGCGTTTGCTGCTGCTTCATGATCAAGGCGATTTGATCCGAATGGGGTGACCAACTGACCTCGACGACCTCGGTATTGGCGTCGGTCAATGGATGCCGATCCCGGGTTTGCAGATTAATAAGTTGCAAGGATTCGAAGATCTGAGTGTCCTTCTCCAGCGCGATCGCCGTGCTGAAGTTTTTCCCCACCGCAGAAAAATAGCTTTGGGGTGAGGCTGAGATTAATGTTGGATAGTGTTTAGCTTGCGCCATGACCAACCATTGCTGATCCGGCGCTTGCCAAAGGTGTTCCGGTCCAACCGACTTAAGCAGTGTTTCATATTGGGCCATCGAACTTGCTGCCTGCGCCTGAAAGACGCAGAGCAGCAGAGCAATAAAGCCCAGTCGGATGGGACCATATAAGCGTTTATTCATTGCGTAACGCCTTGATGGGGTCCGTTTTCAGTACTTGCCAAACGGGTAAAAAGCAACTGATCATACTGAATACCAGTAAAACCAGCAGGCTAAGTATCAGCTCATGCCAATAGAGAGTGAAATGCCATTCCGGCAGTGTGCGACTGTAGCCGATCACAAAATAAGCGAGGGAGAAGGCAAGCAGGCTAGCCGCAGCAATCGGGGTGGCCAGCTCCAGCAACTGGTGATGCAGGAGGCGAGTTTGGGTCGCGCCCATGGCGAGTTTGACCCCCAGATCGTAACGCCGCATACGCACCATATAGCTGACCATACCATTGATACCCGCGAGGACCATGATCAGAGAGACGAGCGATATCGCTGCAGCAATGCCTGCGGCAAAGCGTTGATTGCGAGAGAAATCATCAAATTGTGCTGTTACAGACGCAAACTGGACCAGATCGAGCCTAGGATCGATCTTCAGCAGTTCGGCATACATTTGTGCCTGGCTCAATTCGGTATAATCGGGCGTGACCTTAAAGAGCAAAGTGTCTGTGCGTTCCCCAAGGTATTGGCCTGGTAAAAATAACTCATCGCCCTCATAGCTCGCATCCCCGGGAAAGTTAGTGTTATTGACCACGCCGACAATCTGCAGCGCCACTTTATCACCCGTCATGATTTTTTGCCCTAGGGGATTACCCGTGAGCCTGCTGGCGAGCCTTTGGTTGATCAGTACGGGTTTGTGGGTGAGTGTCAAATCATCATAGGTAAAGAATCTGCCTTCGACCGTCATTTGATATAAGGGTAAGTAATGCTCATCGACGGTGATTATTCGGCTATTACTGATGCTCTCGCCTGCCTCGTTATACAAGGTATCCATGTTATAAGGTGATGGGATCCTTGGCTCGGAGGCGCGGCTGACTTGAAGTACCTCAGGTTTGCCCGCGAGCTGGAGTTGGATGGCTCGCTGCAGATTCACCCGCTCTTCTGTGGTTGGGATCGCCGCGTAATGGATAACCATGGACCAAAGATCGTCCGTCACCAGATTATTCGGCCTCAAGGCTTCGCTGAGGCTGGCCATCAAGACTTGGCTAGAGGCCGTCAGGGTCAGCACTGAGAACAATAGCTGTAAGCCGATCAGGCAATGGCTCATTCCCTTGGAGAGTTGTTTGCCCGTGCCTTTACCGCTGCTTTGTAGACTAGTTCTCAGCTGGTTTTCATCGATCGTTTTGAGTTCGATATAACTGAATATTAAGGCAATGATTAATGATATGCCTAAGGCAAACAACAACATATAAACGCTCAAGCCCATAGCATCGAGTCTCGGTAACACGCTGGCGCCTAAGGTTTGGATCGCATCGAATGTCAGTTGTGTCAGTAACAGGGCGAGCAGGGCTGCACTACCGATAACCAACAGATTATGTTGAAATATTTCCTTAAATAACTGACGCTTAGTCGCACCAAAGACGTAACTGATCGCCACCGATTGTACCCTTCCAACGGCCCGGGCTAATTGTAAATTGCCTAAGTTGATCAGGGCGATGAGTGTCAGCAAAATAACCCCTGCGACTAGCATTAAGATAATGTTACTGCTATCACCGCGAATGGCGGAGGTAAAGTCCTGTAGTCGTGCTGAGATCGGATATTCCTTGACGATATCCGGGGTATTTTGCTGTGCCGCGGCCGCCATCAGTATGCCAGCTTGCTCACTGGCCTGTTCAAATGTGATGCCGGATGCAAGTCTCGCTAGGGCTTTCACTCCCCCGGAATAACCGCCGAAGGTCTTAGGATCGAGTTGCTCATCCATATCCATGGGCAGCCAAATGGCACTAGCAACATCGGTTTTCTGTGGTAAAACCCAGTTATCCGGTGTGACGCCTATGATGTTAAAACGGCGTTGATTCAGTTGTATGCTCTTGCCTATCACGGCGGGATCACCTGCAAAATGGCTTTGCCACAGCTGATAACTGATCACTGCTGAGGGTTGTTTATTACCTAAGTCTTCATTCGCATTGAAAAAACGTCCGAGTACAGGCTCAACTTGTAATACTTCAAACACATTGGACGATCCCATGTAAACGGGTACTATCGGACGATTGGGATCGTCATACAGCTTATATTCGCTCCAACTAAAATAAATGGCCAACTGGGAAAATGGGCTATTTTTTTGCTGTAACGCTAGCAGATTTTGGGTATTAGTGCCGGGCATGTCCTGCCCTTGATACTTTAAGCTTCCTTCCAGATAGTAGAGGTCATCCGATTCGCCATAGGGTAAAGGTTGCAGATAGGCGACGTCTAAAATGCTAAACACGCTAAACACCATAGTTAGGGTTAACGCTAGGCTGAAGACCACTGTGAGGTAATAGTGTTTGGCGCGCTGCAACTGCCGAGCTATTGCCGCCAACATGCAGGGATTCAGCTTCATTATCATGCGACTTGCTCCACTGCGATATTTTCAACCACAACTTGACCGTCGAGTAAGTGAATTTGTCGTTTTGCCATCTGAGCGTAGCGGGCGTCGTGGGTGACTAAACAGATAGTCGTGCCCTGGGCGTTGAGTTCGGCCAATAATGCCATCACAGCATCGCCATTTTTCGAGTCCAAATTACCCGTCGGTTCATCGACCAGCATAATGCCGGAATCGGCTGCCAATGCTCTGGCGATGGATACTCGCTGCTGCTGCCCGCCTGAGAGTTGATTGGGAAACAGCTGCGTCTTATCGGCGAGGCCGACTTTATCTAGACATTCGCGCGCTCTGGCCTGCCGTTGTTTTAGGCTGTCGCCGCGATACTTAAGTGGTAAGGCGACATTATCTAAAACGGTATACTCGTCAATTAAGTTAAAAGATTGAAACACAAAGCCAATACGCCTACTGCGTATCGCCGCTCTTTGATCGGCATCCATATCGGAAACTAAGAGCCCATCGATATAGTATTCACCCGAGTCCGGTGTATCGAGTAGGCCAAGAATATTGAGTAAGGTCGATTTACCACAACCGGAAGGACCTGAAATGGCGACATATTCGCCTTCCTTCACCGTGAAGCTGACACCCTTGAGCACTTGGCTGTGTTGCTGACCCGACATAAAAGTTTTTTGAATTTGTGTGATTTTCAATACATCCGTTTTCATGTGAAATCCTTATTGGGTCAATTGTATTTGGGTGACATCGGCATCGATGGCGAGGGCGGAAACGATAATTTTTTCACCCGCCTGCAGGCCAGAGATCACCTCTATGCTATTGCCTGCAATTTTGCCAAATTGCACTTGTACCCTACTGGCCTGATGTGGGTTATCTAACTTAAACACGGTCAAGCGGCTATCTTCGGCTACCCCTTGGGGTTTACTGACAAAATTCACTTGACCACGGCTCTTGCCATAGATTACCGCGTCGACCATTTGCATGGGCCGAATATCTGCCGAGAGCGCCTCTGGTAGCTTGATATCGACACTGACAGCGCCATCGGCCACCACGGGATCGATACGGATCACTTGGCCACTGACTATGCCGTGACGAGTGTCAATGTCGGCCATGGCGCCATGTTGCACTAGTTGGATCTGCATTTGGGGTACCTTGATCTCGGCGAGTAGAGGCGACAAGCTGCCTACGAGGGCGAGTTCATCACCCACATTTACACTCTGCCCTAGGCTGATGGGTTGGCGTTGTAGTACACCCTTAATGCCCGCCCTGACGATAAGCTGATCGTGTTGGTATTGGGCGGCGTGAAATTCGGCCTCTGCCTGTTTTATGGCCTCATCTTGGATGGACAAGTGTTCTCTATGCACATCGCGTAACTTACTCAATTTTTCATGTTCTAGTGTGAGCCTTTCATTGAGTTGATCCGCCTTTAAGCGGCTGCGGCGCATATCCATGGCGGAGATGATCCCTTCATTCGCCAATGGCGCCTCTGCCTCTACTTGCAGATTGGCCATCTCGGCATCGGCCTTCAGTTCGGCTAAACGAGAGGCTTGCTCTAGTAGCTCTCTTTGCTGCTCTAGCATGAACTTGCGTTTAGTGGTGCGACTGTTTTGAAGGGTCGCCTCAGCCTGTTGTAGGGCATTATCTAATTCAGGATTCTTAAGGGTGAGTAATACGCTATCGGCCTCAACTATGGCACCGGGCCGGAGTTTGATCTCATCTACTATGGCAACACTGCTGGCGGTAATGAGGCGTTGGTTTTGCGATAGCAGGCTGCCATAGCCCGTGACCTTTTGGCTGAACTCACCACTCTGCACCGCCGCGATGGAGACGTGCTTAGCCTCAATAAAATGGCTATTACTCGCAAAACCTTGGCGCCAACCACTGATCAATAACAGGCTTGACAGTACAACTATGCCAGCGTAAACCCGCTGACTTGTGATCCAATTCATATGTAACTCCTTGTTAGGCAACCCGATGTACATTGGATAATATGGACAAATCTATCACCCTGTCTGCGGCGGCTATGGTTTCTTGTCTGTGGGCGACACTGATGCGCGTAATGTGTTTTTGCTTTAAATATTGATTGACCTTGAGTTCGGTAGCCGCATCTAGGTGGCTGGTGGCCTCGTCAAGGAAGAGTATTTTGGGTTGAGTGTAGAGAGCTCTAGCGAGCAGGATCCTTTGTTTCTGCCCCCCCGATAATGCACTGCCTAGGTCGCCGACTTGTGCATGCAACCCCATAGGCATGGCTTGAATTTCATCCCAAATGGCCGCACCTTTGATGGCTTCTTTGATCTTTTCCATATTCGGTGTCGGCTCGAAGAAGCAGATGTTTTCGAGTAGGGAGCCATTAAACAGCTGATCGTTTTGCATGACAGTGGCGCAGTTTTGCCTAAATTGGCGTAAGCCAATATTCTTGATCGGCATATCATCGAGTAAGACTTCACCGTGCTCGGTCTGGATCAGGCCGGTCATGATTTTCAATAAGGTTGTTTTCCCCAATCCAGAGCGACCAATAATCGCCACCGATTCGCCAGCATCGACATGAAAATTCAGTTCGGTAAACAACCAAGGCTGTGCCTTGCTATAACGGAAATGAATATCTCTCACTTCAATTCTGCCTCGAATATGAGAGATATTGAGCGGTAAACTTGGGAGTTCCTGCTCCGTGGGTTGCATGACGATGTCAGACATTCGACGTAAGTAAGTGCCTGCAATTTTGAAACGAAATAAGTTATCGACTAAGGATTGCGCACTGTCGGCAAACTGTTGTCTATAAGCGAGAAAGGCGAGAAACATTCCTAAACTGAGGGATTGTTCAATAATGAAATGTGCGCCGATTAACACAATTAGTAGGTATTCTAACTTACCGAGCACATTCTGAAAGACGTCGGTGGTGATGATGATTTTTTCGCGTTTAATGCTAGCGTTGAGTGAATCGGCATACAGATTCATCCAATGAGATAGGCGATTATTTTCCTTGGCAAAACATTTAATTGGCATGATGGCGCGTATGGTTTCAATAAAGTGACTATTCTCTTTGGCATGCTTACTTAATGATTGCTCCAGATGTTCATTCTCTTTATGGGTGAGAAGAAATCGGCCCAGATAGAGCACGAGCAAGAAAGCAATAGAGACGAAGGCGAGCGAACTCTGGTACTGAAACATGATGCAGATAGTGGTTACACTGAGCAAACCATCGACCAGCGCAGTAATAAAACCTCGACTAATGAGCCGCTGAACCTCGCTAAACGCCTCAAAGCGAGATTTGATATCGCCGACATGGCGGCTTTCAAAGAAGCTTAAGGGCAAGTGGAGTAAGTGGCGTTGAATATTGGCTTTGACTTGGAAACTGAGGCTCTTATCCAAATACATGATCGCGGCAGCCCGTATGACCTGGGCCATGGACGAGAGAAGGAGGACCAACAAAAATCCCACAAAAACAGACCATAAAATACTCGTCTGCCCGACATTAATCCCTTGGTCGATCACGACTCGAATGTAATAGGGCGAGATCAGCAAAAGGGCCTGTAGTAGCAAGGCAATAAAGAAAATTTTCCCAAGGGATAGCCAGAGTCCATCGACTCGACCAATGAATTGCCGTAGTGGAACCTTGATCCTTTCATCTTTTTGGATAAATTCACTGGAGGGCACTAGCTCAATGACAATTCCGGTGAACGCCTCCGACACCTGATTCCAGTCCAGTTTAAGCTTACCCTTAGCGGGATCATGGATAGTGACCCCCTTACTAGACACTTCTGCAAGGGTGACAAAGTGATTGAAATTCCAGTGTAAAATAGCAGGTTTCTTGACTTTGGCTAACTGTCCGAGATCCAATTTAAGTACGCGTGCCGATAAGCCGATTTCACCGGCGATCGTGATGATTTGTTTGACCGTAATGCCATGCAACCCCGTCGGATATTTTTGGCGCATGGCGAGCATATTAGTTTTAAAACCATGGTAGCAGGCGGCCATGGCGATACAGGTGATGCCGCATTCGGCAACTTCACTTTGCAAATAAACGGGCAGCTTTTGATGACCAAATTGTATGTAATCGGATACTTGCATCTTAGGACTGGCTCAGTAACTTAAAGAAATTATCCCGTCTAACCGAGAGTTCTAACTCGGCCGTAACATTCGGCGTCAAAATGGCTAAGTCGTAAGGGGGCGCTAGACGGATGCCGATATTGAGACGATTGTTCTGGTAGGGGCCTATGATGGAATGAATCATCCCTGATGCCCGCTTGGTACCGGCTTGCAGCACTACCGTTTGGCCAGGTTTAAAACGTTGTGGATCCGCTTCGATTAGCCAGAAAAAGTAAATATTTTCGGGATTGTGCCGCAGGATTTTGGCGAGTGGTTGAAATGCGGGCACTGCAGTTCCCGCGGTGATGTTAGCAAAATAGTAGCCCGCCTCGGGGCTGAGGAGTACGTCAATTTCCTCGACTCGGCTGTCGGCTTTGAAAATCCGCACCTGACTAACGGCTTGTTTCGCATTAACTGCACTACCATCTAAGAGCAAATGCCTATCTAAGGTAAGGGGGATTGGGGACACTAAGGGCAGGTAATTGGAGTCATGAACTGTGAGTTCATACTTTTGGGTGCTGACTAAGGGGTAGGAGATCACTAAGGCAAAAAATAGCCCTAAGGCGGCGACGAGTATGACCAAAGAGCGATTGAGCGCCAAGGGCTGCTCAATCACAGAATCTCCAAACTCTTGGGATTGATATTGATGTTTTAAGGCTTCCTTACGGAACAGCTTTAAATAAGACATGTTTAGGCCACTTCAATAATGGCAATATCGCGCGAATATTCGGGCTTGAGTTGCTTTTGTGCCTCCATGTAGCTGTGGGGGCAAGCCATTTTCCACGTATCTAAGCCAACAAACCCTTGGATCCAAGTGCTAAATACTTGGTTATTCACTTCTAAACTGCCATCTGGATTGATTTTCCCTATCACGTTGCCAGCATCTTGTAGGGCGACGGTACACTTGTTCAGGGCTCCATTCGCTCTGATGGCGAGGGAATTGGGCTTAGCCGCGTAGCAGATATAATGTTTATCATTGGGCTTGGGATAATATTTTTGCTGTAATTGCGCCGCAACTTGCCGTGGTTTACCCGCATCGAGTAAAGGTTGGAGTTGGCTTTGGTTATTGCCTCCAAGATCTTCAATGGCTTTAAAGAAGAGGCTGAAACGTGGATCTTGGGCGAGTTCGAGTGTAAAGAGATCGCAGAATTCAAGTACACTTTGTTGGTTAAAGGCGGTGACGTGTATGCGTAGGGTGATGTGGAAATCTAAGTCGGTTGCGGCGGCGGCGAGTAAGCGTTCCCATATTTTGTCGAAGCTGCCACGACCACTGCGGGTTAATCGGGTTGTGTCATGGTGATCTTTCGCGCCATCAATAGAAATTTGAAATCTATTTTGTTTGAGTGCGACTAAGGTGGTTAATGTTTTCACATCCAGCAAGGAACCATTAGTGGTGATATCACCTAACAATTGGCAGTCATATTGTTGTGCTAAGTCGTAGGCAAATTGTGCAATATCGAAGACAATTTTTTTAGCAACTAAGGGCTCGCCACCAAACCAGCTTAAGTTCAAGTGCTTTAAGTGGGGGATTTTTTTAGATAAGAATGCTTTAGTTGCATCGATTAACCATGGTTGCATATTTCCTATGGCAAAATCTTCATAGCAATAAACACATCTGAAATTGCATTCCTCCGTTGGAAATAATATTAAATGAAAAATATCGGGCATGAGTGATGCCTTTAATTCTTTTTTACTAAAACCATTAATATTATTCATAGGAGTTCCATTATTGATGTAAAGCCCGAAGGTCGGGCTTTGATGATCTAAATATTTTTAATGAGTCTGGTGGAAGTTGATAACTACACCAGACCCTAAAATATTATTGTTGAGCTTGTTTGCCACAACCGAAGTTAATAACAATGTCTTCTTCTTCTGTATCTTCTGGATTGGTACCACCAGCAATCAAGTCTTGCAGCTCAACACTGACATCTAAATCGCCATTTGAGTTTAGTTTGATTTCTTCAGCCTTGATGTTTTCTAATTTTTTAGACATTTTGTATCTCCATTTAGTAATGATTTGTTCTTAATGAACGCATTCATTATTGAGGTAATTTATGTCATTCGTCAGCTGTCAGATATCACAGGTTTGCTATTTTTTATATCAAGATTCGGCATATCTATTATCTTGATCTTCTAGTTCACAGAGAAAGCTTTCTGCATCGATAAAACCACCAACAATATCATCTAGCTCGGTAAGGGAGGTGATTTCAATAAATCCCTCAATCGTTTTGATCGCCTTAATGGGCTCATTTTTCTTGATGGGTTCAAACATGGTGACTCTCCATTATGCATCGTGGCACAAACGCCTAGTTTTGTAGGTTATCGATGAAAATATAGCGATAACTTTTATGTGACTTTTTTGTTTTTATTGTGACTAAATGCTAAATCAAACCTAAAATCATGCATTTAGATATAGCTTGCTGTCGATTGACGCTTTCGGTCTTTTCAATGCAATTAGCTAGGTGGAAATTGACAGTGCGTTCCGATATTTTGAGGATCTGACTCATTTCCCAGGATGTCTTACCTTCTGCGGCCCAATTCAGACATTCCTTTTCTCGTTTGGTTAACTGAATATGGCGTGTGGTTGATGAGTCACAGCGTTTATATGCAGCATAGATATAGGTTGATAGTATTTGCCAATACCAGCTTATTTTTTCGATAATATTGATATTAGTCATATCTTCATTAATACCGAGCATAATGCTGGCTGCGTCTAAACCTAAAGTTTTAATGGGGATGATTATGGTATTTAGTGGCACGCCCTGTGCAGCCAGATGTTCATCTTGGCCCGCATACCATTGGGGTCGATAGTGTTGTAAGTGATAACGCTTAATATCAAACTCTCCCAGCTGATGAGTTAAAGAGAGTGGTATATTCCCAACATATTTGACATCAAGAGATTTAATTAACAGACAGGACCAAGCATAGGGGGCATGCTTGGTCATGCTGGCTAGAGAGTCCCTAAGTTCGTCAATAGAATTTAGGGCCTCTAGCAAACGTATGGATTGCTCAATCCGCATGATGAACATCTAAGGTTACAGCTTGAATCCCCCCAGCGGTATCCTCTTTCAAGGGGTCTTTACAAAGAGGTCCTAAACAGAGGATATCCACTAAAGGATCATTATCATCGATAGCAAAGCTTGGGTGGCTATATGCAATCAGGAGCGAGAGTAAGATAGTGCTAAGGTTAAGTTTCGACATAATAAATTTTCATCTTTAAGTGTGGGTGGTATGAAAATTTATAGCGGTTAACTTGAGCAATAGCCGTACTTAAAATAATACTTTTTTGTGGCTTATTTGTTATCTAGTTGTGCAAGGTTGATTTCTTCTATGTTGGCATTTTTAACTTGGGTTGAAAGATACAGCACTCTTTCCCCCGAGGCGCTGACAGAGACTCTAGGATACAGCTTCAAAAAACGCTCTTGATTCACCTGGTAATGCCTATCGTCGAGATCCAATTGATGCAGGTAAGTATAGTGGTAATCGAAGCTGGTCCAGATGATCTTGTTGTTGCGGGTATACCAACGATTAAAATGGGTATAGTCGATACTTTGGCCGAGCTCCTCAGGTTGAGAATGGAGATCGTGAAGGAGATAAAGCTCACCCTGCGCGTTGGCGATGACATAACCTTGGTCTAATGTGCGTATTGCACGGTAGCCCGTGAGTAAGGTCTGTGAAGTTAAGGTCAGTAAATCGAGTTCTTCAATTTCCCATTGGTTGGCGATACGCTGTCCAAACAGAATATGTCTACCATCCTGGGTAAATATCGCATCGCTGATCAGCTGATGGGAGCGAGTGAGATAGCTTATCTCACCTGTCATGGGCGTGACTGCGATGAGTTGGCCCTCAACCTTGAGTAATAGTATGCCATCGGGTGATTCATCGAGTATTTCAATCGCTTTATCTGTTTGAAATACTGTGTGTTGTTTACCTTTATGGTCAAAACGAGCGAGGGAATAGATATTATCTTGGAGCAAAGTGATCCATTTTTGTTCGGCATGAGTTGAATAAAACATTGAACTGACAGCATTCTCAACCTGAATGAGCTTGGCCGATGCGGGAGTAAGATCGATATCCTGCTCAACATAATGGCGGCTCGCTCTGGCCTGAGTACTTTTTAGCAGTAGAAGATCGTCCCCATTGACTATTGTTAGTGCGGTGATAAGCCCTTCTTTGTTGGCTAATAATCGCGTTTTTTGTTGTGTGCCGATCTCCACTTGTTCTATAGCATATTGATCGAGCACTATTAACTGATGGTTATCACGCCAAGCTATGCTGTCGACGGTTTCAGGTAAGTGCATTTCAGTGACTAATTGGTTTGTGACAATATCGACAATGAGTAACTGGTGCTGCTCCGCATTGACTTTTGCTAGGGCCAGTAAATGTTTGTTCGGAGATAGACTCGCTTGGTAATAGTTTTCATCACTGCTGCTCACAGTTGCCAATCGATTCAGCACGCGGGTGTGAATATTCAAGGTGAAATACATGGCTGCGGCATCTTTATTCGTTTGAATATTCACTAATAGCTCATCATCCGATGGACCACTCTTGATATCGATAATCGCGTAAACTCCCGAGAGCAGTGTGATAGGCGCTTGGTCTTGGGTCGTATCTAGTGTTTGTAAAAAGAGGGTCGAGTTACCCAGTTCCGCATTGCTATAGGCGATAGTGTTGTTGTTTACAAAAGCCACTAAGAGTGCATTTTTAACGGTTTGAGTCGCTTGTTTAATTTGGTTGGTTTGGTTATCGAGCAGATAAACTTGACGGTCTTGTTCGACGGATGTTCTTCCGGTGAAGACGATGTAGCGGCCGTCACTCGATGCCGATAAAGAGATTTTTTCACCCGGAAAATTCGAGAGTAACCGACTTTGAGCTTGCTCATTGGCGTGGGTAAAGTGCTTTAACCCTAATATTGGGGGATTACTTAAGCTAAATATAAGAATGAATACCATGAGCATCAATAGCATGCTACCCAGATGGAATTTAAGTTTTGGATATTTTTGTGGGCTAACCTCGGCGGCGTATCCACCACTGACATTGAGTAATTGCTGATCTAGGGGGTCATTTAATGGACTAAATGTATAGGGGGTCTCGCCAATATCCTCGGCAATCTGTGGGGTTTCTTCGGTAGTACAAATTAATTTATAACCTTTTTTGGATACAGATTTAATGTATCTAGCCTGGGTGAGATCAGTATCGCCCAGTAATGCGCGGAGTTTTTTAATTGTGCCGCGTACCGCGGTATCGGATACCACTCTGTCACGCCATACTTCTTGGTGTAGCTCCTCCATGCCAACATAGCGTTCCCTATGTTGATACAGATAGATCAAGAGTTCGATAACCTTAGGCTCTGCGGCTAATTCTGCTTGCCCTAGATAGAGTATGGATTGCTGTAAATCAAAGGAGAACTCGCCTATTTTGATCAGTGGTGTCGTCGGCACTTTTCATTCCCTGAACGTGGCTTTTATGTTGTTATTAATTTGTAACCAATCTAGTTAGGCTATCTTAGGGGGTTCTAAAGAATATATCTATTAAATATCAACCTCAAAGCACCGTAGTGCTTTGAGGTTAGGTCGAAGACTATATAAATGGTCTTTACAGCTCCATTACCCCGTCCATTTCAACTTGAGAAGCCTTCGGCAATTGCTTCACGCCGATAGCGGCGCGGGCAGGGTAGGGCTGGCTGAAGTAGCGGCTCATGATCTCATTCACTTTGGCAAAGTGGCTTAAATCTGTCAGGAAGATATTGAGCTTAACGATATCGTTGATCGAACCACCGGCAGCGGTACAAACGGCAGTTAAGTTTTCAAATACTTGCACAACCTGCGCCTCAAAATCATCGCTCACAATTTGCATAGTGCTTGGCACCAGCGGAATTTGGCCGGATAAATACACTGTATTGCCTACTTTAACGGCCTGTGAATAGGTGCCGATGGCCGCAGGGGCATTTTCGGTCGCTATGATAATTTTTTCTGCCATGACGCTCTCTCTAATATTGAGTTAATTAACGATTACGGGATGTGCGCAACACTTCGGGAAGCACCCTAATTCGGCGCATCACGTTGGCTAAATGGATCCTGTCTTTCACTGAAATACGCAGGTTAATCAGATACACGCGGCCATCGCGCTCCTCTGTGCTCAGGTTATGAATGTTCGAGCCTTCGGCGGCAATGATCGAGGTGATCTTGGCCAGTGCACCTTGGTGATTGACGATTTCGACCCGCAGATTGGCTTGATACTCGACCCCATCAACATTATCCCACTGAACCGGAATGTACTTATCTGGCTCACCTTGGTAACCACGGATGTTGGCGCAGTTTTCCATATGCACCACTAAGCCTTTACCTGGGCTGACGTGGGCGATGACCGCATCACCAGGGATGGGGCGACAACAGTTGGCAAAGGTGACTAGCATGCCTTCGGCGCCACGGATTGGCATCAAGTGGGCGTCGCGGCTCTCTTGATTTTCAAGGTTATCGCCAATCAAACGTTGGGCGATCACGATACTCATGGCATTGCCAAGGCCAATATCGGCTAAGAGTGAATTCAAATTGGCATGCTTAGTATCGCGCACCACTTTCTCAATCTGTTCCGGCGCTATGCTATCGAGCTTGGTTTTCCCCAGCGCATGGTTCAGCAGGCGACGACCAAGGGCAACGGCATCATCACCCTTAAGGCTCTTCAGCACTTGGCGAATTTTAGCGCGGGCCTTACCCGTGACCACAAAGTTCAGCCAAGCAGCATTGGGGCGTGCGCCTTTCGCGGTAATAATTTCAACGGTTTGCCCCGAGATTAACGGCTGACTCAGCGGGTACGCTTGGCGGTTAACGCGGGCACCGACGCAGGTATTGCCCACGTCCGTATGCACTTCGTAGGCAAAATCGACCGCAGTCGCATTAACGGGTAATTCCAGAATGCGGCCTTCTGGGGTGAACACATAAATCTCTTCGGGGAAGAGTTCGGTCTTCACGTTCTCAACGAATTCGAATGAGGTGCTGGCGCTCTGTTGTAATTCCAACAAGCTTTGCATCCACTTACGGGCACGCACTTGAGTCGTCGTGCCTTGGCCCGTTTGTGCACCGCCTTTGTAGGCCCAGTGTGCGGCGACCCCTTTGTCGGCCATCTGATCCATATCTTCGGTACGAATTTGGATCTCAACGGGTACGCCGTGTGGACCAAATAAAGAGGTATGGAGTGACTGATAACCGTTGGCTTTAGGGATTGCGATATAATCTTTGAAACGACCGGGACGAGGTTTGTAAAGGCCGTGCATGGCGCCGAGCACGCGATAACAAGTGTCGATGGAATCGACTATCACCCGAAAGGCGTAGATATCCATGACTTCTTGGAATTGCAGCTCTTTACTCTGCATCTTGTTATAGATGGAGTAGAGATTTTTCTCGCGGCCTTTGACTTTTCCCGGAATACCCGCATCGTTTAAGCGTGTATAAACAGCGGCTTCAATGCCTTGGATCAATTCTTTGCGATTGCCACGGGCGGCTTTAACCACTTCTTTAAGCACCCGATAACGCATCGGATAATAGGCTTGAAAGCCTAAGTCTTCTAACTCTGTCTTGATATTGTGGATACCGAGACGGTTAGCGATGGGCGCGTAGATTTCTAAGGTTTCGCGGGCGATACGGCGACGTTTGTCGGGGCGCAGGGCGCCTAAGGTGCGCATATTGTGGGTTCTATCGGCAAGCTTGATGAGGATAACGCGGATATCCTGCGTCATCGCCATCATCATTTTGCGAAAGTTTTCCGCTTGCGCTTCTTTCTTATCGCGAAATTTAAGCTTATCGAGTTTCGACACCCCTTCGACTAATTCTGCCACTGACTCACCGAATAATTCGGCTAAGTCATCTTTAGTGACATGGGTGTCTTCGATCGTGTCGTGTAGCAGTGCTGCCATCAGCGTCTCATGGTCGAGGCGCATCTCAGCTAGGATGCGGGCAACCGCAACCGGATGGGTAATATAAGGTTCGCCGCTCGTGCGCATCTGCCCTTCATGGGCATCACGCGCAACTTGGTACGCCTGCTTGAGCAATTCTACCTGTTCAGGTTCTAAGTAACCGGAAGCAGACTCCTTTAGACCTTCAAACAGATACAAGTGGCAGCTCTCCTTTTACCTAAACAGGTTTTACTCAATAACGCTTATAGTGAACGACCTTCAGCAATCGCTGCAACCGCTGCAATTTCAGCGGCTTCACGTTCACGCACGGTTTGACGCTCATCGGCATCTAAGGTGTGAGCGTTAACTAAACCGAGTTCGATTTCACGCAGGGCGATAACCGTGGGTTTGTCGTTCATCTCTTCAACCATAGGGTCTTTACCCTGCACGGCGATTTGGCGAGCACGACGCGCCGCAACCAAGATCATATCAAAACGGTTGCCGATTTGTTCTACGGCGTCTTCTACAGTTACGCGAGCCATGTGTTGAAACTCCAGTTTATCTAGGGAAAAAATGACGCAAAATTGTACACTAAGGCAGTTAGCCTGCCAACAGATCGTTAAGCATATCATTTTGCGCGTGGATCTGACTAGCTCCCGTTAAGCGTTGACTGCGAATGATGGCACGCAGATCGGCGAGGGCGGTGTCAAAATCGTCGTTGACAATAATAAAATCATATTCTTTAAAGTGTGACATTTCCGATACGGCCTGGGCCATACGGCTGTCGATCACATCCTGGCTATCTTGACCGCGGCCAGTGAGGCGGCGTTCTAGCTCGGCTTTCGATGGCGGCAGAATAAATACCCCAACGGCCTCTGGCATCACGGCTTTGACTTGCTGGGCACCTTGCCAGTCGATATCGAGGAATACATCGATACCTTGGGTGAGCGTATGTTCAATCACATGGCGCGAGGTGCCATAGTAATTGCCGAACACTTCTGCCCATTCAAAAAAGGCATTTTCAGCAATTAACGCTTTGAATTGTTCAACATTAACAAAATGATAGTGTTGACCATCGACTTCGCCTGGGCGCGGAGAGCGGGTGGTATGGGATACCGAAACCTGCATATCGGTGGGCTTATCTTTAAGCAGTGCCGAGATCAGCGAGGATTTACCAGCACCACTGGGTGCCGACACAATAAATAAATTTCCGCGTGCGGTCATGAGCTAAATATCCAGTTTGTTAACGCAACAAGGGCCCAGAAAGCCGAGCATTATACAGATTTTGACCCTATAAACGCTAGGGCTTGTTGTTCGGCAATGTAAGTCTATTGACGTTTTCATGGGCATTTTTATCCAACTAGGGCCGTAGGCACTGACAATTGCGGCTAAATTCGTTACGCTCGTGTCCATACGACATTGATAGTCGTGTTTGCGCTTGAATTATTCAACTATTAAGGAAGGGTCGTGCTGTTAAAATCTCTTTTCTGCCTTCACGGGCGTGATTCCCGTCCCCGTTTTGCCGCTATTAGTGTGGGCGTTTATGTCTGCATTTCCCTTGCCGTTGCAGGGTTTGGGGCAAATTTCTTAATGTATTTATTGGCGCTATTAGGCTTGCCCCTACTGGCATTAACTAGCCTGCGCCGTTTAATGGATGCCAATAAGCCTAAGTTTTTAGCGGCTTTATTAGTATTACCGCTTCCTGTATATCTTGCGCTGTTAATTGTTGGGGCGCCGCCTTTCATTGCGATATTGGGGTTAGTGTTAGCCGCAGGGGCAACCTTTTGGGGCGCTCGTTTACCTTCGCCAACCATAGTGGATTATCGTTTTGGCTATTACGGCCCAGCGTTAGACTCGCCCACCTCACAAGCCATACCCCGTCGCCGAGTGGAGCCTGTGCTGACTCCTAAAACCGCCGCGACGGCGCAAACCTATTCCCAAACCGAGCCTACGGGCGCGGCCACATCGGCTGAGGTGGATTTGGAGGCGCTACGTCAAGATGAATTGCGTTTCGATGAATTAACCAGAATGACCCAAAATCCGGCGGATTTTGTGGTGCAGGATGCCATTATTGCTGCTCAAGCAGATTTTCGCCCGGCAAATCAAAGCCGCGTGCAACAAACGCATATTGAAGTGGTTGATGTGGATCTCGCTCAGGTGGATTTACAACACGCCAATTCACGACACGCTCCTTTAGATCCCGCCGATCTGAGTGATGAGCCCGTGTGGCGTTTCGATCCCGATGATGAGTCCCATAGTATTAACCAGGCCGAGGACGCAGAAGAAATGCGCCGTCGCCGCGCCGAGGCCAAAGATTCAGGCTCTATGACGGAGTTGTTCCGTGGTCTAATTGAGTTTTTTTCACCCTATCGCCGTTATTTAGTGTTGCCTAGACTCCCTATGCCGAACCGCCGCTATTGGCGTCCTGCGGCAATAGGCTTAGGTGGACTGATGTTGGTGGTTTTGGTGTGGGGACTATGGCCAAACAGTGATGAACAGGCACAGGCTCAAGTGGTGAGTGCGGTTCCTGTTGCTCCTATTGCAAGCGATAGAGTGACCTTGGAAATGCCCGATGGGTTCTCTGTCGCCTTAGAGGGTGATGTATTGATCATGCGTTGGTTGGGTGAGCAGGGTAAAGCGCAAAATATTTGGTCATTAGCCACGGCGCAGGGGGATAAGACCTGCCGCGCCTTAGTGTTTAATAATGGCACTGAGTATCGCCCTATGACGGTTGATTTGAAAGCGGATTCGGCTACTGAAGCGCGGTTTTCACCTCTGGATAGCGCAGGTATCATAGTTGACCTTGCCCGCCGCGGCAGCATTGGCCTATGCGGTTACAAGTTTAGCTTAAAGGGTAGCCAAGCGATTTTGGAACAAAATCGTACATTTGCTGATTATTTAGCCCAATAATGGCGCCGATACTCTAGTCACAATCGGAGGGGTAGATTACACTTTTGCTCCTCTTTTTCTCAAACCGTACTTTAGGTTGTTTAGGTCGCTGCGGTTTGGGGAAACACCTTTAAATTTGAACTGAATATATCAACCCAACATGAATACTGAATTGACCTTAGTCATTATGGCGGCTGGGCTAGGCAGCCGTTTTGGCGGCGACAAGCAATTAGCTGCCCTCGGCCCTGCGGGCGAGCCCATGTTGGTATTGTCGATCATGTCTGCGATCCGCAGTGGATTTAAGCGTGCGGTATTAGTGATCCGTCCTGAGTTAGCGCTTGAATTAACTGGGATATTGACGCGGTTTTTGCCCGCCGATTTTGAGTACCATTTTTGCTATCAAAACATCACTGATTTGCCCGAGGCCGCGCAGTTGCCAGACTATAGTCACAGGCTTAAACCTTGGGGCACGGCCCATGCGCTCTGGTGTGCGCGCCACCTCGTTCAAGGTCCTATGGCGGTGATCAATGCCGATGATTTTTATGCTGATAGCGCTTTTGTCTCGTTAGCCAAAGGCTTAACGTCAAGGCCGACGGAGTGGATGATGGTGGCTTATCCCATAGCGCTCACGTTATCGGAGCATGGTGGGGTAAATCGCGGATTGTGTCAGGTCGAGAATGGCCTGCTTAAATCTGTGGCTGAATGGCTCAATATCCGTGCGTGTGATAATGGCTTTGTCGGCGAAGGCCCTGGGGGATTGGCGCTACTTCCTCCGCAGTCTTTGGTGTCGATGACGTGCTGGGGCTTCTCCCCAAGTATTTTTGATGTTATTAAACAGGAATTAACGGCATTTATAGGCCAGCAGGGCAAACTGCCTAAATCTGAATGTTACTTGCCCGCCATAGTCCAGGCGGGAATTGAGCAAGGTTTGCCTGTATATGTCGATGTTGCCTCTGAGCCTTGGCTCGGCGTGACTTATCCGCAGGACTCTGTCTGGGTAAAACAAAAATTAACGGAGTTATTGAGTGATTAAACTCATCAGGCAGTCAGTGTTGCCTCATTTTGGAATTGAAGCCACAGAGGCAAAAATCTCAGCGTTAGGTAATGGTCATATCAACGACACTTTGTTAGTGCGTTGGCCTGCAGGCGAATTAGTGCTGCAACGTATTAATACTCAAGTGTTTAAGACACCACAGGCACTCGTCAGCAATGCCGATAAGATCAGCCATCATTTATGTGCTAAGTCGTTGCAGCAGCAATACGGTCTTAAAGTTGTCAGCCCTTGCCTAACCCAAGAGGGTGAATTGGCTATTGATTTGGGTGAGCAGGGTTTTTGGCGCGCGATCAGTTATTTACCCCATAGCTTAAGTATTGAGGTGGTCAAATCCGCAGAGCAGGCGGAAATGGCGGCCAAGGCTTTTGGTCATTTTGCCTCGGCCCTAAGTGATTTTGATGCGACCCAGCTTGAGGATGTTATCCCCCAGTTCCACCATTTGCCGGGACGTATGGCCTTGCTAAAACAGGCCGCTGAACTCGATAGTCAACATCGCTTAGCGCTCTGCCGTCATTGGGTCGATTATGCGTTATCCCAGCAAGCTTTGTTGGATGAATTAGCGGAAATATCGCCAAAACTGCCGCTGCGAATTTGCCATAACGACACTAAAATCAATAATATGCTCTTCGATAAACGCGACATGTCCAGCATGGCGATTATTGATTTAGATACTTGCATGAAGGGTCATCTGATGTATGACTTTGGCGATATGGTGCGCACCTTCTGCTCGCCAGAGGAAGAAGACTCAACGGCCTTGGATAAAGTCCAAGTGCGCCAAGATATTTTCGCCGCGATTTGCCGGGGGTATTTAAGTGAGCTTGGTGGAGTGTTGACCGAGGAGGAAAGGCGCAGCCTATGGCTGGGTGCTAGGGTGATTTGTCTAATGATAGGCGTGCGTTTTTTAACGGATTATCTTAACGGTGATGTGTATTTCCATATCCACCGTGAAGGCCATAATCTAGATCGCGCGGCCAACCAGTTTACCCTGTACCAGAGCCTGCTAGATCAAGAGGTTGAACTTAAAGCCAATTTTTAACCAGCGCTTGGCGTTGTAAGCGCGTGAATATAGGTGCTTTGGTATGTGCTCCACTGCGACACCAACAGAATCAACTTATTCGCGGCGTAGCGAACGCAATTCGTGGTTAAGATGCACCCTGCGCCGCTCGCAGCAGGAGGCCGTTGCCTCGTCTATGATGACGGCAACCAGCGATAACTTCTTCAATGCCTATGCCATTTTTCTCGGTGCCAGCCTAGCGCAAATGGGCTTTGTCACAGGGTTACCGCAACTCTTTGGCGCATTCTCCCAACTCTTATCTGTTTGGCTCGCAAGCCATTTCTCCCGCCGCACTTTTATCGTCTTTTGTGCCGCCTTTCAGGCCTGTGTCGTGCTGGCGATGGGCGCGCTAGCCGCTTTCGGCCCAGAACAGGCGGTATGGATCTTTATTGGTTTAGCGGTTTGTTACCATGGATTTATCAATTTAATTCAACCCCATTGGCGGGCGTGGATGGGCTCTATCGTGCCCGAACGCCGCCGCGGTGCGTTTTTTGCTGCGCGCACGCGACTCACTATGGGCGCATCTTTGAGTGTGTTCTTTATTGGCGGCGGTATTCTTACCCTCACCGACTCGATGCAGATGGCGTGGCTAGGCTTTACCTTGTTGTTTTCAATTGCCGCCATGGGGCGTTTTGTGTCGGCTTGGTTATTGCTGCAGATGCACGATCCCGATCCCCGCGAGCCGAAACAGCGCGGCGTATTTGTCCAGACCATTGGTCATTTTCGCGATGCATGGAAGGATAAAACCTTTCGCCAATACAGTTTGTTTGTCGCTAGCATGCAGGCAATGGTGGCGATTTCGGCACCGTTTTTTGCCGTATATATGCTGGAAGATTTGAAGTTTACTTACTTTGAGTTTGTACTAGCCAGTGTGGCCTCGATAGCCACCCAGTTTGTGACTCTGAAGTTTTGGGGCAGATTTAGTGATCAATTCGGTAATCGTTTGGTGATGATTATCACCAGTTGCATGATCCCAAGTTTACCCTTGCTGTGGCTATTCTCTGATAACTATTTGTATATCTTAGCTATCCAAGCTTTCTCTGGCCTGGCGTGGAGTGGCTTTACCTTAAGTACCGCCAACTACCTTTACGATATTCGTCCCTTTCGTAGTGACTTTGCCACTTACGCTGCCCTACAGGCCGCACTCAGCGCGGGATTGGTGTTTGTCGGCGCTATGGTCGGAGGCACAATTGCCTCCCATGCGGCGGATTTTTTGATTTGGTCTGGCTGGGATAGTTGGCTCACAAGCCCGATTTTTGTGGTTTTTCTGGTATCGACCCTAATGCGAACCTTAGTGACCCTATGGTTTATTCCGCGTGCGGTCGAGCCTAAGGTGCGGCCAAGGCCGCAGTTACTTCAGCTTATCTTCCGTATCCGCGGCTTTAATGCGATTTCCGGCGTGAGTCTCGATTGGCTCACTGTGGTAAAACGCAGGAAAAATAGTGAGTAAATCTAGAATCTAGCTCCTAGCCCCTAAATTTTATAATCAAAGAATTTACGCTTGTCTGGCCCTGAGGCATTGGCGCTGATCTTATTGGGATGTTTGTATTCATCCCAACTGGCCACATTGCGGCCAATATTGAGCCTTGGAAAACTTAACTCTGTTATTTGATGGCAGACCTCAACTGGTGTGGTATCCGTTGGCTGCGCCATAAATTGCAACAGCTGACCTAATGCGCCTTGCTGGCTAACATCGATATTCAAGAAGTTATTTCGCCTAGCAAAGTAACTAAACACTTCCCTTTGGTGGCGCTGATAACAGCCAATAAGATGTTGTTCATCCTGTGGATTATGGACTTCTCCCACACCGAAGCAATGACGAAAACTGCGCTTCATAATAGGATGGAAGCGGCCGGTTTTGGCATCTAAATGTGGCAACATCCGGCTTAGCAGCATCTGCATCGAAGGCACCCAAGCGCTTAAGTTTCGATCTAAATAGACAAACTTAGCATCGGGAAAGAGTTTATCTAATTGCTTGAAATCACTAAAACAAGGCGCATCGGAAATGGCATCTGCCTGCATAAAGGCGGCTTTGGTAAAGGCCATATGTGCCACTTTAAGCCCTTGCTCTAATAGCGCCACACTCACGCTGGTCGTCCCTGTTCTAGGCAAGCCTATGATAATAATCTTATTTTTTCGCTCAGCTGCCACGATTCCATGCTTGGTTGCATTTGGCTTGCTTAAACACGACTTGGTTAAACTCAGCTTAGTCGAATCGCGCTGTGGCTGAGTGGGCAGCGCATCAGTGGCATCGTCAGCCTGAGAGTGGCAAGAGGTGGCAATATTTGCGTTATCAGGCATGGATTGGGCTCAGCATATTCTTGTCAGCGTGGTCGCTATTGGTGTGTAAATTGGATTTTAATATGAGTGTTTTATCAACGCCGGCAGTATATCGCAGCCCACAGGTTTTGGCAGCGCAAAGCTGTCGTTGCGTCTGCATTGCTCTGTAGAAGCACATCAATAGCATAAATCCCTTTATTCTATAAGCAGTTGGGCAAGGTGAGGCGATTACTTGTATTATTTGCCTCATATTTTGAGGTAAATAGGTTTGTTAATCGCCTCATTAAGTGAGTAGAATAGGCTTGTTATTTGACTCATGGGGTAAGATATGTGGATTTGGCAGCAAGCCGATTGGCCTAAGTTTCATTGGAATGCCAGCAGTGTTGATGCCTTGCTGCGTCAGGTCTATTTCAATCAGGGTCAACTGCTTGGCAAACAAATGCTAAATCACGACGACAGCCAATTAACGTCAGCGGCGGCACTCGACACCTTGCTCGCTAACATTATCCATTCCAGTGCGATTGAAGGTGAAAAGCTCAATGCGGCTTCGGTGCGCTCATCCTTGGCTAAAAAACTCGGCGTGTCCGAAGACAAGTCTTATCCGACCACAGCACAAACCGATGGTTTAGCTGACATTATGCTCGATGCCTTAAAAAATTTAGAGACTGAGTTAACCCTCGAGCGGATATTAGGTTGGCATAAACAGTTATTTCCCCATGGTTATACGCTGTTTAACCCAGTTATTGGTGGAGCGCTGCGAGGCGATACGCCTATGCAAGTTGTCTCTGGCCGGATTGATAAACCAACGGTGCATTTTGAGGCACCCTCTCGAGCCACTTTGGACGCTGAACTCTCGCAGTTTATTGAATGGTTTAATGCATCAAGGCAAGATCTGGGTTTAGATCCGCTTATCCGTGCGGCGATAGCTCACCTTTGGTTTGTGACTCTGCATCCGCTTGATGATGGTAATGGACGAATCACGCGTTTATTGACCGATTTAGCCTTGGCGCAAGCGGAAAAACGCTCAATTCGTTTTTACGCTATGTCAGTCAGTATTCTTGCCCATCGCCAAGCCTACTATGACATTTTAGAGTCTACTCAAAGGGGCGATGTCGATATTACTCCTTGGTTAGTATGGTTTTTTGAAACCCTCAATGATTGTTTACTCAATGCGATGGCAGATGTGAACAAGACTCTGCGGAAAACTCAATATTGGCAAAGTGTCGATCAATCCTTATTGAGTCAAGAGCAAGCCAAAGTGCTCAATCGGATGTTAGATGGCGATTTTGAATTAGGGATTAATAGTAGCCAGTATCAAAAGGTCGCTAAGGTGAGCCGTGCTACCGCCACCCGTCATCTTGCGCAAATGGTCGAACAGCGCTTTTTAGTGAAAGCCGACGCCGGCGGCCGAAGTACGAGGTACTTATTGCCGAGTGGGAAATAGGTTGTTTCAATGAGCTTAATTCGCTAGATAAATGGCTAAGCAACCTCAAGTTGTTGAAGCTAGCTGTTGAGGGGCTTGGCGACGGATCATTTAGCTTAATAAGTGTTTCTTAACGACATGCTCAATGTAATACAGCGGAAAAACGAGATGTTTTTGCTCAAGGGCCGACGAGCCTTGAGTTCCTGTCAACTTGATCGTTTTATGTGGATTGCATTTCTCTATATATGACTGTAGCGATTTAGCTCTTGTGCGTTTGCCACTTTTTACTTCGACAGGGATGATATCCCCTTCATCCGTCGCCAAAATAAATTCGATTTCGGCGCGGGCGTCGTTCCATGAATAACTTGGGTCAATGCCAATGGCGGAGAGTTCTTGCTGCACAAAGTTTTCTGCCACATACCCTTTGTATTCATAGTTTTGTTGTTTGATCTCTTTATAACTGCTACCCAGCATATGATTGAGTAGGCCCACATCAAACAGAAACAGCTTGATCATATTCTCTTTTTTATAGGCCGCCAGAGGCGATTTCGGCAACCCTTCAATAGGGTAGTTCGGCAAGGCTAAGCGGCAACAGTTAAGCCAATGGATTGCGGTTTCAAAATCGCTATAACGAGATTTACACTTTTACGCGCATAAAAGTGCGGGATTTTTCATTTTTATGCGCGTAAAAGTGTGATTTGGTGATTTCTGGTATTCAGTTTTTCGTACTATCGACCTAGCCATCGTGCATGAAATACTTTAATGTGGGATATTAATCCTATTTTAATTATAAAAATGGGAATACAGTCCCACTTTATTGTCCGTGATAGTTGTTTAATTGACTAGGTTGGACTATATTCCCATTAATGGTTGAATAGTGAGAATATAGTCCCTTTGGTTGGTGTTATGGCTAAGCGTGATTTGCACAATGTGCTGTTTCCAAAACAGCTAAAAATCCTTACCCATTTTGGTGAGGACTTATTGTTGGCTATGAAGCGACGTGGTTTTACTAAAAAGCTACTGTGTGAGCGAACTGGCTTCGATCATAAAACCGTGAACAAAGTCTTCGCAGGTGATCCGGGTGTTGCCATTGGCACTTACTTGAAGGTCATGGCTGTACTTGGAATGGAGAGCAACTTTGCAGAAATGGCCGCTCACGACGAAGTCGGTATCAAGCTGCAAAACATAAAATTGCTGGAAGGTTCAAGATGAGCCGTGAAATCGTTGAAGTCTATGCCGACTGGCAGCCAATTGAAGCGCCACTGCTAATAGGGCAGCTTGCTTACAGTGATTCAAGCCGAGGTGGTGTGTTTAGTTTTGCCTACGATAAAGCGTTTCTAACCTCAGCTTATCGCTTGCAAATAGATCCTATGCTGACGCTTCACTCAGGTGAACTCTACAATGACGAAGCCGATAAGAACTTCCGTGCCTTTCTCGATTCATCCCCTGATCGTTGGGGTCGTATTTTGATGCAACGGCGTGCGGCTATTGAAGCACGCAAGGGCATTCGGGCAACGAGCCGATTAAACGAGTTGGACTACCTGCTGGGCGTACATGATTCTTACCGAATGGGAGGGATCCGATTTAAGCGAGCAGGCTCCGATGCTCTCTTGGATGCCCCTTTCTTGGATAACAATGCTGAGTTTGCTGCGCCGCCGATGGCGTCACTGCGTGAACTAGAGCACGCCGCCATGCAGATTGAAAATGATGATAACATCGATAGTGACGAGTATTATCGCTGGTTAAAGATGTTGATTTCTCCAGGCTCATCACTGGGCGGTGCAAGGCCCAAGGCTTGTGTGACAGATGAACAAGGTCATTTGTGGATTGCCAAGTTTCCCAATTTAAACGACACCCATGATGTAGGTGCGTGGGAGATGGTCTGTTATGAATTGGCTTTGGCGGCAGGTGTTGACATGTTTCCAAGTGAGATCAGGCAGTTTTCATCACAGCACCATACCTTTTTAACAAAACGCTTTGACCGCCAAGGGGAGTTACGGCTGCATTTCTCATCGGCCATGTCTCAACTACAATACTATGATGGTGAACAATCTCAAGGTGCCAGCTACTTAGAGATTGCTGAGTTTCTTTCCACTCAGGGCGCACAAACAGAAGCTGACTTAGCACAATTATGGCGTCGTATCGTGTTTAATATTGCGGTGTCCAATACGGATGATCACCTGCGTAACCATGGTTTTTTACTGGCAAAGAATGGCTGGAAGTTATCACCTGCTTATGACTTAAACCCCATTGTTGGTAAGCATGGCCTACACCTGAACATTACAGATACAGACAACGCCTTAGACTATCAATTAGCCTTTGACGTAAAAGATTTCTTTCGGCTTTCTCAAACCCAAGCCACTCAAATTTACGATGAAGTATTAACTGCGGTTAAGCAATGGCAAACCGTTGCTATGCAACTAGGGATCAGCCGAGCCGAGCAAGCCATGAAGGAATCAGCGTTTAACGTTTAATGACATTAAGTGAAACTATATTTTCACTATCATGATAAAAATGAAGTTATAGTTTCACTTTTTCCTTGGTTCCTCAGTTCATCTGTTCCAACCCACACACCACCCCTTGGGCATTTGCGGCAGTATTGGCAAAGTGTCGACCCATCCTTATTGAGTCAAGAGCAAGCCAAAGTGCTCAATCGGATGTTAGATGGCGATTTTGAATTAGGGACTAATAGTAGCCAGTATCAAAAGTAGTAGCCAGTACCAAAAGGTCGCTAAGGTGAGCCGCGCCACCGCCACCCGTCATCTTGCGCAAATGGTCGAACAGGATGATGTTGGATAGAAAGTGAGTGAAAGCCGACGCCGGCGGCCGAAGTACGAGGTACTTATTGCCGAGTGGTTGCTAAGTAGATTGCGGAATTTGCCGTCTAAATGTAATCAGGGTAACAATCATTTTGCATTTTGTGAGTGATTGCTCTGTGTGATGTGATATCCAAATCATTAAGTGCTAGGCATTGAGTGTGACTCATAGTCCGTAGACGTATTGTCTACAAGTAAAGATCATCATGAAAACTCTTCAAAGGATTATTCATGGAAGATCATTTGCTTACCTCATTCGGTACTCATCTAAAAAGTTTGCGACTTGAGAGATCTTTTTCTCAGGAGCAGCTTGCATTAAAAGCTGACATGGACAGAACCTATGTCAGCGGCATTGAACGTGGGCAACGCAATGTTAGTTTGATCAATCTTTTTAAGCTTGCCAGTGCTTTAGATATCCCTGCGAAACAACTTCTTGATTTTACCGTTGAGGGAGCATTATGACTCAACGAGCATTTTATTCGGCGAGTTTTAAAGATTTTCTCTCAGCAGAGCCCGATACGATTACCGGACAGATATCACGTTTCCATACTCAGCATTTATTGCATACACAAACTCGTGCTTGGTGTGCTGAAATTGAAGTTCTCAAACGTTCCTTGGTCGAGAGCGTTGAGCGAGAAGGGCATATTTTCATTGAGTTTATGATCCCACGAATGGGACGACGTGCCGATGTTGTGATGATATTTAAAGGGACTGTTTTTGTTGTAGAATTTAAAGTTGGCGCAAAAGTATTTACCGCTGCAGATATGAGGCAAACTCATGGATATGCTTTAGATTTAAAGAACTTTCATCGTGGTAGTCATGATAAATATCTCGTTCCTCTGCTTGTTGCCACCAAAGCGATGAGCCAATCGAAAGATCCCGTATTCGCCGACGATAATGTTGCTTCGACCTTGTGTATTTCACCCTGTGAATTGTTTTCAAGCATGCGTCAAATCGCTGAACAGTTGAATCAATCTCCTTTTGATCCAATGCTGTGGGCTGATTCTGGTTATTTGCCGACACCAACTATTATCGAAGCGGCACAAGCGCTATATGCGCAGCATAAAGTCGAAGATATTGCTCGTAGTGAAGCGGATACTCAAAATCTTGGGCAAACGAGTCAGCAATTACTTCAGTTGATTCACGATGCTCGTATCAATAAGCGAAAAATAATTTGTTTCGTTACCGGCGTTCCGGGTGCGGGTAAAACTCTTGTTGGGCTTAATATTGCGAGTATTCACGCAAATAGGGAAGAGAATGAGTATTCTGTTTTCCTCAGTGGTAATGGGCCTTTAGTGACGGTATTACAGGAAGCCTTAGCTAGGGATAGATCTTCTAGAACTGGTGAGTCAATCAGCGCAACCAGAAAGGAGACAGAATCATTTATTCAAAATATCCATCGCTTTAGGGATGAATATCTGCATGGTGGTGTGCCGCCTGAAAAAGTGGCCATATTTGATGAGGCTCAACGGGCGTGGGATAAAGAGCAGGCAAGCGATTTTATGCGTCGTAAGCGAGGTATTGTCGACTTTGATAAATCAGAGCCTGAGTTTCTCATCGAAGTAATGGACCGTCGTCAAGACTGGGCATTTATTATTGCGCTAGTCGGTGGTGGGCAGGAGATTAATAAAGGTGAGGCAGGCCTAGCAGGTTGGTTGGACGCACTTAAGGACAGGTTCTTAGATTGGGATGTCTATTTTTCCACCGCTTTATTGTCTGGTGAGTATGTCTCAATGGGCGTAGACCTGAATGCGGTTTCAAGGGCGAGTGTCTTACCTAACTTACATCTTGCCACATCCATGCGATCTTTCCGTGCTGAAAAGTTATCGAGCTTTGTTCATTACTTGGTTTCTGGGCAATGCGGACTTGCAGTTAGCTTCTATAAAGAGATAGAGCATGTCTACCCAATCAAAGTTACTCGCGATTTAGCTAAGGCCAAAGCTTGGATTAAGCAGCACAAACGAGCCAATGAATCGATGGGGCTGCTTGCTTCTTCTAAAGGCATTCGGCTTAAAGCTGAGGGCATTTTCGTTAAGAATGAGATAGATCCTGCTAAGTGGTTTTTAAGTGGAGTTGAAGATATTCGTTCTGCCGAGTTTTTAGAGGATGTAGCCACCGAGTTTGATGTACAAGGACTGGAGCTAGATTGGTGTGTTGTGGCTTGGGATGCAGATTATCGTTTCAACGGCCAAGTGTTTGAGCATTGGGAATTTAGAGGAACTAAATGGGAAATGCGACATCAAGCTGTACGTAAGAGATATCTTGAAAATGCTTATCGCGTATTGTTGACGAGGGCTCGTCAGGGCATGGTGATATTTGTGCCTAAAGGCGATAAATCAGATGAGACTCGAGATCCCAAGTTTTATGATCATACTTATAAGTACTTGATAGATTGTGGGGTTGGTGTTATTTAGCGTAAATAAGAGGCGGAATTATCCGCCATTTTAAATTATTTAGAAACAAAAAAGCTAATGAATTCATCAAGATCTCCAAAGACCTTGACTTGTTTGTCCTGAATATTACTCGCAGTCGTTTTGATCCAGTCAAAAGCTTTTTGTTTATAGCCTTTACCACCGAGTAAAATGACTAAATTGTGCTCTGGCGCGAGGCGAAGAGACTCTAGGAAAAAAGGAAATTTTTGATCGACAGAGCCGCTTTGCTCTTGCTTGTGAGCTTCAATTCGGACTGCTCCTAGCGTTTGGTGTTGTACTAAGAAGGCTGCCTTTCGAATTCCACCATACATATCTGTATAAGGCGCACCTTTAAGGAACTCGTTTTGAGACGGAACACCTTGTGATTCACAAAAGCCTAGAGCCACAAGGGATTGTTCTACTTGATCACAAAACTTCTGATTGGATAACATGCTCGCTTCATATTTACCTGAGTCGACTTCAGGTAGATCTTCAAAAAGTGATTCTTGGTTCATTCTCCATCCTTGGTTATTAAATCGCCCTTTAATGTAGCATTGAGAGTGGCTGATTTTCAATCAGTTAGAACCACTACACAAAATTGTTCTATCACTTTGAAATTTATCCAAACTTGCTACTCCCCAACTTCTCCATCAAAAATTCAATCAATACCGTCACTTTGGTTGGGAGGTATTTTCGCTGTGGATACACGGCATAAATGCCATGTTCGGGGAGGGGATGGTCTGCGAGCAAGGCTTGTAGGAGACCTGCTTGTAAGTCGGCGTCAACCATGAAACGGGGCAGGTTGGCTATGCCTAAACCGTCGAGTGTGGCTTGGTGGATGGCATCACTATTATTGACCTGATAGTTGCCCTTAGGCTGGATACGCTGCGCCCCTTCGGGACTGTGGAAGGTCCATTCCACACCATCTTGAAAATATGAGTAAAACAAACAGTTGTGCTGGGTTAATACCGTAGGTGTGGCTGGTAAGCCATGCAGAGCAAGGTAGCTAGGGGATGCGCAAATCACGCTTAAACAAGGTGCCAACTTGCGGGCAATCAGGCTGGAATCGGGTAGTTCACCGATGCGAATCGCCAGATCAAATCCGCCAGCAATTAAGTCGGTTGTCTTATCATCCATCTGCATTTGTAGCTGGATATCTGGGTAACGCCTTAAAAATTCAGCTATTAATGGCGCAATATATAAGCGACCAAACACCATAGGCACTGAAACTCGCAGATTGCCTCTAGGCGTTTGCTGTAGTTCGGAGATGGCATCCAATCCTTCTTGGGTGAGCAGCACCGCAGGGCGAACATACTCGAAATAACGCGCCCCCGCGTCCGTTAGACTCAAGCTGCGCGTAGTGCGTTGTAATAGTTGAATCCCTAAATGTTGTTCTAGCAGAGTGATGCGTTTGCTGATGGCCGATTTGCTTAGCCCGAGTTTTTGCCCCGCAGCGGAAAAACTGCCACATTCGACCACAGTGACAAAAATCGGCAGAGCTGAAAAATGTTCCATATGCGTCCCATTCTGTTGAGGCGAGGTAGGTTACTGAATTTCCATTCGATTTAATCGGTCTTTAACTAAACTCTCTGAGTGATAAATAAGGTAGAGTGTGTTTACTGTTGAGTTATGCTCAACGATAGGTTGCATTGGCACGGTATTATCAATGATAGATAAAGACTGTAGACTATTTTGCAACAAAAAATGTGCCCTCACTAATAGAATGTGATCGCGGGTTCTGTAAGTTCGTTACCCCATTTGAATGATGCTCCTGATTTATCTCGGGCTTAGCTAATCGGGTACGGCGTAGCGGTTTTCGATACTGCGACTGTTAGTGGTTTTTAGACTTTTACTGATTAATCAGTACATTTTATCTTTCGTTAGGAGTGTTATCTTGTCCTCAAGCCAAACTAATTTCATGGCCACACCCTATACTTGGGTGCTTTTCGATGCCGATGAAACCCTATTTTATTTTGATGCCTTTGCAGGGCTTAAACTGATGTTCGCCGGTTTTGGGGTCGATTTTACTCAAGCCGATTTTGATGAATATCAGTTAGTTAACACACCACTTTGGGTCGATTATCAAGACGGTAAAATCACCGCCGCCGAATTGCAAATCACACGTTTCGAAACGTGGGCGGCCAAATTAGCGGTATCAGCAATGACGCTCAATAGCGCCTTTTTAGCGGCGATGGCCGAGATTTGTGCCCCGCTACCCGGTGCCCGTGAATTATTAGCTGCGCTGCAGGGGAAAGCCAAATTGGGTATCATCACCAACGGTTTTACCGAGCTACAAACTGTGCGCTTAGCGCGTACTGGCTTGCAGCATCATTTTGATATTTTAGTGATTTCAGAAAAAGTCGGCATGGCCAAACCCGATGTGGGCATTTTTGAACATGCCTTTGAATTGATGGGGCATCCTGAGCGCGAAACTGTGCTTATGGTCGGCGATAACCCGCATTCCGATATTCAAGGTGGCATCAATGCCGGTATTCATACCTGCTGGTATAACGTCCACGGCCACGATGTGCCCGCCGGGATCGTGCCGCACTATCAAGTGCGCTCCCATCAAGAACTGCATAGCCTGTTGCTCGGGGTGTAAACGGCATAACTTTAAAATAATTTACAAATCAATCTGTTAGCGCTTCACGGATCTTTCGGGCTTTTTCCTTACCTATGCCTTCGACTCGGATTAATGCCTCTTCGGGAGCGGTGAAAACGGCCTCGATATTTTTGAAGTGGTACAGCAGCCTGCTGGCAAGCTTAGGGCCGACCTCGGGAAGGCTCTGCAAGATAAACAGTTGCTGATTTTTCTTGCGTTTGGGCTTACGTCCCGTGAGGGTTAATTCATTTTCTCTGCGATTTAACTGAGTGGCGCAAAAATACAGTATTTTGGCGGTTTCATTTTGCGATAAACTGCGAAGTATTGGGATATGGAAATTGATTGAAATGGAGCACAGCGCTCCGATAAGCGCCTCTCTGCGGATCTGGTAACCTGCGATATCTTGAGTGCAGCCTTCGATAAGTAGTGCTGCGCTACTTGAGCTTGCGGCTAGTCTAGCAACTTGAGCGAATAAGCGCCCATCACATAGGGATTGCACGAGATCGGGCAAGGTTTTGCGTTCAATTAGCCAATCATTGAGTTGATAATCACCCAATTTTAGGCGTTTTTTGATGAGCGAGAGATCTTCGTGCAGTGACAGCTCATAGAGGATGGTTTCTGCATGTTCTCTATCGTCATAAAAGAGGGGAATTTTATCTGCAGCCAATTTTAGTGACCTTAGCCGAGTGACACATTCAGGGTTGTTATGAGTGTAGTCAGGCTGAGTCACAAGTACCAAAGTTGTCTTCAGCTTTGTAAATTCTCAGTTTAAGATGAAGTGCGTCAGTTCGACCTGCCACCATAATGCAGAACTAGAAAATCAACGTGAGCTAGCCATGAGTGAATATCAGTATTATCGATTCGAATGTGTTAACAGTAGCTTATCGGTCCCACAGCGGAATAGATTAAGAAATATTTCTAGCCGAGCAGATATCACCAGCCACTCCTTTTGTGTTCAATATCATTACGGTGATTTAAAGGCCGATCCCGAAGAATTAATGATGGATTTTTTTGATATTGGCATTTATTACGCCAATTGGGGACAAGTGAATGCGTATCTTAAATTGCCAGCCGGTACAATCCCCAATGATTTCAAGGTAATAAATGCTGAGTGTTATGTGTCTCTTGTCGAAAATGAACAGAACCAATTACTGATATTTTCTTTAGAGGAAGACGATCACTACCGTGACGATGAAGATGCCGAATCCTTTATGCTTCATTTGGCGGCACTGAGGGCAGAACTCTTCGCTGGCGATTATCGCGTTTTGTATTTTCATTGGTTAAGTCGAGCCTATGATGATCCAAGGCTAAAACCACTGCCACTTATAGCCTTTGATTTTCACCAGTTAACACCGGCGCAATTGGCATTTACCGCCCTTTTTGGCATTCCTTTGCAATCGATACGTGCTTTACATCTTTTGTTGCAGTCAATGCCTGCACATTCGCCTCAAACCACAGTATTAACGGCACAGCAGCAGGTGGCTAAGCTAACGGATGCCGACAAGGACGCGTTGCTTTGTCGCTTATTTGATGAAGGGAAAATATTTGCGGCGGATGCGTATGCGCTCCTCAGAACGCAAGAAACACCAATAGAGTACTCCCACTGGGTAACCGTTGCATCGTTGCATCCCTTCTGGCATGTAGCAGAAAAAGAAGTGATGCAAGAAGAGCTCACGGCAGAGGCCGAGCGTCTTGCTCGTGAGACGTTATTACGTAATGAGCATCTTGAAGCGGTTTATAAAGCGCATCAAAGCCATTGGGATCGTGCTTTTGAGGAGGCGGCTCGTGGGTGTGCCAGTGGCTATGATAATGCCAGCTTTACATTGCAAGTGTTGTTTGATGCCTACCAGCTAAAACTATCTACCAGTGTGTTTAAGCAAAAATTTGATGTTTTTATTAGCAAAAATAAACAGCGTAAAGCACTGATTAAACGGTTAGAGCCACTACAGAAAATTGTGCTATCGCTTTGATTTAGTTTTTAATTCACATAGCTATGGCGCTGTGATCGAGTGATGCGTTTTGCTTTATTAAAAGTGAATTAGATTGAGTTACCTAAATAAAAACCCTGATAAATCAGGGTTTTTATTTATTAGATTGCAGTTAAACACCACAACACACTATTCAACGTTCTGGATCTGCTCACGCATTTGCTCAATCAGCACTTTAAGCTCCACTGCGGCTGAGGTGATTTCGGTGCTGATGGATTTAGAGGCGAGGGTGTTCGATTCGCGGTTAAATTCCTGCATCATAAAATCTAAACGGCGACCTTCGCTGCCGCCTTTTTTGAGGATGCGGCGCGCTTCGGTGACATGGGCTTCGAGGCGGTCCATTTCTTCGGCGACATCTTGTTTCTGTGCCAGTAGCACCATTTCTTGCTCGATGCGGGCAGGATCCAGTTCACCTTTGATTTCTGCAAGGCGGTTGGTGAGCTTTTCGCGTTGATATTCCATCACTTTTGGCATGTGCTCGCGCACGACGGCGATTTGCTCGCTCACGCCATCTAAGCGGCTTAGCAGCATGTCTTTGATGGCTTCGCCTTCACGGCCACGGGCTTCGATGAATTGATCTATGGCTGAGTCGAAGGCTGTCATCAGATCTGCACCGATCGCATCCATATCTTGTTCAGAGCTTGATAGCACTCCCGGCCAACGCAGGATGTCGGTCAGGTTCACCTCACCCTGTCCCGCTTCTTGCTTGAGCCAAGTGGCGGCATCGAGCAATTGTTTTGCTAGGCCTTGGTTCAATTGCAGTTCGTTGTTGCTGTTGTCGGCCAGTTCGTAGCGCAGATTGACTTCTACTTTGCCACGGCTTAAACGTTTACGAAGGCGATCGCGCAGTACGGGTTCGAAGCTGCGAAATTGCTCGGGTAAGCGTAGGTAAGTTTCGAGATAGCGTTGGTTGACTGAGCGAATTTCCCAGGAGGCTGTGCCCCATTGTGCTTTGTGCTCGATGCGAGCGTAGGCTGTCATGCTTTGGATCATGGGTTGTCCTAATGGTTTAATCGTCATAATGAGAGGCGATTATAGAGTCAATGGCTTTAGGATTAAAGGCATACAGTATAAGACTGCAAGTTAATGGGTACTTTGCCTAGATGAGTTTGTCAGAGAATCACCCTAAGCATGGCATCCTAAGGCGCAAGCCCCTATAATATGCAGCCAAAATCGGTCAATGACTCAGAATACAGGAATCTCGCATGCGTCCAAGTAACAGAACGCCAGCACAAACTCGTCCCATCACTATCACTCGCCAGTTTACGGCCCATGCCGAAGGTTCTGTGTTAGTGGAATTTGGCGAAACGAAAGTGCTTTGTACCGCCAGTTTTACTGAAGGTGTGCCACGTTTCCTTAAGGGTCAGGGTCAAGGCTGGGTGACGGCGGAATACGGCATGTTGCCACGTTCGACCCATAGCCGTATGGATCGTGAAGCCGCTCGCGGTAAGCAATCTGGCCGTACGCAAGAAATTCAACGTCTTATCGGCCGTGCGCTGCGCGCCTGTGTGGATATGAAGGCCTTAGGTGAAAACACTATCGTGATCGATTGTGATGTGATCCAAGCCGATGGTGGTACGCGCACCGCCTCTATCACTGGCGCCTGTGTTGCCTTAGTCGATGCGCTGAACTGGGCTCGTGGTAAAGGCATTATTAAATCTAACCCGCTGAAATTCCTGATCGCTGCGGTCAGCGTCGGTATCTATAAGGGTGAAGCGATAAGCGATCTGGAATATGTGGAAGACAGCGCCGCCGAAACCGACATGAATGTGGTGATGACTGAAACCGGTAAGATTATTGAGATCCAAGGTACTGCAGAGGGCGAGCCCTTTAGCCACGAAGAACTGATTGAGCTACTCGGATTGGCGAAGAACAGTATTCGTGAAATCGTCGATGTGCAGAAAGCCGCACTGAACTAAGATTGTTGTGATGAAAAAGCCCCGTTATGTTATAGAGTGCGGGGCTTTTTATTAGCTGCAACTTTAGTGTGCAGCAAGATTTAATACACACTCTGTACCGAATTAACAGTTAACCATAAAAGACAAAGTCGTAAGGAGAGATTGTGAAAGCCTATCAACGTGAGTTTATTGAATTTGCCCTAGAGCGTCAGGTGCTGCGATTCGGCGAATTTACCCTTAAATCGGGCCGTATCAGTCCTTACTTCTTTAATGCAGGCTTATTCAATACTGGCCGTGACTTAGCCCGTTTAGGCCGCTTTTATGCTGCTGCCTTAGTGGATTCGGGTATCGAGTACGACCTGTTATTTGGTCCGGCTTACAAAGGCATTCCGATTGCGACCACTACGGCAGTTGCCCTGTGTGAACACCACGATATCGATATTCCTTACTGCTTTAACCGCAAAGAGAAAAAAGACCACGGTGAGGGTGGCAGCTTAGTCGGTAGCGAACTTAAAGGCCGCGTGATGCTGGTGGACGATGTGATCACCGCGGGTACGGCGATTCGTGAGTCGATGGAAATTATTGAAGCCCATAAAGCGCAATTAGCCGGCGTGTTGATTGCGCTGGATAGACAAGAGAAAGGTAAGGGCGAGTTATCGGCGATTCAAGAAGTTGAGCGTGATTTTGGCTGCGGCATAGTGGCGATTATCAAACTTGCGGACCTTATCAGCTACTTATCTGAAAAGCCGGGAATGGAAGCCCAACTTGCTGCGGTGAGCCAATACCGTGAGCAATACGGCATTTAAGCGATGAATTCAGAGAGCTAATGCTCGCCGAGGGGCGTTCACGAATTCGCCGTTAGAAAAAACAAAAGCCCACCTAGGGCTTTTGTTTTTAAGTTCTTATCTGTTAATGCTTTTGCTGTGAGCGGTTCACCGCGTTCTGTTATCTGTGAACGAGCCCGCGAGCGTTCGCTATAGTATCTTATTGATGCAAAAACTCGGCGCGGGTCGCAGGATTAGATTTGAAAATACCACCCAGCGCTGTGGTAGTGGTCGAGCTGGTGGAGTCCATCACGCCACGGGATTTTACGCAGTAATGCACCGCATCCATTTTTACCGCAACATCTTTAGTTTCGAGTAAGGTTTGCAGGGCAACGAGCACTTGCTGAGTCAAACGCTCTTGTACCTGTGGGCGTTGGGCAAAGAAACGTACGATACGATTAATCTTTGATAAACCGATAATTTTTTTACGTGGCAGATAAGCAATGGTCGCAGTACCGTCGATCGTCACTAAATGATGCTCGCAGGTGCTGGTGAGGCTAATATCTTGCACTCGCACCATCTCATCGAAGCCCATCTTGTTATCGATCACTGTGATCTTAGGGAAATTCTCATAGTCTAAGCCGGAGAAGATTTCATCGACGTACATTTTAGCGATGCGGCGTGGCGTATCGGCAAGGCTATCGTCTGACAGATCCAATGACATTAATGTCAGTATCTCCTTCATATGATGTTCAATCTTGTCTTTACGTTCTTCACTGCTGTAAACGCTGGGGAGCATGGGGGTTTCAAGTCCACGGTCTAACAACGCGGCTTGTACTTTTACTGCTGCTTCACTTAATGCCATCTTATCCTCCACTACTTTGTAGCGGCTATCATTGAAAACCTATGCTGGTATCGATCATCCAGCCTAGGATACAAATTGGGTTATTCTTGCGGGGCAAGAACAAGGGGGAGGAGGATAGCGCGAATTGCGGATAATTCATACCGAAAATCACTCACCGCGCCGATGAAAAAGCCGATAGTCCTTATCGGATATCGGCTTTACATTCGATGCTGCTAATCTTATTCAGCGATAAGTGTTAGTAAAATTGAGTGAATCCTAAAGTTTTAAGTTGGTTTTCAAGAAACCTAGCATCTGTTCATAGTATTTCGCTCTATGCTCATCGTTATAAAAACCGTGACCTTCATTATCCATCACCAGTTTTTGGTAGGGGTAATTATGAGCTTTTAGGGCTTTTTCGAGTGATTCGAGTTGAGTTATTGGGGTTCGCTCGTCATCTCCACCATGAACTAGCAACAAGTTCGCTTTGAGCTTGTTGACGTTATAGCTTGGCGACATGGCTTTAAGTGTTTCCAAATTGTTTCCTAGTACATCTGTTTGATAGCTGCTTCCAGATGATGAGTTTGCAACATCACTGTCATCTTTCCATAGTGGTAAATCATAGATACCAGCCATACCTATGGCGCATTTGAATATATCTGGCGCTAATACCGCGCTTTGTAGGGCACTATAGCCACCAAAGCTGCCGCCAGCGATGCAGATACGTTCTTTATCGGCAAAACCTTGGTCTATCACATACTGAGTCGCGTCGATAATATCAAATTGAATATCACTGCCCCATTTTTGGTATCCCGCTATCGTAAAATCTGCTGCATAGCCTCCAGAACCGCGAAAGTTAACTTGTAATACGGCTATACCTTGGTTGGCGATCATTTGGGTTTCAGGATTAAATTCCCACCAATCTCTTCCATTTTTGGGGCCTGTATGCGGGCCGCCATGGGGATTCACCACTAGCGGTAGATTTTTAGCTTCTTTTCCATAGGGTAATGTGAGGTAACCATGGATCGTTTTACCATCGCGGCTGGTAAAACTGATGGGTTTCACCTCGGCCATTTTCTCGGGATCGAGCCATTTTCTGGCGGCGGCGAGATACTCGAGTTTAAGTTTTTTCGTATCAAAGACATAGTAGTCACCAGGATTTCGGTCGTTAAATGCAATGACCACGAGCTTCTCGCCATCCCTAGTTTCGCTGACAATCCGCACTTGGTGACCCGGCAGCGCGGCAAGCAAATCCTTTAGCAGTTTGGCATGGCTGTCTTCGTTATTGACGAAGGCATAGCTTGGGTAACCATTTTCAAACTCAACTGCATAAAGTTGTTTGTTAGTGCCATTTATCCAAAAATTACTCGGATCGACATTTTCATCTTGAATAATCTCGGTCTTATCGCCAGTCTCAAGGTTGATTCTGTACACGCCTAAGGTCTCACCTTGGGTTCGACCTGCTGCATAAATGGTATTTTTACCATCGGCGAAGGAAATGGGGTGAAAATCACTTAGGCCGAGATTGAGTTTATCGGTATTGATCCATTCACCTGCCTTACGGTAAAACACTTTGGTGGTATTTTGACGATCTTCACCGACAACGAAGCGGACTTCACCCTCGTGGTCTGTCATAAAACGTGCTTGACCTATAGGTGAGCCTGTGATGCGTTTGCGTGTGCCATTGAACAAGTCTACGCGATAGACATCTTGTGATAGCTCAAAGTCAAGATTGAGCTTATCACTCCATGGGATTGCATTGACCAGCATATAACGCTCATCATCGGGCAGGGGATCGAGGATAAACGCTGTCGCACGCATTGGGGTGTTTTTCTTGATATTGGAGCCAGTCTGTTGTTCGCCGCTGTTGTAGCCAAAGAGATAGGCCTTACGTGAACCATCGGCATTTACCGCCAGCAACTCGCCGTAGTACTGGGGAACATCACTCCAGCCTTTTAAGTACTCTTTTGCCAAAACCAGTCGTTCACTACTGGCCCACTGATAGTCACCGACCTGGGCATTCCCCGGGAAACGTATTGCATTAAGCAATTTTTTTGTCTGAGCGTCTAAGACTAACAGTACGTTTTTACCCTCAACACTCGTGATTGTGCTGAGGTACTTGCCCGTTGGAGATATTCTTACATGTGAATATTCATCACCTTTACTAAATAATTGCGCCTGCGATAATGCATTCGCGGCCGATGTTTCAGCCGCAAATGTGGCGATAGGCATCATAGGTAAGCAAAGAGCAGCCAAAGCGGCTAATCGAAAGCGTTTCATCCGACATCCTTGTAAATTTATTGTGATTTTTGTTTCTTAAATGATTGTTGAGAATAAAACAAAAGTGAGAGCGAAACAAGGAAGTGCGATAAAAATAAAGGGCGTTAAATAGCGCCCTTTATTTAAGTAAATCATTAACTTTGCAACAGTTGATGTTGGATAAATCGCCACTGTTCATCGAAGTGTGTAGTCGGTTTGAGTTTGAATTCACTTCGTACAAATTGAGCAATTCGGCCTTCGGCAAAGGCTAATAGCAAATTAGCCAATATGGCTTCGTCTAAGTTAAAGCCTTTGCCTTCCCGCAACGTCTTTTCCCGTAAAATTTGCTTTAACTGGGTTTCAATTTTGGCAAATAGTGTACTGATCCTGCTACGGAGACGTTCATTTTCTCCGAGCAGCGCATCCCCATTGAGTACGCGGGAAATCCCCGGATTACGCTCGGCAAAAATCAGCAGTAGCTGTAAAACAAGCTGGCAGCGCTTCATGGTGTCTTTTTCGTCATCCATGATTAAGTTAATGCGCGAGAGCAGTGACTCTTCGATAAATTCGATTAAGCCTTCGAACATCCGCGCCTTGCTGGGGAAATGGCGGTAAAGTGCGGCTTCCGATACACCCACTTCCGAGGCGAGTTTGGCTGTGGTGATCCTTTGTCCGGGACTGGTTTCTAGCATCTGCGCTAGGCATTGCAAAATATGTTCACGACGATTAATTTTTGGGCTTACAGCCATTGCAGTATCCTTGGCTTAATAACGACTAGGGGGATTATTTAGTGCCAGAATGGCCAAATCCACCTTCACCACGATCTGAACTGTCGAACTCATCAACGAGTTTGAATTGGGCCTGTACCACAGGAACAAACACCAGTTGTGCGAGACGATCGCCAATTTCTAAGGTAAATGGGCAATCGCTTCTATTCCAGCAAGACACCATCAAGGGTCCCTGGTAATCGGAGTCGATAAGCCCAACCAGATTGCCAAGTACGATACCGTGCTTATGGCCAAGACCGGAGCGGGGTAAAATCACCGCAGCCAATCCTGGGTCGGCAACATGAATGGCAATCCCCGTTGGAATAAGCCGAGTTTCACCGGGCGCTATCGTCATTGTGGTGTCTATCATGGCACGAAGATCCATACCCGCACTACCTGGAGTGGCGTAAGCGGGCAGGGGGAACTCAGAACCAATACGGGAGTCGAGGATCTTTAATTCAATCGGTGTTTTCATGTATTTGTTTTTTCTTTCACTATCAACGAAAGTAATTGCCGTGCCAGCGTGAGTTTGTCAGTGGCGGGCAAATCTTGGCTGCCTTGCGGCCAGAACACGCGCAGGGCATTGGCATCGGCATTAAAACCAAGTCCTGCGACGGAAATGTCGTTTGCGGCGATCATATTCAAGTTTTTACGTTTGAGTTTATCGCGGGCATAGGTTTCTACATCATGGGTTTCTGCGGCGAATCCCACCACAAAGGGATGGTTAGGTAAGCTCGCAACCGTGGCTAAGATATCAGGATTCCTCACCAGCGCAAGTTGCATTTCTTCCGCCGATTTTTTGATTTTGCAGGTGGCGATGTCGCTAATGCGATAGTCGGCAACGGCGGCGCAGCCAATAAAAATATCTTTTTTATCAACCTTATCCATTACAGCGTCGAGCATATTTTGCGCCGATTCTACATCGATGCGTGTCACGCCTTCGGGAGTGGCTAGATTAACTGGCCCTGAGACCAAAGTCACAGTTGCGCCCATCTCTGCCGCAGCTTTGGCGAGGGCAAAACCCATTTTCCCCGAACTGTGATTCGAAATGTATCTAACGGGGTCGATAGCTTCGCGGGTCGGGCCGGCGGTGATCAGTACCGATTGTCCTAGCAGAGGTTTAGGCGCTGGGGGGTCATTAACCGCAAAAAATTGCGTCGCTAATTCGGCAATATCCAATGGCTCTAACATACGTCCAGGGCCGACTTCACCACAGGCTTGGCTGCCGCTCGCGGGCCCCCAGAGGGTAAAGCCGCGGGCTGTAAGGCTCGCTAAATTCGCTTGAGTTGCCAGATTGCGATACATCTGCTGATTCATCGCCGGACACAGGGCGATAGGCGCCTCGGTGGCAAGACAAGTGGTGGTGATTAATTCATCTGCCATACCGGCATTGATACGGGCGAGTAAGTTGGCCGTTGCGGGGGCGATAATGACCAGATCGGCCCAACGGGCGAGTTCAATGTGCCCCATGGCGGCCTCTGCCGCAGGATCGAGCAAACTAGACGCGATGGGATGTCCAGACAAGGCTTGCAGTGTGAGGGGGGTGATAAACTCCATTGCACTTTGACTCATCACCACGCGCACATCAAAGCCGCGTTCTTTTAGTCGGCGCACTAAATCAGCACTTTTATAGGCGGCTATGCCGCCACCAATGCCCAATAGGACGTTTTTATTTGTCAGGCTCACAGACATCATCCGAGATTGAAATAATGCCGCCAACGATATCACAAAGCGGTCAATTTTAGTGACTATCCCAGTTCAAAAAATCTCGTCCATACTCTGTAAACGGCAAATGGGGGAAATGACAGGAGGTCGTATGGCGATTAAGGACTGGCCAGAGGGAGAAGGACCCAGAGATAAGCTGTTACAAAAAGGGGCTGCACATCTGTCCGATGCTGAATTGCTTGCCGTTTTGCTGCGCAATGGTTTGTCTGGGCTCAATGCGGTGGATTTAGCGCGTTCACTTATCCATGAATTTGGCGGATTAAGAAGCCTACTTTGTGCACCAAAGCATCAGGTGTGTCGACTTCCGGGCGTGGGACCTGTAAAATACGCCCAGCTTCAAGCCGCGGCTGAATTAGCACGGCGTGTGGCACAAGAAAACCTGCAGAGAGGTCAGGTTTTGACAAATCCCGATTTAACTCGGGACTATTTAATGCGACAATTAGCTGACCGCTCCTATGAAGTGTTCGCAATTTTGCTGCTGGATAGCCAGCATAGAGTAATTCAGTTTGTCGAATTATTCCGCGGAACCATAGATTCAGCCTCAGTATATCCACGTGAAGTGGTGAGCTTAGTGCTTGAAAAAAAGGCTGCTGCCGTCATAGTGTGTCACAATCATCCGTCGGGGATTGCCGAGCCCAGTCAGGCTGACCGACGAATAACTGAGCGATTAAAAAATGCGTTAGCAACCATAGATGTATCCTTGTTGGATCATATGGTTGTCGGTGATCGAGAGATAGTTTCTTTTGCGGAACGAGGCTGGATTAATTAATCTAACACTTGATCTTCACTCTGTGATCGTGTATAAAATGCGCCCTCTTTGTGCCTCGGGCGACGGCCATACGAGGCACATTAATGCTCGAGCGTTAAAATTGTTTTTGGAGAAGATTGACATGTCAAGAGTATGCCAAGTTACTGGCAAGAAGCCGATGGTTGGTAACAACCGTTCGCACGCAAAAAACGCGACCCGTCGTCGTTTTTTACCTAACCTGCAAAACCACCGTTTCTGGTTAGAAGAAGAAAAACGTTTCGTACAGTTACGTGTATCTACTAAAGGTATCCGTCTGATCGATAAGAAAGGTATTGAAGTTGTTGTTGCTGAACTTCGTGCCCGTGGCGAGAAGGTGTAATAGATCATGGCTAAAGCTAAAGGTAATCGTGAGAAGATCAAATTAGTTTCTACAGCTAAAACTGGTCACTTCTACACAACTGAAAAAAACAAGCGTAACATGCCAGAAAAAATGGAAATCAAAAAATTTGATCCCGTTATTCGCCAGCACGTTATCTACAAAGAAGCCAAAATCAAGTAATTCTTGGTTAGTGTTTCGAGAAAAGCCCCTTAAATAAGGGGCTTTTTTTTTTGCGTTTTTTTAGCGGTGAGTCATCAAGTTGAGATAATTTTATCGCAAACTTAAGTCATCGAATTTTGCGCCGTACAGTTAAAAAAATGTAAACACTTACTGAAAGTGTAAAATTGTGCGAATGTAAGCACTTTAATGTATTAAAACTGCATTTTAATGAGAATAAATTCTTTATATGTGAATTAAAATGCAATACCATACGCGAAACTTAATGATTCATTCCTGGCGTGTTCATAGTGACGTTGCCAGCTCAAAAATGAGGTGTAAATAACGCGTGCGTACCACTGAACTGGTTGATGGATTTCGTCATTCTGCCCCCTATGTCAATGCTCACAGAGGTAAAACTTTTGTGGTCATGTTGGGTGGTGAAGCTTTGGCTCAAAATCAATTTCGCGCCATCTTAAACGATGTCGCTTTGCTGCACAGTTTAGGGATTAAAGTCGTATTGGTATATGGTGCTAGGCCGCAGATAGATGCTGCCTTGGCTGCCAACGGTATTGAACCTGCTTATCACGAGGGTGTACGTATCACGGATGAAGACTCTCTCAAAGTGATCAAACAAGTGGCGGGTGCGCTGCAGTTTGATATCACCGCACGTTTGTCGATGAGTCTAAGTAACACGCCCATGCAAGGCGCGCAAATTAACTTAGTCAGCGGTAATTTTGTGATTGCTCAACCGTTAGGCGTGGATAATGGCATCGATTTTTGTTTGAGTGGCAAAGTGCGTCGTATCGATGTGCAAGGCTTAAAACGGCAGCTAGATAATCACTGCATCGTATTGATGGGGCCGATTGCCGCTTCGGTTACCGGTGAGAGCTTTAACTTAACGGCGGAAGAGATTGCCACTCAAGTGGCGATTAAGCTTAAAGCCGATAAGATGATTGGTTTTAGCTCACAGAACGGTATTCTCGATCGTAACGGTGATGTGATTGCCGAGTTAATGCCCAATGATGCGCAGAATATTCTTAATAAGCTTGCCGAGCAAGGCTCCGCCTGTGTGGGCACTATGGCTTTCTTGAAGGCGAGCATTGATGCCTGTCGCAATGGTGTACCGCGTTGTCACTTGGTCAGTTATCTCGAAGATGGTGCGCTGCTGCAGGAACTGTTCTCCCGTGAAGGTATTGGTACTCAAATTGTGACTGAAAGTGCCGAGCGATTACGCCGTGCTTCGATCGCCGATATTGGTGGGGTGTTGAACCTTATCCGTCCATTGGAGGAGCAAGGCATTCTGGTGCGCCGTAGCCGTGAGCAACTCGAGATTGAAATCGAGCAGTTTATGCTGATTGAGCGTGATGGCTTAGTGATTGGCTGTGCCGCGCTTTATCCTTTTGAAGAAGATAATGCCGGTGAGTTTGCTTGTCTTGTGGTGCACCCCGATTATCGCGATGCCGACCGTGGTAGCCTGCTGCTGAAGAATATTATTGGCCAAGCGCGCAGCCGTGGTTATTCACGCTTGTTCGCGCTGACAACACGTAGCATTCACTGGTTTTTAGAGCATGGTTTTGTGATTGAAGATGTGGAAGCGCTGCCGCAGAAGAAAAAGCAGCTGTATAACTATCAGCGCCGTTCAAAAATTCTCGCCCTCGATCTCTAAGCCGTTCTAAATCAATTCAATCAATGCCAGCGAGTGCTGGCATTTTTATCTTTAACGCTGTAGATAGGGTTCCTCGCCTAAAGTAGAGCAATGCTCTTACATCCTTTACGCTTGTACCTTCTTGCGTTTATAGGCCATGTCTAAGGTAAAGATGAGCAGTGCGCTCCAAATAAAGCCGAAGGTCACGCCTTTTTCTGCATCGAAGGGCTCATTAAATAGACTCACCGCGAGGATGAACATGATACTCGGGCCGATATATTGGAAAAAACCGAGCATAGACAAAGGAATGCGGACCGCCGCCCCCGCAAAACACAGCAGAGGGATAGTGGTAACAATACCCGCCGCCATCAGCAGTAAGTTTAAATGCCAATTGTTGGTTAGCATATTGGCGGTCGCCGCATCCAGCGTTGTAAGAAGATAAATTAACGCAACGGGCAGTAAAAGCGCGGTTTCGACCAGTAGACCTGATTTTGCATCTACATTCACTTTTTTGCGTAATAGGGCGTAAAAGCCAAAGCTGCCAGCCAGTGCGAGCGAAACAATTGGGATGGAACCAAATGAAATCAGCTGGATTAGCACTCCGGCGCTGGCAAGTGCTACGGCAAACCATTGCAATTTACGTAATCTTTCCCCTAAAAACAGCATGCCCAGCAATACATTCAATAGTGGGTTGATAAAGTAGCCTAAGCTGGCATCGAGCATATGATCATTATTGACTGCCCAAATGAAAATCAACCAGTTGCCCGCAATGAGTATCGAAGTGACCGTGAGCACCATCAGTTGCCTAGGCTGTTTAAAAAGTTGGCGTAATTTTTCAAAACCGCCGATAAACATCATGATGATCACCATAAACACAAATGACCAAATTACCCGATGAAGTAAAATTTCGGTGGCGGAAACCTGTTGGAGCAGTTTGAAATATAAAGGTGCAAAACCCCACATGCAGTAAGCACTGACGGCGAGTAGGATCCCTTTGCGGTATTCATGGTCTGGCATGGGGCATCTTCGAAGGACAACAAGACCGCGATTGTAGGTGGGTCTGTTGTCTGACTCAAGGTATGTCTTAAAGACTTTTTGGTTACAGAATATCTCGGTAGCGTATTTTAGGGTTGATAGTAATAAATATAATTTATTAATCAATGCATTGAAGTTTGAATAGTCTACTGTCAATCACGAGAGCGTTAACCTACCATATAAGTACCAGTTCCAAATGCGATATGTGTGCCTTGTTCATTATGCAACTCCATCCGGCACACCGACACCCGGTTGCCAGCTCGGATCACGCTGCCCGTGCCGGTAAAGATTTGGCCACGTCCCGGCCTAAGGTAATCGACCCGCATATCAATCGTCCCCAGAGTTTGCAGGCGTTGTTGTAATTCTTCGATTGTCCAATCTTCACGGCTTGCGACCAGCCCTGCAAAGGCTGTGAGTCCGCCGACCACATCGAGCACCGTCGCCGTGACACCGCCGTGGAGAATTTGTTGGTGAATATTGCCGATAAGCTCAGGTTTCATATTGATCACTACCTCTACGCCATCGATATCGTAGCGCTTAATATCGAGTCCGAGCAGATTATGAAAAGGTACATGTTGATCAAATACTTCTGCGACACGTTTTAATACCTCGGCTTGGATCTGGGTCGTCATTATGTCCATCCTTGTGGCGAAATTGAGCTTAATTGGGTTTCTTATCGATACTTATCTGTCGACAAGTGCGGCTTAGAGCAATTAATCTACAGTGAAGCTAACGATAAATGCAACTCTGCTGCTCAGAGGAAACGATGCCAACTGGCGATCCAATATTGACGCAAGACAGGAGCGGTTCAGTCCTTTAGAATAAGCCCCTCACTTTTTAGATAGAAGATCCATGGAAAAGCTCGTACTCGACATACATGATGATCCCCTTTCCCAGCGTCTCGCACAGGTATTTGGCTACCGTGACTTTCGAGATGGGCAGCGGGAGGTGATAGAACGTGTCTGCGGTGGGCAAGATTGCTTAGTGATCATGCCGACTGGTGGCGGTAAGAGCCTATGTTATCAGCTGCCAGCGCTACTGATGGATGGCATCACTATTGTGGTATCACCATTGATTTCCTTGATGAAAGATCAAGTCGATAGCTTATTGCAAACCGGTGTCGCTGCGGCTTATCTCAATTCCTCTTTGCCACGGGAGCAGAGTGCCGAAGTGTTAAGGCAGCTGCGCCATGGTGAATTAAAGCTGCTTTATGTGTCACCTGAGCGCTTATTAACGGCTGATTTTGTTGAGCGCATGCAGACCATGCCATTGGCGATGTTTGCTATCGACGAGGCGCATTGCATTAGCCAGTGGGGTCACGATTTTCGCCCAGAATATGCCGCGCTCGGTCAGTTAAAACAACTCTTCCCCTATGTGCCTATGATGGCACTGACTGCTACGGCGGATCAGGCGACACGCCAGAGTATTTGTGAGCGTTTAGGTATCGATCCCTACCGGTTATTGTCGAGTTTTGATCGGCCCAATATTCGCTATACCGTAGCCGAAAAACTCAATGCAGCTAATCAGTTACGGCATTTTCTAACGCAACAGAATGGCACCAACGGGATTATTTACTGTAGCAGTCGCCGTCGTGTCGACGAAGTGGCCGAACGTTTATGTCTGCAAGGTTTTAATGCCAAGGCTTACCATGCGGGAATGACCCAGGAAGACCGTGGTGCAGTACAGGATAGTTTCCTTAAAGATCAAATCGATATCGTGGTTGCCACTGTGGCCTTTGGCATGGGTATTAACAAATCGAATGTGCGTTTTGTGGTGCATTACGATATTCCTAAAAGTATCGAGGCTTATTATCAAGAAACGGGCCGAGCAGGCCGTGATGGGCTCGATGCAGAAGCTTTTATGTTGTTCGATCCCGCCGATATTGGTCGGGTGCGGCATTTGATTGAACAGTCCGAGCCTGGGCCGCAGCAGCAGGTCGAATTCCATAAACTCAATACCATGGCTGCCTTTGCCGAGGCGCAAACCTGCCGCCGCCAAGTGTTGCTGCATTACTTTGATGAGAGCGCGCTAGAGCCCTGTGGTAACTGCGATATTTGCCTCGATCCGCCTAAACGTTATAACGGTACCGAAGATGCACAAAAGGTGTTGTCATGTATTTTCCGTTTAGGGCAACGTTTTGGTATTAATCATTTGATAGAAGTATTGCGTGGCTCGAAAGGCGCACCGATAGTCGACAGGGGACATGACAAGCTCACGACTTGGGGAATAGGCAAAGATAAGAGTCACGAGTATTGGTTGAGTGTGATCCGTCAACTGATTCATTTGGGGCTAGCGAGCCAAGATGTGACCCGAGGTTCATCTATTATCTTAAACCCATCGGCAAGGCCTGTGCTCAAAGGTGAAGTAGCATTAATGCTCGCCGAACCGCGTATTCAGTTAACGACCACAAAACGTAAGGTGAGCCAGTCTAAGGCACCGCTGAATTATGATCGTAAATTATTCGCGCGGCTAAAATTGTTGCGTAGAACCATTGCCGAGCAACAGGATGTGCCGCCGTATTTAGTGTTTAACGATGCGACGCTCGCGGAAATGGCGGCCATGATGCCAACGAGTGCGGGGGAAATGCTCGCAGTCAACGGGGTGGGCGAGCGTAAACTGAGTCGTTTCGGTGACGCATTTCTGGATGAAATTGCCGCTTACTTAGCGGGAGAATAGAGATGTTGAGGGCATTCTCCGACTTTCAATTTCCCTAGTTGATTAATACTTGCGCGTTTAATTAACGACTCTAAGGTATCAAATTGTTGTAACACAGCGATGCCGATATTCACTCGGCTTGAACCCTGCCAGGGTTGAATCGTTGTCGTTAATTGGTTCACCACCCGCTGAGCACCAACCGTAGACGTGTGGGGGAGGAGGATGACCATTTCGTCCATAGAGTAGCGGATGAGTTTGTCCTGTTCGCGTAGCTTGTGTAGCAATTCATCTTGGAGTGGCGACATATCAACCTGACGTATCTGGCAGGCGTTAAAAAGTAATAACGTCAGTGGGTAATTTCCCTGTTTTGCACTGTGGAGTGCCATTTCGAGTTGTTCTAATGGTGATAGTGGTTGCTCATCTGCACTTAAACTCGGGGCACGATTATTCTGTTTATCGATAAAAAACCAAATAGCGCCGCCTAATATTGCCATAATCACCAAGAAGAGCGTGCTATATGCCCAATCGAGATCCAGTTCTTGGAGGAGAGAAGGATTATTGATGGTGCTGTCCGTTGTTACTTGTTGGATACCTTGCTGGTTGAGGCGTGCTTTGAACTGCAAAATACGGGTATGGCTCATGGCCTGATTTGTAAGTTCTGCCACTTGAAAGCGTTTAAGTAGGTATGCATGGGCCTGTTGAAAATCCCCTTTTCGAGTGTAATAGTCATCCAAAATTCCATAGAACCATTTAAGATCAGAGTATTGCTTTAAATTTTCCCCCTGCTCAATAGCGGATTTCATTAGGGTTAAGGCCGCTTCGTCTTGATCTTGGGCAAAACGTATTTGAGCCAGTAGCCGAGTCGATAGCATCACTGCTAATTGTTGATTTTGTTTTTTGAAGGTATTGATGGCGATGGAAATATACTCTTCAGCTGTGTCGATACGGCCTTTATCGAGCGCGATCGAGGCTAAAATGGCATAGCTGTAGGCGAGTTCCAGTGGAGAGCCGAGTTCAGGTAATAGCGCTTTTGCTTGTTTTTCGAGTTTATCACTGTAGTCAAACTCTTGATTATCGAAAGCGATTCTTGCCGCATTGCATAAAGTGAAGTGCAATACTTTCCCTTTGGCATCTGTACTCTGTAAAGCAAGATTTGTGTAATACATGGCTTGGGGGAAGTCATGGGTTGCGTAGAGTAAATTGCCCATGGCCGCATAAATATAGGCCTGCGGTGGCCACACCCAATTTTGGGGTTGAGTATGTAGATCAGGATAAATATCGATGGCGAGCCGCAAATCTTCGATGGCGGAAGAGAAATTATCCGTATTGGTATCGAGTTGACCCCTGAGACGTAGTGCATCTACGAGTGCTTGGGGTTGTTGATAACGGCGGGCAAGGGTGATCGCCGAATCGAGCAAAGGTAGGGCATTTTGAATATTATTGTAATTGAGGTTGGCGTCGGCTTGGCAGATCAAAAAATAGGGGCGCGCTTGATCTAGCTTGAGTTGCTTAGCTTTTGCCTCGCCTAATTGAGCGAGATTAATGGCTGCTTCGTTCTCACCTAGCTGCAGTAGGTTTTGGCATTTTAAAATGCTAACGCGTAACCTATCTATATCTGTTGAGTTTTCAGGAGTTTGTTGCTTTTCTAATGTGGAAATCTGAGTGAAAGCTTTAACTGGATACTGATAGACAAGTTCAGTCAACTTATCTAATTGTTCGCTAGCACTGGCCCCATAGGGAAACAGCCATAACAGCAGGCTCAGCGCAAAGATGCGAAAATCCATTTTTTGCTCCATAAAATGCGTTTGATCACGTATCCGTAACTGCGGGTGGCGATTATAACTTTTTCAAATCATTTTTTGCATAAAAAACTGTTTTTTTCTTTAGGGTGAGGCTCAACTCATTGTATCGATTTTTCTGCACTAACAGCGGGTTAATTATGGGGGAACGATCACTTTTTTACGAATAAAACACGTCAATATTTGCTTTGAGACGAAAAAATCACTGGAACATGAAAAAATTAGGGTTGACACTCTCGGCTAGGCAAGTTAAATATTAACCGTCCTAGATTATTTGAACAGAATAAATATTTAAATAAAATGAATAGAATTAGCAGCAAACTCGATCTCCTCCTCTCTCTCCTCGCGGTTTATACGCGGAGGTCTTAGTGTTGCACGCTCGATGAATAGGCAAAGCATTCACAAACCCCGCACCAATGTTGCGGGGTTTTTTGTATCTGAATACGGCAAAAGTTAAATAATGAACGGTGACGTTCCATGGAGAAGCGAGATGTCTAACAGAGTCATTATATTTGATACGACCTTACGAGATGGTGAGCAGGCGTTAGCCGCAAGCCTTACGGTCAAAGAAAAGTTACAGATAGCCATGGCGCTGGAACGTCTAGGTGTTGATGTGATGGAAGTGGGGTTTCCTGTGTCGTCACCCGGTGATTTTGAATCCGTGCAGACCATAGCGCGCACCATCAAAAATAGCCGCGTTTGTGCGTTATCCCGCGCACTTGAAAAGGACATTGATGCCGCGGCGCAGGCCTTATCTGTCGCTGACCAATTCCGTATCCATACCTTTATCTCGACCTCGACGATTCATGTGGAGAGCAAGCTGAAGCGCTCCTTTGACCAAGTGTTAGAGATGGCCGTAGGCGCCGTGAAATACGCCCGCCGTTTTACCGATGATGTGGAGTTTTCCTGTGAGGATGCGGGACGCACACCCATCGATAATCTGTGCCGCATGGTGGAGGCCGCTATTCTTGCTGGCGCGCGTACCATTAACATTCCCGATACTGTCGGTTACACAGTGCCAAGCGAGTTTGGCAATATCATTCAGACTCTATTTAACCGCGTGCCGAATATCGACCAAGCGGTGATCTCAGTGCATTGCCACGATGACTTAGGTTTATCTGTGGCTAACTCAATAACCGCAGTGCAACACGGTGCTCGTCAAATCGAATGTACGATCAATGGTATAGGTGAGCGTGCGGGTAACTGTTCATTGGAAGAGATCGCTATGATTCTAGCGACGCGCAAGGGCATGTTGGGTTTGGAAACAGGCATTAACGGCAAAGAAATCCACCGTACTTCTAATTTAGTCAGCCAGTTATGCAACATGCCAGTACAGGCGAACAAGGCGATTGTGGGTGCCAATGCGTTCACCCATTCGTCGGGCATCCATCAGGATGGCATGTTAAAAGCGCAAAATACCTATGAAATCATGACACCCGAAAGCATAGGTTTGAATCGCAATAACTTAAATATGACCTCGCGCTCGGGTCGCCATGTGATCAAGCATCGCATGGAAGAAATGGGCTATAGTGAGCACGATTACAATATGGATACTCTGTACGAAGAGTTCCTAAAATTGGCCGATAAAAAGGGCCAAGTCTTTGATTATGATTTAGAAGCATTAGCCTTTATGGAAGCGCAGGCCGAAGAAGACAATCACTATCAATTGCAGCAATTAGTGGTGCAGTCTGACTCTACCGAAGGCGTTGCCACCGCTACCGTTCGTATCGAAGTCGGCGGCGAAGTTAAAACCGAAGCCGCAACCGGTAATGGTCCCGTCGATGCCGCCTATAACGCCATTGCCCGTGCAACTGACTGTCGTATCGACATCATCAGCTACAAGTTAGGCGCTAAGGGCGTAGGCCAAAATGCCTTAGGTCAAGTGGACATTACCGCCGTTTACCACGAGCAAAACTTCCACGGTGTAGGTTTAGCGACAGATGTGGTTGAAGCCTCGGCGCGCGCCTTAGTGCATGTGATGAACTTAACGTGCCGTGCAGACAAGGTCGCCGATTACAAACAAAACATGCAAAAGAATCGAGAGCTAGGCGGCGTCTAGTCGCTAAAAGCACCCAAAGAATAGCAAGGTCGAGCATAAAGCATTCACATTTAAAGGAGTTGGCTGGCGTATGAGTTATCAAGTAGCTGTATTAGCAGGGGACGGGATCGGCCCAGAAGTGATGGCAGAGGCGCGTAAAGTGCTGCGTGAAGTAGAGGCGCGATTCGATTTAACTATCGAATATACGCAATACGATGTCGGCGGTATTGCCATCGATAACCACGGTTGTCCACTACCCGATGCCACGCTAAAGGGTTGTGAAGCGGCCGATGCGATTCTATTTGGTTCAGTCGGTGGCCCTAAGTGGGAAAAACTGCCGCCAAATGAGCAACCTGAGCGCGGCGCGCTATTGCCTCTGCGTGGTCACTTCGAACTGTTCTGTAATCTGCGCCCCGCCAAACTGCACGACGGCCTAGAGCATATGTCACCGCTGCGCAGTGATATTTCTGCCCGTGGTTTCGATGTTTTATGTGTGCGTGAGCTAACCGGCGGCATTTATTTTGGTAAGCCTAAGGGCCGCCAAGGCGAAGGCGAGAATGAAGAAGCCTTCGATACCATGCGTTATAGCCGCCGTGAAATTAGCCGTATCGCCCGCATCGCCTTTGAAGCCGCCCGTGGTCGTCGTAAAAAAGTCACCTCAGTGGATAAAGCCAACGTACTGGCTTGTTCAGTGTTGTGGCGCCAAGTGGTTGAAGAAGTGGCGGTTGATTTTCCCGAGGTCGAGCTGGAACATATCTATATCGATAATGCGACCATGCAGCTGCTACGTCGTCCCGATGAGTTCGATGTGATGCTATGTTCTAACCTGTTCGGTGACATTTTATCCGACGAAATCGCCATGTTAACGGGGTCTATGGGCTTGTTGTCCTCGGCGAGCATGAACAGCACTGGCTTTGGTTTATTCGAACCCGCGGGTGGTAGCGCGCCGGATATCGCAGGCAAAGGGATTGCCAACCCAATCGCGCAAATTCTGTCGGCGGCATTGATGTTGCGCCACAGCTTAAAACAAGAAGCAGCGGCGAGTGCGATTGAGCGCGCCGTGAGCAAAGCCTTGAACTCTGGCTATTTAACCGGTGAGTTATTGAGCAGCGACAAGCGTAGTGAAGCGAAATCGACGGCAGAAATGGGTGACTTTATCGCCAATGCTATAAAGGAAGGTGTGTAATGACGAACGCAAAGACCTTGTACCAAAAAGTATGGGATGCCCATATCGTTGCTTCTCCCGAGGGCGAAGCGCCGGTCATTTATGTCGACAGACATTTAGTCCATGAAGTGACGTCACCGCAAGCGTTCAGCGGTTTGAAGGTGGCGGGCCGCAAACTGCGCGCGCCGGAAAAAACCTTTGCCACTATGGATCATAATACTTCAACCCGTAGTGCCAGTTTAGATGCCCTAAGTCCGATGGCGCGCACTCAGGTGGAAACCCTAGCGCAAAACTGCAAAGACTTTGGCGTGCGCTTATACGACATTCACCATCCTAATCAAGGGATTGTGCATGTGATGGGGCCCGAACTTGGCATTACCTTACCGGGCACTGTGATTGTCTGTGGCGATTCCCATACCGCCACCCATGGCGCCTTTGGTGCATTGGCGTTTGGTATTGGTACATCGGAAGTTGAGCACGTGTTAGCAACCCAAACCCTGCGTCAGTTAAAAGCTAAGACCATGAAGATTGAAGTGCGTGGTCATGTCACCGATGGCGTGACCGCCAAAGATATCGTCCTCGCTATCATTGGTAAAATCGGCATGGATGGTGGTACTGGCTACGTGGTGGAGTTCTGCGGCGAGGCGATTGAAGCCCTGTCGATGGAAGGTCGCATGACAGTTTGCAACATGGCGATTGAAATGGGCGCTAAGGCGGGCATGGTCGCGCCGGATCAAACCACCTTTGATTATTTAGCAGGTCGCGAATTTGCGCCAAAGGGCGAAGATTGGGCAGAGGCTGTTGCTTACTGGAAAAGCATTAAAACCGATGACGGCGCCGTGTTTGATGCTGTCGTTGAGTTAGATGCCGCCGACATTGCGCCGCAATTGACTTGGGGTACTAACCCAGGCCAAGTAGTGGCAATCGATGGCAAAGTACCCGATCCCATAAATGAAGCTAACCTAAGCACCCGAGCTAGTATGGAAAAGGCTTTAGAATACATTGGCCTGAGTGCGGGCACACCGATGACGGACATCAGCATCAACAAGGTATTTATCGGTTCTTGTACTAACTCACGGATTGAAGATTTACGCAGTGCCGCCGTACATGCCAAGGGCCGTAAAGTGGCGAGTGGTGTCACCGCGATTGTCGTACCTGGTTCTGGCCTAGTGAAAGCGCAGGCTGAAGCCGAAGGCTTAGATAAAATCTTTATCGAAGCGGGGTTTGAGTGGCGTTTACCGGGCTGTTCTATGTGTTTAGCGATGAATGACGACAGATTAGAAGCGGGCGATCGCTGCGCCTCGACCAGTAATCGTAACTTCGAAGGTCGCCAAGGTCGCGGCAGTCGCACCCATTTGGTGAGCCCTGCGATGGCCGCAGCCGCTGCGGTCGCGGGGCATTTTGTCGATATTCGTAAACCTTACTAATTACCGTAAACCCAAGAGGAGAAGTTAATGCAACCTTTTACAACCCATACCGGGCTTGCGGTCATGATAGACAGCACCAATATCGATACGGATCAGATCATTCCGAAACAGTTTTTGTCTAAGGTGACGCGCGATGGTTTCGGCGTGCACTTATTTCACGACTGGCGTTATTTAGATGATGCGGGCGATGTGCCCAATCCTGAGTTTTCATTGAACCAGCCTCGTTATAAAGGCGCGTCGATTCTTTTGGCACAGGAAAACTTTGGTTGTGGTTCAAGTCGCGAACATGCGCCTTGGGCGCTGGCGGACTTTGGCCTACGCGCCATTATTGCCCCGAGTTTTGCCGATATTTTTTACGGTAACTCAATCAATAATGGCCTATTACCTGTGGCGTTAACCCACGCGCAGGTGCGCCAATTAATGGATGAAGTGGCGGCAGAAGCAGGAGCACAAATTACGGTTGATCTCACAAGCTGTAAAGTGATTTCACCGTCGGGGGCTGAGTTTAGTTTTACCCTGGCAGAGTCGGCGCGACATAAGTTACTCAACGGTTTAGATGCGATTGGCTTGACCTTGTCCCATGCTGCGCAAATCAGTCAGTACGAAACTCAAATCCAAGGCTGGCGCCGCTAAACTTTCAGCGCACATATGTACCATCTAATGGATGTTGATAATGCGCCTAGATGAAAATCTAGGCGTTTTTGTTGCTGCCTATTAAATGTCTATCAGTTAACGTGTTGTATTTAACGTTTATTTAAACTGATTGTTCTATCTAAATATAAAATCATTCAGACGTTAGTGATTTATGCTAAATGCGGTTAAGAAAAATGAGTTACAGTTGTTTATGGTTTTTATTTTTATAATTAATTGATATTAATGAATTTATAAATTTTATTGCTTTTGTGCATTTCTCCAATAGCGAGTTTTAAGTCTAATAATGACTGTGTTTTGATGTTTGAATATTGATCTTTATCACTAAAAATATCCAATATTGGAATTTATTTAGTTTTTTCATCTGTTTTATCTCCTTTGGTTGCAAACATCTTCTGCATAAGTAAACTGCTGCGCATTCAATCTGGAGTGTTTGCTCTATTTTGCCTGAACGCCGCAGTACTCATTTAAGTAGTACAGATAACAATAAGATGATTAGAGAATAATGATGCAAAAACGTCTTCTGACTTTGGCTGTCACTGCAGCCTTGTTAAGTTCAACGACTCAGCTCCATGCCGCTGGTTTTCAACTAGCCGAATATTCTGCTACAGGGTTAGGCCGTGCCTTTGCGGGTGAAGCCGCTATGGCGGATAACGCTTCGGCTCAAGGTCGAAATCCAGCCATGCTGACCTACCTTGAGGGTCGTCAGCTCTCTGCGGGTGGCATCTATGTGATGCCAAACGTCGATGTGACCGGCGAGGTCAGCCTTAGCTCGCCGTTGCTTGGCCCAGATCCTGTCGTTATGAAAGGTGGCGATGCTCTGGATGTGGCCGATGACGCACTGGTGCCAAATTTTTACTACTCAAATCAGTTAAATGACCAATGGACTTGGGGCCTAGCGGTAAACTCTAACTATGGTCTCGCCACTGAATTACCTGCGACCCATGCCGCGGCCATTTTTGGTAATAAGACTTCGGTAACGACCGTTGAGTTTAATCCCAATATCGCCTATCGCATCAATGATGCTGTTAGCGTAGGTGCCGGTGTGCGAATCGTTTATGGTGAAGGCGAAATCGGTGCCTCATTACCCGGTTGGGTCGATGGTATCAAACCGGCTTTGCCTCCTCAGGTTGCTGGTATGTTACCTCCTGGTGGCACTGAGCTGAAAAGCATGAAGGGTGATGATGTGGGTTACGGCTGGCAGTTAGGTGCAAGCTGGCAAATTAACCCCGCTCACCGTTTAGGTTTTGCTTACCACAGTGGCGTTAAATTAGAGCTAGATGGACACGCTTCAGGTGTGATTTATACCGGCGGCCAAGATGTGTCTATCGAAGGTTATTTACCCCTTGAATTGCCCGCTTTTGCAGAGATAGCTTCCCATCACCAATTGACCGACAACTGGGCCATGCATGCGAGCGTGAACTGGACCGATTGGAGTGTATTCGATCAACTGGCGGCGTATTTCCCCGGCGAGGTTAAGCCTAAGGGCGGTTTAGAGTCTGATTTAGTGAAAGAAGAACACTTCGAAGATAACTGGCGCTTCGCGCTGGGAACCACTTACCAAGTAAATAATGCTTGGTTAGTGCGTGCCGGTGTCGCTTTAGATAAAACCGCGGCGCAGGACGAGTGGCGCACAACCACAATTCCAGACTCTGACCGTCTGTGGTTCTCTGTGGGTGCAGGTTATCAGGCGACTAAGAATCTGAACCTTGATTTCGCTGTGACCTATATCAAAGCAACAGGCGATGCGCCCATCAACGAGCAACAAAATCTATTGAATCTAGCGACTGTTAACTTTAACGGCGAAGCAAGCGGCGATGTGTGGCTTGCGGGTATCCAGATGAGCTACAGGATGTAAGCTATTCGTAGTTTTAAAAAAGCCCTGAATCTTCAGGGCTTTTTTGTTTTATTCTTGAGGTGGTTTTGGATCTTCAGGCTCATGGGTTCGATGGATACCTAAACTGCCGAGCACATATTTTTCATAGATGGGCTCACTCGTTCCGTGGCGAACTTTGTAGAGGAAATATTTCTCAAAGGCAATTTTGGCGACATGTACCCATTTACCCATGGAGGTCCAGTTAGCATTGCGCGGTGGATTTTGGGGTAAAGCGACAAATGCGGCGCCTTTGTCGCCCATATCGGCCAGACAAATCGCATTGAGTGTGGGTTTAGTGTTGGGAGACTCGCCTTTTAAGCTGGCGAGAATATTATCCACAATCGCGGTGGTCATGGATTCGATCATAAAGCCAGTCTTAGGCACACCAATAGGAACGGGGGTTTTTTCCAGTGGCGGCAGCGCCACACAGACACCAGCGGCAAAGATCTCGGGATAACGTGGTGAGCATTGATAGCTATCGGTCAATACAAAGCCCTTTTCATTACAGAGTTCGGGCACGGCTGCAATCGCTGCGCTGCCCTTGAAAGGCGGCAGAAACATGGCGAGCGAGAAAGGTAGCTCATGTTGAAACTCGACTTCACCTCTTCTATCTAGCTCATCCACATAGGCCATGCCTGGCTCGAAGTGAGTGGTTTTTGCATTGCAAATCCATTTGATACTTCGCTCTCTAAACTCATGTTCCATTAAGGACTTAGAATCACCAACGCCACCTAATCCCATATGGCCAACATAGGGTTCGCTGGTGACAAAAGTGATGGGAACATGCTGGCGAATTTTATGTTTTCTCAATAAATGTTCGAGTGATAACACATATTCGTAGGCGGGCCCGAAGCAACTGGCTCCTTGTAATGCGCCAACCACGACGGGGCCGGGTGAGGCGAGTAGTTGCTGAAAACACGCGTAGGCTTTTTCCGCATGATCTAAAGTACAGATAGATTGAGTGAAACCTTCGGGACCCGCACCAGGCACATTCTCGAAGGCGAGTTTGGGGCCTGAGCAGATCACAAGATAGTCATAGTGGTCGGTGCTGCCGTTGCCTAGAGTGAGCTGACGCTTAATAGGATCGATATGGGTAACGCCTTCACCCGAGTAACTGATCTTGCGCTTATTCAAGTAAGCGCCTATCGGCAGGCTAATTTCATCACGTGTTCGTTCCCCCAGGGCAATCCAAGGATTGGATGGAACAAACTGAAAATAGTCTCCTTCACTGATCACACCTACTTCGCAGTCGGCCGGAAGTCGTTGCTTAAGCTCAAATGCGGCGGAAACGCCACCCAGTCCTGCACCTATCACTATCACTCTTTTCATCATGCATTCCTTCAAACAGATTAAATCATCAATGCGTCGACCTCGGTGTTGGCATTCGCTGAATTCCTATCAATTAGATTTTTCTAATTATATGTAAGCGTAGGCCGTCTTTAGTTGTTTGCAACTCTATTTGTATGCTTTCTATGATTTATTTGAATTAGCCCACGCTAGAGCAACGTCACAGTTGGACTGGTCATAGGGCGTTATTGCGAATATATTCAGTATCCACAATTATTTTTTAAGTCCACAGTTGTGGTGATAGAGCCAAACTCGTGGGTATTCAGAGTGTTACTCGGAATAGAAATAGGATAGGAAAGCGTGCAGAAAAAATACGTGGTGGCCTTAGATCAAGGCACGACCAGCTCAAGGGCGATAGTGTTCGATCACGACGCAAACATTGTTAGCGTGTCCCAGCGGGAATTCACCCAGTTGTATCCTAATCCGGGTTGGGTCGAGCATGATCCCATGGAGATTTGGGCAAGCCAAAGTTCAGTATTAATTGAAGTGCTGGCGCGCGCGGGGATCCACAGCGATGAAGTAGCCGCGATTGGCATTACCAATCAGCGGGAAACCACTGTTATTTGGGAGAAAGCCACAGGTAAACCTATCTATAACGCGATTGTATGGCAGTGTCGTCGCAGCTCTGAGATTTGTGAGCGACTCAAGGCGCAAGGGCTAGAAGAGTATGTGCGTGAAAACACCGGTCTATTACTCGACCCTTATTTTTCAGGCACTAAGATCAAGTGGATCCTCGATAATGTGCCCAATGCCCGTGCGCAAGCCGAGCGCGGTGAGTTGTTGTTCGGCACTATCGATACTTGGCTCGTGTGGAAGTTAACCGAGGGCAAAGTGCATGTCACCGATCCCACCAATGCCGCCCGCACTCTACTATTCAATATCCATAGCCTGACTTGGGATAACAAGTTACTTGAAGCTTTAGATATTCCCTTGTCTCTGTTGCCCGAAGTTAAACCGTCTTGCAGCGTGTATGGCACCACGCGGATTGCCGGTGAAGGCAGTGAAATCCAAGTCGCAGGGATGGCGGGCGACCAGCAGGCAGCGCTTTTTGGTCAGCTGTGTGTCGAGCCCGGCATGGCGAAGAATACCTATGGCACTGGCTGCTTCTTGTTGATGAATACCGGAACCAAAGCGGTGCGCTCCAACCATGGCTTACTGACCACAGTTGCCGTGGGGCCAAAAGGCGAAGTGAACTATGCCCTCGAAGGGTCAGTCTTTATGGGCGGCGCGACCATTCAATGGTTGCGGGATGAACTCGGGCTTATTCGCGATGCCAGCGATACCGAATATTTTGCCTCTAAGGTTGCCGATACTAATGGTGTGTATCTAGTCCCCGCTTTTGTGGGACTCGGTGCGCCCTATTGGGATCCCAATGCCCGTGGTGCACTATTTGGGTTAACCCGTGGCGCCAACCGTAATCATATTATTCGGGCGGCGTTAGAATCCATCGCTTACCAGAGTAAGGATTTACTCGATGCCATGACTAAAGACAGTGGCGTCAGCCTTAAGCGTTTGAAGGTAGATGGTGGCGCGGTCGCCAATGATTTTTTGATGCAGTTTCAAGCCGATATTACCAATGTCGAAGTGCTAAGGCCGAGTAATTGCGAAACGACTGCCCTAGGCGCGGCATTTTTAGCGGGTCTGGCGGTGGGCTTTTGGGAGAATGTGATCGAGCTTGAACATAAAGCCTGTATCGATAAGCATTTTATCCCCAATATCGATGCTAAGGATCGGCTGAGATTGTACACGGGTTGGCAGGATGCCGTCGCCAGAACTCGCGCCTAAGCTATTTGACTGAAGTGGCTTGCCTTGCGGCATGCTTAGATTTGAGGCTGGCTTCGTTTCAAATGCACTCGATTGCAGATTGCAGCGACTAAATCAGTTTGAAGCGAATAAAAAGGCGCTAATCCAATGGGATTGCGCCTTTTTCGTTTGATATCAGTACGGGTTTATACTTCAACATCAATAATATGCTGACTGGGTGGCTTATTGATTTCCGCCGTATCGTCGGTCACCTCAAGCACTAGACCCTCTTTCAATTTGCCTTGTTTATCGGACTCCCGGCGCTTTTTATTGCGTTTGGCATCGGATTCTTTGCGCCTGTCCCTGACTCTGGCGTCACGACCCTCTATGGTTGGGGGGAGTTGCGACTGGGGTGATTCATGGCTATCAGGCGCATTCGCTGTGGTACTGCTCACCTGATCGACGACCCGTTTAGGGTGCAACACTGCTTTAACTGGCTGTGCCAGCATGGCATAAATACTATCCAATCCACTCATAACGCCTCCTTTTGTAAGCCACTTGGCATTCTATCGGCAGGAGTTGGTTAATATTTAGACTATACGCCGTTTCAGATCGTTTGGCGATTTGTCGAATTTAGTAGGAATCGATGTTGTGTCTTGGTCACCAGAGCAAGTTTGCACGACTGTGCGGGATGTTGGCAGCTGAGACGAACGCCTGACTCTAGTTCTAAAATGCTCAGTTTATCTAAATCATAATCATTAGGTGCGGGGGCATGCTCTACGAAGCGTAATTTGCATAGACCGCAACGTCCACCACCGCCACAACTTGTGCGGAGTCGTTCCTGTCCCTGGTTAAGGCTGTGCAACAAGGTACCAGGGTGGATCGTCAGTTCGCTTAACAGCTCGGCCTGTTCCGAATATAAATGGATTTTCCCTTGCGAGGTGAATGCTTTAAAACGGGGGAGGCGCAACTGACCTTGGCTGAACTTATGTCCTAGGGTTAATACACCGCTCATACCCAGCAAAAGTGCACCAAGGCTGATAATTTGTATGAGAGCATGGTTAAAGTTAATGCCATTTTCTGGGACGTAATCCATAAAGTGCAACATAAACAGTAGATCTTTGAGATCGGACTGACGATTTTGGTGGGCGAGTACTCTGCCAGATGCCGAATCAAGGTAAATTCGCGTGCCAAGGGCATCACTGGTATCAATTTGTACTATGGGCCCTTGGGCAGTAAAGGCGATTGGATTCGTGGGGGCGCGCACAGTATTCATCATTCCCGATCCTGAGTAGCTTGCCTGGGCAATTTGAGTTAATTGCTCAGGTGTTAGCCGCATGGGTTCAAGTGAGTCGGCCCAAAACCAATAGCTTTGTGTCCGAGTGCTGATCGCGTATACGGGGCGATTTAATACAGAAGATAGCTTTAGCTGGATAAACCCTTGGGATTGGTATTGGGCGATTAATGTATCTGGATTGGCGAGGGGGGTTGTGATTGCTGCCGATGTATCGCTCATTCGATAAACATCCGCATCGAGTTTCTGCTCGTCAATCAGATTAAAGGCTAAACCCGTTGCTAGCCAGATAAGGAACTGTAAACCAACAATCAGCCCCAGCCATTTATGCAGGGTTTGAGTCACTCGCCACCAGGAGGGGTTGTTAGCTGCAGAGGACATCATTGTTTATCCTCTTTTACAGTACTGTTTCTAAAGCTGATATAGGTCAAGGCTATACCAAAAAGTGCCGTTAATATGGCTAAAGCTGTCATTACCCTGAGTAGGGGGTTATGCACATCTTCACGGGTATCGTAATCCATGATATGCAGCATCCACAGGATATCGAAAAGCCGCCAATAATGGTGGCGGGTGCTGACCAGTTGCCCGGTTGTTGCCGAAATATACAGGCTCGAATGTGCCATATCATCGAATTCAAACTGCCATACGGGTAAGAGTCGAGGGGATATTTCGGCGGGAACAGTATGCTGGTGGAGTGTGGCTCCTATGATGTTAGCCGTGCCCGTATAGACTTGCACCGCCGCTTTTCGGGCTTGGTCCTCGGCCAAAAGGGGGTGGATCTTGCCAGTGGTCGCATCGAGTTGCTGCAACTGGTTATCGATTTTGGCGCTGTAATAGGCTCGTCCTTGGGTGACATAGAGAGTGATGTCGGTCGCTTGAGGGTGATCCCTGAGTAAATCGTTAAAACTGTAGCTTGGAGGAGATACACTAAATTCCGCGGTTCGAGTGAGATCGACTAAATGTTTTCCACGGATAAATTCAATATCCATTAGCACCATATAAACTCCAGAACCTAACCAAATCATAACTTGTATGGCACTGATTAAGGCGAGCCATTTGTGGCTACTGCGGATCCAAGGTGCTGTCATTGCGTCACTTTTTGATGGTTGAATAGGGCGAGATCTTTGAGCTTTCTCGCAATCATTAAATAAATTTCTTAGCCGAAGCCATTGGCCAAACATAAAGATCGAGCGATTTATGCTGAATTGAGCGATTTTCTGACGCCGGTTAAAAGTAAAATTTAGGTTTATTTTGTTGCGATTTGTGAGTCTATCGTGATTTATCCCAAGATCAAATCCCACAATTACAGAAATTCAGCGGCATATTTTGCATTGCAACTACCTGAAAGCTAACGATTGCTGTTTTTTTATCCTCTATTTATTCCTGTCCTTTCCATCGTTTAGCCGATTTTGTGCCGATTTTTTTGTCAAAACTTTGTCACTAGGCGATGGGGATAACATGCTGCTAACCCGCTTGCCGACTGGCTTTATAAAAGGATTCGATCCCTTGACAATGCTTGTCCACTGTCCCTAAACTTAGCAGTTGTGGGAAATAGTGGATATTTGTGGATCAAAAATCAAAGGATAGGATGAATTAGCGTGTTTCGTGGAGCCAGTGCCATCAACCTAGATACAAAGGGACGGATCGCTATTCCAGTGCGATACCGCGAACCTTTGCAGCTTGAGCACCAAGGCCGCATCGTGATCACCGTCGATATTCAATCCGCCTGTTTACTCTTGTATCCAATCCATGAATGGGAATTGATCGAAGCTAAGTTACTGACACTTTCCGACACCGATAAAACCCAGAGATCCTTAAAGCGACTGTTGCTCGGTTATGCCCATGAGGTCGAACTCGACGGCAATGGGCGCATATTACTGCCACCGCCGCTGCGGCAATACGCCAGCTTAGATAAGCGCATCATGCTGGTGGGGCAGTTAAACAAATTTGAGCTGTGGGATGAGCAAGCTTGGCTGCAGCAAATTGATGAGTGTCAGGAAACGATTCGAAGCGAGGAGCTTGCTAACAACGAGCGTCTGGCGGATTTTTCACTCTAACGTGTCGCATAACTAAATAAGAAGAGAGTAATGAGTCAGGAATTTGCCCATTTATCCGTTCTGCTAGAAGAAACGGTCGGCGGTTTGAACATCAAAGACGATGGCATCTATATCGATGGCACGTTCGGCCGCGGTGGTCATTCAAGACAAGTGTTGCAACGACTCGGTGCCAATGGCCGTCTGATTGCGATCGATCGCGATCCCCAAGCGATTGAAGCGGCAAAACAATTTAGCGACGATCCCCGTTTTCAAATCGTACACGGTGGTTTTGGCCAGTTAGCCGATTATGTCGAGGAACTGGGCCTTAGCGGTAAAATTGATGGTGTGTTACTCGATTTAGGCGTGTCTTCACCCCAACTTGACGATGCCGAACGTGGTTTTAGCTTTTTGCGTGATGGCCCGCTGGATATGCGGATGGACAATAGCCAAGGTGAGACTGCGGCTCAGTGGATTGCCCGTGCCGAGATAGAAGATATGGCCTGGGTATTCAAAACCTATGGCGAGGAGAAAAATGCCCGCCATATCGCCCGTTGTATTGCGGCCGACCGTGATAAAACGCCGTTTTTACGCACTAAAGATTTGGCCGATTTAATTGCCCGTATCACTAAGAATAAAGAACGCAATAAACACCCGGCAACCCGCGTGTTTCAGGCGATCCGTATCTATATCAATAGTGAATTAGACCAGATAGATCAAGCTCTTGAGGGAGCATTAACCGTGCTAGCACCACAGGGACGTTTATCTATTATCAGCTTCCATTCCTTGGAAGATAGAATTGTTAAACGCTTTATCCGTCGCCACAGCCAAGGCGAAAGCGTGCCCCACGGCCTGCCAATTACAGAAGATCAAATTAATAAGTCGCGCAAACTGCGCGCCATTGGCAAGGCCATTATGCCGTCCGATGAAGAAATAGAACGCAATGCCAGGGCCCGCAGTTCTGTGTTACGCATTGCCGAGCGATTAGATTACTAAGGGGCAAACGACGTGAGTAAGCCCTCTTTAAATCTGCCACGGATCGTTTTGCACGATTTATGGCGGCACAAATGGATCTTGTTATTGGCTTTGCTCGTGTTAGGTCATGCTGTGGCCGTGGTTTATACCAGCCATGTTAGCCGCAAACTCACTACCCAGTGGGACCAACTGCTACAGGAGCGGGACAGATTAGATATCGAGTGGCGCAATTTATTATTGGAAGAGCAATCGCAAACAGAACATAGCCGTATTACGCGTATTGCATCGAAGGAGCTCAACATGAGTCGCCCCTTGCCCAGCGAAGAAGTTGTGGTAAAGGTACCGTGAGTATAGGGAAAATATGATTAGGCAAGCAAAAACCAAACGGGTAAGCAAACCGCAAAAACCGCAACTGATCCACTGGCGTCTATACGTAGTGGTGGGGTTTGTGTTTGCGCTATTTTGCAGCCTAGTGGGACGCGCGGCCTATATTCAAATTATCGAGCCCGATAAACTGCGCCACGAAAGCGACATGCGCACCCTGCGCACCACTAGTCGTGAGGTGCAACGTGGCTTGATCACTGACCGCAATGGCGACATGTTAGCCGTCAGTGTGCCAGTGCGTGCGGTCTGGGCCGATCCTAAGCAAGTGAATGATAATAATGGTTTTGCCGATATGCGCCGTTGGCAAGCTCTTGCCGATGTATTGCACGAGCCTATCGAAGATGTGCTCGATAGGGTGCGCAGTAATCCCACTAAACGTTTTACCTACCTTAAACGCCAAGTGACACCTGCGGTGGCCGATTATATTACCCAGTTGAAATTGCCCGGGGTATTTTTAAAGTCTGAATCACGCCGTTATTACCCAGGTGGCGAAATCACCGCCCAGTTGATCGGTATCACTAACATCGACGATGTCGGTATTGAAGGCGTTGAAAATGCTTACAACAGTTGGCTCACGGGCACGCCATCGAAGCAAAAAGTGCGTAAATCCCGTGATGGCCATGTGGTGGAGCGCCTCGATATTGTTCAAGAAGGCGAGAGTCCAAATGATCTGGTGTTGAGTATTGATCATAGGATCCAGCAGCTTGCCTATCGCGAGCTAAAACGCACCACGGAAATGAACCAAGCGACATCGGGTTCCATTGTGGTACTCGATATCCACACGGGTGAAGTGTTGGCCATGGTGAACACGCCATCCTATAACCCCAATGCGCGGGATAATCTGCAAACCTTCAGAATGCGTAACCGTGCGATGACGGATACCTTCGAGCCGGGTTCAACCATTAAACCTTTTGTAGTGGCGGCGGCGCTTGAGGCGGGGACCGTTAAGTCGACCGATATTATCCCGACATCCCCCGGTTGGATGCGTTTGGGTGGCCGTCAGGTGCGCGACCCTAATAACTATGGTGACATGAGCTTGGCGCGTATTCTGGCCAAATCCAGCAACGTGGGGATCAGTAAATTAGCCCTCTCTATTCCGGTACAGCAATTGCTCGGCACCTATCAGTCGATGGGGCTGGGGAGTTTTTCAGGGATTAACCTCACGGGTGAAAGCGCGGGTGTGATCCAAGACAGACACCGTTGGTCCGACTTTGAACGCGCAACCTTATCCTTCGGCTACGGCTTAACGGCCACCACACTTCAGCTTGCACGTATGTATGCCACCTTAGGTAACGGGGGCACTTTATATCCTGTTTCTATTTTAAAGCTCAAGAAGCCGCCCGAGGGTGAACGGGTTATTTCACAAAATGTGGCCAATGATGTGCTGCAGATGATGGTCGGTGTGACCGAAAAAGGCGGCACGGGCACATTAGCCCATATAGATGGTTATCCGGTTGCGGGTAAATCCGGCACTAGCCGTAAGGCGATTGCAGGGGGATATGGTGATGATTATGTCGCCTTATTTGCAGGTGTTGCCCCAGTCAATAATCCAAAACTGGCGATTGTAGTCGTGGTTAACGAGCCCAAGGGCGATCTCTATTATGGTGGTTCAGTGGCAGGGCCGGCATTCGCTAAGGTGATGTCTGGCTCACTGCAAATGCTAAATGTTGAACCCATTTCCGATAAAGAACAGGTGCAGTTGGCGGGTATCGCCGCCGGGAGAACAGAATGATGTTGTTACGGGATCTGTTAGCGCCTTGGTTTGAGTATTCGGGCAATCAGTCCTTCAATCATTTGACCTTAGATAGCCGCGCAATATGTCGCGGCGATGTGTTTTTAGCGCTGCCAGGGCATAAGGTCGATGGCAGACAGTTTATTGATAAAGCCTTAGCTCAAGGTGCGGTTGCGGTATTAGTGCATACGGATAATCCCGAAGAGCAAGGTAAAGTTATTGCGACTACCACTGAGCAAGCTGTGCAGATTTATGTTTATCGGCTTAGCCAACAGGTTTCGGCGTTGGCCGCCGTGCGTTACCCCGTGAATCAAGGCCAAGCCATGGGCGTTATCGGCATTACAGGAACGAATGGTAAGACCTCGACCAGTCAGTTGATCGCTCAGCTAACGACCTTATTGGCACGCAAAGCGGCGGTGATGGGCACTTTAGGTAACGGCCTCTGGGGCGAGTTGGTCGATAGTGGCAACACCACGGCCGATGCCATTACCCTGATGCGACAACTGCATGAGTTTGCAGGCAAAGGCGTTAATACCTGTGCGATGGAAGTCTCTAGCCACGGTTTAGTGCAGGGCCGTATCGATGCGGTGCCCTTCGATGTCGCCGTGTTCACTAACCTGACCCGTGATCACTTGGATTACCACGGCGATATGGAAAACTATGCGGCGGCTAAGCAAATGTTATTTCGCTTCGATGCGCTGCGCCACGGTTTGTTGAACTTAGACGATGCCGTTGGCGCCATGTGGTTATCTGAGTTGCAAAATGTCGCCGCTAAGATCTGGGGCTTTAGTATTGAAGGTCATCAAGCCGCGGCTTTTTATACCAAAAATGCCAAGTTTGACGATCAAGGTGTCAGTGCAACCTTAGTGTGGCCCGAGGGCGAGACTCAAATCCACTCACCACTACTTGGTGCCTTTAATCTCTCTAATTTACTCGCGGCGTTATCGGCCTTATATCTGCAAGGTTTTGATATGAAAGCGTTAGCCGAGCAAGTGCAATACCTAACGCCCGTCGCGGGTCGTATGGAGCGTTTTACCACCGCGGACAACATCACCTTAGTGGTCGACTATGCCCATACGCCAGATGCAATCGAACAGGCGTTAAACGCCCTGCGCCGCCACTGTGTCGGTGAGTTATGGTGCGTATTTGGCTGTGGTGGCGACCGTGATAAGGGTAAGCGTCCACTCATGGGACAAGCTGCGGAGCAATTTGCCGACCGCATTATGGTGACCAGCGACAATGCCCGCAGTGAAGATCCTCAGCAAATTATTACCGATATTACCCAAGGGCTTATTAATCCAGAACTCGCATTGACTCAGGTTGACCGTGTCACAGCCATCAAAGAGGTTGTGGCATTGGCTAAACCTGGGGATGTGATTTTGCTCGCGGGTAAAGGCCATGAAACTTACCAAGAGGCGGCAGGCGTGCGTTATGACTACGATGAACGCGCCCTGGCACGCCAGTTATCGGAGCAAGTAAGATGATCCCTCTTTCCCTCGAGACACTAAGTCAACACCTAGGCGCGCGTCGGGTCGGTGACGATGTCACCATTCAAGATTTAAGCAGCGATAGCCGTAAAATCGGCGCTGCAACCCTGTTTGTCGCCTTAAAGGGTGAGCGTTTTGATGGCCATGATTTTGCTGCAACCGCCATTGAGAACGGCGCGGCGGCGTTAATGGTCGAGCGCGAGTTAGCCTTCGATATTCCGCAGCTAATAGTGGCCGATTGTCAAAGGGCCATGGGCGCAATCGGGGCTTATGTCCGTGACCAAATCAATCCGATTTGTGTGGCTTTGACTGGCTCAAATGGCAAGACAAGCGTAAAGGAAATGATCGCCACTATTCTGTCGATTAAGCATCAGGTGCTTTACACCGCGGGTAATTTTAATAACGAGATTGGCGTGCCTTTAACCCTGCTGCGCTTAACGCCAGCGGATGAGTACGGGGTGTTTGAGCTGGGTGCTAACCATAAAGGTGAGATTGATTACACCTCAGGTTTGGTGCGTCCGAACGTAGTTTTAGTCAATAACGTCGGTAGTGCTCACCTCGAAGGATTTGGTTCACAGGCGGGGGTGGCGCAGGCGAAATCAGAAATCTTTAACCATCTGCAACAAGATGGCACTGCCATTATTAATGCCGATGATGCCTTTGCCGATGTGATGCGTGTTAAGGCAAAACATTACAAACAGCTGAGCTTCTCCCAGCAGGAAGGTGCGGCAAAACGTCATATCGATGTGATTGCAAGTGGACATAAAGCGAATAAAGACGGTTGCTATCGTTTTATGCTCAATTACTTAGGTGAGTCTTGCCAAGTGGTCTTGCCGCTGGCGGGTCGTCATCAAGTGAGTAACGCCTTGGCCGCTGCAAGTGTTTGTATTTCCTTGGGATTGAGTTTGACAGAGATTGCCGAAGGCTTAAGCCAACTCACTCCCGTAAAGGGGCGGATGCAGCCAACTCAATTAGGGCGAATTCGTCTAATCGATGATAGCTATAACGCGAATCCCATGTCTGTTGGGGCGGCAATCGTCTGGTTAAAGGAAATTTCTGAAAATCGTTGTTTGGTACTGGGAGATTTGGGCGAATTAGGCGACAATGCGCCCCTTTTGCACGCTGAACTCGGACAACTGGCAAAACAGCAGGGAATCGATGCGCTGTTTTGTACGGGGAATTTGAGTCAGCACACGAGCCAAGCTTTCGGGGCGGAGCACCATGACAGCGTGGCGACGTTAGTAGAAAAACTGATAAAACACATCAACCAGTTGCCGGGACAGGTGACGGTTTTAGTTAAAGGTTCACGGAGCGCCGCCATGGAGCGGGTCGTGGATGGCCTAACAGTAGCCTTCGGGCGTGGGGAGTTAGTGTAGATGCTGGTGTATCTGGCCGAGTATTTAACCCAGTTTCATACGGGGTTTAACGTATTTTCTTATGTGACGTTTAGAGCCATTTTAGGCCTATTAACCGCATTAATTTTTAGCCTATGGTGGGGCCCAAAACTTATCGAACGTTTGCAGTTAATGCAAATTGGCCAAGTGGTGCGTAACGATGGCCCAGAATCACACTTTAGTAAACGCGGTACGCCAACTATGGGTGGTCTGCTGATCTTAGCCGCCATCTTTATCAGCGTATTGTTGTGGGGCGATCTCGGTAGCCGTTATGTGTGGGTGATGCTGTTTGTGCTGGGTAGCTTCGGCCTGATTGGTTTTATCGATGATTACCGTAAAGTGGTGCGTAAAGACACTAAGGGCTTGATTGCGCGCTGGAAGTACATTCTTCAGTCGCTCGCCGCTCTGCTCATTGCTTTTTTCCTGTATGCCACTGCGGCAAATCCAGGTGAAACCCAGTTAGTAGTGCCTTTCTTTAAGGACGTGATGCCACAACTGGGCGCTGTATTTATTGTGTTGGCTTACTTCACTATTGTGGGGTCGAGTAACGCAGTGAACTTAACCGATGGTCTAGATGGTTTGGCGATTATGCCAACTGTGATGGTCGCGGCGGCGTTTGCCTTGATTGCCTACCTTTCGGGCCACGTCCAGTTTGCTAATTATCTGCATATTCCACATTTGCCGGGTTCGGGCGAGCTAGTGATCGTCTGTACCGCCATTGTCGGTGCGGGCTTAGGCTTTTTATGGTTCAACACTTACCCTGCACAGGTCTTTATGGGCGATGTGGGTTCACTGTCATTAGGTGCGGCACTGGGTACTATCGCCGTTCTTGTTCGTCAAGAAATTTTGTTAGTGATCATGGGCGGCGTGTTTGTGATGGAAACTGTGTCAGTGATCCTCCAGGTGGGATCCTACAAGTTGCGTGGTCAACGGATTTTCCGTATGGCGCCAATCCATCACCATTACGAGTTAAAAGGTTGGCCAGAACCCCGTGTGATTGTCCGCTTCTGGATCATCTCAATATTTCTGGTCCTACTCGGCTTAGCCACGTTGAAGTTAAGGTAATAGGGTATGCAAAATCAGTATTCACACATAGTGTTAGGTTTGGGGGCGACGGGGCTCTCGGTAGTGCGCTATCTGTGTGAAAAAGGCATTACGCCACTGGTGATGGATAGCCGCAGGCAACCACCGGGAGCCGATACCTTAGCGACTTCTTTCCCTGAGGTGCAGCTGATTGCCAGCGGATTCGATTGCCGTTATTTAGTACAGGCGACACAAATCATTATCAGCCCAGGTATTGCGATTGATACTCCCGAGGTGCGCGCCGCACTGGATATGGGGATTGAGGTGATTGGTGATGTCGAGCTATTTGCCCGTGAAATTGCCGATCGCAAACCCTGCGTCATTGGCATTGCTGGTTCAAATGGCAAGTCGACAGTGACGACTCTGGTTGGTGAAATGCTGCGTGAAGCTGGGATGGCCGTGGCCGTGGGCGGCAATATCGGCATTCCGGCACTCGATCTTTTGAGTAAGAATGCCGAGATCTTTGTGCTTGAGCTGTCGAGCTTCCAGCTAGAAACCACTCACAGTCTGAATTGTGTGGTCTCAACCTGTTTAAACGTGACCGAAGATCATATGGACAGATACAGCGATATGGATGCCTATCGCAACGCTAAGCTGCGTTTGTATCATCAGAGTCGCGCCGTCCTCTTTAATCGTGACGACGCTTTAACTATGCCGACGGAACCGATGAACCAAAACAGTTTTGGTTTAGCGTCGCCAGAGGGCGACGAGTGGGGCATTAGTGACAGCAAGATTTACCATGGGCACAGTGAAATTATGCCCATCACAGAAGTCTCTCTGATTGGTAGCCATAACCACGCCAATTTACTCGCGGCCATGGCCTTAGTCGATGTGGTTGGCGTGGATAAGCAAGTGATGGCCAAAGTCGCCCGTACCTTTACAGGGCTTTCACATCGCTGTGAAGTGGTTGGGATCAAAGCTGGCGTCACCTATGTCAACGACTCTAAAGCTACGAATGTGGGCGCTACGGTAGCGGCGCTTGAAGGTTTAAGCGATCACTTGGGCGATATCATTTTAATTGCCGGCGGCGATGGTAAAGGTGCTGACTTTGGTCCGCTGGTAGAGCCGTTAACAAAAGTGACTCATCTCATTACCTTAGGCCGTGATGGTAATAAGATTGCCGCACTTAAAGCGGGGGCGATTAAAGTTGACTCTATGGCAGCGGCTGTTGCCAAGGCGGCAGGATTAGCCACATCCGGTGATATCGTTTTACTGTCGCCCGCCTGTGCGAGTCTCGATATGTACAGCAACTTTATGGCCCGCGGTGATGATTTTAGAAGCCAAGTGGAGCAACTCGATGGCGAGTGATGCAAGACAACTCAGCCTGTTTGGGCGGGTGTTGAATGCACTCCCCAACTGGCAACGTGATACTGAAGTCCCAGGCGTGCAATTGTACGATCGGGCTTTACTCACGGCCGTGTTGTCTCTGATTGGCTTTGGTTTTGTGATGGTAATGTCGGCCTCTATGCCCGAGGCCCAGACGTTAACGGGTAACCCGTTCTACTTTATGACCCGGCATGTGGGCTATCTACTCGGTTGCCTCGTGATTGCTGCATTTGTCCTTCGGGTCGAAATGCAAACTTGGCAGCGTATGAGCCCCATTATGTTGCTCGTCGTGGGACTGATGTTACTGGCGGTATTAGCGGTGGGCACCACAGTGAATGGTGCGACGCGTTGGTTATCCATAGGCCCTATTCGTATCCAAGTTGCGGAAGTGGCAAAGTTTGCTTTCTCTGTGTATATGGCGGGTTATCTGGTGCGCCGTCATCAGGAAGTACGTGAAAATGCCAAGGGTTTCTATAAGCCGATTGCGGTATTTGCGATCTACGCCATCTTGATTTTGATGCAACCCGACTTAGGAACTGTGGTGGTGTTGTTCGTCGGCACTGTCGGGCTGTTATTCCTCGCAGGGGCGCGCTTGCTCGACTTCTTCGCGCTGATATTTGCCGGGATCTTGGCCTTCGTTGCCTTAGTGTTATTAGAACCTTACCGTATGCGCCGAGTCACTTCGTTTATGGATCCTTGGCAGGATCCCTTCGGTAGTGGCTACCAGTTAACGCAATCCCTGATGGCCTATGGTCGCGGGGATTGGTTCGGTCAAGGGCTAGGTAACAGCATTCAAAAATTGGAATATTTACCCGAGGCCCATACCGACTTTATCTTCGCCGTGATTGGGGAAGAACTAGGGTTTATCGGCATTATCGCTGTGTTATCCGTGTTGCTATTTGTGGCATTGAGGGCCATTCGCTTAGGTAATTTATGCCTGGTGATGGATAAGGCCTTCGAAGGCTATTTGGCCTATGCCATTGGAATTTGGATCTGTTTCCAGACCGTCGTTAATGTGGGCGCAAGCATTGGTATGTTACCTACTAAAGGGTTAACACTGCCCTTTGTGAGTTACGGCGGTAGTAGTCTATGGGTCATGACGGCGGCGGCAATGACATTGCTGCGCATCGATTACGAACGGCGCATGAGTTTAGTTCAGGCCGTGCAGGGGAGATTGAAGTAATGACCGACGCGGGTAAACGTATTCTAGTCATGGCGGGTGGCACGGGAGGACATGTGTTCCCGGCGCTCGCGGTGGCTAAATATTTAGCGCAGCAGGGTTGGCAAGTGCGTTGGTTAGGCACGGCCGATCGTATGGAGGCGCGTCTTGTGCCCCAGTATGGCTTTGATATTGATTTTATCGATATCAAGGGCGTTCGTGGTAATGGCCTAGTGCGTAAATTAGCGGCGCCCTTTAAAGTGGTGCGCTCCATTTTGCAAGCCAAGGCGGTCATTGCCGAGTTTAAACCCGATGTTGTGCTCGGTATGGGTGGCTTCGCCAGTGGTCCGGGTGGTGTGGCGGCAAAATTGGCTGGCGTGCCCTTAGTGCTCCATGAGCAAAACGCCATTCCAGGGATGACGAATAAGCTGTTATCGCGGATTGCGAGCCAAGTACTGTGCGCCTTTAACAATACCTTTACCCAAGTGAAGGCAAAGGTCGTCGGTAATCCCATTCGCCGCGAGCTGATTGCCCTTGGCGCCGAACCTAAGCAAGGTGCCGATGACGCCCTAAAGGTGTTAGTTGTTGGCGGTAGTCTCGGCGCCAAAGTCTTTAACGATTTAATGCCCGAGGTCGTTGCCGCTTTGAGTAAGCAGCAATCGATTACCGTGTGGCATCAAGTAGGCAAAGATAATCTTGCCAGCGTAAAAGCGGCTTATCAGCAGCAGGGGCAAGATGGCGGGGTGAATGTCGCCGAATTTATTGATGATATGGAGGCCGCCTATCGCTGGGCGGATGTGGTATTGTGCCGTGCCGGCGCGCTGACGGTATCCGAGCTAGCGGCGGTGGGACTGCCGAGTATTTTGGTGCCCTATCCCCATGCTGTGGATGATCACCAAACCCGTAACGCCCAAGTATTGGTTGAGGCTGGCGCCGCTTTCCTATTGCCGCAGGCCATCTTGGACGTGAATAAACTGGTGAGTAAATTACAGTTACTCGCCAATGACAGAGCAGAATTAGCCCGTATGGGCCAAAGAGCGAGGGACGTTGCAGTACTGGATGCGACTGAACAAGTTGCCGCAGTGTGCATTAGCCTCGCCGAGAAAGGATAAGTATGACTAAGACAGAAAGATACATACAGTTAAGAAGTATGATCCCAGAAATGCGCCGGATTAAGCGTATTCACTTCGTCGGCATTGGCGGCGCGGGCATGGGCGGGATCGCCGAAGTATTAGTGAACGAAGGTTATCAGGTGAGTGGTTCGGATATCGCGCAAAATGCCGTGACCGATAGATTGTGTTTACTCGGTGCCAAGATCCAAATTGGTCATGCCGCTGAAAACGTGCAACAAGTGGATGTGGTCGTCGTCTCAACGGCGATTAATCTGGAAAACCCAGAAATCCTTGCCGCCAAAGAATTACGTATTCCTATCGTGCGCCGCGCCGAAATGTTAGCCGAGTTAATGCGTTATCGTCATGGTGTGGCAATTGCGGGCACCCATGGTAAAACGACGACCACTAGCCTTATCGCCAGTGTTTATGGTCAGGCAGAGCGGGATCCTACCTTTGTGATCGGTGGTTTGCTTAACAGTGCCGGCACCAATGCAAGATTAGGCACCAGTCGTTATCTGATCGCCGAGGCGGACGAGAGTGATGCCAGCTTCCTGCATTTGCAGCCCATGGTTAGCGTAGTGACCAATATCGAAGCCGATCATATGGATACCTACGGTGGCGATTTTGAGAAACTCAAATCTACCTTCGTCGACTTTTTGCATAACCTGCCATTCTATGGCGTGGCCGTGGTCTGTATCGATGATCCCGTAGTGCGGGAAATTATGCCGCGTATCGGTCGCCATCTAGTGACCTATGGCTTTAGTGACGATGCCGATGTGCAGGCGCTGAATTTCAGTCAGCAAGGCCATCAATGCCGCTTTACAGTAAGACGCAAAGGTAAAGAGGATTTAGATCTGCTGCTCAACCTGCCAGGTCAGCACAATGTGCTCAATGCACTGGCGGCGATTGCCGTGGCGACCGAAGATGAAATCGATGATAGCGCCATCATTCAAGCCTTAGCAGAATTCCAAGGTATTGGCCGTCGTTTCCAACATTTAGGCAAGTTCGCTACGCCAAAGGGCGAAGTCATGTTAGTCGATGATTATGGTCACCACCCGAGTGAAGTGGCGGCGACCATTAAAGCGGCGCGCGCGGGTTGGCCGGAAAAACGCTTAGTCATGGCCTATCAGCCACACAGATATACACGTACCCGTGACTTGTACGAAGACTTTATTGAGGTGTTATCCCTGGTGGATTGCCTGCTGTTGCTCGATGTTTATAGTGCGGGTGAGGCACCGATCCCCGGCGCCGATGGTCGCGCACTGTGTCGCTCAATTCGCCTGCGTGGCCAGTTAGATCCGATCTTTATCGCCAGTCCAGATCAGCTAGCCGAAGTGCTGCCCGATGTGTTGCAGGAAGGGGATTTATTGTTGACCCAAGGTGCGGGTAATATAGGCGCCCTGTCGCGCCAGTTAGCAGTGTCAGAATTAGGCTTTGCAACGATTGTGGTTAACGCAGCAAAACCTTGATGTATCGTGCTGGATCTCAGGTTAAAGGAAATTTTGACCAAAAGATTTAGCTCTATATAATGGCCGATTTTCTGTGGTTTTTAGTAGTGTCGTTGAAAGGTGGAAACAAACGTGTCTTGGAGTGATAAGAGGCGACACTGGTGGGCGAGGATGTCCCGGGTTAATTGGTACCTGTGGAGCGGGATTGGTTTTTTATGGCTGGTCATTGGTAGTTTCGTCTTTGGCGGCTACCAGTTACATAGGTTTTTAAACGATGCCAGCACCCTGCCGATTGAGGCGGTTGCCATCAAAGGTGAACGGACTTACACCACAGATAGAGATATACAAATTGCACTACAGGATTTGATGCAGCGGAGTTTTTTTAGTGCTGACATCACCTTAGTGCAACAGGCGTTAGAGGCTTTACCTTGGGTATATCGCGCATCGGTAAGACGTGAATGGCCAGCGAAGCTTAGGGTGTATTTGCAAGAGCAGCAACCCGCCGCCCATTGGAACGGTAGCTCATGGTTAAATGTGCATGGCGAAGTGTTTGAAGCGCCATCGCATCCAGAGTTGGAGCATTTGCCACAGTTATCTGGACCGGATGATATGGGCACTGAGGTATTAACCGCCTATGCGCAGGTTAATTCGCTGCTGAAGATAAATGGCTTTACCTTAGCCAGTTTAAGTTTAACACCACGCCATGCGTGGCATGCGACCCTAGGTAACGGTATTGTTTTAGACCTAGGTAGAGAAGATAAAATGGCAAGGATACAAAGGTTTATCACTGTTTATCCGCTGCTAGCGAAACAAGATAAACCCATTGCCAGAGTGGATTTGCGCTACGACATAGGGTTGGCCGTAGGCTGGGGCGATGCACAAACAAGAGAGCCGATAATTAATGACCAAAAACCAAGATAGAAATCTGATCGTCGGATTGGACATAGGAACCTCTAAAGTCGCAGTGATCATAGGCGAAGTTCTGCCCGATGGCGAAATCAGCATAGTCGGCCTTGGTAACCATCCTTCAAGGGGCATGGATAAAGGTGGCGTTAACGACTTAGACTCCATCGTGCGCAGTGTGCAACGTGCACTCGATCAAGCGGAATTAATGGCCGATTGCCAAGTATCATCGGTTTACCTGAGTATTTCGGGTAAACATATCGCCTGCCAAAACGAAAATGGCATGGTGTCGATTAACGATGAAGAAGTGACACAGGAAGACGTCGATAACGTGATCCACACGGCGCGCTCGGTGAAGATCCCGACCGAACGTCGTATTCTGCATGTGTTACCGCAGGAATATGCGATTGACGTGCAAGATGGCATTCGTAGCCCAATCGGCATGTCCGGTATGCGGATGGAAGCCAAGGTGCATATAGTGACCTGTGCTAATGATATGGCGAAGAACATCACTAAGAGTGTGGAGCGCTGTGGCTTGAAGGTCGACGACTTAGTGTTTTCTGGGATTGCCTCGGCCGATGCCGTACTGACCTTCGATGAAAAAGACTTAGGTGTGTGTATCGTCGATATTGGCGGTGGCACTACGGATATCGCTGTCTATACCAACGGCGCCCTGCGCCACTGCGCGGTTGTGCCGGTGGCGGGTAATCAAGTGACGAACGATATTGCGAAGATTTTCCGCACACCGTCGTCACACGCTGAACAGATTAAAGTGCAGTTCGCCTGTGCGCGCAGCTCAATGGTGAGCCGTGAAGACAGTATCGAAGTACCCTCGGTCGGTGGGCGTCCATCGCGTAGCATGTCACGTCACACGCTCGCCGAAGTGGTAGAGCCAAGATATCAAGAGCTGTTTGAGCTAGTGCTCAAGGAGCTGAAAGACAGTGGCTTAGAAGATCAAATCGCCGCAGGTATTGTGCTCACGGGTGGCACAGCGTCGATTCAAGGCGTAGTCGATATTGCAGAAGCAACCTTCGGCATGCCAGTTCGGGTGGCTTCACCGCTACCGATCAAAGGTTTATATGAATATGTGGATCAGTCCATTTACTCCACTGGAGTCGGGCTGCTTCACTACGGTGCAAGACGGGTGATCGAACGTCAATTCGAACGTCCTGAGCGTCAAGGGGTAACCAGTGCTTGGAATCGGGTCCAAAGCTGGTTTAAGGGCGAATTTTAATTTTCATAACGCAGGCAACACGGAGATCAGACAATGTTTGAGATCATGGACACTCACTCAGATGACGCGGTGATTAAAGTCATCGGCGTTGGCGGCGGCGGCGGTAATGCTGTCGAACATATGGTCAAACACAACATTGAAGGTGTTGAGTTTGTCGTTACCAATACAGACGCACAGGCGCTGCGTAAATCAGGCGCTGGCTCAACGATTCAATTAGGTCGCGATGTTACTAAAGGCCTAGGTGCAGGTGCAAACCCAGATGTGGGTCGTGCCGCCGCTGAAGAAGACCGCGAGAACATTCGTGCGGCGATCAAAGGCTCGGATATGATCTTTATCGCCGCCGGTATGGGCGGTGGTACAGGTACAGGTGCGGCGCCCGTTGTGGCGCAAATCGCCCGCGAAGAAGGTATTCTGACCGTTGCGGTTGTGACTAAGCCTTTCCCATTCGAAGGGAAAAAGCGTATGGCCTATGCCGAGCAAGGTATTGCCGAGCTAGCCAAGCACGTGGATTCGTTAATCACGATCCCTAACGAAAAATTATTAAAAGTATTGGGCCGTGGCACTTCTTTACTCGATGCGTTTGCCGCAGCGAATAACGTGTTACTCGGTGCGGTACAAGGTATTGCCGAACTTATCACTCGTCCTGGTCTAATTAACGTCGACTTCGCCGACGTGAAGACTGTGATGTCTGAAATGGGTAATGCCATGATGGGTACAGGCGTCGCTCGCGGTGAAGACCGTGCTGAAGAAGCCGCCGAAGCTGCTGTCGCCAGCCCATTATTAGAGGATATCGACTTAGCCGGTGCCCGTGGTGTGTTAGTTAACATCACCGCAGGTATGGACATGAGCATCGAAGAATTCGAAACCGTCGGCAATCATGTTAAGGCTTACGCCTCTGACAACGCGACTGTGGTCGTGGGCGCGGTCATCGACCCAGAAATGAGTGATGAATTGCGTGTTACTGTGGTTGCAACTGGTATCGGCGCGGAAAAGCGTCCAGATATCCAATTGGTTTCTAAGCCTGCACCTCGTCCAGAGCCTGTGGTTGTGGAACCAAGAGTAGAAGCCTATGTCGAAGAAGCGGCTCATGTGAGTTATGCCGCGCCAAAGGGCAACGTGTTGCCTGCTTCGCCAGCACCTGCTCCGGCACCCGCTCCTTCAACGAAGCATGAATTGGATTATCTTGATATTCCAGCGTTTTTGCGTAAGCAAGCTGATTAACAAGGGCATTTGAGTCCAGCGCGTATTCTGTGGTGGCACTCGTTATCGAGCGATACCACAGGATAGCTGCATTTGTATGACATGGTTAAGTTATGTTATCATGTCATACCACTGTGGCCGTTTTGCCACCGATGGGTGTACAAATATTAGGCTTTGTAATTCGAATTAAAACGGGTAACTGAATGATATTTCAAAGAACTGTTCAAAAAATGGTGAAAACAACCGGAGTCGGATTACACTCCGGCAATAAGGTCACCTTGAGCATTATGCCCGCGCCAGTTAATACAGGGATCGTACTTGTGCGTACCGATATGAGTCCTGCAGTCGCTATTCCAGCGAAGGCGGAACAAGTTCGCGAAACCACTATGTGCACGGCACTTGTCAATGACGAAGGTATTCGAATTTCAACTATTGAACATTTGTTTGCTGCACTCGCAGGTTTAGGCATAGACAACGCCGTAATCGAAGTGGACGCACCTGAAATCCCCATTATGGATGGCAGTGCGAGCCCATTCGTCTTCTTATTACAGTCTGCAGGCATTAAAGAGCAGGCCGCACCTAAGAAGTACTTAAAGATTAAACGCCCTGTGCGTGTTGAAGATGGTGATAAATGGGCCGAGCTAAAACCCTTTAAAGGTTTTAGAGTCAACTTTAAAATTGACTTTGCTCATCCAGAGATCGCCCGTAGTCAACAGCATGTGGTGATGGACTTCTCAACATCTGCTTTTGTGAAAGATATCAGCCGTGCCCGTACTTTTGGTTTTATGCGTGATATTGAGTATCTGCGTGCTAACAACCTTGCATTAGGTGGCAGCATGGAAAATGCGGTTGTACTTGATGAATACCGCGTCCTCAACCCCGACGGCCTGCGTTATGAGGACGAGTTTGTTAAGCACAAGATTTTAGATGCATTTGGTGATCTCTACGTAGCGGGACACGCCATTTTAGGTGAGTTCACAGCCTATAAAACGGGCCATGCACTGAATAACCAATTAGTCCGAGCACTACTGGCGCAACAGGATGCGTGGGAGTTAATCAGCTTTGAAAAAGAAGCCGATGTCCCCGTCAGCTTTATTGTGCCAGGTGGCGCCGTATTTGCTTAAGTTTGAGATAGTTATTTGCTTAAAATAGTGTGAGTTTATTTATTACGGCTGGCCAATGAGGCCAGCCGTTTTAGTTTTTCGCCCAGTGTGCCACTCACATTTTCCGCCAGTGCGGCAATATGTTCCGCCGCAACAGGACTCAATTCTTTGTGCGCTTGGTTAGGCTTTGCATCATACATTGCTAATCTCGGGTTGACTTTGACCTCAATTGCGGTAAGGATTGGGAGCGTTTCTGCTTGAAGTTGCGCGAGTAACTTCGACTTTTGAAAATTAATTCGTGCAGCCCAGGCAGCCGAAGTGGTTTCAACTACAAGAACACCCTGGCGGAAATTAGCGACTTTCAGCTGTTCCGCAATAGGACCTGCGACAATCTGCTTCACATGCTGATCCAGATACAAAAGTAGTTCCGCTTTCTCAGCGATGTCGGGTAATTTGCCCGACTGGTGTAGTAATTGGCTGAGATCTTGAGGGGGCTTTTTCATATGATAATAAGATGGCTGAATTAGGCTATGAGTGTAACAGTATTTATTCAAGGTCGGAATGGCGTCACGCGCTGGCAACCCAGTAAACGCTGGTTGCTCCTTCCCATGTTATTGTTGGCTACTGGTGCCGGTATTTATCAACACAACTCCGCTCGATTTGAAAATCAGCAAGCCAGTGTTGATAACGATCGTCTCGTACGTGAACAACAGAAGAAACAAGTCTTAGAACTAAAGAGTGCTACCGAGTCTCAACTAGCCATGCTAGTGACTCACGTTGCCCGTATGCAGGCAAAAATCACCCGCCTCGAAGCCTTAGGCCAACAAGTTGCCGAGCGCAATAAACTCGAAGATGATTTCGATTTTTCATCTGAGGTTGGTGTGGGTGGCTTGAGTGAACTAGGCACAAATATCGAACTTGGACAGCTTATCGATGATATGGATAAGCTTGCTTCACGAATTGATAACAATAATGTTCAACTCTCACTACTTGAAACTGTGTCATCTAACCACCATATAGATGAAGAGCGTTATGTATCTGGGCTTCCGCTAGATAAAGGCTGGTTATCGTCGCCCTACGGATTGCGTAATGACCCTTTTAACGGTCGTAGAACCCTGCATAAAGGCATAGATTTTACCGGTCGGGAAGGGGCGAAAGTTGTCGCGACTGCCGCAGGTGTGGTGACTTGGGCTGGGAATATGTTCGGTTATGGTGAGTTGGTTGAAATTGACCATGGTAATGGGCTACGTACTCGCTATGGCCATAATAAAGCTTTGTCAGTGACTGTAGGTGATGTGGTCGCAAAAGGCGATACCATCGCCAGTATGGGAAGTACTGGGCGCTCGACAGGGGCCCATGTACATTATGAAGTGTTGCGTGGCGGACAGCAGATAGATCCACAGAAGTTTGTCTACCGCAAAGCAAGTTAATTGAAACATTGGCTTCTAGGTTCCATCATGGACTTGGCCTACAGAGAATAAGTGATTCAGATGTTTGGTAAATTACTGACAAAAGTATTTGGTAGTCGTAACGACCGTACCCTCAAAGGTTTACAAAAAGTCGTTAATCAGATTAATGCGCTTGAAGCCGATTATGAAAAATTAACCGATGAACAGCTTAAAGCTAAAACCGCCGAGTTTCGTGAGCGTTTAGCGGCAGGTGAAACCCTCGAGGCGATTATGGCCGAGGCATTTGCCACGGTTCGTGAAGCGTCGAAGCGTATATTTGAAATGCGTCACTTCGACGTGCAGTTGCTCGGTGGCATGGTACTCGATAGCAACCGAATTGCCGAGATGCGTACGGGGGAAGGTAAAACCCTAACGGCAACTTTGCCCGCCTACTTAAATGCGCTGACGGGTAAAGGCGTGCACGTCATTACCGTCAACGATTACTTAGCACGCCGTGATGCCGAGAATAACCGCCCACTATTTGAATTCCTCGGTTTGACCGTAGGCATCAACGTGGCAGGTCTTGGACAGCACGAAAAGAAAGCCGCCTATAATGCCGATATCACCTACGGTACCAACAACGAATTTGGTTTTGACTATCTGCGCGATAATATGGCGTTCTCTCCACAAGAACGGGTACAGCGTCCATTGCACTACGCCCTGATCGACGAAGTGGATTCAATCTTAATCGACGAAGCGCGTACGCCGTTGATTATCTCTGGTGCCGCTGAAGATAGCTCTGAGCTATACATCAAGATCAACACCCTGATCCCAAGTCTTATCCGTCAAGATAAAGAAGACTCGGAAGAATATGTGGGTGAGGGTGACTACAGCATCGATGAAAAAGCCAAACAAGTGCATTTCACCGAGCGCGGCCAAGAAAAGGTAGAGAACCTGCTGATTGAGCGTGGCATGTTAGCCGAAGGGGATTCACTCTATTCGGCCGCTAATATTTCGTTATTGCACCATGTCAACGCAGCCCTGCGTGCTCATACACTATTCGAGCGCGATGTTGACTATATCGTTCAGGATGGTGAAGTGATCATCGTCGATGAACACACTGGCCGTACTATGCCTGGCCGTCGTTGGTCAGAAGGCTTACATCAAGCCGTTGAAGCCAAAGAAGGCGTACACATTCAAAACGAAAACCAAACCTTGGCTTCTATCACCTTCCAGAACTACTTCCGTCAATATGAGA
>NZ_PFGL01000056.1 GCF_002783505.1 Shewanella sp. CG12_big_fil_rev_8_21_14_0_65_47_15
ATTGCAACAAACGGGTTCAGCTATGTTGGCTCAAGCTAACCAATTGCCTCAAGTTGCCTTATCACTGTTGTAATAAAGCGCTTATAGCTGGAAGTGATAAGGGAGATTCGGAGACGGGTCTCCCTTTGCTACAATAATAGTTGGTTGAATATTTAAAGTGCTAATTTTTGTTGATTAAAAGTAAGTGCTTAACTTGGTGAGGTATGGCTATGGACATCAATATAGCAAGTTCATCTATGATGGTTCACAATAAGGTGGATGTTTTGCAAGGTTCAACAAAGGCTTCAGAGAATGATGTTGAGCTAAATAGCAAAAATACAGTGGCTGTTATTGATCAAGTTGTTAAACAAAAACAATTGGATAATGAACAGGACTCCAGTAAATTAGCGCAAGTGGCTACAGAATTATCAGATATGATGTCTATGATGCGCAAAGGACTTTCATTTAAAGTTGATGAAAACTCCGGTCAGGCTGTGGTAACTGTTTTAGATAAAGACACTGGAGATGTTATTAGACAAATGCCAAGTGAAGAAGCATTGGCGTTAGCTGAAAAATTATCTGAAGTCACCGGTTTATTGATGAAAACTGAAGCTTGATCTTGAGTTTTCAAGTAAATATTAAGTTGAGGAAATAGCTATGGCATTAACAGCGACAGGCATGGGGTCAGGCCTAGATATCAGTAATATCGTAACGGTATTAGTTAATGCCGAAAAGACACCTAAAGAGGCGATCTTTAATAAAACAGAAGATACGATAAAGGCGAAAGTTTCAGCAATTGGAACTCTTAAAAGTGAGTTATCTAAGTTTCAGGATGCCCTTAAAAAACTTCAATCTGGCGATGTGCTGAATCAGCGTAAAGTCACAACTGGTGATAGTAAATATATTAATGTCATAGCGGACAAAACTGCTAAGGCAGGCTCATACGGGATTAAAGTCGAGCAACTGGCAGTAAGTCATAAAGTTGCAGGAACGAATGTTGCCGATCGAACTTTAGGTGTGAGTGAAGGTTCATTAGATTTCGGTGTTAATGGGAATTCTTTTTCGGTATCTATTTCAGCAACGGATTCGCTTGATGAAATTGCCAAGAAGGTCAATGAAGCTTCAGGTAATGAATCTGTTACTGCGACAGTCATCACAAGTGATGCTGGTAGTCGTCTTGTATTTAGTTCGGACAAATCAGGTGAAGATAATCAGATTAACATTACTGCAAATGATACTTCAGGTACTGGATTAAACGATATGTTTGGAACAGGGAACTTGTCGACACTGCAAGTAGCAAAGAATGCCATTATTTACATTGATGATCAGAAAGTTACTTCACAGAGCAATGAAATAAAGGGTGCAATTACTGGTGTGACTTTGAACTTGACGGATGCGGATGTATCAAAAACTACTACACTAAAAATTGAGCAAGATAATGATGCTGTTAAGGAGAATGTAAAAGCTTTTGTTGATGCATTCAATAGTTTAAATGCAGCAATTGATAAAATGTCATCCTATGACAAAGATAAAAAGACTGCATCAGCATTACAAGGCGATTCGATGATCCGTTCAATTGAGTCGCAATTGCGTAATATGATTAGTGAGCGAGTAAGCACTGATACTGGCGATATTGCTTTATATGACATTGGTATCAAAACAGATAAGTACGGAAAATTATCTATTGACGATACTAAACTCGATAAAATGATCGCGGAAGATATGTCCAGCATTGAGGCATTGTTTGCAACTAAGGATACTGGTCTAGCGAATAGGCTCGATAATTTGGCTAATAATTATGTGAAAAGTGATGGTTTAATTGCCAGTCGTCAGAATGCATATACTAGCCAACAGACGCGTTTGAATGAACAAAGAGAAGCTTTTTCCCTTAAGATGGGACAGCTAACTGCAAGATTAACTAAACAGTTCAATGCGATGGATCTTGTTGTAGGAAGTTTAAATCAACAAAGTTCAGGTTTAGCAGACCGATTAAATTCACTTCCAGGTGTTATCGCTAAGTAATAATGTGTTGAGACGCGGGAGGAGTTTACGTGAAACAACTAGAAGCACTTAATGAGCAGTTATTAGAAACTCTACATCAATTAGAAAAAATGTCTGCTGAAGATGAATCTGCTGATAAGTTGGTATCAAAATTGCTTGAGAAAGTAAGGCAGCGTCAAGTTTTGTTGAATGCATTAGTTGTCGAACCGACGGAAGATTGTAGGGCGTATCTAGAAAAACAGTTTGATTTAACAAAAGTTTTTGTAGAAAAATCCAATATCATTCAGTCAGAAATACAAGCACTATTACACGCTGCAAACAAAAATAAGCGTCAAATAAATGTGTACAAAGCAATTGATTTAGACAGGTAGGTGTTTATGAGAGGTTCACTGCAATCATATCGTAAGGTTTCATTAGACAGTGAGATTGGCGTCGCATCACCACATCGAATTATTCAACTCATGTTTGCTGGTGCGCTTCAACGTTTGGCACAGAGTCGCTATGCTATTGAGCAAAATGATCTAGCCAATAAAGGGATATATATCAGTAAAGCTATCGGTATTATTACTGGATTAAGTAATAGTTTGAATATGGATGCTGGTGGGCAGATTGCGAGAAACTTAAGCGATCTTTATGACTTTATGTTACGTAAAATCTCCGAAGCCAATCTCAATAATGATGTGAAAGCCATTGATGATGTATGCGATATTTTACGCACGATCAAAGAAGGTTGGGATGCTATCCCGGCGGATAAACATAATGTGTCTTCCCATACTGAGGCGAGTTAATTGGGTTATAGATCAAAAGGAAGAAGGCGCACTGGGTGCGTCTTTTTTTTGGCTGATGTCAATTTATTGACTGTTTTGACTAGAATCATGGCATAAATGAACTAAAATCAATTCAGTTTGGCATAATCCGCATCCGAAGCTTGCTTCTCGACTGCTGATAATACAATATTCATCACAGTAGTGATGGTGGCACAGATTGTTACATTGAATTTGTTAAGCTTTTACAGCAACTAATCATAAATAATTAATGCGAATTAATACCTATTAGCGCTTTACGGCCTACTGAATGATGCAAACAGATCAACGAATTTTACTTATCGGAACCCCATCAGAGCGCTTAAGTCGCCTGTGTTGCATTTTTGAATTTTTGGGTGAGCAAATTGAAACAATTGCCCTCGAAAAGTTAAGCATTTGTCTCCAAGACACCCGTTATCGTGCTTTGGTTATTTGTACCGAAAACACGCCCATTGATGTGATAAAACCTCTCGCAGGTCAGTATCCATGGCAGCCTATATTGTCACTCGGTGATACTGGTGATCTTCAAGTCTCGAACGTGCTTGGGCAAATTGAAGAACCGCTAAGCTACCCTCAGTTGACCGAATTGTTACATTTTTGCCAAGTTTTCGGCCAAGTAAAGCGTCCTCAAGTACCAACAAGTGCGAATCAGACTAAGCTATTCAGGAGCTTAGTCGGCCGCAGTGAAGGTATTGCTAATGTTAGACATTTGATTAATCAGGTGGCGACCTCAGATGCTACTGTCTTAGTCCTAGGACAGTCGGGCACTGGTAAAGAGGTTGTGGCCCGTAATATCCATTATCTTTCTGAGCGCCGTGAAGGTCCTTTTATTCCCGTAAACTGTGGCGCTATTCCACCCGAATTGCTCGAGAGTGAACTGTTTGGCCATGAAAAGGGATCCTTTACCGGGGCAATTAGCTCCCGCAAGGGGCGCTTTGAATTAGCCGAAGGCGGCACCTTATTCCTCGATGAAATCGGTGATATGCCGTTGCAGATGCAAGTGAAATTACTTCGCGTATTACAGGAGCGGGTTTTCGAGCGAGTGGGTGGCACTAAAACGATTAATGCCGATGTTCGAGTGGTGGCAGCAACCCATAGGGATTTGGAAAGCATGATCTCGGGCAATGAGTTCCGGGAGGATCTTTACTATCGGCTCAACGTTTTCCCCATTGAAATGCCGGCGCTGAGCGAGCGTAAGGACGATGTACCTCTATTACTGCAGGAGTTGGTTAGCCGAGTCTACAACGAAGGCCGTGGTAAAGTGCGCTTTACCCAGCGGGCCATCGAGTCCTTAAAAGAGCATACTTGGTCGGGGAACGTCAGAGAGTTGTCAAACTTGGTCGAACGCCTAACGATTTTATATCCTGGCGGTTTAGTCGACGTGAATGATCTGCCTATTAAATATCGCCATATAGATGTTCCGGAATATTGTGTTGAAATGAGTGAGGAGCAACAGGAGCGTGACGCCTTAGCGTCTATCTTCACCAGTGAAGAGCCCGTTGAAATTCCTGAAACCCGTTTTCCGAGTGAACTGCCCCCAGAGGGCGTAAACTTGAAGGACTTATTGGCTGAACTGGAAATTGATATGATCCGTCAAGCATTAGAGCAGCAGGATAATATTGTTGCCCGTGCGGCGGAAATGCTTGGTATACGTCGAACCACGCTAGTGGAAAAAATGCGTAAGTACGGGATGACAAAAGAATAGTCATACAGCCTTGGTCTATCTATTTAATTTTACTTAATAAATCTATCTTTTAATTTGGCATAGAACCTGCAAACACTCCGCCATAAGCAATTTTTTGACGGAGTGAGACTATGTCAGCCCACCCACTAGCGCAACTTGAGACATTCAAGCACACTAGCAAGCAATGGAACCAACTGCGTGAGGCCGCAAATATGTCCAATCGAATGGAACATATTTTACAGGCTATGCCTTCTGGCGTGGTGATTTTAAATGGCGATGGTATTGTCATCGACGCTAATCCTGTCGCGGTAGAATTGCTTGAACATTCGCTACGTGGTGCCCGCTGGATCGATGTTATCCACTCGGCATTTGCCCCCCAGGATGATGATGGGCATGAAGTATCCCTGCGTAATGGTCGCCGGGTTAAGTTGGCTATTACGCCACTCACTCCTGAGCCAGGGCAATTAATTGTCTTGACCGATCTCACTGAGACGCGCCTGTTACAAAAAAACCTTTCACACCTCCAGCGATTATCTGCGCTGGGGAAAATGGTGGCAACTTTGGCACATCAGGTACGTACTCCGCTATCTGCCGCCTTGCTGTACGCCTCTAATCTCGCCAGCCCTAAGTTATCCGAAGCGGCGAAAATCAAATTTCAACAGAAGTTGGTCGATAGGCTTAATGAGCTTGAACGACAAGTCAATGATATGTTGTTAATGGCAAAAGGGCGCCAAGATGAATTAGGTGAATTGATTGCCCTTGAGGATGTGATTGCCAATGTGATGGCCAATTGTGAGCCCATAGTGGCTAAGCAGAATTGTGTGCTGTCCTTCACCAATACCTCGAGTGGTTTAATGCTGGCGAATGCAAATGCACTTAGCTCTGCGATTAATAATCTCGTGATGAATAGCCTAGAGGCGGGTGCAAGCGAAATTCGTATTGTCGCCGCCGAGTCAGCCGAACAGTTACTACTTGATGTGGTTGATAATGGCAAAGGCTTAGATACGAATATGCAGCAAAAAGTCTTGGAGCCATTTTTCACGACTAAAGCGCAGGGAACGGGTCTGGGTTTAGCCGTGGTGCAATCGGTTGTGCGTAATCACGGTGGTCAAATACACTTAAGTTGTTTGCCTAAGCGAGGTTGCACTGTTTCGTTAGCTTTTCCTAGGGCTAAATCTGCGACCGTATTGCCTTTGGAGAAGCCCCATGTCTGAAGCAAAATTGCTGTTAGTGGAAGATGATGCCTCACTGCGCGAGGCACTACTCGATACCTTAATGCTAGCGCAGTACGATTGTGTTGATGTCGCCTCGGGTGAGGAGGCCATTCTCGCTTTAAAGCAACATCAATTCGACTTAGTCATAAGCGATGTACAGATGCAAGGTATTGGCGGATTAGGTTTACTTCATTATCTCCAGCAACATCACCCTAAGCTGCCGGTATTATTAATGACGGCCTATGCCACCATTGGCAGTGCGGTTAGCGCGATCAAATTGGGCGCCGTTGATTATTTGGCAAAACCTTTTGCGCCTGAAGTACTGTTAAATCAAGTGTCCCGTTATTTACCCTTAAAGCAAAACAACGATCAACCCGTCGTTGCCGATGATAAGAGTCTGGCGTTACTTGCACTCGCGCAGCGCGTTGCCGCATCCGATGCATCCGTGATGATCATGGGGCCAAGTGGTTCGGGTAAAGAAGTGTTAGCACGCTATATACATCAACACAGTAGCCGTGCGGAGCAAGCTTTCGTTGCCATCAACTGCGCCGCCATTCCTGAAAATATGCTCGAAGCCACGCTCTTTGGTTATGAAAAGGGCGCCTTTACCGGTGCTTATCAGGCATGCCCAGGGAAGTTTGAGCAGGCCCAGGGCGGTACTTTATTGCTAGACGAAATATCCGAAATGGACTTAGGTTTGCAGGCGAAATTGTTAAGGGTACTGCAGGAGCGCGAAGTTGAGCGTTTAGGCGGTCGTAAAACGATCAAGCTTGATGTGCGGGTATTAGCGACGTCTAACCGCGACTTAAAAGCGGTCGTTGCAGCTGGGGGATTTAGGGAAGATCTTTACTATCGTATTAACGTCTTTCCGCTAACATGGCCTGCACTGAATCAAAGACCCGCGGATATTCTCCCGCTTGCTTGTCATTTACTTGGCAAGCATGCCAAAGCGCTCAATGTTGCTGAGGTGCCAGAATTTGATGAGCATGCCCGTCGTCGTCTGTTAAGCCACCGCTGGCCAGGCAATGTGCGCGAGTTAGACAATGTGATCCAAAGGGCTCTTATCCTCAGAGCTGGAGCCGTAATTACGGCCAATGACATTATTATCGATGCTCAGGATGTAGTGTTAAGTGCGGATGATATGGAGTTTGCCGCTGAGCCGGATGGGCTGGGTGAAGAGCTAAAGGCGCAGGAACATGTGATCATTTTAGAAACCTTAGCCCAATGCCAAGGCAGTCGTAAGTTGGTTGCTGAAAAGCTGGGGATCAGTGCGAGAACCCTAAGGTATAAAATGGCTCGAATGCGCGATATGGGTATTCAATTACCCAGTTAGCAATTGCCCTGTTAACAATTGCCAAAATAAGTTTTGATTAACAGCACTTCGGTGCGCAATTTCCGCTATATAGGGGCCTTAGCCGCAGCTAAGGCCAAATTTATGCGTCATTTTTTGGCCAGATAGTCATTCCTTTCAATGGATTTATCCTCATCAGCGGACCTCATTTAAACTTGGCCGCCATTTTGCATTATCCCTGTTATAGATATTGTGATCGTCAAGAACTCGACGACTGGGAGCTCAGCATGCAAATAGGCGCCAATTCATTACTGCAGGAAATGCAGTCACTTAAAGGTGAAATTACCCCTTCTTTTGGTATTTCTCCTAATATCATGCAGCAGGTGAATAATACCAGCGGTGCCGATTTTGGACAGTTGCTCTCCCAAGCGGTTGGTAATGTTAGCGGTCTGCAATCGACATCGTCCAACTTAGCTACACGCCTAGAGATGGGGGACACAACGGTTAGCCTGTCCGATACAGTTATTGCCCGTGAAAAAGCCAGTGTCGCCTTTGAAGCGACGGTGCAAGTGCGTAATAAACTTGTTGAAGCTTATAAAGAAATAATGAGTATGCCTGTTTAGGCCAGTGAATAACCCAATCAGCAGGTACGAATCGTGAGCACAGAAATGATTGTCGGGTCGAATTCCGGCTTAGCGGACCAAGGTGTCCAGCAAGAACATAAATCAGGCGTTATGGGGAGCCTTGGCGGTGTCGATATGATGCGCCAGATCACTATGATTTTAGCCTTGGCCATTTGTTTAGCCTTAGCCGTGTTTGTCATGATATGGGCCCAGGAACCTGAGTATCGTCCATTGGGTAAAATGGAAACCCAGGAAATGGTGCAAGTACTCGATGTGCTTGATAAAAATAAGATCAAGTATCAGATCGAAGTCGATGTGATCAAGGTGCCCGAAGACAAGTATCAAGAAGTCAAAATGATGCTAAGTCGCGCGGGTATCGATGGCGCCGCCTCAAGTAAAGATTTCTTAACCCAAGACAGTGGTTTTGGTGTCAGCCAAAGAATGGAGCAGGCGCGCCTTAAGCACAGCCAAGAAGAAAATTTAGCTCGCGCAATTGAGCAGTTACAGAGTGTCAGCCGCGCTAAGGTTATCCTCGCCTTACCTAAGGAAAATGTCTTTGCCCGTAATACCTCTCAACCGAGCGCGACCGTTGTTATCAATACGCGCCGTGGTGGTTTAGGCCAAGGCGAGGTCGATGCGATTGTCGATATCGTTGCCTCTGCCGTGCAAGGTTTGGAACCCTCCCGCGTGACTGTGACCGATTCAAATGGCCGTTTACTCAATTCTGGCAGTCAAGATGGTGTCTCTGCTAGGGCTCGCCGTGAACTCGAGTTAGTTCAACAAAAAGAAGCCGAGTACCGTACTAAGATAGAATCGATTCTGGTGCCGATCCTAGGCCCTGAGAATTTTACTTCCCAGGTCGATGTCAGCATGGATTTTACTGCAGTAGAGCAAACGGCAAAACGCTTTAACCCAGACTTGCCCTCACTTCGCAGCGAAATGACGGTTGAAAATAATACCACTGGCGGTTCAAGTGGCGGCATTCCTGGCGCCCTATCGAATCAGCCACCTATGGAGTCAAATATTCCGCAGGATGCAACGGCAGAGGCGACAGAAAGCGTCACCGCGGGCAATTCCCACCGTGAAGCGACCCGAAATTTCGAACTCGATACCACTATCAGCCACACCCGTCAGCAAATTGGCGTCGTGCGCCGCATTAGTGTGTCGGTTGCGGTCGATTTTAAACCCGGCGCCGCGGGTGAGAATGGTCAAGTGGCACGGGTAGCCCGTACCGAACAAGAACTGACGAATATCCGCCGTTTATTAGAAGGTGCAGTCGGTTTCAGTACCCAGCGTGGTGATGTGTTAGAGGTTGTGACCGTGCCCTTTATGGACCAACTGGTAGAGGATGTACCCGCCCCAGAATTATGGGAGCAACCTTGGTTCTGGCGCGCGGTTAAATTGGGTGTGGGTGCTCTGGTTATCCTAGTGTTGATTTTGGCCGTGGTTCGTCCAATGTTAAAGCGCTTAATTTACCCCGATAGCGTGAACATGCCAGAGGACTCAAGATTAGGTAACGAACTGGCGGAGATTGAAGACCAATACGCCGCCGATACCTTAGGTATGCTCAATACTAAAGATGCTGAATACAGTTATGCCGATGATGGTTCAATTCTTATCCCTAACCTTCATAAAGATGATGATATGATTAAAGCTATCCGTGCGCTTGTGGCGAATGAGCCCGAGCTTTCTACTCAAGTCGTGAAAAACTGGTTACAAGACAATGGCTGAGAATAAAACAAAAGAAGCCGCCGAGGTTCCAAGCTTTAATGTGAAGGACATGAGCGGTATCGAAAAAACGGCAATTTTACTCTTAAGTTTGAGCGAAGCCGATGCCGCCTCTATCCTCAAGCACTTAGAGCCTAAGCAAGTGCAGAAAGTGGGTATGGCTATGGCGGCAATGGAAGACTTTGGGCAAGAAAAAGTCATCGGTGTGCATAAGCTGTTTCTCGATGATATTCAAAAGTATTCCTCTATTGGTTTTAATAGTGAAGAGTTCGTTCGTAAGGCATTGACCGCGGCGTTAGGTGAAGATAAAGCCGGTAATTTGATTGAACAGATTATTATGGGCAGCGGTGCTAAGGGCCTAGATTCACTCAAATGGATGGACGCACGCCAAGTCGCCACTATTATCCAAAATGAACATCCGCAGATCCAAACCATTGTTTTGTCTTATTTAGAGCCGGATCAGGCCGCAGAAATTTTTGGCCAATTCCCCGAAAATACCCGTTTAGACTTAATGATGCGGATTGCAAATCTTGAAGAAGTGCAACCCGCTGCATTGCAAGAATTGAACGATATCATGGAAAAACAGTTTGCCGGTCAAGGTGGTGCACAGGCGGCTAAGATGGGTGGTTTAAAAGCCGCTGCCAACATCATGAACTACTTAGATACGGGTATCGAAAGCCAATTGATGGAAACTATGCGCGAATCCGACGAGGAAATGGCGCAACAAATTCAAGATCTGATGTTCGTGTTCGAAAATCTTATCGATGTGGACGACCGTGGCATTCAGACCTTGCTGCGTGAAGTGCAGCAAGATGTGTTGATGAAGGCGCTTAAGGGCACCGACGATCAGTTGAAGGACAAAATCCTTGGCAATATGTCTAAACGTGCCGCCGAGCTACTGCGTGATGATCTCGAGGCGATGGGCCCCATCCGTATCAGCGAAGTGGAGATTGCCCAGAAAGAAATTCTGTCGATTGCCCGTCGTTTGAGTGATAGTGGTGAAATCATGTTAGGCGGTGGTGCTGGTGATGAGTTCCTCTAATCCGAGCGACAAAAAATTGTCGAATAAGGTGGTCAGTGACACTGAAATCGAGTTTAGTCACTGGAACTTACCCGATGTTACTGAAGTTGAAGATGCTAGCATCTCCAACTTATTTGGCTATACGGGTCATCAACATGTTAAGCCTGAGACGGTTGAAATGGTTGCGCCGCCGACCATGGCCGAAATAGAAGACATTCGGGCTCAGGCGGAAGAGGAAGGATTTAATGAGGGGAAAACCCAAGGTTTTGCCCAAGGGGTGGAGCAAGGCAGGCTTGAAGGATTAGAGCAGGGCCATAATGAAGGGTTCGCTCAGGGCCATGAACAGGGATTAGAAACCGGGCTTGCCGAAGCCAAACATTTAATCAGTCGATTCGAAGGCCTATTAAGCCAGTTTGAAAAACCGCTACAACTGCTTGATGGGGATATTGAATTGTCCCTAATGACACTGACCATGGCACTGGCTAAATCAGTGATAGGTCATGAATTGAAGACCCATCCAGAGCAAATTCTTTCGGCCCTGCGATTAGGTATCGAATCTTTGCCGATTAAAGAGCAGAGCGTGACCATTCGTCTGCATCCGGATGATATTACCTTAGTCGAGCAGTTGTACTCCAGTGCCCAACTGGCGCGCAATCAATGGCAACTTGAAGTCGATCCTGCGCTAAATGCGGGTGATTGCATTATCAGTAGTCAACGTTCGCTGGTGGATCTCAGTCTTTCATCACGAATTGACGCCGTGTTTGAATCCCTTCGCAATCAACAGGCCCATGTCACTCACCAGCAGCAACAGCGACAAGAAGCACTTGAGCTGGAAGATGCCGCTAAGATGCTCCATGGCAGTGAGTCCGAAGCCTCTGGCGAAGCATTAAGGGATCCTGAAACCGAGACGCTCCAAGCCTATGGAGAGCAAGATGCAAAATCGTCGTCACCAACTGCTGAATAAATTCCATCACTATATAGATAAAGTGCCGCCGTTTCGTGCTGTGGCAAGCGGCCAATTGGTTCGCGTGGTGGGCTTGACCCTAGAGGCGAGTGGTTGCCGTGCCCCTGTGGGCAGTCTGTGCTCTATCGAAACCATGGCTGGAGATCTGATTGCCGAAGTCGTTGGATTCGATGATGAATTACTTTATTTAATGCCTATCGAAGAGTTACGTGGGGTATTACCCGGCGCACGTGTTGTGCCGCTGGGTGAGCAGACAGGACTCAATGTCGGGCTATCGCTATTAGGTCGAGTGCTCGATGGAAATGGCGTTCCCCTCGACGGACTCGGGGCTCTGCAAACCGATCAGCAGGCATCGAGGCACAGTGTATCGATTAACCCCTTGTCGCGCCGCGCGATTACCGAGCCCCTCGACGTGGGGGTGCGAGCCATCAATGCCATGCTGACTGTTGGTAAAGGCCAACGTATGGGGCTGTTTGCGGGATCTGGTGTGGGTAAGAGCGTGCTCTTAGGCATGATGACCCGAGGCACAACCGCTGACATCATTGTGGTTGGATTGGTCGGTGAGCGGGGCCGTGAAGTCAAAGAATTTATCGAAGAAATCTTGGGTGAAAAGGGCCGAGCCCGCTCCGTTGTGGTGGCTGCACCCGCAGATACTTCGCCATTAATGCGGCTTCGAGCCTGTGAAACCTCGACGCGTATTGCCGAGTACTTCCGTGATCTTGGTTATAACGTATTGTTGTTAATGGATAGTCTGACTCGCTATGCACAGGCGCAACGGGAAATTGCCTTAGCGGTTGGTGAGCCTCCTGCCACTAAAGGTTATCCGCCATCTGTGTTTGCTAAATTGCCGCGCCTAGTCGAGCGGGCGGGAAATGGCGGTCCGGGGCAGGGCTCAATCACGGCATTTTATACCGTATTAACCGAAGGGGACGATCAACAGGATCCGATTGCCGATGCATCGCGGGCGATCCTCGATGGGCATATTGTATTGTCGAGGGCGCTTGCCGATTCGGGACATTATCCTGCGATTGATATTGAGGCCTCCATCAGCCGGGTTGCCCCTATGGTTATCTCTCATGAACATCTCGAGGCAATGCGGCGTGTCAAACAAACCTATTCGCTCTATCAGCAGAATCGGGATTTGATTTCTATTGGGGCCTATGCCCAGGGAAGCGATCCTCGGATCGATAATGCGATACGTCTGCAACCGGCGATGAATGCCTTCCTAAGGCAAACCATGCGTGATGCCTTTAGTTTTGCAGATAGCCAAGCCATGCTGGGGCAGCTTGCTGCCCAATGTAAATAATCGAGGCTAAAATGGCGAACGCTGATCCCTTACTACTCGTCTTAAAATTGGCCAAGGATGCCGAAGAGCAAGCCGCATTATTGCTAAAATCGGCACAATTGGAATGTCAAAAACGTCAGAATCAATTGGCGGCCCTAAACAACTATCGCTTAGATTATATGAAGCAGATGCAGTCCCAGCAGGGGCAAGCCATCAGTGCTAGTCACTATCACCAATTTCATCGTTTTATTCGCCAGATTGATGAGGCTATCGCGCAGCAGAATCGTGTTGTCGCCGATGGCGAAAAGCAAAAAAGCTTTCGTCAGCAGCATTGGTTAGAGAAGCAGCAGAAGCGTAAGGCGGTGGAGTTGCTGCTGGATAATAAAGAGAAGAAGCGCCAAGTACTTGAATTGAAAAAAGAACAAAAAATGACCGATGAATTTGCCTCCCAGCAGTTTTATCGCCGAAAACAGCAGCAATAGAAATGTTGAACCTCAAATAACGGAGCTTAATTATGCTACATCGCAGGATATCGCTCGCAGGCACGCCATGAACTCTTCCCTGAGGGCTCCACCGCGCCATCCATGGCGCAGAGGGCCTGCTTACCGATATCCTGCTCGCCCTATAATGTGATCTACAATTCGAATCGACTATTTAGTTCTGTTCCATTGCAGATATCACTGACACGCCAGCACGTTACAATTCGATATGGCCAGTAGTGAACTGGCATTCTGGGATTATACCCATCCGCTTTGTTTATAATTGCTTGATTGGCATCTTATTTGCTTGTTTGTAAATCATCTCACCGTAACAGCAGCTTAAATTGACGTATTACCCTGCCATTTTTTATTTTTCTAGGGGTGATATTGGAGAGCGCATATGCAACAAATGACGAATATTTTATTAGCAAAACCTGGGCTAAACGGTACGGGTTCGAGCAAGACATTAACTCAAGATGCTAATAGTGAAGACTTTTCTGCAGCATTAGCCTCCATGAATTCGACGCCTTCCAAAGCGCTCAAGTCTTCAACATCCGCGGAAATAGGGGAAGCCCCCACCAAAGTGGAGACTGCAAATGATGTGCAGCCTGATGATGAAAAGGATATCAATTTAATTTTTGCCCAGATTGGCATGGCAAGTGAAATGAAAAAAGCGGCAGCTCAGGGCGATAACTTGCCGCTCGAAGTGGCTGGCGAGCAAAATATTGACACTGAGCTTATCGAGACGGCTTGCGATGTGACTATGATGGGTTCCCTCGGGAATACCGCTACTCCGGCTGATACTGACTCAGATGCTAACTTAGATATTGACGCTGACATGAGTGCTGCGAGTGATGATGGTGCTGATAGCAACTCAGTAAAAGGCAACTCAGCAAAAGGCGACTTAGCAAAAGATGACTCAGTAAAAGGCGACTTTTCCGCAGAATTAATGAAGTTATCCAAGAACGCCTCTGCGGCTGCCACTGTCACTGTTTCAGATGTGAGTGATAAGCCCCAGATAAATACTGGCACTATCGTGGGGGACGCCTCCTCCACTTTGGCAATATCGACAGATGAAACCGATGGGGTAGAACAATCGGCTCCGCAAACTAAAGTGCCTGGGTTTGGAGCATCGGCGTCAAATTTAGCAGAACAAAATCGTACTGGGGCTGTTGAGTCCAAAGGCGCGGTTGATATGGCCGAAGAGGCTAGCGTGAGTCTGATTAGCCAAGGGAGTTCGCAAGCTCAGAAGCAGGAGGGGGTGAATGTTTTTCCGACTCAAAGTGAAAATCCCGCTGCCAATATAGAACGGGGGAATATAAGTCTAGATGCTAGCTTAGATAAAACAGACTTAAAAAACATAGGTTTATATAGCAAAGGTTTAGACGGCAACAAAGTTGGTATCTTACCCATAGAGGACGACAAATTTGATGTGATGTCCGTTGAAGCAAAACTGAATAGTTCGACTGGTAAACAAGCGGGTGGCGATTTTGTCTCATCTTCTCAGTTCGCTGTGAATGCGAGTGCTGTCGCTGATAGTCGTGTAAGCAATGTCAGCCAAGATATCGGCATAAAACCACTGACGACAGATGCATCAACTCAGCCACTCAACATTTTAGGAACAGAGCCTATTAATGGGGAGCAGGCTCAAGATGAGACTGCAAGTGCTGAAATTAAGGCTGGGCTGATACTCAAAGATGCTAAGTTGGCGGTGACACTTGAGACGCGTCAAGAGACAACATTATTAAATAGGGCTGAGGAGGATACGGCATCCACAACGGAGCTTAAGCCTACAGAGTTTAAACCTGTGTCGACGTTAGCTTCAACCACAGGTCAGCCACAGATTAACCGCCAAGATCTGCAACAAGTTCAACTTTCTTTGCGTCAGGGAGTTGAGACACAAAATCAGATGCAGGAGATGATCCAACGTTTCTCCCCCGTCATGAAGCAGCAATTAGTGACTATGGTGAGTCAAGGTATTCAACATGCCGAAATTCGCCTCGATCCACCCGAGTTAGGTCATATGCTAGTGAAAATTCAAGTGCATGGCGATCAGACTCAAGTTCAGTTCCATGTGACCCAGCCTCAAACCCGCGATGTGATTGAGCAGGCGATCCCACGTTTACGGGAATTACTACAGGAACAGGGAATGCAACTTGCCGATAGTCATGTTTCCCACGGGGATCAAGGCCAACGCCGCGAGGGTAGTTTTGGTGAAGGGGGCGGTTCCGGGGGCGCGAATGTGGATAATTTCTCGGCAGAAGAGCTAGATTTAGGGCTAAATCAAGCAACTAGTTTAAATTCTGGTATAGATTATTACGCTTAAGCAGGTAACCTATAGCGTTAGAGACGGTTGTGGCATTTTTGCCACCCAATCTTGACAATGCTTAAGCCTAACCTAAAGAGTACTGTAATGGCTAAGGAAGAATCGTTAGAACTTGAAAGCACCGACGCCCCTAAAAGTAAGAAAAAACTTTTTATTTTCATTGGTGCAGGTGTGTTTGCCGCCCTGTTAATGGGCGGTGCATTATGGTTTTTTATGGGCAGCAGTGGGGATGAAGCCCAAAATGCGGCAGCAGAGGGGACTGAAACACAGACGCCTGCGGTAACGGGTGAGGCTGCAATGGCGTCTTATGTGCCTATGCCCCGTCCTTTTTTATTCAATTTACCGGGACCGGACAGATCTCGCCTCGTTGAAATAAAAGTTCAACTGATGGTGAGGGGATCCGATGATGTGCTGACGCAAAAACATATTCCATTAATCGAAGATGCACTCCTGACAACCTTCAGTGGTGCCGATGTGCAAAAGTTAAGTACGCAGGCGGGTAAGGATGAACTGCGTCAGTTGGCACTCCTAAGTGTCCAAAATACCCTGCAATCGGTCACGGGACGTAAGGTCGTTGAAAAAGTGCTATTTACGGGTTTTGTAATGCAATAATCTTTTATCTTCAGCACCTAAAGAGGCGAAGGCAATATAGTGAGTGATTTATTAAGCCAAGACGAAATTGATGCGCTACTGCACGGGGTCGATGACGTCGATGAGGATGATGAGCTTGATGCCGCTGGGCAAGATGCTCGCTCCTACGACTTTTCCTCCCAAGACCGTATCGTCCGTGGGCGTATGCCTACGCTGGAGATAGTGAACGAGCGATTTGCGCGTCACCTACGTATTAGCATGTTCAATATGATGCGCCGAGCGGCGGAAGTGTCGATTAACGGCGTGCAGATGCTTAAGTTTGGTGAATACGTACACACGTTATTCGTGCCAACCAGTTTGAACATGGTGCGCTTTAGCCCCCTAAAAGGGACGGCACTTATTACCATGGAAGCCCGACTGGTCTTTATCCTAGTGGACAACTTTTTTGGTGGCGATGGCCGTTTCCATGCCAAGATTGAAGGGCGGGAATTCACCCCGACCGAACGGCGAATTGTGCAGTTGCTTTTAAAGATTATCTTTGAAGATTATAAAGATGCATGGGCGCCAGTGATGGATGTAGAGTTTGACTACTTAGACTCTGAAGTTAACCCCGCGATGGCCAACATCGTCAGCCCAACCGAAGTGGTTGTGATTAACTCCTTCCATATTGAGGTGGATGGTGGGGGCGGTGATTTTCATATCACTATGCCCTATTCGATGATTGAACCGATCCGCGAGTTACTCGATGCGGGTGTGCAAAGCGATAAGCAAGATACCGATATGCGTTGGTCACAGGCGCTACACGATGAGATCATGGACGTGAAGGTGGGCTTCGATGCGAGCATTGTTGAGCATGAACTGACACTGAAAGAAGTGATGAATTTTAAGGCGGGTGATATTATTCCGATTGAATTACCGGAATATATTATGATGAAAATCGAAGACTTACCTACTTATCGCTGTAAAATGGGGCGCTCACGGGATAATCTGGCACTCAAAATCTGTGAAAAAATCCCCCGTCCAGAAACGGTGAAATCCGAACTCCAGTTAGTGACGCGTAAAGGCAAAGCTAGAGACATATCAGAATTATAAGGTGAAGTGAGATGAGTACAGAAGATACGGGTGATGATTGGGCTGCCGCGATGGCTGAACAAGCGCTAGAGGAAGCCAATGCGATTGCGCTCGATGAGTTGGTCGATGATTCTCAGCCTATTAGTAAAGCCGAGGCGGCTAAGCTAGATACCATCTTGGATATCCCGGTGACGATTTCGATGGAGGTGGGGCGTAGCTTCATTAGTATTCGTAACCTGTTACAGCTTAACCAAGGTTCGGTCGTCGAATTAGATCGAGTCGCGGGTGAACCTTTGGATGTGATGGTCAACGGTACGCTTATCGCCCATGGTGAGGTGGTCGTAGTGAACGATAAATTTGGTATTCGTTTAACGGATGTCATCAGTCAAACCGAGCGCATTAAAAAGCTTAAATAATAGCCGCTGGACGAGTTGGAACGAGAGATGAGCATACCGGTAATACTGAGTTTAGTGTCAGCCACTCAGGTGGATGTGGCCGCCGTAGTCAATGAAGGTACTGCGGCAACCGTCGCAGCAACGACCAAGGTTTCCGAACCATCACAACTCGCCTCCGCCGCCAGTATGCTCGGCGGCTTGATCCTCGTGCTACTGCTTATCTTCACCTTGGCCTACCTGCTAAGGCGATTTAATTTAGTCCCAACACACAATAATGTACTGAAAACCCTTGCCGTGACCTCCCTTGGGCAAAAAGAGCGGTTGGTGCTAGTGCAAGTTGGCGAGCAGCAGTATTTGTTGGGCGTCAGTGCACAACAAGTGAATTTAATTGATAAATTAGCAGAACCTATTCAAATTGAGTCGGCATCCTTTGCGGACAAGCTACGGCAGGCGAAATTAAAACAATGATGAAGTTCATCCTCAGCTTAATCGGGTTTAGTACACTCTTGTTTGCCGTATCGGCTGGTGCGGCCGATGGGGTTTTGCCAGCGGTCACAGTCAAAACGGCAGCCGATGGTTCGACCGAATACTCAGTGACCATGCAGATTTTGCTATTAATGACTTCGCTGAGTTTTTTACCCGCGATGGTCATTATGCTGACGTCCTTTACTCGCATTATCGTCGTACTGTCAATTTTGCGCCAAGCGATTGGGCTGCAGCAGACGCCTTCTAATCAAGTGCTGATTGGTATGAGTCTATTTATGACCTTTTTTATTATGGCGCCCGTGTTTGATAAAATTTATGACCAAGGTGTTAAACCCTATATTGATGAGCAGCTTACGCTACAGCAAGCCTTTGATAAGGGTAAGGAGCCACTGCGGGCTTTCATGTTGGGTCAAGTGCGTACCACAGATATAAAAACCTTTATTGAAATTTCGGGGTATCAGAATATTCATTCCCCAGAAGAAGCCCCCATGAGTGTGTTAGTGCCCGCTTTCATTACCAGTGAGCTTAAAACGGCTTTTCAAATTGGCTTTATGTTGTTCGTGCCTTTCTTGGTGTTGGATCTGGTCGTTGCCAGTATCTTGATGGCCATGGGGATGATGATGTTATCGCCTATGATAGTGTCATTGCCCTTTAAAATTATGTTGTTTGTGCTCGTCGATGGTTGGGGACTCGTCATGGGAACCCTAGCCAATAGTTTTGGTTAGACGAGTGGGGAAGCCACTATGACTCCAGAAGCGCTAATAGATATCTTCCGTGAAGCCTTGGCCGTCATTGTGATGATGGTCTCTGCCATTGTGTTGCCTGGACTAGGGATTGGTCTGATTGTCGCCGTATTTCAAGCGGCAACCTCGATTAACGAGCAAACCTTAAGTTTTCTGCCTCGTTTGCTAGTGACCTTATTTGGTCTGATGTTTATGGGGCATTGGTTAGTGCAAACCCTCATGGATTTTTTTCTTGAGATGGTTAACCGTATTCCCCAAGTGATAGGTTAAGCCGATGGAGCTGCTGCTCGATACCCTAATGCAGACTATCGCCTCTTACATGTGGCCGTTATTTCGGGTCGCAAGCATGCTAATGGTGATGGTGGTCTTTGGGGCAGCAACCACGTCAGCTCGAGTGCGTCTACTGCTTGCAATGGCGATCACCTTTGCGATAGCACCCGTTTTACCCCCGGTTGAAAATGCGGACTTATTTTCCTTAAGTGCAGTGTTTATTACCGCGCAGCAGATCATCATTGGGGCCGCCATGGGGTTTGTGACACAAATGCTGATGCAAACCTTTGTACTAACGGGGCAGATTATTGGGATGCAAACCAGTCTAGGTTTTGCCTCTATGGTCGATCCCAGTTCAGGGCAACAGACCCCGGTAATTGGTAATTTTTTCCTACTGCTTGCCACCTTGATTTTCCTCGCCGTCGACGGGCATTTATTGATGATCCGTATGCTGGTGGCCAGTTTTGATACCTTGCCAGTTTCGAATCAAGGGTTAACGCTCACTAGCTACCGAGCCTTAGCCGATTGGGGTTCCTATATGTTTGGTGCGGCATTAACTATGTCAATCTCGGCGATCATTGCTTTGCTCTTGGTTAACTTGTCTTTCGGGGTGATGACACGGGCGGCGCCACAGTTGAATATTTTTTCCATTGGTTTTCCAATCACTATGATTGGGGGGCTATTGATCCTCTGGTTAACCCTTACGCCCGTCATGGCGCATTTCGATGAAGTGTGGATATCGGCACAGCTTTTGCTTTGTGATGTTCTGGGGCTTCAGTGTCAAGCCGACGGCTTGCACTAGCATGATGGGAGTACTCGATGGCAGAAGAAAGTAGCGGCGAACGCAGCGAGGAACCCACAGGGAGGCGCCTCGAACAGGCGCGGGAGAAGGGGCAGGTTGCTCGCTCTAAAGAGCTAGGCACAGCCACAGTGCTATTGTCGGCTGCAACGGGTTTTTATATGCTGGGCCCCGGAATAGCCACGGCGCTTGCCCGCGTGTTTGAGCGGGTGTTTACCATGGATCGGGCTCAGATTTACGACACTAACCACATGTTTAATGTCTGGGGCGTTGTTGCCGGGGAAATTGCCTGGCCCATGCTTAAAATCATGTTGCTGATTGTGGTGGTGGCCTTTATGGGGAACGTTGCCCTCGGCGGGATGAATTTCTCGACCCAAGCTATGATGCCCAAAGCCAGTAAAATGAGCCCCATCGCCGGCTTTAAACGCATGTTTGGAGTGCAGGCTTTAGTCGAGCTGACCAAAGGCATCGCTAAATTTTCCGTGGTTGCTATCGCGGCTTATTTACTCTTAAGTCATTACTTTAACGATATTATGCTGTTATCCAGCGATCACTTACCCGGTAATGTACACCATGCCTTAGATCTCTTGGTGTGGATGTTTATCTTGCTCTGCTCTTCGGTGTTATTGATTGTGGCCATCGATGTGCCATTTCAAATTTGGAATCATAATAAACAGTTAAAGATGACTAAGCAGGAAGTAAAAGACGAATATAAAGATACCGAAGGTAAGCCAGAGGTCAAAGGACGGGTGCGTCAAATGCAACGCGAACTCGCCCAGCGCCGTATGATGGCTGAAGTACCCACTGCCGATGTGATCGTCGTTAACCCTGAGCATTATGCCGTGGCGGTAAAATATGATGTGACTCGTTCCGCCGCGCCCTTTGTGATTGCCAAGGGAGTGGATGATGTCGCTTTTAAAATTCGTGAAATTGCACGGGCACACAATATTGCGATTGTGTCAGCGCCGCCGCTGGCGAGGGCCATTTATCATACCACTAAGCTAGATCAACAAATCCCCGAGGGCCTGTTTACCGCAGTGGCTCAAGTGTTAGCCTATGTGTTCCAGTTACGGCAATATCAAAAAGGCCGAGGCCGCAAACCTATCCCTATTCCATTGAATCAGCCCATTCCAGATGAACTGAAATATTGACCTCCCAAGCCGATGTTACTCGACTCACTTTCTTGGCGTGATTTTTGCTTTTGTGCTGTTATACGTCAAAGTTTAGGTAACAGTGAATGGATGTTAAAGCGACTCTGGGTCAAGTAAAACAGGTGAAGCTCAGCTCTTTCAAAGGCATAGGTACACCTATGCTGGTGCTTGCGGCATTAGCTATGATAGTGCTGCCTATCCCGCCATTCTTACTCGACGTGTTATTTTCCTTTAACATTGCGCTCGCATTGATTGTATTGCTCGTTGCCATTTATACCGACAGACCCTTAGATTTTGCCGCTTTCCCGACCGTGCTCTTAGTGGCCACCCTGTTACGTCTCGCACTTAACGTAGCCTCTACCCGTGTGGTGTTACTCGAAGGTCATAATGGGGGAGATGCCGCGGGTAAAGTGATTGAAGCCTTCGGTTCCGTGGTGATTGGCGGCAACTATGCTGTGGGTTTGGTTGTTTTTATCATTTTGATTATTATCAACTTTGCGGTGGTAACTAAGGGGGCTGGGCGTATTGCTGAAGTGAGTGCCCGCTTCACCTTAGATGCGATGCCCGGTAAGCAAATGGCCATCGATGCCGATCTTAATGCGGGGACATTGAACCAAGATCAAGCTCGATTACGCCGTGCGGAAGTCACCCGAGAAGCGGACTTCTATGGTGCGATGGACGGTGCCTCAAAATTTGTAAAGGGGGATGCGATAGCTGGGATTATGATCCTCGTGATCAACATCCTCGGTGGTTTCATCATTGGTATTGTTCAACACGGTTTAAGTTTTTCGCAGGCCGTTGAAATTTATACTTTACTCACCATAGGTGATGGCTTAGTCGCGCAGATCCCTGGTCTGTTACTCTCCATTGCCGCCGCCCTAATGGTGACCCGTCAAAATGAATCCGGCGATATGGGCCAAATGCTGATGAGTCAGATGTTTGACAGTCATAAGTCATTAGGTATTGCGGCGGGCGTGTTGTTTGTGATGGGGATAGTGCCTGGCATGCCCCATATGGCGTTTTTAAGCTTTGCAGTTATTACGGCGGGTGCGGCCTATTTTGTATTTAAGCGCAATGAAGCCAAACGTCTAAAAGCGTTAGAGCAAGTCAAGTCCGGCCCAATTGAAAGACACGACAAGGAACCAAAAGAGTTAAGCTGGGATGATGTACACCATGTCGATACTATTGGTTTAGAGGTGGGTTATCGGTTAATTCCATTGGTGGATAAAGGTCAAGGTGGAGAATTACTCAGCCGTATCAAAGGTGTACGTAAAAAACTGTCTCAGGAGCTAGGGTTCCTTGTTCCTGCGGTGCATATTCGCGATAACTTAGATTTATCACCCAATGCCTACCGTATTTCCCTGATGGGGGTTGTAGTTGGCGAGGCGGATATTCGCCATGACTGCGAACTAGCCATCAACCCGGGTCAGGTCTATGGCAAGCTCGATGGCATTGAAACTCGCGATCCAGCCTTTGGACTCGAAGCCGTATGGATTGCGCCAGAATTGCGTGAACATGCACAAACCTTAGGTTACACAGTGGTGGATGCTGCGACTGTGGTTGCGACCCATATCAGCCAATTACTGACTAATAATGCGGCAAAACTGCTCGGTTACGAAGAAGTGCAACAGCTGATGGATATGCTTGCTAAACACTCGCCTAAACTGGTGGATGGCTTTATTCCCGATGTCATGCCGCTGGGTAGTGTCGTAAAAGTGATGCAAAACCTATTAAATGAAGGAGTTTCGGTCAGAGACTTGCGTACCATAGTGCAAACTTTGTTAGAATACGGCACTAAGAGTAATGATACCGAGGTATTAACCGCGGCAGTTCGTATTGCATTGAAGCGCATGATAGTCCAAGAGATCTCGGGCCCCGAACTCGAAATCCCCGTCATAACTTTGGCGCCAGAGTTGGAACAGATGTTGCATCAGTCAATGCAAGCAACCGGTGGTGATGGTCCAAATATTGAACCCGGTCTTGCCGAGCGTATGCAGCAGTCATTAGCCGATGCCGCTCAAAGGCAAGAAATGGTCGGACAGCCCGCCATATTGCTAACGTCTGGTATGTTACGCGCAACCTTATCGCGCTTTGTTAAACATACTATTCCTAATCTCAGAGTGATTTCTTACCAAGAAATCCCCGATGAAAAGCAAATACGCATCGTATCTGCCGTCGGCCAGTAGAGGACGCATAAGTGAAGATTAAACGATTTTTTGCCAAAGACATGCGTGCCGCACTGGCCCAAGTGAAAGAAACACTCGGCTCAGATGCCGTGATTATGTCGAATAAAAAGGTAAATGGCGGCATTGAGATTGTGGCCGCCGTTGACTATGATGAGCCCAAGGCAAAAGCCCCCGCAACTGCGCCAGCACCGACTTTTATGGATGTGAGTGACGATCTCGTCTCCCTCGGTGGGAAGCAACCCGTTCGCGCCGAGACTCGTGCTAAACCCTCGGCGCCCGCAGATTCGTTGCAAGCTTTACTTGAAAAGCAACAAAGCCGCTTAAATCAACAATTATCCCATCAGCAAGTTGATGCGGAATTACCCGCATGGGCGAAAGGTCTGCAGGCTCCAGCAGCGCCGAAGACCGAACGGAGAGAAGCGCCAGCCGCATTTGATAAGAAGCCACAAACATCACAGAAGCAGAGTGCCGATATCGAAGCCATGCGGGATGAATTAGCCTCATTGCGTAATTTATTGACACATCAAGTGTCCTCTTTGATGACGGAACATAAAAAACGCATCGATCCCGTTGGTGCTATGCTCGAATCTAAATTACTTGAAGCCGAGTTCTCCCCCGCGGTTGCTGCAAAACTGGCGGCACTAAGCCAGCATTATACCCCCGCCGAATTAGTCAGAGCTTTGCCCCAAAGTTTAGCTAATATGCTGGATAATCAAGGTGATGATATTGTTCGTCAAGGTGGTGTGGTTGCCTTGGTTGGCCCCACTGGTGTGGGCAAAACGACCTCTTTGGCAAAGTTAGCCGCACGTTTTGCTGCCCATCACGGCCCAGAACAAGTTGCATTAATTACCACGGATCATTATCGCATTGGTGCCTATGAGCAATTGGCGACCTATGGCAAAATAATGGGCTGCCCCGTAAAACAAGCCCATGATCTCCATGAGCTAGAGCAAATTCTTTATCAGTTCAGAAATCGCAAGCTAGTATTGATAGATACCGCGGGTATGGGACAAAGGGATATGCGGCTCTACCAGCAACTTGATAATTTAACTGCAAATAGCAGAATACCAATCCGCAGTTATCTGGTACTGTCTGCCACAGGGCAGCGGCGAGTGCTGCAAGATGCCGTTAATCATTTTAAACGTATTCCTTTATCTGGTGCGGTGCTCACAAAACTTGATGAATCTGTTTCTTTAGCAGGTGCACTCAGTGTGTTGATCCAAAGTGGGTTACCATTAAGCTATGTGACTGATGGTCAACGCGTTCCTGAAGATATGAAAGTCGCGGATACCTTGATGTTGGCGCAGCAAGCGCTGGCGGCATTAGATAGTACAGAACAACAATCATTACAAGACGCAGCGTGGTCAGATAATATGACCTGTGCATTTGAGTAGAGTTATGACCCTGGATCAAGCAAGTGGTTTACGTATGATGAATCAACCCTATAACGAAAAAGTGAAAGTAATTGCGGTCACGGGCGGTAAAGGTGGCGTGGGTAAAACCAGTGTCTCTATTAATACCGCAGTGGCATTGGCCGAGAAGGGCAAGCGAGTCTTAGTGCTCGATGCTGACCTTGGCTTAGCAAATGTCGACGTCATGTTGGGGATCCGTGCCGAGCGTAACCTCTCCCATGTATTATCGGGTGATGCAGAGCTTGACGATATTATTGTCCGCGGTCCTAAGGGCATAGGTATAGTTCCGGCCACCTCGGGTACTCAAGGGATGGTCGAACTCAGCCCCGCTCAACATGCTGGATTAATTCGCGCCTTCAGTGAGATGCGTACTCAGTTTGATATTCTAGTGGTGGATACCGCTGCGGGGATTTCAGATATGGTGCTCAGTTTTTCCCGCGCTTCGCAGGACGTTTTGGTCGTGGTCTGTGATGAACCCACTTCAATCACCGACGCCTATGCGTTGATCAAAATCCTCAGCCGTGAACACGGTGTTTTCCGCTTTAAAATTGTTGCAAACATGGTGCGCAGTTTACGCGAAGGGATGGAATTATTTGCTAAACTCAGTAAAGTGACCGACAGATTTTTAGATGTCGCACTCGAGCTTGTTGCGACCATCCCATTTGATGAAAATCTGCGTAAATCGGTACGTAAGCAAAAGTTAGTGGTAGAGGCTTATCCTAAGTCTCCGGCCGCAATTGCGTATCAAGGGTTGGCAAATAAAATCATGAGCTGGCCCGTTCCGCAGCAACCTGGTGGGCATTTGGAGTTTTTCGTTGAACGTTTAGTACAACGACCAGATTTTCAAGAGGAAAAAACGAGTGAGTAAAGCCGCAGCGTATACTTGTTTAGACAATAAATCATCTATCGTTGAACAGTATGCTCCGTTGGTTAAAAGAATTGCACATCATTTGCTCGCCAGATTACCAGCCTCTGTACAGCTTGATGACCTACTGCAAGCTGGGATGATGGGATTACTCGAAGCATCATCCAAGTTTGATGGTGGCAAAGGTGCAAAATTTGAAACCTTCGCTGGTATACGGATCCGCGGTGCCATGCTGGACGAGATCCGCCGTGGTGATTGGGTTCCTCGTTCCGTTCACCGTAACAATCGTAGGGTCGCACAAGCTATTGATGAGTTAGAGCAAATTTTAGGTCGTGATGCGCGCGACACAGAAATTGCAGAAAAACTTGATATGACGCTCGATGAGTACCATCATATCCTTAACGATGTTTCTGTCGGAAAAATCATAGGGATAGAAGACTTAGGCGTATCGCAGGATATACTAACTCCGAGCGATAGGTCTGACGATGGTACGTTTGAGGCATTAGCCGAGACCCAATTTCATTCTGCGCTAGTTGAGGCAATAAAATTATTGCCAGAAAGAGATGCGTTAGTGTTATCGCTGTACTACGATGAAGCATTGAATTTAAAAGAGATTGGCGCCATTCTTGAGGTAAGCGAATCGCGGGTTAGCCAGATATTAAGTCAGGCAATGTTGCGACTCAAAGGCAAGCTCAAGCACTGGACATAAGTATAATTATTAATCGAGCACAGAATGTCAGCTCACCGGAGGAAACCTTGGACAAGAATATGAAGATTCTCATTGTTGACGACTTTTCAACAATGAGACGTATCATCAAGAACTTGTTGCGAGACTTGGGGTTTAATAACACCCAAGAAGCAGACGACGGCTCAACCGCCCTGCCGATGTTGCAAAAGGGGGATTTTGATTTCGTTGTTACAGATTGGAATATGCCCGGCATGCAGGGAATTGACCTGTTGAAGGCTATTCGCGCAGACGATTCACTCAAGCATTTACCCGTATTAATGGTGACTGCTGAGGCAAAACGTGAACAAATTATCGCTGCCGCACAGGCGGGAGTGAATGGCTATGTGGTTAAACCTTTTACCGCAGCTACGTTGAAAGAGAAGTTAGATAAAATATTCGAACGACTCGCTTGAGCAAGGATGAGCTATGAAGTCATATACATCAGGGCTCATCACGCTCGAGCAAGCTCGGCATTTAGTTGAACTATTAAGTGCGGGTGAGCAATCTCAGGCAGATGATTTATTTCGGGAACTCGCAGCTCCGCTACAGAGAGAACTCTTTGATGAAGTCGGTAAACTAACCCGACAACTTCACAGCGCGTTGATGGACTTCCAAGTCGATAATCGATTAGTGGAACTGGCCAATACTGCAATACCGGATGCCAAACAACGATTAAGTTACGTCATTGATATGACGGAACAAGCGGCAAATAAAACCATGGATGCGGTCGAAGAGTGCTTGCCATTGGCCAATGCATTAACCGCTAATATTGAACGGGTTATGCCCGCTTGGGACAGGTTGATGCGCCGGGATATCGCATTAGCGGATTTTAAAGTGCTTTGCCATGATGTGCAGCATTTGATGTCGCGTAGCGAACAGGACTCGAATCGGTTACGTGAGTTACTTAATCAAATACTGATGGCGCAGGATTTTCAGGATCTCACGGGGCAAATGATCCGCCGCGTGATTGATCTGGTGATGGAAGTTGAAAGTAATCTGGTGTCTATGCTGACGGTATTTGGTGAGCAGCCGGTAATTGAGAGTCAGATTACTCAGAAGAATAATATTGAAGCAGAAGGCCCGATAATGAATGCCGAGCTTCGTCAAGATGTGGTAACGGGTCAAGACGAAGTGGACGATCTTCTATCGAGTCTGGGTTTCTAACTGGGAGTCAATTTGATGGCCTTTGATGTAGATGAAGAGATACTCCAGGACTTTTTAATCGAAGCAGGCGAGATTTTAGAACTGCTGCAGGAGCAACTTGTTGCCCTTGAAAATAATCCTGATGACACTGACTTGCTGAATGCCATTTTCAGGGGATTTCATACCGTTAAAGGCGGCGCCGGCTTTCTCAGTTTGACCCCTATGGTCGATGTTTGTCATGAAGCGGAGAACACTTTCGACCTGTTACGTACAGGGAAAAGGAGTGTCAATGCCGAGCTGATGGATATTATTTTGCAGGCAGTGGATGCCATCAATACCATGTTTGCGCAAACCCAGCAGGGCGAGCAGCAAGATCCTGCCGATCCAGCCTTATTAGCTAAGCTCAAAATGCTCAGTTCAGGGGCGCCACTGCCTTCCGAATTAGGTCAAGTTGCGGCCGAAGTCGCGCCTGAACCTATAGTTGAAGCTGAAGTTGTCATCGTTGCTGAAGACATGCCCGTTGAAGTGACACATAATGGCGACTCAAGCATTGATGAAATTGACGAAGCGGAATTTGAGGCACTGCTCGATGCCTTACATGGCACAGGTAAAGGCCCTGCTGCTGCGAATGTTGTTATTGACGCTCCAGCTAAAGCTAAACCAGCAACGCCTGTCAATACGTCATCCGCTAGCGATGATATTACCGACGATGAATTTGAAGCACTATTAGATGAACTACATGGTTCTGGCAAATTCAAAGTGGAAGTCGAAGCGCCGGCCAAACCTAAAGCCGCCACTGTTACACCAACTCCTCCAGTTGATGCGGATGAAATCACCGATGATGAGTTTGAGCGTCTGCTCGATGAGTTGCATGGCAAAGGTGGTGCGCCAGCTAAAGTAGCCGTAAAGGCTGAAACTAGCTCAGTTGCACCAACGCCTACAGCTCCCACACCTGCTCCTAAGGTCGCACCTGCGCCCATCGCGGTGGCGAAACCGAAGGCCGAAATCGTTGTTGCTGAGAAAGCCCCAGCGAAAGCGGCGGCTTCTGCAAACGTGCCCCAAGGTGAAACAACCGTACGGGTTGATACTGCAAGACTCGATCAAATCATGAATATGGTGGGTGAGTTAGTATTGGTTCGTAATCGGTTGGTGAGTTTAGGCGTGAGTCGTGATGACGAAGAAATGTCTAAGGCATTAGCTAACTTAGATTTAGTTACCGCAGATTTACAAGGTGCGGTGATGAAGACTCGGATGCAACCGATCAAGAAAGTCTTTGGGCGTTTTCCTCGGGTTGTTCGAGACTTAGCACGTACACTCAACAAAGAAATTGATTTAGTCATGATCGGTGAAGAAACCGATCTCGATAAAAACTTGGTAGAAGCACTCGCAGATCCCTTGGTTCACTTAGTGCGTAATTCAGTCGATCACGGGATTGAAATGCCTAATGATCGTGAGGCCAGCGGTAAACCAAGAACCGGTACTATTACCTTATCTGCCAGTCAAGAAGGCGACCATATACTGCTGAAAATCGAAGACGATGGCGCAGGTATGGATCCTGAAAAACTGAAGCAAATTGCTATCAAGCGTGGGGTTCTCGATGAAGATGCCGCGTCGCGCATGACAGACAGCGAAGCTTATAATCTGATTTTTGCCCCAGGTTTTTCTACTAAGGTTGAGATCTCGGATATTTCGGGCCGCGGTGTGGGGATGGATGTGGTTAAAACCCGCATCACCCAACTCAACGGTACTGTGCATATCGACTCGATGAAGGGTAAGGGCACCATACTCGAAATTAAGGTTCCCTTAACGCTGGCGATTATGCCAACCTTGATGGTCGATGTGGCTAAACAAGTGTTTGCTTTGCCGCTCTCGAGCGTGAATGAAATTTTCCACCTCGATCTCACTAAGACCAATATTGTCGATGGTCAGCTTACCGTCATAGTACGTAATAAAGCCGTGCCGTTATTCTATTTAGAGCACTGGTTGCACCGGAATAAAACGACGTTCAAACATGGCGATAAAAAGCATGGTCATGTCGTTATTGTGCAGTTAGGCATGATGCAGATTGGTTTTGTGGTTGATGCGTTAATTGGCCAAGAAGAGGTGGTGATTAAACCACTTGGCGCTATGTTACATGGCACACCAGGCATGGCTGGTGCAACAATCACCTCCGATGGCGGTATTGCACTGATTTTAGATGTACCAGGGTTATTAAAGCACTATGCAAAAAATAAAAGTTAGTTTCCAAGCTAAGGAATGGAATGGCCATTAAAGTATTAGTCGTTGATGACTCAAGTTTTTTCAGACGACGTGTTAGTGAAATAGTCAATCAAGATCCTGAACTGGAAGTTATCGCAACGGCCTCAAATGGGGCCGAAGCGGTGAAGTTGGCTGCTGAGCTTAATCCCCAAGTCATTACCATGGATATTGAAATGCCAGTGATGGACGGCATTACTGCCGTCCGTGAAATTATGGCAAAGTGTCCCGCTCCCATTTTAATGTTTTCCTCATTAACCCATGACGGCGCCAAAGCGACCTTAGATGCGCTCGATGCGGGAGCATTGGATTTTTTACCTAAGCGCTTCGAAGATATTGCGACCAATAAAGATGATGCCATTCTTTTGCTTCAGCAAAGGGTTAAAGCCCTTGGCCGCCGCAGAATATTTCGTCCAATCGCGCGCCCAGCGCTTGCCACTCCAGCACCACGTCCGAGTGTCAGTACTGGGCTTGGTTCGTCGTCCTTCGCACATTCTCAGGCAACATCTGCGCCAGTGAGGACGCCAACAGCATCTTCGATTCGTGCCAGTGGTAAACAGTATAAGTTATTGTTGATTGGGACATCGACCGGTGGACCTGTGGCACTGCAAAAAATTCTGACCCAGTTTCCGGCTAACTACCCACATCCTATTTTGCTTATTCAGCATATGCCCGCGGCATTTACACCAGCATTTGCCAACCGATTAAATGGCTTGTGTAAAATCGAAGTCAAAGAAGCGGTTAATGGTGATTTATTGCGTCCAGGTTGCGCATATCTTGCCCCCGGAGGCATGCAGATGATGGTAGAACGCACGGGTTCGAGCGGACGTATTAAAGTGCTCGCTGGTAGTGCTGAGATGAATTACAAACCCTGTGTCGATATCACGTTTGCATCGGCTTCAAAGGCTTACGGTGGTGATGTGCTGGCCGTTGTGTTAACGGGTATGGGTGCCGATGGCAGAGAAGGAGCACGAATGCTTAAATCTGCGGGGGCGACGATTTGGGCACAGGATGAAGCCAGTTGTGTGGTTTATGGCATGCCACAGGCGGTTGCCAGTGCCGGGATTGCGACTCAGTCTATCTCGTTAGACAATATGGCTGAATCCATTTTAAAAGAGTCGGCGCGTGGCTAAGGTAACGGTTCCTGTGAGCACCAATATTGTGCTTATTATGGTGCTAATGGGGATTGCTATTGTTTGTCTAGGGGCGTTGAGCCTTGATTATCACCGAAAAATCAGTTTATTACGTGATGATGTTAAACGATTAGAGTCGAGTCAGGTGTTGCTCATGGTGCCAGATGAGCAAGCAGAAGCGATTGCGACTTGGCTTGCCTCCCATCCGGATCAAACAAAAGCCATGTTGAAACTGGCTTCTCCGGGGGAGCAAAAAGCGGTCACCTTAGGTCCTGAGACGTTAACAGCACCTGAAGATAATATTCCTCCGCTATTGGATAAATCGTTGGATAAATCGCCGGAGCATAACCAAATCCAGACACCACTCATGCCCGAGCAACCTAATACGACAAACGGCTCTGGTCCTGTACCTGTCATTATTTCGGAAAATGCTGATGGTGTAAAAATCATCAGTTTGCCTAATGGTGGTATCAGAGTGACGACGCGGGAAGGCGACTAGCCAATGTCATGCGAATAATATTAATGGTGATGATTCTAATAGTGAATTATTCGAATAACGCTAATAACTAAGGGATCACTTCTTGAAAGTATGGACGATAGCGAATCAAAAAGGTGGAGTGGGTAAAACTACTTCGGTAGCCAGCTTAGCGGGTGCTCTCACTAAGCGAGGTAAGCGTGTGCTGATGATTGACACAGATCCCCATGCATCGCTTGGTTATTACTTAGGTATTGATTCTGAAGAAGTCCCAGGTTCACTCTTCGATGTTTTCCTTGCCCATCGCCATTTAACGAAAGAACTCGTTCTATCCCATGTTGTTCCCACCTTGGTCGATGGGCTGGATCTTCTGCCTGCCACTATGGCATTAGCGACCTTAGATCGTGCCCTAGGACATCAAGAAGGGATGGGATTGGTGCTGCGTAATCTGCTTGCTCTGGTCGCCGATGAATACGATGTGGCAATCGTGGATTGCCCGCCCGTTTTAGGGGTGTTGATGGTTAATGCTTTGGCGGCGAGTCAGCATATTGTCATTCCCGTTCAAACCGAGTTTTTAGCCATTAAAGGGTTAGAGCGAATGGTTAAAACCATGGAGATTATGGGGCGCTCCAAAAAAACGAGGTACAGTTACACTGTTGTGCCAACCATGTATGACAAACGAACTAAAGCGTCTCCCGCGGCGCTGCAAGTGCTAAGTGAACAATATGGTGATAGTCTGTGGCGGGATGTTATCCCTGTCGATACTAAGTTTAGGGACGCCAGTTTGGCGCATTTACCCGCTTCGCATTATGCAAGTGGCAGCCGTGGTGTAAAAGCCTACGAAAGATTGTTAGATTTTTTATTAGCTGGGGAGTTTGGCCATGTCAAAATCGGTTGATGAGACTGTTTTTGATTTTTTTGAATTATTGCTACATGAAGATGATGGCTCTCCTGCTGTTGTTTCCCCCGCTATTTCTCACGCTGAGAAACCTCATTCACTTGAGAGTATTGAAGAAAATGAGGCTGAATTACTCGATGCGGCCATCTTAGCAGAGCATAACCGCAGCAAGCCTCAGTCGAGCATGGCTATGGCAGCCGAGGTGCAAGTTGCTAAGAATAAAGAGCAGAGCTTTAACCTACCTTTAACTGATCCATCGCCGCAGGTAAATAAAGCAGCGTTGGAGAAATTACTTGCACCAGTATTTAAGAGCAACACTCTGAGTGAACCTACACAGGTTGAAGTGCCGGAAGTGGTAGTTGCTGCGCCGGAGGTGAGTTCTGACCATTTAGCGGAAGATGCCACTTCATTGTCATCTGCACCAACAACCGCTCAGCATCAACCACCCATTGCCGATACGATAACGGTGCCAGAAACGCAAGTGGGTATCGCCCCGCCCAGCATTACAAAAGATCTACAGGAAGTGCTCGATGATGAGTTTCAAGTACTATTCTTTAAAGTGGCAGGCCTCACCTTAGCCGTGCCGTTGGTGAGTCTGGGGGGCATAGTGAAGGTGGAGCGGATCAATCATATTATTGGTCGTCCATCATGGTTTTTAGGAGTACAAACCCACAGGGAAGAGCAGTTAAACATTGTCGATACCTGCGCGTGGGTTATGCCAGAAAAATACACGGATACACTGGCGCAATCGGTAAATTATCAATATGTTGTATTATTAGAAGGCAGTAACTGGGGATTAACTTGTGAGTCCTTGGTCAATGCTGTAAAAATTAATAAATCGCAAGTAAACTGGCGCAGCAAAGCGGGTAAACGACCTTGGTTAGCTGGTGTGGTGAAAGAACAAATGTGTGGCATTTTGCACGTACAAGCCTTGGTTGAAATGCTTGATGCGGGTTTAGGCTGTCAGGACTCAATTGGTTGAGGTAAACATGAAAGATACAAGAAATGTCGCAGCCGTAGCTGCAAGTAAAGATGATGCGGTATTACAATGGGTTACCTTTAAGCTAGACAACGAAACCTACGGTATAAATGTGATGCAAGTGCAGGAGGTACTGCGTTATACCGAAATTGCTCCAGTACCAGGGGCTCCGCATTATGTTTTGGGTATTATTAACTTACGCGGTAACGTCGTGACGGTTATCGATACTCGCTCACGTTTTGGACTGCAATCGGCCGAGGTCGATGATTCAACCCGTATCGTGATTATTGAAGCAGAAAAACAGGTCATCGGCATTTTAGTCGATAGTGTTGCTGAAGTCGTTTACTTACGCCGCTCTGAAATTGATAACGCACCAAACGTCGGTACTGAAGAAAGTGCTAAGTTTATTCAGGGTGTGAGTAACCGAGACAATGAGCTGCTGATCTTAGTTGACCTCGATAAGTTACTGTCCGACGAAGAATGGGCCGAGTTAACACAGCTATAAGGTGTCGGTTGGCTGAGTGCCACACTGCCAATACCGGTGTTTTCAGCATTTGCGGTGTACCTATGGGAAAGTGGGAATTATTTTGCATTCTCTCCACCTGCTGGGGAACCACTTTTCCATGATGGATCTTGACAATCATAGAGATGCATAAGGATTTTTGATGGGCGATGAATTTATAATCGCAGCGTTAGTCTATGTTATTGCGTGCTTAGGATTAGTTCTCTATTTGCAGAAACAGTTGAGTAAATTACGCAATAAAGCCGAGGCATTAACCGTCTTAGTCAAAGAAGGAGACCGTCAGCGTGAATCTTTTAAACGGGAATTACAGGAATTACGCAGCGGTACCATAGGCGTGGGTCGACGCGTGATTGAAATTGAGAAGCGGCTACAGCAACAGTCTGAACGGATTGAAGAATCATCGCAGCAGGATCCTCAGGCGAAACTCTATACTCGCGCAATGAAAATGGTGGCACTGGGGGCGGGTGTCGATGAGTTGGTTAAAGAGTGTGAGTTACCTAAGGCTGAAGCTGAGCTGTTAATCCGATTACACCGTAAATAGTCTCTCGGGCTTGCTGCTAAATTCTAGGACTGCCTTCGGTCTGCTAGGACGCTGCAAAAGCGCCGCTGCTAGAATCTAGGGTGTTGTAATTGTGCAGCTACAGAATATCACTTCGTGACTCATGGATAACGGCACGCTGCTTCGCCGCTACGGTAAGCGAAGCGTTCCGTCAACCGTCAACGGTTTTCTGTCAGCGCAGCGTTCTGTGAGTGAGCTTGCGAACGTTCCGTTTACCGAGAGCCCGCTCGCTTTTAGCTTTTCCCCTCCTAAGCTTTCTCTACAATCTTTTGATGCATATTGTTCCACTGTTCGGGAAACTTGCCATCCAGCATATAGACGAAGGCGATGAGCTCGGCGATAAGCAAATACAGTTCTTTTGGGATCTCTTCGCCCAGTTCCAATAAGCTAAGGAATTGGCTCAGATGGGGATCTTGGTGAATATAGACGCCAGATGCCTTGGCAAGGGCGATAATTTCTTCGGCGATAAGACCTTCCCCTGTGGCAACAATTTTAGGCGCATTTTTGCCATCGTAACTTAAGGCGACAGCTTGCCGGGTTTTATTGTCTTCAGTCATATCTGTGTGTCCAGATTGTTATTGCAAATATTGTCATTGTATTTCCCACTATGCCTTTGTTTTTACAAGAAAGTGGTCACCTGGAAGTAAAGTTGCTGGCACTTGAGCTATTTGAGTCGAGAGTTCTCCTGGCGTAAAACCAATTTGTGATAGCTTTTGCCCTAAGGGCACGAGAAAGTTATCAACCCTGTTTAATAGCTGTTGATTATTCCCTTTAAATTGAATATCTAAAGTCTGCAAATGACAGCGAGCACTGATAAGCAACGGCCCCTGTGTCAGATTAAACTTTAACTGTAGATGCCAGCCTTGCTGTTTTTGTTGCTTATCGTTATCCGCATCTTGCTCAAATTTTCCTTCGAGCTGTTCATGTCGCTGATTAATTCCATAGGGCAGTGCAAAGTACCATACGAGATTACCGTTATTTTCACTACTCGCTTGTTGGTAAAGGTGCAAACTAGAGGCGAGTTGCCCCATGGTCTCAAGGCCACCCGCCTTGCTGAGTTGATTAAGGAGATTACTCGAAAGTCCTGTTTTAGCTTGCAGCTGTTCGAGGTAGTTAGCCAGTTTTTGGCTGACAGCATTAGTCGTACTATTTGCCCTAACACCCAGTAGCAGTTGGAATAATGAGGTAATCGCACTCGCATTCATAAAAAGTGCCGCTTGGTTTAGCTGCGGCGCTGCAAGATTGAGCGTGGCGAGCCCGAGAATATCAGCCTTAAGCGCCGTAGGAACGCTCAATTGACTTAAGGGCTGGGGGCTTAATTGTGGTAAACGCTTGAGCAGCTCCGCCGCTAAATTGAGATGGTTGCGTAGGGTCAGCTGATCCAGCGGTAAAGCGCCCGCTTTATTGAAAGCCTTTTGTAGAACCTCGTTGACAGATATCCCCGCTTCAGCCGCCTTATTCCCCTTTGGCTCGTTAACTTGTCCCTCTAAAGCGATTAAGGGTTGCAAAGGGGAAAGCTGTGCCGCTGTATCACTCGACTTGGGTGTGAGGCCATTTGCCAGTTGTGGAACTAAAGGTTGAGCAGATGCTGAATTTGCTGACGTTGTAGCATTTGCTGAGTTAGATATCGGCGTTTGTGCGGCAGGCTGAAGAAGTGGTTTATCTGGGGGGCGGTTTCCCATCCCCTCAAGGGAAATATTTTGAGCTAATGCCGACTGGAGTGATGCCGCGGTAGTCGCATTTTGGGGCGAGCTGGGCGTCATATTCTTGGTTGAAATTGCATCTGATGCAGAAACGGATTTCAAATCAGTGGCTTGGGTTGTTGGCCTAAGTTCTATCTCTGTCGATGAGCTACTCGATGGTGATTTAGTCAGACTCGTTTGCCCAACATCGATACTTGTTTGCCCTAGATTTAGGCTACCCTTGGCTGTGCCTGTGCCTGTGCCTGTGGCTGTGGCTGTAGCTGTGCCTGTGGTCGAGTCTGAGCTTGACCCTAATACGCTTGTCGCTATTGGCTGTGTCGTCGAAGCGCCAGAAGGTAAGATCCCTGTGGCTGTCGTTTTCGCTATGACTCCGGTTGTTGAAGACACTTCTACTTGGGGAACAAGGCCTTCCAGCTTCCGCAGGAAAGTCGCAATGATCTGGGCAGGTTCAGTTTTAGCGATCACAATATTGGCCGCTTGTTTATCAATTATGGGAACTTGAGTTTCATTTATTGGGGCGCCAATAAGGATTTCGAGTTTGCTCAGTATAGGGGTCAGTACTAAAATGGGCCGTCCCTGGGATAGGGCTATTTTCGCTTGATATTCCCCCGCGCTGAGTTGAGTATTTGGATCTTGTTGGATGGCAGTCCCATTTGCAAATTGAAATTCTCTATTGATAACAATGACATTGGGAAGGCGGTAGCCCTGAGAACGTCCCGCAAGCGCATACAGCTGCTCTAAGGTTACGCCATTTTGCTGTGCTAACTGCGTTATCGCTTCGGGCAGTTTTAATGTCAGTGGTGTGCCTAGGGCAAGCAGTTGAGCCGTTTGATGGGCGTGTATTGTTGCTGTTTGAGCCGTAGCAATCGTGGATTGAGTGACTAAAAAATGGCTAGCAGTGATCAGAGTTTGCCTCTGCTGCGCATTTACAAGCTTTAAATTATATTCTGTACCGTTTAGAATAATACTGTCGCCATCTGCAGAAACAAGCACTTCAGCAGGAATGGGGCGTGAGGGTACATTAGAGGCATCTGCCTGTGTGGCCGAAGTGGCTAACGGTACATTGACAGTATTGATAAGTGGAATTGACTCCATGTAAGGCCCTTTACTCGTTTATCCTGCGGCATATTATTTTGAAAAATTAACAATTGACCAAAATATTTTGCCAAGTATGCTTATGCGTTTTGCGAAAACGATGACAATTTCTCTGTCATGCTAGAGTATGCCACTAAGTGAATGATCACTATATCGTCACTTATCCATAGTCACTTTAGCGAAAACTCGATATCGAAGCAGTACATTTATTAAGAGAGCAATATGAAGTTGAGATGGATAGGGTTACTTTTAGGATTAATACTATTGCCCAATGTTTATGGGGCAGAAGCTTCTGCACCCGATACGACCACAGAGAACCCCTCGGCTGTAAAAATTACCTATGATGACCCACAGGATCCCTTTGAGGGCTTTAACCGTGTGATGTGGGACTTCAACTATTTATATTTAGATAGATATATTTACCGCCCCATTGCCCATGGTTATAACGATTATATTCCCATGCCAGCCAAAACAGGGGTAAATAACTTTATTCAAAATCTGGAGGAGCCAAGCAGCTTAGTCAACAATGCCTTGCAAGGTAAGTGGGGCTGGGCCGCAAATGCGGGTGGTCGCTTTACGATCAATACCACAGTCGGGCTTTTAGGGGTCATCGATGTGGCAGATATGATGGGGCTACCACGCAAGCAGGATGAGTTTAATGAAGTGTTAGGTTACTATGGCGTACCTAATGGCCCATATTTTATGGCGCCTTTTGCGGGTCCCTACGTCGTTCGAGAACTCGCGTCAGATTGGGTGGATAGTCTATACTTTCCACTATCTGAGCTAACCGTGTGGCAAGCCGTCGTAAAATGGGGGCTAAAAAGTCTTCATGCTAGAGCCACTGCGATTGATCAGGAAAGGCTTGTCGATAATGCACTCGATCCCTATACCTTTGTGAAAGATGCGTACTTACAGCACATGGACTATAAAGTCTATGATGGTGATGTTCCACAAAAACAAGATGATGATGAGTTGCTCGATCAATACATGCAGGAACTTGAGTGAACCTATGCGCTGTACTTGGCTGCCAGCATTTTTAGCAGCCAAGATCTTGCCGTATTGAATGATTCTTCCGATGTCATGATTGAGTTATTGCTGCCGCAATGAATTTTATTCGGGAATCTTTATGGCGTTAAATGGTGTTTCAATTCTTTGGGTTGAAGATGATCCTGTCTTTCGGCAAATTGTCGCCACGTTTCTCAGTGGGCGAGGTGCCGAAGTTGTACAAGCCTCCGATGGTGAGCAGGGGCTGGGTATTTTTAAGCAGCAGCATTTTGATATCGTCTTAGCTGATTTAAGTATGCCTAAACTCGGCGGCCTCGATATGCTGAAGGAAATGGTTAAGCTTGAGCCTTTAGTCCCTTCTATTGTGATATCGGGTAATAATGTTATGGCGGATGTCGTTGAGGCATTACGCATTGGTGCATGTGATTACTTAGTTAAACCCGTCCCCGATTTATTTATTATTGAGCAATCCATTCGCCAAGGATTACAACGTACCCACAACGATGATCCCATGTTGGTAGATTTTGATGCGTTATCCCACCAAGAGCTAAACGATAACTTAGCGCTATTAGAGCAAAGTGTTGAAGCCGCGAAACAAGTTCAGCAACAGTTATTTCCCGCATCCAATATTAGCTATCCAACGGCGAAGGTGGATTATAGCCTATTCAAGAATAGCGACATCAGTAGCTATTTTATTGACTCAACCATGGTGGGTAGCGAGCATTTGATCATGTATATGGCGCATCTTTATCCTGAGGATAATCGTGCTGCTTTTGCGTGCGTATTATTAAGAAGTTTTGTTAATCAAAAGCTTAAAAACTATCGTAGTGGCCAGAGTACAACGATTATTGAGCCATTTAATATGTTGAGTTATCTCAATGAGCGCCTAGTAAAATCAGGACTCGATATCACAGTCGATATCATCTATATCTCCATCGAATTGACTAAGTATCGCGCCGCCATTGCCCAAGCAGGTAAGGGACTGCGATGCTATCTACGCAATGATGAAGGACTAAGCCCCTTAGCCCTTTCCGATAGCTTACAACTGGGGATGTTAGATTGGGGCAAACCCAGTATTCAATTCCGCACTATCTTGCCCCAAGAACAACTCTGTATTGCCACCAGTGATGCGCAACATAAACAGTACCTGCTGGAAAATAAATTTAAAGGTCTGGTTTATGATCCGACTATACCCGCAGGCGGATTTATGCAGTTAAGCTTATAGGACGTCAAAGCTAGAATGGCCTTCGGCCTACTAGGACACTGCAAAAAGCACAGCTGCTAGAATCTAGGGCGTCGCTTCGCAACTTCTAGAACGCCACGGTGCGGCTCTAGGACGCTCGTAGACTCGCTGCTAGCTTCTAGGCCCGCCGCTTTGCGGCTACAGAACGTCACTGCGTGACTCACCGATAACGGAACGGGCTTCGCCCTGACGGGAAATGAGCTTGTGATTCCAATTCCCTTTGTCATTCCCGCGTACGACTGCATGGATGCAGAAGGTAGAATAACGCAGGAGCAGTTATCGACGCGGGAATCCATACAAAAGTCTTTTGGTGTCTTAAAGCGTTGTGAGTTAAAAGCCAAAAGCTGGATCCCCGCGTGCGCGAGGATGACGGCCTAATAGCAGAACGCTCCGCCATATAGCAGAACGCTCCGCCATTCCCGTCCTTTTTGGCATTCCCGCGAACGCGGGAATCCATACAAAAGTCTTTTGGTGTCTTAAAGCGTTGTGAGTTAAAAGCCAAAAGCTGGATCCCCGCGTGCGCGAGGATGACGGATCTAATGGGGTTAATCTTGGCGATTCTGATACTGGATCCCCGCGTGCGCGAGGATGACTACCAGCAAGTGTTTTGCCAGAACCCAATTTACACTGGATCCCCGCGTGCGCGAGGATGACGGCCTAATAGCAGAACGCTCCGCCATTCCCGTCCTTTTTGTCATTCCCGCGAACGCGGGAATCCATACAAAAGTCTTTTGGTGTCTTAAAGCGTTGTGAGTTAAAAGCCAAAAGTTGGATCCCCGCGTGCGCGAGGATGACGGGTGTTGATGGTCTCCACGTTGATAAAGACCTTATGGATCCCCGCGTGCGCGAGGATGACGGTTTAAAAACGAGGATGACGGCGTAAGAGCTGAATGCTCCGCCATTCCCGTCCTTTTTGTCATTCCCGCGAACGCGGGAATCCATACAAAAGTCTTTGGTGTCTTAAAGCGTTGTGAGTTAAAAGCCAAAAAGCTGGATCCCCGCGTGCGCGAGGATGACGGGGATGTTGATTTAGCAAAAGCCCCTTAACTGGGGCTGGATCCCCGCGTGCGCGAGGATGACGGTTTAAAAATGAGGATGACGGCCTAAAAATTGTGAAGGGCAGGGTATGAGGACAAAACAAAAAACGCTGCATTTCTGCAGCGTTTTTTTATCGCAATCTAAGATGATTAGCAGTGTAGAATCTGGACGCCACTACGTGGCTCTAGATTCTAAGCACGCTGCTTTGCGGCTACAGAACGTCACGGCGTGACTTACGGTTTACGGAACGGGCTTTGCCCTTACGGTTAAAAGCAAAGAAAGTTGCTTGCTTTTTTAGCTTTGCTTTGCCCTTACCGTAAGTGAGCTTGCGAACGTTCCGTTATCCGTCGACTGTGAATTTAGTGTTCTGTATGCGTTGTACTCTGCTTATCTCTTAATTGCTTCGTGCTCGCCAGTGACGGCAATTTCATCTTCTAAGGCTTCAGCTTCAGAATGATGTTTAGTCTCTGCGCCGTGCATCCAATCAACCAGCTTATCCGCCATAAAGTACAGAATAACGCCAGAAAGTGCGGCAGTAATCGCAATACCTGAGAAAATCGCCATCGCATTAGCCAGTTGTTCCTCTACCTCACCACCATGGCCGATAAAAGAACCTATGTATCCAGCGGTTAGATTTGCAATGAAAATAAAGGTAAACCAAGCACCCATCAAGAGTGAGATCATTCTTAGTGGAGCTAGCTTAGTCACCATTGATAAACCAATTGGTGATAGACACAGTTCGCCCATAGTATGGAAGAAATAAGCGCCAACTAACCACCACATGCTTGATTTAGCAGATGCATCGCCCCCCATCTCAAGAACAGCACCAATCATAAATAGGAAACCAATTCCTAATAGTATTAGCCCGAGAGCGAATTTTACTGGAGAGTTCGGTTCATTATTACCTAATCTTATCCAGATCGAAGCAACTACTGGTGCAAATAGTACTATGAATATTGCATTAAGCGATTGGAAATATGTGGTGGGAACTTCCCAACTACCAATCATGCGATCGGTAAACTCATTGGTGAACAAGTTCATTAAACCACCAGCTTGTTCAAAACCTGCCCAGAATATAATAGTGAATAGACCCATTATCATGATAACTTTGATACGATCTCGTTCAATTTTAGTAAGAGGTTCGTTCCTTACTTGTCCACGTTGCTCGTTCAACTCCCGCTCTAATTTTGCCGCTGGCTCTTTACCAATATTCCCTAATAGCTTTTGCGCGAAAAAGAACTGAATTACCAATGAAAGAAGCATACCAATGCCTGCACAAACAAATCCTGCTTGCCAGTTTTTAATAAAAACTTCTTGCCCATTTATAACTTGAATACTGCCAAAACCGTTATAAGCTTCTGCGACCAAAATACCGGCAAGTGCAGCACCAACGTTAATACCCATATAGAAAACAGTGAAAGCACCATCTCGTCTATGATCGCCTTCGTTATATAGGTCACCTACCATTGTCGATATATTAGGTTTAAATAATCCGTTACCTAAGATTAAGCTCGCTAAACCACAATAAAAAACGGTTGTTTCAAACCCAAGAATCCATGCATGTGGAGTTGCAAGCAGAAATTGGCCTGCTGCCATCATAGTGCCGCCAATATAAATGGCTTTACGTTGGCCCAAAAAATTATCAGCTAACCATCCACCTAGCAGCGGCGTGAGATAAACTAACCCTGTAAACCAAGCATAAAGACGAAGAGCATCAGCTGATGTCCAACCTAATCCTCCTCCCTGATCGGCGACTTGGTCTGATAGATAAAACACCAAAATGGCGCGCATTGCATAATAACTAAAACGTTCCCATAGCTCTGTTGTAAATAGCAGGAACAATCCTTTGGGATGCCCAAGCATTGTCCCTTGTGGTTTTGCTACGCTCATGAAGTTTCCACCTTAAGCTCGTGATTGCCTGTGGGCCCCTGAAACAGGATGATGTCGCCACAGAAAAATGGTTGTTGCTTATCCCATAATCGCCCTGAGTAACACGCTTTATCTGAAACGAGAAAATCAGAATAAAATTGTTTAATTACTGCAGGTTACGTATGAGTTATTGTTACGTTCTTATAATAAAAGTAATATTTTATGCGTTAAATTGAATGTTTTCGCTAAAATCCCACCTTATATACCCCTTAAAAGCAACTAAAGTCAATTTTGGCTTACCAACTGGCGACATTATCAGCGATTAGCGGTTAGCTCGAATTACTACTGATTTTGCTAATATATCTGGCATTTGTTCGCATACCGTTCAGCAAGGTCGATGAAGCGAAAAACTGCTTCCATCGGTCTTAGCAACTTTGCTATGATTGCGACCCGTGAATGGACATCACCTAACATAGGGTAGTGAGAGCAGTAGATGAAGGCATGGTACCTTTTGTATTGTAAACCTCGTAGTGAAGCGAGAGCACAACAAAACTTAGCACTTCAAAATTTAGAAACCTATTTACCCATGGTCTCTGAAGAGAAATCTCAACGTGGTCAGAAACGGATCTGTCGCGTACCGCTATTCCCAAATTATCTATTCATCAATTTTGACCCAAGCCAGACAAGCGTCAAGCAGGTCCATTCTACCCGTGGGGTGAATCGTATCGTCAATTGTCAAGAAAAAATGACCCCCATTGACGACCGCATCATTCACGCCATTCGCATGAAAGAGTTAACGCCTTCCCACGCCGTTTTAGTCGATGAACCAGAACTAAAAACGGGGGAGAAAATTCGCTTTAAAGATGGCCCATTTGTTGATTTAGAAGGTATTTTTCAAGAAAAATGCCCAAATAAACGTTGCCATGTTTTATTTAATATCATGGGGCAGGTCAATACCTTAACTGTTCCAGAGCAATCGGTTGAACGAATTTAAGTTTGTGATGAAGCTCAAACGCTTTAGTAAGAATAATGCTTAGCAGCTTGTGAGACATTGGCTATAGCGGCATAAAAAGTGTTTATTTTTTGTAAATTGATTTTTAAATTAAATCATTATGTTTCAATGTGTTACGAGTTAAATTTTGGGGAAGGATTTTTTGTTACTTTTATTCGGTTGGAATTTGAGCTGTAGGACTTGTGTTAGTGCATAAATCAGCCAACCGATGTAAGCCGTTTACAGTAGAATCCCGCAAATTGATTTTTTGCGGCTAAAATCTCTTTGTACAACTAAAGTTTTACTGTGATGAAGCTGCAAGGGATTTATTTAAGCTAGCTTGCCAACATTAGCCAGTACGGTAGTGTTGCCACAGCTATTTGCGTTTAAATGGTTACCCCAAGCTGATAAAAACTGATAAAAATTGATAAAAATTGAAGGTCCGCGGTATGCAACATGGTCAGTCTTAGCGCCGACTAATCACCGCAAGCAAGTTAAGCTGCACAATATAGATACACAATATAAATAGGGTACTAGGCACTCTTAAAAATAAAGTGTCGGTTTCAGATTTATGTTATTACATTGAAAAATATGAATTTTCGCACCGCGAAGGGTAATTTAGAGGCCGCAATCTATGGGCGGTAGCGTGCCTGAAAGGCAAAAGACAGAAAAGTTTCTGTCTTTTAGCGGACGCCGAAAATAATTGTCTGGAACAATTATTAACAGCTTTAGCTGGTCCGAAGGATGAAGTACAGGAAGTACTGAATAAGGCGTCTCGCCCGCCACGCGGATCGGTAGCGTGTCTGAAAGTAAATAAATTCCGTTGGCATTCCCGCGAACGACTGCATGGTCAATTTTGTTCCATACAAAATATGACATTTCCCCCTCCATGGTGGTCAGATGCAGGAGGTAGAACGCTTTAATAGAAAGAGTGCAGGAGCAGTTATCGACGCGAGAATCTTATTCCTTCGTCATTCCCGCGAACGCGGGAATCCATAGTAATGTCTTTTGCTGGTTTAAAGCGTAGTGACTTAAAGCCCAAGAGCTGGATCCCCGCGTTCGCGAGGATGACGGCTTGAAAGCGAGGATGACAACGTAAGAGTGAGAGCGCTCAACTTTTTCAGTAAGCGCAGCGTTCTGTGAGTGAGCTTACGAGCATTCCGTAATCTGTCCACCGTAAGCGTAGCGTTCTGTCATCTAGAACATTACTGCGCAACTGCGATTATGCTTCGCTGCTAGAACCTAGAACCTAGAACCTAGAACCTAGAACCTAGAACCTAGAACCTAGAACCTAGAAGTCGCGTAGCGACGCTCTGCTTTCAACAATTTTACATTTTCAATCCAATCGGAGATATCTGGTGTTACAACAAGTCAAAAAATACATCAAAGCGGTTCCAAGAGCCGTAATATTAGTTGGCATGAGTGCCACTATATTGATGGGCGCTCAGGCGCAAGCCGTTACGCCCTCTCCGCAGATGATCGAGCAATTTAAGCAGTTACCTAAGGCCGAGCAACAGCGGTTAGCAAGGCAATATGGGATTGACCCTAGCATTATCTCGGGTAGCCAAACTCAACAACAGATTGTTAATCCACAAGTGGTTACAGCCCGTGACGTAGCGCCGGTAACCACAACCGCAGAACAGAAAGAAAAAGCCGATCTTGATTTCTCCGTCGACTCATCAAGCTTGAAATTACGCCGCTTTGGCTACGAAATGTTCGCTGGCGAACCGAGCACCTTTGCACCCGTGTCAGATGTCCCCGTACCAGGAGAATACCTGGTCGGCCCAGGTGATAACATCAAAGTTCAGCTCTACGGTAAAGAAAACAAAGAATACGATTTAGTGATCAATCGTGAAGGGGTGATCCAATTCCCTGATCTAGGCCCGATCCCCGTGATGGGACTGAGCTTCTCAGAACTTAGAGACACGCTTTCACAACGCATCCAACAACAGATGATAGGTATTGAGTCCAATATCACCATGGGCGAGTTACGCTCAATCCGCATTTTTGTCGCAGGCGATGCTTACAAACCCGGCTCTTATACTGTTTCTAGCCTATCGACTATCACCCAAGCCCTATTTGTTGCAGGGGGCGTCAATGAAATTGGCTCACTGCGAAATGTACAGTTAAAACGCAATGGTAAGTTAGTTGGTACGCTCGATCTCTATGATTTATTGCTAAAAGGTGATGCATCGGGAGATTTACGCCTACATTCCGGCGATGTGGTCTTTATCCCCTCTATCGGTGGGTTAGTTAGTGTATCGGGGGAAGTAAGACGTCCTGCCATCTATGAATTAAAGAAAAATGAGACCATGGCAGATGTGATTGCTATGGCTGCAGGGTTAAACCCAGGCGCATACCCCAAAAGCAGTTCAGTGGAGCGTTATAATAGCAAGTCGCTCAAAACTATCGTGAATGTGGACCTCACAACTGAACAGGGCAGAATGACGCCCGCTAAGGCTGGCGATGTTATCCGTGTGAAAAGCGCATCAGAGCAGTATGAAAGTGCCGTTACCGTTGTCGGCGCCGTTGTTCGCCCTGGTAAATACCAGTGGGTGGGTGGCCAAAAGATCAGCGATATTTTGCCTTCATTGTGGGGGGATTTAGCCATATCGGCCGATTTAGACTACGGTCTGTTAGTGCGCGAAGTTAATCAATACGGTGATATTGAAGTGTATCAATTCGCACCGGGTAAGGCGATTGGCACTAAAGATAGCAAGCAAGACTTAGCCTTAAATCCGCGTGATAAAATTATCATTTTTAACTATTCAGATGATGAACAAAACCGTTACGAATTAAATAAATTAGTAAAGCAACGAGTCGCTAAGGTCACATCGCTCAATAGCGATAACCTATCGGGTTCTGACCTATTTAACACCGGCTTTGCCCAGCTTGAAGATGTCAAACTCAGCAAACGCGCTCAAATTGCAGGCATCGTTATTAATGATTCGCCAAAAAATGAGCAAGTAACCGTTGTTAAAGGCGTTGTCAGCAAAATGTTGGCAAACCTCTTTGAAGATAACGAGCTGCTTAAATTAAGTGACCAAATGCGCCGCCAAGAGTTGCTCTATCCTGTAATGGTTAAGCTCAATAGCCAAGGCCGTGCAGGAAAAGGCACCCAAATTGTGGCCATCGATGGCCAAGTGAAGTCACCGGGTGCTTATCCCTTATCTGTTGGTGCGAGAGTATCCGATTTAGTTACCGCAGCGGGTGGTTTGAAGGAAGGCGCATATACTGTTAGAGCCGAATTAACTTCGACTGTAACGGATAATGAGGGCTCCAGAGTCGATCATCGTAACCTTGATTTGGAATTAGCACTGCAGGGGGATCAAACGGCAAATGCGCGTTTAGTGGGTAGGGATATACTCACAGTGATGACAACGCCAGATTGGCAAGAAAGCAAAGTGGTCGAAATCCGTGGTGAAGTAAAATTCCCTGGTCGTTACAGTATCCGCAGAGGCGAGACGTTAAGCGATTTAATTACCCGTGTTGGTGGCTTTACCGACTATGCCTCTTTACCCTCAGCGGTATTTGTGCGTGAGTCAGTGCGTCAACAGGAACAGATTGAAATTAAAAAACTTGCCGACCAGCTGCGCCGTGATATTGCCACCCGTGGTGTCTCAAAAGATGGTGCCGTGGTGAATTACTCCGATGCCCAGTTAATGCTGGCCGATCTAGAAAATATCAAAGCCGTTGGGCGTTTAGTCGTCGATTTACCGGCAATCACGCTCGGCATTAAACAAGCCGATCTCCAGCTTGAAGATGCCGATATTTTATACGTGCCATCCACTAAGCAAACTATTGCAGTAATGGGTGAGGTGCAACATCCGGCCACGCACAGATATAAAGAAGGTCTAACGATTGACCAGTATCTTGCAATGTCCGGCGGCTCAAGAAAACTTGCGGATGAAGACCGAACCTATGTGATCCAAGCCAATGGCTCAGTATCAATGCCAAGCCGTTCTAACTGGTTTAGCAGTGGTGAGCAGCTACAGCCGGGCGATACCGTAATTGTACCGTTAGATACCGAGTACAAAGATAACCTAACTCTTTGGACACAAGTCACCGGCATTATCTACAACACTGCTGTAGCCGTATCTGCCATCGCGGGGCTATAACGCCACTATGTGGCTAGAGTCTAGGGCGTTGCTTCGCAACTGCTAGGACGCTCGCAAGCTCGCTCTAGAACGCAGCAAAAAACGCTGCTCTAGGACGCCACAGCGTGGCTCTAGATTCTAGGAACGCCGCTTTGCGGCTACAGAGCGTCACTTCGTGACTTACGGATAACGGAACGGGCTGCGCCCTTACGGTGATTGCGACCACCGTCAAGGTTCTCGCTTTTGCGGTCATCCTCGCGGCAGCGGGGATCCAGCGTTTAGTTCTTACTCGCTTTTGCCGTCATTCTCGCGACTGCGGGGATCCAGCGTTTAGTTCTTACTCGCTTTTGCCGTCATCCTCGCGACCGCGGGGATCCAGCTTTTAGCCCTTACGCATTGACGCTCTGCTGTTACCGTAAGCGAACGACTGCATGGATGCAGGAGGTAGAATAACGCAGGAGCAGTTATCGAGCATGCTGTTAGTGAGCTTGCGAACGTTCTGTTTTCCTACCCACCTCACCTAGAAGCAAAGCGCTCTAGCAGGGTGAAACCCGCTCTGCTTTTTGTGGGAGGTACCATGACTGAGCAAGAATTTATCCGTTGCAAGATGCAGTTGTTGAAATTGGCTGATGCAGATAAGCAAATAAACGCGCTTTGGCTATACGGCTCGCACGCTAAGGGATTGGCTCATGAACACAGTGATTTAGATTTAGCTGTGCAGTTTACCTCCTTTGAGCCAGATATTTTTGCTCGGCGTATGCACCCCGAGATGCTTTTACTGGATTGGCAGCAAAGTTTACAGCTACGTGATGGTCAATTGTCGGTGATTGACCTTATGCAAGCACCCATACTGCTTGGTATCGAAGTCCTACGAGCCAATACCCTTTGGTATTGCCGCGAGCGAGGTTTAATGCTGCAAGGTGTGGGTAAAATCATGTCGCGATATGAAACCGACTATCTACAGCAGCGAGTGATACATGAGCGATAACATAAAACATGACGGGTATTTAGCGGCAATGCGTGTCCATGTGCAGCAGTGCCAAAGTGATTAAGAAGAACTGCGTAACCACTTTTTGCAGGCACCACTTGATAAATATCAGCGTTTGGCTTTACAACGTTTAATGCAAATAAGCATTGAGTCAGCAATTGGTATTGCCAAACATTGGGCGCAACAAGTAAGCCAACATCCAATATTGGAGGCCTATCAAGCCTTTGATATTTTAAATAACGCAGGCTTACTTAAAGGCAATGCGCCTTGGCGTCAGATAATCGGCATGCATAATGTGTTGGTGCATGATTATCTGAATCTGGACGAACCATTGCTAGAAGTTGTCATCCGCCAGCAGTTATACGCGGTAATTTTTGATTTTTGCTATCAAGGCTTAACAGCGTTAGAAGCGAGAATCTAGGATGGCCTTCTGCAGCTAGATTCTAGGAACGCCGCTTTGCGGCTACAGAACGTCACTACGTGACTTACGGATAACGGGACGGGCTGCGCCCTTACGGTAAGCGAATTTTTTGTTGCTTTTACCGTTATCTGTAAGCGAACGACTGCATGGATGCAGGAGGTAGAATAATGCAGGAGCTGTTATCGAGTGTTCTGTCAACCGTCAACGATAACCCGTCAACCGTATTCGAGAACTCACACAACGAGATAAGTTTTAAATGTCCGATGAAATAAACAAGTATATGCAAGATGCCCAGTTTTCAACTATCCAGCGACCCGCAGACGACGAAATCGATCTTCGCGAGTTGTTCTCCGTCATCTGGCAAGGCAAATGGCTTATCATTGCCATTACCGCAGTATTTACCATTGGTGCGGTGGTATTTGCTATTAAACAACCCAATATTTATAAGTCCGAAGCCCTATTAGCGCCAGCATCTGAAGAGCAAAGCGGTGGCTTAAGTGCCTTAGCATCTCAATTTGGCGGCTTAGCTAGCCTTGCTGGGGTTAATCTCCGTGGTAAAGGTGGCGTTGATAAAACGCAAATGGCGATTGAAGTATTAAAATCCCGTCAATTTGCCAGTGATTTTATTCAAAAGCATAATATCCTTGCCGATTTAATGGCGGCAAAAAAGTGGGACCGTGAAAACAATCGCGTTATCTACGATGAAGATGACTATGATGTGAACAACCAAAAATGGGTAAGGGACGTCAAGCCACCACGCCAGCCTGAGCCTTCCATGCAAGAAGCCTTTAAGGTATTCGAAAAAATATTGGTGGTGACTAAAGATAAAGAGACAAGCTTAGTCACCATTGCAGTTGAACATCGTTCTCCTTTTGTTGCTCAGCAATGGGTGACATGGCTCATTCAAGATATTAATAAAGTGATGAAAGAGCGCGATGTCGCAGAAGCCAATCGCAGCAGCGAGTTTTTAAATAAACAAATCGCCTTAACCAATGTTGCCGATATTAAAGCGATTCTTTATAAGTTGGTTGAAGAGCAAGCTAAAACCATTATGTTTACCGAAGTGCGTGATGAATATGTATTTAAAACGCTTGACCCAGCATTAGCTCCCGAAGAAAAGGCTAAGCCTAAACGTGCATTAATTTGCATACTAGGCACAATGCTCGGCGGTATGTTAGGTGTGATGTTTGTATTGGTAAGGCATTTTGTAAGAAAAGAGCAGAATCTAGAATCTAGAATCTAGCCCCTTTCTGTTATCTATCATCCTCGCGAACGCGGGGATCCAGTTTTCAGGCATTTGGTTCTAGGGTTGGCCTATTGGGACAGTTTGAAGAAAAACAGTAAAACCTAGGCTTTATGAGGGATGGCGAAGATACAGCTCAAAATGGATGAAAAGTGTCTCAGTTTGGTTTGGAGGGCTGAGATGAATATGTGTAGTATTTCAATTTCTTTTTTAGAAATTGTTCTAAATTAGGTCTGAAGTAATGACGAAAAAGAAAGTTCTTACGGTTTTTGGTACACGACCAGAAGCGATAAAAATGGCTCCATTGGTACATGCATTCGCCTCAGATGAACGTTTTGAAGCAAAGGTCTGCGTAACGGCCCAGCATCGTGAAATGTTAGATCAAGTTTTGTCATTATTTGATATTACTCCAGATTATGATTTAAATCTGATGAAGGTAGGGCAGACTTTAAACGATATTACAGCCCGTATTTTGCTTGAGCTAAAACCTGTACTGCAAGAATTTAAACCCGATGTTGTGTTAGTTCATGGTGATACAGCTACAACTTTTGCAGCAAGCTTAGCAGCATATTACGAGCAAATTGATGTCGGACATGTTGAAGCTGGTCTACGTACAGGCAATATATATTCCCCATGGCCTGAAGAAGCAAATCGCAAGCTCACTGGTGCATTAACCAAATATCACTTCTCGCCTACCGAAACGTCTAAGCAAAATTTACTTCAAGAAAATTATGCTGAAGAGAATATTTTTGTTACTGGTAACACGGTAATTGATGCACTCCTAATGGTCAAAGCAAAGATTGAACAAAATAGTGAACTACAAAATACATTGGCTGCCCAGTTCCCATTTTTAGATGAAAATAAAAAATTAATTTTAGTAACTGGTCATCGTCGTGAAAGTTTTGGTGATGGTTTTGAAAGGATTTGTGAAGCTTTAGCTATCACAGCTAAAGCCAATCCTGATGTGCAAATTCTTTATCCAATGCACCTAAACCCCAATGTACGTGAGCCAGTCAACCGTATTTTAGGTGGTATCAAGAATATCATTTTGATTGAGCCACAAGAGTATCTGCCGTTTATTTACCTGATGATGCGCAGTTTTATCATTTTAACTGACTCGGGTGGTATTCAAGAAGAAGCACCTTCTTTAGGTAAGCCTGTGTTAGTTATGCGGGATACTACAGAACGACCCGAAGCTGTAGCTGCTGGGACTGTTAAATTAGTGGGTACAGATGTTGATAAAATCGTATCTGGTCTTTCGGTATTACTTAATGATATCAACGCATATACCGAAATGAGCTTTGCACATAATCCCTATGGAGATGGTCAAGCTTGTCAAAGAATTTTAAATAAATTAATTAAATAAGTGTTGGAATTAACATGTCTTTTAAAACAATTTCAGTAATTGGTCTTGGTTATATTGGTTTACCTACGGCGGCAATGTTTGCCTCGCGCAAGGTCAACGTAATTGGTGTGGATGTTAACAAACATGCAGTAGATACCATTAACCAAGGGAGAATTCATATCGTTGAACCAGAGCTTGATATGTTAGTGCATGCAGCGGTGACAGAAGGCTATCTCAAAGCTGTTATGACACCAGAGCCTGCGGATGCCTTTTTAATCGCTGTACCAACACCTTTTTTACCTTGTGCCGAAGGCGAAATTCCTGCCCCTGATTTAACCTACATTGAATCAGCTTGCCGTGGTATTGCCCCTGTGCTCAAAAAAGGCGATTTAGTGATCTTAGAGTCAACTTCCCCAGTAGGCGCGACAGAGCAAGTAGCCGAATGGCTGGCGACTGCCCGACCTGATTTATCTTTCCCACAAACAGTGGGTGATGCAGCGGATGTAAACGTAGCTCACTGTCCTGAGCGTGTATTACCTGGCCATGTAGTACGTGAACTGGTACAAAACGATCGCGTAATTGGTGGTATTTCAACTACATGTTCAGTACGCTCGGTTGAGCTTTACAAAATATTTGTAGAGGGTGATTGCATTATCACTAATGCTCGAACGGCTGAAATGGCCAAATTAACTGAAAACAGCTCCCGAGATGTCCAAATTGCCTTCGCCAATGAGTTATCAATGATCTGCGATAAATTGAATATCAATGTATGGGAATTGATTAGCCTTGCCAATCGCCACCCTCGGGTAAATATCCTCCAACCAGGCCCTGGTGTGGGCGGTCACTGTATTGCAGTTGATCCTTGGTTTATCGTATCTAAAACACCAGCAGAGGCGCGTTTAATTCATATGGCGCGTGTAGTGAATGATAGTAAACCGGATTGGGTGATTGAAAAAGTCAAAATAGCGATAGCTGACTTTTTACAAGCCAACCCTGAGAAGACTGCGAAAGACATTACGATTGCCTGTTATGGTTTAGCATTCAAGCCCGAAATAGATGATTTGCGTGAAAGCCCTGCTATGGCCATCACGCAAAAAATTGCGCAGATGCATAAAGGTACTGTTATTGCTGTAGAGCCTAATATTGAATCTATGCCCTCAAAACTGACTAACGTTGAATTGGTTAATTTTGAAGTAGCTTCTAAAGCAGCTGATATTCATGTGATGTTAGTTGATCATAAAGAATTCAAAATGAATGTAATAAAATCACAGTACAATATAGATACTAAAGGAATTTGGAATTGAAGCTGAACTTCCGTTTTGAAAGTTATTTGAAAATTTAAATGATTTAGAAGTGTAGCTGTGAAATTGTAAATGCAATCTGCTTTAACATTTCTAATACTTAGAAATTACGAGCAGTTATATCTTTAAAATAATAAAATCATAGTAATAGGATTGAGTAAGTTGCGAACAATACTATTTTATTTTGCAAAATTATTAAAAAAAATCCAGATTGCAGCTATTGAAAATTCAAATATTCATCCTTCCTCTGTAGTTTGTTCGCAATCTCAATTGTTTAACACCAATGTTGGACGTTATACATATATAGGTAACGGATGCTCTTTGATAGAGGTTGAAATAGGTATGTTTTGCTCAATAGCAGATGGTGTTATTATCGGAGGAGGTAGTCATCCATTAGACTGGGTGTCTACATCACCTGTTTTTTATAAAGGTATTAATATTTTAAAAACTAATTTTGCAATCCATGAATACGATCCATTTAAAATAACGAAAATAAATAATGATGTATGGATCGGACGAAATGCAATAATTAGAAGTGGTATTACAATTGAGACTGGTGCTATTGTTGGTATGGGCGCTGTAGTAACAAAAGATATAGGGCCTTATGAAGTGTGGGCTGGTAACCCAGCAAAACTGATTAGAAAAAGATTTAATGATGATACAATTAAGCATTTATTGGAGAGTAAATGGTGGCTTTGGGATGATGAAAAGTTGAGAGAAAAATCTGGACTATTTAATGATGTTAATACTTTTCTAAAGAAAGAGAAAAAGCAATGAATGTTGTTATGGTTAAATACTTTTTTGACACTGACTCTAACTATCAAATCAATGAAATGGTCAAGGCTTGGCCAAAAAAAGGACACAGTTTAACCATAATTACGTCTAAAGTTTTGAGTTTTGTTCATAAGAACTATGATGAAGAACAAAAAAAGAAAGATATTGAATATGAGCAAAAACATAATATTAAAATAATTAGGTTGGATATTTGGTTTAAAATTAGTTCACGTGTTTTATTTAAAGGCTTAAGGAGTACAGTTGATAAACTAGCACCAGATGTATTGTTTATGCATGGATTAGGTGATTTTAATGATGTTCTATATCTTTATGGTAAAAATAATTATTTGACATTTAGAGATTGTCATATGTCCTGGGTGGCTTCCAGGAATGTTTTTGCAAAACAATATTATAAATTTTTTTCCATTTTTTTTGCTCCAATAATTAACAGCTCAAAGAAATATGAGAAAGTTTATGCACTCGGAAATGAAGAGAAGGAGTATATAAAAGCATTAGGTATTGCAGAGGAGAGAATTGAGATGCTACCTCATGGCTATAATATGCATACATATTTTGACAGTTTAGAATTAAAAATAGACGAGCGAAAAAATTTGGGTATTTCAGATAATGATATTTTGATTTCATATATAGGAAAATTTGACTATGCTAAGCAACCTCATATTAATTTGGAAATATTTTCACTTTTAGAAAAGAGTTTTGTTGATAGTCATAACTTAAAATTTTTGTTTTTGGGCCATAAAAACTCGCATTATATGGAACAAGTGTTTTACCCTCTTCTGAATGATTTTAAGTATAAAGATAGAGTATTAGTGTTGCCTGGTGTTATAGCTGATGAGTTAAACAGATATTTTAATGCCAGCGATATTTGTTTGTGGCCGAGAGAAACAACATTGAGTTCTATTCATGCTCAAATTTGTGGCTGTAAAGTCATTATGGAAAATCATGATTCAAATATTGAAAGAGTAGTTGAACATAAAAATTTATTCTCACTTGGTTCGTCACACGATGCTAAGGATAAGCTAATTAATCTTATATTAAATTTAAATCTACCAGTCGATATAACAAAGCTTAAAAAAAGAGAGTACAACAAGCAAATGAAATTGTTACTAGAAAGTTGGACTAAAATTTTAATTGCTAGGGAGTCAAAATTATCTAATCGAGGAAAGCTATGAAGGTCTTAATGGTTCCTTCTTGGTACTCGTCAATTGAAAATCCTACTTTGGGTTCATTCTTTAGAGAGCAAGCAATTGCGCTAATTGAGGAGGGGGTTGACGTTAAAATTGCCTATACCGAATTAAGGAATCCTAAATTCATTTTTAGAGACATAAAACATGGAAATAAAATAGGATTACAAAAGTCTTATGATAATAAATTAGATGTGTATAGAGATATTCAATATAATATTCCACCAAGAATGACAAGCCTGATGTCGTTTAGGTTTTATCTTGGCATAAAAAAAATAATTACAAAATTAGCCAGTGAGAATTGGAAACCTGACATCATACATGTACAATCATTTTTCCCTGCAGCTGTTGCAGTCATTAAAATTCATCAACAGTTCGGTATCCCCTTTATTATTACTGAACATTCAACAGGATTCAGCAAGAAAAGCTTTAACAACTACCAGTTATCATTGCTTAAAAAATTGTTATATTACTCGTCGCAGATCATTTCTGTCGGAGAGGGATTAAAAACAGAGTTAGAAGTTTTCACCAGTAAAGAAATTATTATCATACCTAATATGGTGGATTGTAAATTTTTCCATAGAGAGGCTGTTACTAGTCCAGAAAAGTTTATATTCTTTAGTTTAGGTTATTTAACATATAAGAAAGGTTTTGATATTTTGATTAATGCATTTGCACATTCTTTTGAAGGGGATGAAAATGTACAACTAAATATTGGTGGCGATGGGGATGAATTACATAATTTAAAGAAGTTATGTAAAGATTTAGGTATAGAAAGGCAGGTTAATTTCCTAGGTAGTTTAGAACGAACACAAGTTGTTGAGCAAATGAATATGTGCAATGCCTTTGTTTTGGCGAGTAGACACGAAACATTTGGAGTAGTTTTTATAGAAGCTCTTGCTTGTGGAAAGCCCATTATCGTACCAAATATTTCTGGTCCAAAAGAAATTGTTGATTTGAATAACGGTCTTGTGTTTGAAAGGGAAAATATATTAGATTTAAGCGAAAAATTACAGATAATGAAGGATAATATAGATTATTACAACTCAAACCTTATAAGAGAATTGTGTTATAAAAAGTATGATAGTAGTACCTTTGCAAAGAAAGTTTGTCGTGAATATAAAAATATTTTATTACTAAAGTAGCGTTCAATGTATTTATTCATAATATATACGTTTTTTTTATTTGCCTCATTTGTTAAGTCAAATGTTAAATACAAGAAACTAACGGATTATTGTTATTTTTTTTTCTTGTGGTTATTTTCTTCAACGACTATGAATGGAAAGGATAAATTATCATACGAAGGAATGTTTTTATCCATTAATCCAAATGATATACATGCCGCCTTTAGTCAGGTAGTTGTTGATAAGGGATATTACTTTTTAAATCTTGTTGTAAGATTTTTTACAGACGAATTTGTCATTTTTTTGATGACCGCATCTTTAATTACAACATTTTTAACATTTAAAGCCTTTAAATATTTTGAATTCGTATATAAGATCAGAATTGAGTTAATATTTTTAGTATATTTACCAACAGTTTTTATTGCGGCTCAAATGGGAGCTCTTAGGCAAAGTATAGCTATTGCAATATTTTTATTTTCTTTTCGTTACCTTTTAGAGAATAAAAATGTAAAATATTTAATTTGCATTCTATTCGCATCTACTTTCCATATGTCTGCGCTTATATTGATGTTACTTCCTTTATTTTTTTATTTTAAAGGGCGAAAAAAATTATTAATTATAGCGCTAGTTCATTTGTCCTTTTTTATTTTTTTAATGTACATAAGCTCTACTGTAGAAATTGGTAGGCTTATGTCATATGCAAAAGATAGTGCAAGCTATGGAATGATAGGCGTTCTCGAAAGACTCACATTCTTATCTTTATTTCTTTTTATATATATGAAAAGAAATAATGATGATAAGGTAACGATTTTGATGGAAATATATTTCTTATATGTTTTGCAGTCATTTGTTTTCGATAGCTTTTTTGCTGTGATGTATCGAATTAAGTTATACTATTTTGGATTGTTTTCAGTTCTGTTTCCAATTTTATTTTGTAAAATGACATACCATAAAGCCAATCTTGGTCGATTTATTTTATACCTTTACGGTATTATACAGGTTGTTGCTTTTACAAGTCCTCAAGAGGTAAAAGATTATTTTTTCCCGTATAGGAATTATTTCTTTGATGAACATACAAACTCTGAAACTCAAAGAATTAATGATACGATTTCGGAATTTAATATACTTTTCGAACTTAAATGATTAAATGATAGGTTATTATGAAAATACTATATTATTTTGAAAACAAACCAACCTTAATGGATCAATGGCAAACTTATCATTTTTTTTCAGAATTAAATTCGTACGGTGTTGAAATTGTTGTATTCAGCCCACTGATTTTTGAGTCATTTTCGGAGGCTAACTTAGCACTTTTAGATTTCTTAAAAGAAAATAAAGTTGATTTATTTATGACTCCTTATAATGAAGATAAAATTTTCATAAGTACTTTGATAGCAATAGATAAGCTCAATATTGCTAAATTGCTAATTTGCTTTGATAACTTAGTTGTTCCATTCGAACACAAAACCGTGTGCTCTTATTTCGATTTGGTGTGGTTAACATCAAAAGAAACCGAATATTTATTTCAACAATGGGGTGCTAACACTATTTTTTTGCCGTACGCAGCAAACCCAAGCTTGTTTAAGCCATTAAAAATAAGTGAAATAAATAAAGTTTGTTTCATTGGCACACCATACGGTAGCAGGGTGAATACCTTAAACATGCTTGTTGAAAAAAATATACAGGTTGATTTATATTCTAATTTCTTAAAGAGTAAAAGTTTACCTTCAATTAAATCGAATCCGAGTATGCTAGATTATTTAGGGCCATTTTTTAATTTAGCGCGATTCTCTTATGGAAGGAAAATTATAAAGGGCGCATTAAAACAGAAGTTGTTGAGAACAAGTAATCTCGCTGTTGATAATGAAAATATTACTTTTAAATCACCAGTTCCGCTCCCTGAATTAGGTGCTGTATATTCATCTTATTCGCTATCATTATCAAGTACTGCAGCACGTAATACTGGAGTATTAAAAAAACCACTCAATATTATTAATTTAAGGAGTTTTGAAATTCCAATGGCAGGTGGTCTTCAAATTTGTCCTTATACTGATGAACTAGCATCATATTTTAAGGAAGACGAAGAAATTTTGTTTTATCATTCATCGGAAGAATTAATCGAGAAATCAAATTATTATCTTGCAGAAGACAATTTTGATTTACGTCAAAAAATAAAAATTGCAGCTAGATTAAGAGCTGAGACTGACCATTCTTGGAGTGCACGATTCGAATGTGTATTTAATCGATTGGATATTCATTTCCCTAGAGAAACCTTTAATGGGTAAGAAGCAGTTATTTATTAATTTGAGTTCTACTATTTTAGCATTTAGTACTTCTCTTTTTATATCATTTATTTTGACACCATATTTGATTAAACATTTGGGCAAAGAAGCGTATTCTTTTTATCCAATGTCGAATAATTTTATTGGATATATTACGATTTTAACTTTAGCATTGAATTCAATGGTTGCTAGGTTTATGAGTATATCTTACAGTTCAGAAAATTATTTTGAAGCTGATTGCTATTTTTCCTCTACATTCTTTTCTAATGTATTTGTTGTTCTGATTATATTTTTTCCAATTTCATTTTTTGTTACTTACTTAGATTGCTTTTTAAATATTCCTACTGAAATTTTGTTTGATGTCAAACTTCTTTTTTTCCTCGTATTCCTAAGTTTGCTGATTAATTTGGTAAGTTCTGCTTTTGGTGTTGCCACCTTTGTAGCCAATCGCCTAGATCTAAAGGCTGTAGGTGATCTCACTCAAGGAATTTTAAAAATATTTCTATTCTTTTTCTTATTTTATACTTATGAGGCTTCAATAGTCTTCATTGGTATAGTAGCTGTTATATTAAGTTGTTATAATCTTTTTGTTCAACTTTATTTCAAAAATAAGTTACTTCCAAATTTATCTCTCTCTTTGAGAAAAATTAGAATTAGCTCAATCGTAACGTTACTTAGTTCCGGTTTTTGGAATGTAGTAAATTCTTTAGGGATGTCACTTCTGCTCGGGATGTCTCTGTTCATGACTAACTTTTTTATAGGAGCTCAAGCTGGAGGTGATCTTGCAATGGCGTTGATGCTACCGGCTTTTGTTAGCGGGATTATTACAATGATTGTTTCAGTCTTGTTACCTAGGATGACGAATATATACTCTAATAAAGATTCTGAAAGCTTGATAAATGAGGTATTGTATTCACAAAAGTTATTGAGTTTGTTAACAACAGTACCTATCTCACTATTAATTATTTTCGGTGAAAAGTTTTTTATGCTTTGGGTGCCAAGTGAATATTCTGATGTTCTACCAGTTTTATCATTTATTTTGTTGTTACCTTTGTTTGTACATGGCAATATGTGGAGTATTTATAGTACTAATATTGTACTCAACAAGGTGAAAACTCCTTCGCTTTTATTGTTGTTTTGTGGTTTTTTGAGTGTGTTTTTTATCATTATATCCGTTAGTTTCATTAGTAAAAGTGTTTACGTGATCCCCATTGTGACTACTTTCATAAGCATATGTTATTACTTGTTTTTTATTCCATTTTATGCGGCTAAGCAAATGAGTGTTAGTTTATTTACTTTTTATCCAAGTATAATTAAGTCTTTCTTTTTTTTAGTTATATTTATATATATTTCCACTTTAATTTTTGATTTTATTTATGTGGGCAGTTGGTCGGATTTCTTTGGCTTTGGATTAATATTTGCTATTTTGGGTTTTTGCATGCATTTATTAATTATATTGAGTAAGAATGAAATTCTTCTTTCTTATGAGTTTCTTATTAAGTTTATATTGAAAATTAATTCGAGAGTGAAAAATGTTTAATGATAAAATTTTGTTGATTACTGGCGGTACAGGTTCTTTCGGCAACGCGGTACTGGAGCGCTTTCTTGACACTGATATTAAAGAAATCCGTATTTTCTCCCGGGACGAGAAAAAGCAGGATGATATGCGCAAAAAATATAACAACTCCAAATTGAAGTTTTATATTGGCGATGTGCGCGATTATCAAAGCATTCTTAATGCTAGCCGTGGGGTGGATTATATCTACCATGCTGCAGCACTTAAGCAGGTACCGTCTTGTGAATTTCACCCAATGGAAGCTGTGAAGACCAACGTATTGGGCACTGAAAATGTCTTAGAGGCCGCTATTGCTAACCAAGTTAAGCGAGTGGTGTGTTTAAGTACCGATAAAGCGGTGTATCCCATCAATGCCATGGGTATCTCCAAGGCGATGATGGAAAAGGTAATCGTTGCTAAGTCTCGTAACGTCGATCCTAATAAAACGGTTATTTCAGCCACGCGTTACGGTAATGTGATGGCATCTCGTGGTTCTGTGATTCCATTATTTTTACGTCAAATCATTAATGATCAAGCAATTACAGTAACAGACCCTAACATGACCCGCTTTATGATGACGTTGAATGATGCTGTTGATCTCGTTTTACATGCCTTTGAACATGGTTCAAATGGTGATATTTTTGTGCAAAAAGCCCCCGCTGCTACCATTGATGTTCTTGTAAAAGCATTGCTAAAAATCACTGATAAACCTAATCATCAAGTTAATATCATTGGTACACGTCATGGTGAGAAGCTCTATGAAGCTTTATGTAGCCGTGAAGAAATGTTTGTCGCTGAAGATCAAGGCGGTTATTACCGAATTCCGTCTGACAATCGCGACCTCAATTACTCTAAGTACAATGAGGAAGGCGAAAAAGATTTGTCTGTTATTGAAGATTACAATTCACACAATACTGAGCGTTTAGATGTGGATGGCATGGTCAAGCTGCTTCATAAGCTGGATTTCATCGCAGATATTGAGGCCGGTAGCCTAGTAGTTCCCGAGGGCGTGTAAATGAAAATTGTTGTCACTGGTGCAAAAGGTTTTATTGGTAAAAACCTCTGTGTCATGCTGCGTGAGCATGGCCATCAAGACATTGTGGAAGTCGATCGTGAAACATCTCGAGAAGAGCTTGCACAGTTTCTCAGGGAGGCTGACTTTGTTTATCATTTAGCTGGTATCAATCGGCCAAAAGACGAAACAGAGTTTCAACAAGGGAATGCAGATCTTACATGTTTTATTGCTGAAAAATTAAAGCAGTCTAACAAAAAAGTACCATTGGTAGTGAGTTCTTCAACTCAAGCTGAACGGGATAATGCTTATGGACAAAGTAAGCGTTTAGCTGAGCAAGCGGTTGAACAATATGGTATAAATACAGATGCCTCTTATTATATTTACCGATTTCCTAATGTGTTTGGTAAATGGTGTCGTCCAAACTACAACTCTTTTGTGGCCACTTTTTGTTACAACACGCTTAATGACTTAAATATCAGTATTAATGATCCCTCGGCTCCAGTAACTTTGGTTTACATTGACGATGTTTGTCATAGTTTAATTTCGCTTCTCGACGGTTCCTCAGGTAGCGGTTTTAAGCGTGTATTGCCAGAGTATCTAACCACAGTGGGTGAGGTTGCCGATCTATTAGGTGCGTTTAAAGATAGTCGTGATAGTTTGATCACTGAAAATGTGGGTTCTGGTTTGTGTAGAGCACTTTATTCCACTTACCTTAGCTATATGTCACCAGCACAATTTAGTTATGCCATTCCTAGCTATGGTGATGAACGTGGTGTTTTTAGTGAAATGCTAAAAACTAAATATGCTGGACAATTTTCGTTCTTTACTGCTCACCCAGGTATTACTCGTGGCGGTCATTACCATCATACAAAAAACGAGAAGTTTCTTGTAGTTAAGGGAAAAGCACTATTCAAATTTGAACATATTGCGACTGGTGAGCGTTATGAGTTGCAAACTGAGAGTCGCTCTCCTCGAATAGTTGAAACGGTTCCTGGTTGGTCACATGACATAACTAATATTGGTGATGAAGAAATGATCGTAATGCTGTGGGCTAATGAGATCTTTGATCGTGAGGCTCCCGATACGTTTGCCAAGCCATTATAATTATTCTAGAGAAAGCAAAATGAAAAAATTAAAAGTAATGTCTGTCGTTGGTACGCGCCCTGAAATTATCCGTTTGTCCCGTGTATTAGCAAAATTGGATGAGCACTGTGAACACATTTTGGTTCATACGGGGCAAAACTACGATTTTGAGCTCAATCAAGTGTTTTTTGACGATTTAGGCGTACGAAAACCGGATTATTTCTTGAATGCGGCAGGTAAGAATGCTGCGGAAACCATCGGGCAAGTGATAATTAAAGTTGATCAAGTTCTTGAAGAGGTGCAACCAGAAGCGATGCTTGTGCTTGGTGATACTAACTCTTGTCTCTCTGCTATTCCTGCAAAACGTCGTAAGGTGCCGATTTTCCATATGGAAGCAGGTAATCGATGCTTTGACCAACGAGTACCTGAAGAGACCAATCGTCGTATTGTCGACCACACGTCCGATATTAATCTTACGTACAGCACTATTGCCCGTGACTATTTGTTAGCTGAAGGTTTACCTGCAGATCGTGTCATTAAAACCGGTAGTCCTATGTTTGAGGTGTTAAATCACTATATGCCTCAAATAGATGGATCTGATGTTCTTGCTCGTTTAGGTTTACAGAAAGGTCAATTCTTTGTCGTTAGCGCGCATCGTGAAGAGAATGTCGATTCTCCTAAACAACTAACTAAGTTAGCAGAAACGTTAAATCGGGTTGCAGAGCATTACAATCTGCCTGTCATTGTCTCAACTCACCCACGTACTCGTAATCGAATTGAGGCACAAGGGTTAGAGTTTCACCCAAACATTCAATTATTGAAACCACTTGGTTTCCATGATTACAATCACCTGCAAAAAAATGCAAAAGCCGTGCTTTCTGATAGCGGCACTATTAACGAAGAATCTTCAATCATGAATTTCCCTGCGTTAAATTTACGCGAGGCGCATGAACGACCAGAGGGTATGGAAGAAGCATCGGTTATGATGGTCGGTCTTGCGGTTGAGCGTGTTATGCAAGCTTTGAATATTTTAGAGTTTCAACCTAGTGGTGATGAAAGATTGCTAAGAAGAGTTCAAGATTACAGCATGCCAAATGTTTCAGACAAAGTTGTGCGAATAATTCATTCTTATACCGATTATATTAACCGTGTTGTTTGGAAGATGTATTAATGCGGATTCTGTTTATCAGCCAGTTGTTTGATCCTGAGTACTCAATTAAAGGTTTGGAACTGATGAAACATTGGGTTAATCAGGGGCATGAAGTCGAAGTATTAACAACTTTCCCCAATTACCCTACTGGCAGAGTATTTGATGGTTATAGTGTTAAGTTTAAAAGTACTGAACTGTCCGGTGGCGTTAAGATTACTCGTCTTTGGTCGCATATTTCTCACTCAAAATCAAAACTTTCCAGAGCGACAAGTTATTTAAGCTTTACTTTTATGGCGTTATTCGCTGCTTTGCTTGGTAAAAAAGCAGATCTAGTTTATACCTATCACCCACAGTCTACGACAGGTTTAATTGGTATTGCGATGCGGGTAATACGTGGGACACCTTATATTACTGATGTGCAAGACTTATGGCCTGATGCATTGATTGCAACAGGAATGAATAAGAAAAGCTTTATTGTAAAATTAATTGGTAAGTGGTGCGATGTTATTTACAGGAGAGCATCGCAGGTGATTGTTTTATCTCAAGGTTATAAAGCTGCGTTAATAGATAGGGGCGTTAAATCTGATAAGGTGACTGTCGTTTACAACTGGTGCCCTGAAGAGAAGTTAATTGACAAAGTATTAGCGCAACAATGCCCAATTAATCATTTGACGACAATGCCTGCCCATATATTGTATGCCGGAAATATGGGAGCAGCTCAGTCATTAAGGACATTGATAGATGCTGTTTCTACTTTTAATCGAGATGACGTTCAGTTGACTTTGATTGGTGGTGGCGTTGAAAAGCATGACCTTCAAAAACATATTCTTGAACTTAACATTGCCAATGTTGATATTAAAGATTATGTACCTCCTAACAAGATTTTTGCAGTACTGTCAGAAGCAGATATTTTAGTAGTCCATTTACGTGATGCACCATTATTCAAAATAACGATACCGTCTAAAACTCAATCATCCTTAGCGATGGGGAAACCTATATTAATGGCAGTTGGCGGTGAAACTAACGCATTATTAGAGTCTGCAAATGCGGGGGTGACAGCTGAACCAGGCGACGTTAACTCTATCATATTAGCGATCAAAAAGCTGTTATTAAAACGTGAGCAGTGGGGTGATATGGGGAATAATGCGCGTGATTTCTATTTAAAGAATATGTCGATGTCAATTAATTACGCGAAGCTCGATAGTGTGTTAAATATGGCTGTAGAAAAAAAATGATCATAAGAGATGCGACGCAAGAAGATATATCAAAAATAGTGGAAGTTCATAGAAATGCCTTCCAAGGTTTTTTCTTGACAACTCTAGGCCGTGGATTTTTAACAAGGCTGTATGAAGGTTTTCTATTTAAAAATGATGGGATATTGCGGGTTGCAATTGCTGACGGAGAAGTTATTGGTTTTTCTGCTGGTACTACAACTCCAGAAACTTTTTTTGCTGAGCTTCGGCGTGATAAATGGCTTAGTTTTTTGAGAGCTGCGATACCTAGGCTTATGCTCAATCCTGCTGTAGTTATAAAGAAACTTTATCATGCGCTTTTTTATAAAGGGGATCCTATCGAGTCGCTGGAATCTGCTGCATTGTTAAGCAGTATTGCTGTTGATCCGAGTTGTACTGGAAAATCGATAGGTAAAGTTTTACTAGAAGATTACGAACTCCAAGTTAGCCAAAGAAGTAAGCTTGAATATGTTTACTTAATAACTGATAAGTTTGGCAATGAGAGAGTCGTTAATTTTTATAAGAAGTTACAATATATCCAAGACTCTGAATTCTGCCAGTCAGGCAATAGAGTTATGCTCCGTTTTATTAAGAAAATAATTTAAGAGGCTGTAATGTCTAGAAATTTTTTACCCTTTGCGCTGCCTGAAATAGGTGAAGAAGAAATTAATGAAGTTATTGATTCACTTCGTTCTGGTTGGGTGACTACTGGTCCAAAGGCCAAGCGTTTCGAAGAAGAGTTTACTGCTTTTTTGGGGTTAAAAGGGCTTGAATCAATAGCTGTAAACTCTGCTACATCTGGACTTCATCTTGCTCTCGAAGCTGTCGGTGTTGGCATTGGTGATGAAGTAATTGTTCCTACTTATACTTTTACTGCGACTGCAGAAATTGTGCGTTATTTAGGGGCGACACCTATCATGGTTGATGTAGACCCTACGACCTTTAACATGACAAGTAAAAGTTTTGAACAAGCAATCACTGAACGCACAAAAGCTGTTATTCCTGTGCATTTTGCTGGTTTAGCCTGTGAAATGGATCCAATTATTTCCGTCGCGAAAGAATACGGTATTAAGGTTATTGAGGATGCTGCTCATGCATTACCGACACTCTATAACGGTAAATTGATAGGCACCTTAAGCAGTGATGTTACAGTCTTTAGCTTCTATGCTAATAAAACCATGACAACTGGTGAAGGCGGTATGGTTGTAACCGCAGATCCTGAAATTGCTAAGCGATGCAAGATAATGCGATTACATGGTATTAGTCGTGATGCATTCGATCGCTATACTTCAACGAAGCCAGCATGGTCTTACGAAATTGTTGCGCCTGGTTATAAGTATAATATGCCGGATATTGCAGCGTCTATTGGCATTCATCAACTTAAGAAATTGCCAGCTTTTCAAATTAAGCGTCAAGAAATGGCTTATTTCTATAATGATGCACTTAAAGATTTACCAATTGAATTGCCGGCGTTGCCTTCTGAAAGATGTTCACATGCATGGCATTTATATCCCATTAGATTGAAAGCTGAAGCGAATATTTCACGGGATCTTTTTATTGAAAAAATGTCTGAGAATGGAATAGGCTGTTCAGTACATTTTATACCCTTACATTTACATCCGTATTGGCGTGACACTTATAACTTAACTCCTGAAATGTTCCCTGTAGCACAAGGTATTTTTGAATCTGAGGTTAGTTTACCATTGTACACAAAGATGACTGATGACGATCTAGTACGCGTTGTTTCTGCTGTTAAATTGGTGCTTTCAAATGGCTAAAAGATTGTTTGACGTTGTGTGTTCCTTGCTTGGGCTTATTGTGCTTTTGCCGTTATTTTTGATTATCGCAGTGTGGATAAAACTGGACTCTAATGGGCCTGTTTTTTTTCGCCAAGTGAGAGTTGGCCTAAATGGTGTCCCGTTTCGTATCCATAAATTTCGTACCATGGGTTTAAATTCAGAGTCTGTCGGACGATTAACGGTTGGAAATGACTCTAGAGTCACTCGTTCGGGGCAATTTTTGCGCAAATTTAAGATAGACGAATTACCGCAACTTATTGATGTTTTTATGGGCAATATGAGTTTAGTCGGTCCTAGACCAGAAGTACAAGAGTTTATTGACTGTTACCCAAGGGAGGTAAAACGAGAAGTTCTATCAGTGAGACCAGGTATTACAGATCTTGCTTCAATAGAAATGGTTGATGAAAATGAAATTTTAGCGAAATATAGTGATTCTAGAAAGGCTTACATTGAACAAATTCTTCCTATTAAACAACGGTATTATGTTAATTATGTAAGAAATAATAGCGTATTAATAGACATCAAGATTATTTTCAAAACAATTTTCAAAATTGTTAATCGGAAGTGAGTGTAAGCGCTCAAACTCAACGTGAGTTGATACAAGCTAGAAGTGTTAGTAAGTTTGTATGTCTTTTGGTGATTAAAGTAGGCCGATATGGCCTCTTTATTCTGAAGCTAACGCTAGACGTTTAGCGTTTTTCGTTCCTTTATCGAATTTGGATAACTGCTTCAAGGGGCTTTCATTTAGGCAAGTGAAACATGAGTATTCAAAGACATTTTTCCGCGCCGATGATCTTGAACAGTGAAAGAGACTGCTTACCAGTCTTGCAGATTGCAGAGTTCTCGCTGCAGTATCAAATTGCGTGGGGCACATGAAGTTAATACTATCGTAGTGTTGTTCGATTTTGCTTGGTGTAATCGAGCGTTTGTACTCTGCCGATGAGGTACGGTACTTCTAGTGAGCTTGGTTTTATTCCACTCGATAACACTAAATTTAAATATTTTTAGAAATTAATGCCGTGAAATGTTGTATCCCAACTAGACTACGCGCAGTGTTGCATTTTAAATCCATATTGGGTGCTATAGAATGGGGTCCTGATTTATCGGGTTGTGTCGAGTTAACGACATTGTAGTTGGTTAAATTATGAAGAACATGTCATTGGAGCAAAAGATGGAATTTTTGCAATTTTTATTTTCATTAAAACGGTCGCAAAAGCGTTTACTTAGTGTAGTGTTCGACTCAATGTTTTTGCTTTTTGCCTTTTGGCTTGCCTTGTTTGTTCGTGTTGATAACTTGGCAGTATTAGTCAATATCCAATACTGGGGGCTTATTGCTTTAACAATCCCTGTGAGTATTGCGGCGTTTATATGGTTGGGGCTGTATCGCGCAGTGCTGCGTTATATCGGTTCACATGCATTTACCGCAATAGTTGCTGGGGTTTTCACGTCTACAGTTACTTTGGTTTTGCTTGCCTACTACGGTGAGGTTGGTCTGCCTCGCACTGTACCTTTTATTTATGCTGCTTTTGCTTTGGTTTTTGTTGGCGGGGCGAGATCGCTAATGCGTTCACTGGTGGGGGCAGGAATTAATCGTCGTGGTGAGCCCGTGGTGATTTATGGTGCAGGTGTCAGTGGTCGTCAAACCGCAATTGCCCTTGCGCAAAGCCATGAATATCATCCTATTGCCTTTGTTGATGATGATGAAACTTTGCAAGGTACTGTCATTCAAGGACTGCATGTACATGCGCCGCAAGAGCTACGTAAGTTAATTAAGCAAAAAGCGACTACCCGTGTATTGTTAGCTATGCCTAGTGCTTCGCGTTCACGTAGGCAAGAGATTATTAGTCAGCTTGAACCACTTACGGTAAAAGTGATGACCTTACCCGCAATGGCAGACCTTGTTAGCGGGGATAAATTATTTAGTGATGTAAAAGAAGTTGAAATCGAAGATTTACTGGGCCGAGATTCTGTTGCTCCAAGACAAAATCTTTTGACCGCTAATATTAAAAATAAAGTGGTGATGGTGACTGGGGCAGGAGGCTCGATAGGCTCCGAGTTGTGTCGGCAGATTTTAAAGCAGACGCCTAAAAAGTTAGTGCTATTTGAGTTATCAGAATTTGCGTTGTACTCAATTGAACGTGAGCTTTCTGCCACAGCCCATGATTTGGGTATTGATGTGAAAATCTTACCTATTATGGGGTCTGTACAACGTGAGAATCGTGTACAAGCGGTAATGCAAGCCTTTAATGTACAAACTGTTTATCACGCCGCGGCCTACAAACATGTGCCTTTAGTTGAGCATAACGTGGTTGAAGGGGTTCGCAACAACGTATTTGGTACCTTGTATACTGCTAGAGCAGCAATTGCAGCAAAAGTTGAAACCTTTGTATTGGTTTCTACCGATAAAGCCGTGCGTCCCACTAATATTATGGGTACCACTAAGCGTATGGCTGAACTGGCATTGCAGGCGCTATCTAAAGAGTCGCACCAAACACGTTTTTGTATGGTGCGTTTTGGTAATGTGCTGGGTTCTTCTGGATCTGTTGTGCCTTTGTTCCGTAAACAAATTGCCAATGGTGGCCCTGTTACTGTAACTCACCCTGAAATCACCCGCTTTTTTATGACGATTCCCGAAGCATCACAGCTGGTTATTCAAGCTGGCGCTATGGGTAAGGGTGGTGATGTGTTTGTGCTGGATATGGGCAAGTCGGTTAAAATCGTTGATCTGGCCGCGAAAATGATCCGCTTAAGTGGTTTTGAGGTTAAAGATGAAGATCATCCTAATGGCGATATTGCGATCGAGTTTAGCGGCCTGCGCCCTGGTGAAAAACTCTACGAAGAATTGCTTATTGGTGATGATGTCACTGGGACAGACCATGAACGTATTTTGACGGCTAATGAAACATTTTTGCCTTGGATCCAATTAGAGCACATCCTTAATCGTTTAGATAAAGCTTGCCATGAGTTTAACCATGAGGCGATTCGTGAAATTTTGCTCTCGGCCCCTACGGGATTTGCACCAACAGATGGTATTTGCGATCTAGTCTGGCAGCAAAAGAAATTGTCTAAACCTGTTGATGTTAAAGCTAAAGTGGTTACTTTGGTTTCTTAGTTTAGGTCATTTTTTAAAAGCCAAATCAGACCTGATTTGGCTTTTTTCATTTATAACTGTTTTTAAGGATGCAGTATGTCTAGGAAGTATTTTGGTACCGATGGTGTGCGTGGCAAGGTGGGTACATTCCCCATTACCCCCGATTTTGCGATGAAGTTAGGTTGGGCGGCTGGCACTGTGCTGGCGTCAACGGGTACTAAAGAAGTGTTGATTGGCAAAGATACCCGTAGTAGTGGTTATATGCTTGAGTCGGCAATGGAGGCGGGATTTTCAGCAGCAGGAGTCAATGTGGCTTTGATTGGCCCTATGCCAACACCCGCGGTGGCGTATTTGGCGTCGACCTTTAGGGCTGATGCTGGCGTAGTGATCAGTGCTTCCCATAATCCTTATTACGACAATGGCATTAAGTTTTTTTCAAACTCAGGTACTAAGTTAAACGATGCACAAGAGCTTGAAATTGAAGCCTTATTAGAGCAGGCACTGCACCAGAATGCGATGCAGTGTGTGACCTCTGAAAAGCTGGGTAAGGTACGCCGCATTGATGATGCCGCAGGCCGTTATATTGAGTTCTGTAAGGGCACATTTCCAAATCATTTGTCTTTAGCGGGATTGAAGATTGTTGTCGATAGCGCCCATGGTGCTGCCTATCATATCGCGCCCAATGTTTACCGTGAACTTGGTGCTGAGGTGATTAGCATCAATGACAAGCCTAATGGTGTGAATATTAATGATCACTGCGGGGCGACGCATTTAGACAGTTTGCAGACTGCGGTAATGGTGCATGAAGCTGATTTAGGTATTGCACTCGATGGTGATGCCGATAGGGTGATGTTTGTTGACCATAATGGCCATGTGGTCGATGGTGATGAGATTTTATTTATTCTTGCCCTGGCTGCCTACAGCAAAGGTGAAATGACGGGTGGCGTGGTTGGTACCTTAATGTCAAACCTAGGTTTAGAGCTGGCGCTTAGACAAATGGACATTCCCTTTGTGCGTGCAAAGGTTGGTGATCGTTATGTTGTCGAGCAGCTTAAAGAAACGGGATGGCAATTGGGTGGTGAGGGTTCAGGGCATATTTTGAGTTTAAAGCATGCCTCTACTGGTGATGGCATCGTGGCATCCCTGCAGGTACTTAAAGCCATTTTAGAGTCAGGTAAGCGTTTAGCCGAACTTAAAGCGGGGATGACTAAGTTGCCGCAGGTACTTATTAATGTGCGTTTAACCTCTGGCAGTGCCGACAGCATTTTGGCTAAAGATAGTGTTAAGCAAGCCGTGATTACCGCAGAGGAAGTATTAGGTAACCAAGGTCGAGTGTTGTTGCGCAAATCCGGAACAGAGCCCTTAATTCGAGTGATGGTGGAGTCAACGGATAATCTGATGACACAGGCTCAAGCAGAATATATCGCGGATGCGGTACGAGCGGCGTAAAGCGGGCGCTTCGCTTACGGCCTTCGGCCGCGAGACTCTAGGGCGTTGCTACGCAACTGCTAGGACGCACTCTGCTAGAGTCTAGGAACTCCGTTTTACAGCTGCAGGTTACAGGACGGGCTGCGCCCTGACGGTGAGTGAGCTTGCGAGCGTTCCATAATCCTTCTCTTTTCTGTCATTCCCGCGAACGCGGGAATCTATATCGTCTTCGACTAATAACTTAAGTTTGACTTCGTCATTCCCGCGAATGCGGGAATCCATAGTAACGTGTTTTCATTTGGTGGCTTAAAGCGTTGTGATTCAAAGCCAAAAGCTGGATCCCCGCATACGCGAGGATGACGGCGATAGAAGCTAGGACAGCCTTCGGCCCTAAGATGCTCACAAGCTCGCTCTAGAGCGCCATTACGTGGCTCTAGAATCTACGGACGCCGCGATGCGGCTGCGGATAACGGCGCGTAGTAAAGCTACTACGGAACGTCACTTCGTGACTCACGGTTTACGGATGATGGTATAAAAGCTGGATCCCCGCGTCGATAACTGCTCCTGCATTCTTTCTAATTAAAGCATTCTACCTCCTGCATCTGACCACCATGGAGGGTGGACATATCACATTTTGTATGGAACAAAACTGACAATGCAGTCGTACGCGAGGATGACAACATAAGGGGTGAGGATGGCAACATAAGAGGTGCTAGGATAACAGCATAAAGAGTAGAGGGCGATTAGCTTTTTCCGTAACCTGTACTCCTAATCCGTCCTCCGTAAGCGCAGAGTTCCGCCAACGGTGAACTAAGTGTTCTGCAATCTAGAGCGTAGTTTCGCAGCACTTTGTAATCTTAGTCTTTACGACTGGTGCAGGTGGTAAGACAGGGATAAACTGCTATCCCAGAATAGCGAGAAATTAAGGAACATTTTATGAATGAAGAAGTCCGTTGGCGGCAGCGATTTCAAAACTATCTTAAAGCACTGGGGCAGTTGGTTTCAGCATTGTCTCAGTATGACGAACACGCTGAAGCCTTGATAAAAGAAGGCATTCTGCAGCGATTTGAGTTTACCCATGAGCTGGCTTGGAAAGTGATGAAGGATTATCTTGAATATGAGGGACATCAAGGTATTACGGGTTCTCGCTCTGCCAGCCGTTTATTTTTTTCGTTGGGTTTAGTTACCGACGGACAGGTGTGGATGGATATGATTGAAAGCCGTAATCGTACAGTTCATACCTACGATGAGCAAGTGCTGGAGCAGGAGTTTGCAAAGGTACAACAGGCTTACGCGCCCGCCTTGAGTACTTTTGCTACGCGTATGCAGGCATTTTTATGAATTTTGGTTTACCAGAATCAACGTTGCTAAAGATGCAAGGTGTTTTTGCCCGTCACCCAGAAATTGAGCAGGTAATATTGTATGGTTCACGGGCGAAGGGAAATTACAGGCCAGGCTCAGACATTGATCTAACCTTGCTGGGCCCCGCAGCAGATATCACTGTATTACGGCAGGTATTACTGGAACTGGACGATCTAAACACACCTTATTTAATGGATGTTTCGCTGTATCATCAGATCAAATCGGATGAATTGAAAAACCATATAACGTCTTACGGTAAGGTGTTTTATCTGCGTAGCTGCTAGAACGCCACTTGCGTGGTTCTATAATCTAGACTCTAGTAGCGAAGTGCTCTAGCTTTTACGGACGCCGCCTTGTGGCTACGGAACGTCACTTCGTGGCGCGAGAATCTAGGACATTGCTACGCAACTGCTAGGACGCACGCTGCTAGAGTCTAGGAACTCCGTTTTACCGCTGCAGGTTACAGGACGGGCTGCGCCCTGACGGTGAGTGAGCTTGCGAGCGTTCCATAATCCTTCTCTTTTCTGTCATTCCCGCGCACGCGGGAATCCATAGTAACGTGTTTTCATTTGGTGGCTTAAAGCGTTGTGATTCAAAGCCAAAAGCTGGATCCCCGCGTTCGCGAGGATGACGGCTTAAAAGCTGGATCCCCGCATACGCGAGGATGACGACATAATTGCTGGATTTCCGCATCGATAACTGCTCCTGCACTCTTTCTAATTAAAGCATTCTACCTCCTGCATCTGACCACAATGGAGGGTGGAAATGTCGTATTTTGTATGGAACAAAATTGACCATGCAGTCGTCCGCGAGGATAACGGCGTAAAGGGTGAGGGTGACGACATAAGGGGCGCGAGGATAACAGCATAAAGAGTAGAGTGTTTATTAACGGGATTAAGGTGTTTTTTCGATAGCCGCATAGATGATTCTGTAGGTTAAAGTGCTTGTTGCCATATTTGGCTATGTGATTGATGGCACCAATTGTGTATCCTATGTTAACAGGATGTCCATAATAAAGATTATGATGAAATTGTCAGATGAACAGTTATTGCAAACCTTTTTATTGCTGTGCTATCCCCAAACACCCGCTGAAACGCTGGCAGCCAAGCTGGCTGATGGTATTAATGAAGAGCGACTAAAGTGGTTGATTAACCGCCATCGAGTGTGGAATTTGGTTGCTGCGGTAATCTCAAAACTCGACTCTCAATTTTTTTCCACAGATTTTAGACAATGGTTGCAAGGAGCTAGTGCTCGCCGGCAGCAGCAGACACTTTTACAATTCAAAGTGCAATCAGAACTCGCTAAAGCGTTGGATGAAATTGGCGTAAAGTACCAATTTTTTAAAGGAATTGATCTCAGTTTACGACTGTATGGCGATTTAAATGGCCGTTATTCGAGGGATATTGATTTATTAGTTTCTGATTCAGATGCGATAGCGGCTGAGCGTATCTTAATTGACTATGGCTATACGCCATTAAATGATGCATTTACAGATACTGCGCCTGGTCAAGTGATTCGTGGATCCTTCTTTAAGGACAAAAGTTATCAAGCGTCAGGCTTGTCTGTGATTGAGCTGCATACCCGTGTTAATAATGAAGATACTGCCTTTTCTAAGGCCGTGACTGAAGCTTTGTTGGCGGGTGGGCAACCCCTCAATGTGCTTGAGTATCTTTATCTCTGTGTTCATGCGATGAAGTCCAATTGCCATCGAGTTAAGTGGTTGATTGATTTAGCTTGCTATTACGAGAAGCTTAATCAGCAGATGCCAAATTGGCACGCACAAAAGTGGCGAGAGGCAAAAAAGTTTGCTGTCGTTCGCCAAGTTATTGCCTGTGAGTATTTAATGGCGCAATGCCTCGGTATTACTGTTGAACCGAAACGCTTTATCGGATTACAAAGTTATAGCAATTGGGTGATGGGCACTTGGTTGGATGAATACAGTTCACTGATTTCATTAAAGAGGGTGGGGTTACCTATGTTAATGAATGGCCAATTCGAGCATAGGCTGAAAGCAATTAATCTATTGTTGTTTTGCCCAAACGATGCCGATGTGGCATTTATCAATCGCTATGCCTCCGGTGATGGCCGCCTGCTTAGCCTGTTACTTCCCTTCAGAAAACTCTCTCGATATACCAAGAAAAAATTATTAGGGGCCTAGTTGCAACAGATGAAAACAGTGATTCAAAAGATCAAGGCTTTTGGGGCAAGAGAACGCTTTTATCAAATCGGATTTTTACCCACTTGGTTGCTACTTGGGCTCGCTAGATTAGCAGTGTTGCTGTTTCCGTTCGCTCGAATTGCCCCGCATTTGGGCGTGCCTATAGCTTGTGATAATAAAGATGATTCGCTGCATCATCAGAGGGATAGGCTCACGAGTGCAGAAATGAACCGCGCGCGCCAGATTTCGCGTTTAGTAGTGAATACGGCTCGTTATTGTCCATGGAAGGCTAACTGCTTTGCGCAGGCTATCGTTGCCCGGCTGTTTCTCAGATGGCATGGTTTGCCGTATCGTTTGTACTTTGGTTTACGCCGAGACGATTCCAGCCTTAAAGCGCATGCTTGGGTTTGTTGTAGTGCCATTTTCGTTAGCGGTGGCAATGGGTTTACACACCACACAGTGGTTGGTTGCTACGGCTCTGAGTGTCATGCCCGTATAGAGGCGAAAGGTTAAGTGCTGAATAAATTACTCATCCGCATCAAGTCCATCTTGCTGAGAAGACGTCCGCTTTTTCGCTATAGCTGGCGTTATTTATTACCTTGTGAGGGTTATATCGCGGTGCATCGTCAGGTGATGCTGCGAAGTCTTAAGCATCGGCCCTGGTTAATCTGTGTATTTGCTTGGTCATTGTTGACATGGTTTTTATGTTGGCATTGGGTGGTGATGTACCGCGCAATGCGTCGATTCAGGCAACAAGCGGTTGATGCCGGTGTGCCCATTTGGCAGCAGGTGACGGGATTGCTGGCGGCGGGTTTAGGTCAGGGCATTTCGGGATTCGACTATTACCACTTTAAACTCTATCGGGTGGCACCAACGCATTGGTGGCGGTATGTGTTTGATTTTCAATTGCCCCATTTTCATCATGCCTTTCAAACGCATCCCATTAGCCAAGCTTCTCGGTCGTACTTAAGCTGTAAAGGTATTTTTGCCGAGCGATTAGCGGCGGTGGGCGGTCATCCCGTTGCCACCATTGCGAATGTTAACCTGCAAGAGCATTGGCCAATCGAGGATTGGTTAGTTATGGCTCCTAAGATATTTATTAAGCCAGAGGGTGCCTCGCGCAGTCAGGGCTGCGTAACAATATCAAAACCTGAGCAGTGGCGATTTGAATATGCTGAAGCTATCTATGAAGGTGCACAAGGGCTCGAATCGCTGAAATATCGCCTACCTATGGGAGAGTATCTTGTTCAGCCCTTACTCGAACATCACCCTACAATGGCGAAATGGCAACTGAGTGATAAAACTATCACCTTAAGAATCGTGAGTGCTATGGACGAGGGGGTATTTACCCTTGTCGCCGCTAACCTGGAACTTAATGACGATACCCATAGGCGTTTTAAGGTGTTTGCCGTTGATTTGGTTAACGGAACCGCCGTGTTGGATGCAGAGCATTGTGCGGTGTTGGGTTGGGAGTGCCATGAAGCTAAGGTGAGTCTGCCCCATTGGACTGACGTTTTAGCCGAGATTGAGTTGGCTCATCGATTGTGTGCGGATGTGCATACTGTGGGTTGGGATGCCGTGATCACGCCTAACGGTGTTGTGTTATTAGAGGGAAACCTCAACTGGGGGATCAATACATTACAAATCGTGCGTGAAGCCCCTCTATTGCCCTTGTTGTGTCAGTCTAGTCCCGTGTTTTTGAAATCGATGTCCTAGGTCGTTAGCTGAGCATCATAACGATAGCAACTGGTTGGCGATGGCCTTTCCATAATCTGTTAAGGATGAAAAATTCCCGAGTTCAGGCAACTGCATTGTGTAGCTTTGGCATTGATGTTGAAGCCGTTGGTTTAACGAAAAGAATGATGGTTCATGGCCAAATACGCGTATGAGTCGAGGGCGATAGACACTTTGACGCAAGCGTTGAAAGGCTTCAAGTTTTCCGATAGCTGAAATGTGAGCGTGTGCGTTATTGGTTCTTGCAGGGGCTAAAAAGAGACATTTGATGATTGGCATGGGTGTGTGGGCAAATTGATCCTCTGGTATATCCCAGCCAAATTTTCCGATACCGGGCGCGGTATTCGATAGTGTTGAAGTGTCAATGCCGAGTGTATGAAGTTGTGGTTGTGATAGCTTTAAGCGCCGATGAGCCGGTTGGATCTGTAAAACTCCATCCTTGTCTGCTTGCAAGGCCACAATGTCGTCGGTAAACACCGACAGGTTTGCGAGCAGCATGGCGGTTGCCAAGGTACTTTTACCCGAGCCGCTATCGGCTAATACGACAATGGCGCCTTTATCGGTTGCAATGGCCATACCGTGAAGGGGAATTTGTCCGCGCAGATGTAATAGAGTCCCAAGCCCTGAGCCTTGTATGGCGGTAATGGTATGTGCCTGACTCAGTGACGGATGAAAATCGAAGAGGATATTGCCTTGTTTTTCGATAAGTAATTTACCGAACAGAGGTTGATTTAATAGCACTCTATGACCATCAAACTGTAGCTTTTGATTGGGAGAAAATGCTGCCGACAGTATATCGGGGGCGGCACCACGCAGGATGGAGACTTCTGCCTGAAGAGGACTTTGTCGTGCTGGCAAGGGGAGTGATGTTGCGACATTCATGCCGTATATGCAATAAACAAGCTCTTGGGGCACTTTGCTCTCCAATGGATAGAATCGAGTGTTAATAACGCAGGATATGATAACTGAATATGGATCTAATAGAAAAAACAACATGTTTGCTTCAGTATGCTGAGCTGGGCCGAAAGGGTGGTGAATGTTAATGCCAGCGACTTTATCGTCAGTTAGAGCTTATTTAGCCAGCCTATGGCAAACGGTTCCTAAGCTGTTGCTGTTGGCTTTTGGTTTATTGCTATTGGGGAGTTTTACCGAAGGTATAGGTATTTTGATGTTGGTCCCCGTGGTCAACTTGATGTCCGATCCGAGCCAGACCCTTCCCCCTTGGCTTGCAAGCTTGCCGGGTGTTGATCGGGAACTCATTTCCCTCAAGGTGATTTTGCCATTCTTTTTAATCTTGTTGTTAACGCGCTCAGCGTTGGTCTATTGGCGTGAGATGGCCATGACGCAGATACGGCTCCACACCACAGATGAACTGAGAAAAACATTATTTGAATCTATGTTGTATTCAACTTGGTCGCAAAGAATTAATTCTCAGCAACATCAAGAGCTTGAGCAGCTGACAAATGGTGTGAATCGTGTCGGTATGGCCACCTTTTATATTTTAAAAATGCTGACGACAGTGATTTTACTTGTCGTTTATGCCGCCGTATCTATCTTGATTGCACCCTTGGCGCTACTTATTGCCTGTGCGGTCGGGGCAATGGTATTGCTTATGTTTCGTCGTATTTTTAAGCAGGCGGCGGCATTTGGTATGGGACTGACTAACAGTAATAAGCAGTTATACCAGCGCGTGATGTTTTTTTTAAACGGGATGAAAACCGTTAAAGCCTGTGCGTATGAGCCACAACAGCTCGATGCCTTTGTGCTAAGCCAGCAAGAGTTACGGGAAAATCAGCAAGCCTATCAGCATAAAACCGCCTTACAGCAGTTAGCTTTTCAAGGGGTGAGTGCAACTCTGTTGTGTCTGCTGGTGTATCTGGGGTTTGAGGTTTGGCAACTTGGGGTCGCTGAGCTTATCGTGTTAATCGTTATGTTTAGTCGTATGATGCCAATGCTGTCTGACTTGCAAGGCAACGCACAACGTTTATTGCATATGCTATCTGCCTTTGATGATATTGAGCATGCCATCGCCAGTAATCGACAAGGTTACGAAGCCAATCAATCGAGTCAGATTGCTTTTCCACAAGCTAGCTTAGCATTCGATAACGTCAGCTTTGCCTACCCAGGGCGTGAACCTTTGTTGAAAAACAGGACAATTGAATTCCCCCTTAACAAAATAACCTTACTGAAAGGCCCATCTGGTCAAGGTAAAACAACGATCATCGATATACTGGCCACCTTGTTAACGCCAAGTGAGGGGGCCGTGATGCTAGATGGTGTGCCTCTTGGTGTTAGCGCGCATCATTCATGGCGCCAGCAAATAAGTTATCTGTCGCAAGAGCCATTTCTGTTCGACGGCAGTATTCGAGACAATATTTTGTGGGGTGAATATTATTCCGACGATGAGATATGGCAAACATTGCAGCTGTGTTGTGCCGCTTTTGTGGCGGATTTACCATTAAAGCTCGACACTGCCGTTGGTGAGCGAGGCGTGCAATTATCGGGTGGTCAGCGTCAGCGCTTGGTATTAGCCAGGGCGTTAATCCGCAAGCGACCCTTGTTGATCCTCGATGAAGCGACTAATGCGCTCGATAGTGAAACAGAAAAACAGATTTTTTTAACATTGCAACAACAGCGGCACGTAATGACGATAGTGCTTGTGAGCCATAGCGAACAAGCAGAGGCTTTTGCGGATAAGTCTATCTCGTTATCAGTACCATTTTAGCCGTGCTTGTTTGCATCAAAAGATGAATTGGTCGTCAGTTGGTAAAGGTTTAGCCCTTGAATTTTACAGGTAATTAACCATTAATTCACGTTTTGACTTGCAAACCTCGCTATACTTTGTGAAGATTAGCCCACTCGGATTTATCATCTTTTGGAATTACAATGCATTTGACGATAGCTCTTTGCTGTTGATTGAGCGCGTCGAAAGCTGGCATTTAAATTGTTAGTACATAGTTAAATAGGGAGTCACCTAGATGCAACAAGATAATATGGACAAAAGCGGCCTAGCGGTAGAAAAAACGGTAAAAGCTGCTTGGTCAAAGCCAAAGATTGAAGTGATTGACGTTGTTGCTACTGAATCTAAAGCTACCACTCCTGGTGAAGCGGGCCTGTCGGGACCGTCTTAATTAGGGACAGTATTTAGTCATGGAACTTTATAGCCAGAAAAGCTCACTGAATGTGGCGCCCATGGGCGATGAACTGGTGATGATGGATACGTCTCAAGGTCAATATTTTGGGCTTAATTCGCTTGCGAGTCAGATATGGTCGTTGTTAATAACGCCAAAGTCTATTGATGATCTTGTTGTTGAACTGATGTCTATATTTGATGTGACAGAAGAGGAATGTCGAGCCGACACTGCTCTTTTTTTGCAGCAACTAGTCGATAAACAATTGGTAAAAGTGACAACAGCTGCTTAAATCGCAGCTGTTTTTTTATATAAGGTTGACCAGATCCCTGTGTACTATTCTCTGTATAATTTGACCATTGATAGTGACTTCGTTCTTACAAATTTACCTTATTTCCAAAAAAGTCACCCTGCAAATATTTCCATAAAACAAGTTGATAAACTGGATGTCGATGTATCTCTCATGAATCAAGTTGGCGCTTACTGTTGGCTGAGTTCGTCAAGCTTTCTGTTATCTATTCCTCGATTGGCTGATTTTTATGTGCGCGATGGGCAGTCAATTGCGGTTGCTGTTGCCGACGATGCAGATATGGCGCTGGTGATCACTTACATTCAAGGTTATATGCTTGCTGTTGTGATGCAACAACGTGGTCAGCTCGTTTTGCATGGTACTGTTTTGCAAAAAAATGGCTGTGCTATCGCTGTTTGCGGTCATTCCGGCAGTGGCAAATCCACGTTGGCGGCAACCTTATTGACCCAAGGTTGGCAATTGGTATCCGATGACGTATGCGTTTTTGATACTCACGGGAAAGTGCTTCAAGGCTGCCATGCGCTTAACGTCTGGCCTGATATTGCTGAGGTGTTACAGCTATCTGAGGCTGAGCCATTTACTGCAACAATGGCAAAGTTACAGTATGTGCCGCAAGTTTCAACAACGGGGAATAACGGGGCTAATGCAAGGTTAGGCGCATTCCCATTAGTGGCTGTCTATTGCTTAAGCGAAGAGCAAGATGATGATCAAAGTGACACGTTGGAAGAAGATGTTTTCGCTGGCGCATTGAGTGAATTTAAGGGGATGCGTAAATTTGCACCGCTAAAAGCCAATCGCTATCGGACTCAATTCGCGACGGCGATGGGGCAAGATGCCTTGTTTATGCAGCAGTGCAGTGCCTTTTTAGCCAATACTCCCGTGTATGGGCTGAGTCGCGGTAAAGCAAAACTGTCATTAGCCAATCTTCACGCATTGAGTGACCTTATTAGCGATTCATTCGAGGCCTTGGTTTAGTGATGCCTACAGGTATTTTCTGGCTCGCCTCTTACCCCAAATCGGGGAATACTTGGCTGAGAAGTTTTATTTTTGCCATGCAAAACCAATCTAAGGCCGATTTCACTACCATTGATATCAATCAATTGCAAACGGGCGCGATTGCCAGCAGCCGACACTGGTTAGAGAATGGTTTGGGGGTGGAGCTTGATTTACATTCAACGGAAGACATTGAGTCATACCGCAGCGATGCTTATCGCTTTATCCATAGCCAATTGACTGAACCTACTTACCATAAAATTCATGATGCCAATCATCTCTGCGTGTCGGGTCAGCGTTTGTGTCCAGCCGATGCCTGTGCTGGCGCGCTGTATGTGGTACGTAACCCCTTTGACGTGGCGATATCATTTGCGAATCATATGGGCGTTTCGCTTGATAGGAGCATAGAGATGATGGGCACCGCTGATTTTGCCCTGCTGGCAAATGATAAAAAATATCGGCCACAGGTGCGGCAACGAATGGGAACCTGGAGTGACCATGTTACCTCTTGGGTCGACAGTGACTTGCCAACCTTGTTAGTGCGCTATGAGGATATGCTGAGCAATTCACTCGTTAGCTTTACTAAGGTTAGCCAATTTTTGCATTTACCCGCTGATGAAACGTCGGTCAAAAAAGCCATTGCCATGTGCCATTTTAATAATCTTAAAAAGCAAGAAGATAAGCATGGTTTTAAAGAGCGGCCTGTGAAATCAAAAGCGTTTTTTCGAAAGGGGATCGTAGGGGATTGGCAAGATACCTTATCTCAGTCTCAAATCGATAGGCTGATCATCGACCATGCAGCCGTGATGCAAAGGCTCGGATATCTTGATGACAAGATGCAAATCACGCCACTGTGTTATCCCAATGAAATGTGTTATCCCAATAAAATGTAGCCGCCACTTAAAGGAAACTGCGTGAGTACGATCCATTGCGCTATCGATTGGCAGACATCTCTGCCCGGAACCGTTATGCAAGAGATGCTAGCGTGCAGTGATTACTGGCAACCCGATGCCGTTCATCGCCAGCAGATTAGTCATGCGCCGGATGTGCGGTTAGCAAAAGCATGCCTGTATAATCGGCCGAATTCTGAGCAAGATTCTATTTTAGTGAGTGAGTGTGGACAATATGTGATTGTTGCTAATGCCCATCTTGATAACCGCGATGAGCTGGCTCTTCAACTTCATCTCAAAGATATTGATAGACTGTGTGATGGTGAGTTGATCATCAAGGCCTATGAGCGCTGGCAAGAAAACACTGCCTCCCATTTACTCGGCGATTTTGTTTTTATCCTGTGGGATAACCTAAAACAGCAACTGTATTGCGCGCGCGATCATTTCGGTGTTAAGTCACTGTTTTATGCTATCCAGTCGGGGCGAGTGATATTATCAAATGAGCATAAGTCATTATTAGCCCCTAGTTTAGCGGTTTCACGTCAGTTAAGTCATAGATGGTTAGCAGATGTATTTATACCCACAACTGGCAATGAGTTTCTTTCTCCCTTTGATACCATTCACACACTACCAGCGGCGCATCAACTGGTGATAAATCAGCAGGAGCATAGCTGTGAAGCCTATTGGTCATTAACGCCGCAAGTGCTGCCTAAACTAGATGATGATGAATATATTGCTAAGCTGGCGGAGTTATTTGAACAAGCCGTGGCGCGGCGCTTAATGTCGCAATACCCGATAGCCGCCGAATTGAGTGAAGGTTTAGATTCAAATGGGGTGGTGGGCTATGCCAGCCGATTGTTGGGTGATAAGCCTTTATACACTATGTCATTTGATGGTACAGCCTTGAATGATGACAATGCGCATGTATGGTCAAATGTCTATCAAGAGTTATTTGATGCGATTGACCTGTGGCCAAATGTACAACCGCTTTGGCATGATGAAGAAGCAAATATCTTAAGAGCTGGTGCTTATGTGGAGGCATTTGGTGGGCCTTCTGCAATATCATCTTGGTTTGATCCGCGCTGTTCCTTAGCGCAGTCAAAGGGCTGTAAAACTGTGCTTTCCGGCTGGGGTGGAGATCATTGTGTCAGTGGCTATGGGGACGAATATATTCAGGAGTTGTTTTTAGGGCGTCAGTATATTCGGTTGTATCGGCAGTTAATGTTGCGTCAGCAACGTGGACGTGGTGGCAAGCCGATAAAAGCCCTGCTGCGATTGTTCATCCAACATCAATTTCCTCAAGTGCATAATAAACGATTACAGCAGGTTAAGGGATTAGCTAAGCAGTCGGCTGATTTGTTTCATCATTCGATATTGGCAGCTAATATAACTAGCCGGTTAGCAGAAACAATCAAACCTTATTATGCCACTATCGATAGAACCTCAGTTCAAGCCCGCGACCATCGAGAGTTGATTGAGGTCGGGGTTCAACGGCGTATGGCGCTCACCGAAATCGCCGCTCGGCATCATGGTTGTGAGTTCCGTTATCCTCTATTAGACAAAGAATTAGTGGAGTTTGCCTATAGTCTACCGAGCCATCTTAAGTGTAAGCATGGCGTCGAACGCTACATGTTTAGAGAAGTGTTAAAGGGGCACACCACAGAGCGAATTCGGATGCGACGTAAAGCGGATGTTTTGACAAGTATTGATTATGGCAAGATAAGGGCCAGTGTTAACGAGTTGCTGGATGAGGTGTTAACCCATTGGTCGCCTGAAGTTGGCATGATTTTTAACAGAGAAGCGCTTGAGCAAGCGGCTCAAAATTATCCTCATGTACTGGAGCGGCATCTATTGTCGATAAAATCACTGCAACAACAACTAGAGTCAGGTTTGATTCATCTTTAGTTATTGAGTTTAATGACGATCTTTAATCTCTAAGTTTAATTGCCAAGTTAGTTTCAACATAAACCACTTTTATAATAAGAATATAAAAAATGACTCAAACCCTAATGAACATAGGTTTGAGTCATTTGTCATACTTTCTGCTAATCGAGTTTAGTTTTTCGTTACTTGGTTTTATTTTCTAAGTCTGCAACTCGCTTGGATAGCGCTTCTATTTGCTGATCTTTCTTCAAGTTCAGGTCGTAAAGTGCTTGAATCGCCGCGAGTGATACCCCCGCAGAATCAATGGCCGAGATGTGTTTATCATCATCGCCACCAAGCCCAAATAGTTGATAAAAATCCTGTGCCATGGGGCCTATATGTTGCTCACCAGCACTTTGAGATTTGTAATTCCATTTTGATATGGCCAGTTTCGAAATGGCGCTAAGGATTTCGATGCCATTGATGGATTGGAAGTTTTCTTTCTTGTTAATATCAGAAGTTAGTAGAACATTGTTAGCAGTAACCGTTCCTTTAACATTCATGTTTCCCGCACTATCTATTGTCATAACTTGGAAGTTTGTATCATTCAGTAATGCAAAGGAACCATCATTTTTGCCTCCCATTAGCCAATAACCGACGACGGGACTGGCAAGAGAATTCGTTAACTTGATATAACTTGCTCCTGGATTTTTTAGTTCCAATAAGACTGCATTTAATCCTGCATTAGTATTCTCAAATAACGCGGTGCTCGTATTTAGATTTGCACTGTCTGCGTCGACAACGTGTAACTTGGTCGAAGGAGAGCTAGTGCCGAAACCCACGTTGCCATTGGCAACGACTAATTTACCATTGGGTGCTGCCGTACCTATGCCCACATTGCCGCTGGCGGTGATATGGAGTGAACTGGTCGGTGCGCCGGGGGCAATTCTAAAGGGTAATCTAGAACTGTTAGTGACATCACGGATAAAAAAGTTAGTCTCGTTGCTGCCTATGTCCCATGTCTGGGCGGAAAAACCAGAGCTGTTATTTTGCTCCAGGCGGATCGAGGGCGTGTTCCCGTTGACTAAGTGTAAATCCAATACTGGGCTATTCGTCCCTAGGCCCACATCGCCAGAGCTATCAATATACATTGCATTAGTGGGGGCGCCTGCGAGTACGGTAAAAGGCACTCTGCCTCCAGTGATATCTTCGATGGAGAATTTATTTTCACCACCATTGGCACTGTCATTGGCGGTTAACTGCCAGTCATTGCTAGGAAAACTGCCTGCACTCGTATCCTCAAATTTTATTCTAAGATTGTTTTCTTTGAGTCTTATGGTATCGAAACCAAAATTTTCATTGTTGACACAATCAAGCCCTATACATGCACTACTGTGGATAATGACGTCGTCGTCGTGGACAACATCGGCATTTGCAGTAGTAGATATAGCCAATGGGATCACTGCGAGGAGATATTTTAGTTGCATGTTCATGTTATTGCCCTTGATGGCGTTCGGCTGAACCTTCAGCCACGTTAGATACATTTGAGCCTAGTTCCGAAACGTCAGCGGGTTGAATGTGTTCAGCTTTCATTTCAGGGTTTGCCTCAGTTATTTCTTCAGTTATGAATTCACCATCAACTACGTTGAAATAACCTGATGAAGACTGAATTTTGCCCGTGTTGCGTGGTACGCTTTGACGGCCGGTGCTTGCATCGCTGATGTACTCAATTTTACCCTGTTGGGTATATTGAATCTGATAACTGTAATTTCCAGATTCTGTGATACCTAATTCATCTATTTGTAATCGAGTCTCGCCTGCGTCAAGGTGAAATTGCTTATTAAAGTTGTTAGGGCCAACAATAGTGATAGTGGCCACATTAAAGGTATTTCCGTTATCAATATCGAGTGTTGAACCGCTGGCGACGATATTTCCAGCGTAAACCGATTGCATTAGGCCAAACCCAACACCAACCACCAATAGGTATATTTTGGCTTGCTTGCCAATAGATTTCATTATTTCGCCTTCATTGTTTTACTTGAGCTAATTTTAACCATTATTCAACAAATCGCAAACGATTGCTTTGCTAGGTTTACTGGTTAGACCTTTATTAATAAAGTACAAAAATTGGCCGCTTTTGGTTTTTTGTTTATTTTAATTGTTTATATTCAGTTGGTTATTGAATTTTTGTTGAGTCTGCAATTATTCAATGATGAGCTGGGGTTATTATGGGTGTGTAAAATTTTAACATGCTAATTGATAAATTGCTGTTATCATTACTTGTTAAAAGTATGTATCTAGTGGTTGGGCGACCGTTCGCATCGCTACTAAATGGAATTATTCACTACAAGGTTTCGCCATGAAATTCATACCCGACCTATTGAGAGTAAATGGAATGTTTAATCGTATAGGTAGTTTTTTGCTGACAGGGCTATTCAGTTGCTGTGTTTATGCCGCTGATCCTAGCAGTTTGACGGTTTCAGGGGCGTTTACCTATCCGACAGTGGGCGATGGTAACATCAATACCTTGACCTTGACCTTGACTAATTCATCGGGTGAAACGGCATCCAATATCGGTTTTGTGGCGACGATAGCAGACACAGACCACCTTGATTTTGCAACGCCTTTGAATGTGGTGACTAGCTGCAGTGATGGCTCATATTCTACTAACGATTCAGCGCTAACGACCTCGGGTTATACCTTAGCCGATGGTAGTTCGTGTACATTTGCGTTTGATATGAAGGGGGTGGTGGTCGACGGTGCTACTGTGCACGATGTCAATATCACAGAATTTAATTCAAACTTCGGTAATGGCACCTTAGCTGGCCCGTTTCAGTTTACGGTGGATCCTACGTTTATCACCGCTTCTCTATCGGTATCTGAAGCTGAGTTATCTGTTGGCAGCGTGAATCATGTGACGTTGCAGTTGGGTAACTTTCCTGTGTACTTTAGTACGTTTTATTCTTTCGCACGTGGTGTGATTACTTTTTCTGATGGGGTCGTTTTAGCATCGCCTGTTAATTACAGCGCCGATTGTGGCGTTAGTAATACCAATGCATCGGGTAGTAGCTCATTTACTATTCCGACATCAGCGAGTTTCGTCACTACTACCAGTTGTTTGATTGAATTTGATGTGGTTTCAAACTCTGCGGGCGTTAAAAATTTACTCAGTGCTGCGATAACAAATGCGACGAATGGAGTAGCTGTTGGTAAAGTGAGCACAAGCTTCGAATCGACGATCAAATTTGTTACCGCATCATTTTCGCCGTCAAATCTTGTTCCTGGTAGTCAAGGAATGTTAGATGTGACCTTGCGAAATACCGATAGAAATTACGATGCCACCAATGTCACTTTTACCGATGACTTAGAGAGTGTTTTGAGTGGGTTGGCGTTAACCTCCCCACTGACAGATGTATGTGGTGTTGGTTCAAGCGTCACTGGTACGGGGGTGATTAGCTTAACGGGGGCGAGCGTTACGGCGGGTGAAAGCTGTCAATTTAGCATTCCGGTCACTGTTCCTGCTAATGCCACTCCAGGTAGCTATACCAATGAAATATCCGCAATCAGTTATGATTTAAATGGTACGACCGTTAATGCTGGAAATTCGAGCTATGCCGCCAATGTATTTAATACATTTAGTATAAATAGTGCTCCCGCTTTGGTGATAGACACTAAACAGGGGGGGATTAGTGTTTCTGAGGTTGCCGCTGGTGATGTGATTTCGGTCGAATATAGCTTAACTAATGTCGACGGTACGAATGCTGCGTCGTCTGTTTCTTTTACTCATATCTTGTCGAATTTGTTTGGTTTCACTGCGACGTTACCTGCAAATGATTTTTGTGGTGCAGGCTCTACTGCAACCTATAATGCAGCTTTTGCTGATGGTCCATCAATGGCGGTTTCTGGCATCAGCTTATCTGCGGGAGGGACTTGTTCGTTTAGTGTGGATTATACCGTGCCAGCTAGTTTTAATGCTGGTACCTACTTAATGTCAGTCGGGACAATTACTGCCACTATAAATAGTCAGGTTGTTCAGTCAGTTGCTCCTTCTGCAAGTCAATCCTTTAGTATTATCACTGCGCCCAAATTGTCATTTGTGTTTAATCCCGCCGTAGTGTCGCCAGGGGAAAATACGACAATTGATTTTGAAATACAAAACAGTTTTGGTTCACTTTATGATGCAACCGCTGTTGGCTTCAGCATGGATTTAGATGCTGTGTTAAGTGGTATAACGGTTCTGAGTGTACCTGATGCCCCCTGTGGTGAAAGTTCAGCCGTTACAGGTACCGGGACTGGAGCGATAGCATTAGCAAATGCGAATGTGGCAATTGGCGAAACGTGTCAGTTTTCTGTATCGATACAAGTGCCGAGTGGCGCGAGTTCACAACATTATTCATTTTCGAGTTCGGCTCTAACCGCGTCACTTAATGGCGTAAATTTAACCTCATCTGCAGCATCCTCAACGTTACAAGTGACACAATTTTCCGCATCTAAGTCGTTCTCGCCAAGTTCATTGCGTGTCGGCAGTGCTGCCACGCCATTGACGTTAACTTATGTGCTTAATAATGCCGATTCTGTTGCTACTGTCTCGTCGATTGCGTTTACCGAAAGTTTCGCAAATATTGATTCCACAGTGACTGTGGTATCGACAACTCAGACTGACGTCTGTGGTGTCGGTTCATCTGCGACCATTTCTGGAAAAAATTTGACATTTACAGGTGGTTCTCTTGCTCCCACAACAAGTTGTACCTTTGATGTGGTGCTCAACCTGCCTGCCAATTTTGTGGCGAATGGTTATTCGAGTGTTAGTTCATCCGTGACGGCGTTAGTCGATGCAACGAATACCACCTTTGAACCCATGTATGCCTCGTTTTTAGTTAATACGCTGTCGGTAGTGACTGGTGTGGACATAACAAGCCCGACATCAGACACGAATATCTTGATGACAATTGATTTTTCGGATGATGTAGAGAACTTCGATGTGTCTGACATTTCCGTTGTTAACGCATCCCTCAATGCTTTTACTCCAGTATCGGCAAAACAATTCACAGTTGAAGTGACGCCTTTATCTGATGGGATGGTGACATTAAACATTGCTGCTGGTGTTGCGGATGATGTGCTTGATGCCAACGTGAAGAATGCCGCAGCATTAGAAATTAGCTTTGAATATCAAACAACACCTTTGGTACCAACGCCTAGTTTAAGTATTGGTACACCTTCGTCGATGTTAGTGAGTTCGGCCCCAGTGAGTTTTGTGATTGATTATAATGATGTTGAAACAGTCAATTTGACTGAGTCGGATATTACGGTTAACTCAACTTCAGACGCAAACGCTGCAACTGTCACGGTTCAAAATGGTGACACTTCTCAGCCTACTGTTACGTTAAGTGATTTTAGTGGCAATGGGACTTTGGGGATCAGTATCGCAGCTAATACGGCACGCTATTCGATAAATCTGGCGCCTGCAGCCGGACCGTCAGATGTGTTCGCCGTTGACACCCATAAACCAACAGTCACGTTAAGTTCAAATTCGACTGAGCAGATCACTGATTTTACAGTAAACATTTTATTTGAAGAGAACGTCACAGGGTTTGATATTGGTGACTTGACGATTTCGAACGGTTCACTCTCTAATTTCCAAACACTGGATGCTAAAAACTACTCAGTGCTAGTTAGCGCCACAGGTGAAACGACAGTATCCATTGATGTACAAGATAGTGTTGCAAATGACAGTGCTGGCAATGGGAATAGTGTTTCTAACACATTGAGCATTACTTATGATGACCTATTACCGTCAGTTTCAATTTCAGGGCCTTCAAGTCCAGTTGTTGCTAGTTTTACTGCAACGGTAGATTTTAGCGAAACGGTTACAGGTTTCGATATTTCCGACATTCAGAGCACAAATGCTAATTTATCGAATTTTGTCAATGTCGATGGTAAGCAATATACCGTCAGTGTTGCACCTATCGCCCAAGCGAGTGTTAATTTAGCGATTGCAGCGGATGTTGCAGTAGATAGTTTGAGTAACGGTAATACTGCGGCAACTGACTATTCTGTTATTTATGATTTTAATGACGCGCCGGTGATTTCGGGCACGCCCGTGACCACGGTCAATGAAGACAGTGCCTACAGCTTCACCCCCACCGCTAGTGATGAGGATAGCGGCGACACCCTGAGCTTCAGTATCAGTAACAAACCCAGTTGGGCGAGCTTTAATAGCACTACGGGTCAATTAAGCGGTACTCCCACCAATGCCGATGTGGGTACCAGCGCTGGCATAGTGATCGGCGTCTTTGATGGCACGGTGACCACCAACCTTGGTAGCTTCAGTATCACGGTCAGCAATATCAATGATGCGCCGGTAATTTCGGGCACGCCTGCCACGACCATCGCCGAAGATGCTGCCTACAGCTTCACGCCGAGCGCGAGCGATGAGGATAGCGGCGACACCCTGAGCTTTAGTATTAGCAACAAACCCAGTTGGGCGAGTTTTAATAGCAGTAACGGTCAATTAAGCGGTACTCCCACTAATGCCGATGTGGGTACCAGCGCTGGCATAGTGATCGGCGTCTTTGATGGCACGGTAACCACCAACCTTGGTAGCTTCAGTATCACGGTCAGCAATACCAATGACGCGCCGGTAATTTCGGGCACGCCTGCCACGACCATCGCCGAAGATGCTGCCTACAACTTCACGCCGAGCGCCAGCGACGAGGATAGCGGCGACACCCTGAGCTTCAGTATTAGCAACAAACCCAGCTGGGCGAGCTTCAATACCAGCACGGGTCAATTAAGCGGTACTCCCACTAATGCCGATGTGGGTACCAGCGCTGGCATAGTGATCGGCGTCTTTGATGGCACAGTCACCACCCATCTCAGTAGCTTCAGTATCACGGTCAGCAATACCAATGACGCGCCGGTGATTTCGGGCACGCCTGCGACCTCGGTGAATGAGGACAGTGCCTACAGCTTTACCCCCAGCGCGAGCGATGAGGACAGCGGCGACACCCTGAGCTTCAGTATTAGCAACAAACCCAGTTGGGCGAGTTTTAATAGCAGCAACGGTCAATTAAGCGGTACTCCTTCTAATGCCGATGTGGGTACCAGCGCTGGCATAGTGATCGGCGTCTTTGATGGCACGGTAACCACCAGCCTTGGTGGCTTCAGTATCACTGTCAGCAACACCAATGATGCGCCGGTGATTTCGGGCACGCCTGCCACGACCGTCGCCGAAGATGCTGCCTACAACTTCACGCCGAGCGCCAGTGATGAGGATAGCGGCGACAC
>NZ_PFGL01000035.1 GCF_002783505.1 Shewanella sp. CG12_big_fil_rev_8_21_14_0_65_47_15
ATAACTGCGGCCCGTGAGTTTATCTTCACCACATAAAAAAGCTCTACGAACACAGCGATTTATCACATGATAGAAAGGCGTCGCATTGGCATCAATTAACTGTCTTCTGGCCGAGGTCATCACAAACTCCACACAGACAAAATCAGAGTAATTTAAAGCCTAGTTGAAGGTGCTGAAAAACACAAAAAGATGTGGCTGTCCCCGCTTTGGTGGGTCGATCCATTGGTTGCCGATGGTACCGATTTACAGGCATACAATCGATACAGCTATGTGCGTAATAATCCCCTTAATGCAGTGGATCCTAGTGGCTATAATCCAGTGGTTATTATTGCCCAAGTAATAGGGGCACTGGTGGCTGCCAAGGTTGCAGCGGATATAGTCGTAGTCGCCTACTACATTTATGTCATTTATACTGCCGTAGATACCATTTACAACTCAGTGCAGGCGTTCAAGTATGGACAAGGAGGATTCGGCGCCGTCTTCAGTGCCGCTATGGCGGCCTATGGGGCAGTGTCCGGACTGACGTCCATGTCCAGCGCCAAAGGGACCGGGACAGAGGGCGCCGGTGGCAAAGGGGGGCGCCCAGCCTATGATGCGAGAGGGGGAAAGATTGAGGGAATGGGCGCTAAAAATTCAGCCTTTGAGCCTGAAATATTCGAAGATAATAGCCCATTTACCGAAAGTCAGATAAAGGAATTGGATAAACAGATAGAATTAGAAAAAAAAGCTGCCAAGACAGAGACATTTGAACTTAAATTGCGCAATTCAACAAAAAGTGTATCAAATAGTTTGCGGGAGGCTTTCGGTACCCAAGATGCTCGTCAAGATGTTGCAGAAGGATTTGAGAAAATTCATAAAAAATTGGATAGAACTACGGCAATAAATGTAAAAAAGATAACACAAGAGCATATGGACACTTGGGGTAAAACAAAAGTTCCACTCGCAGCTGCATGGGAAGGGAATATCTACATATCTAAAACTTATTTGAATCAAGTTATGTCAGGACAAGCTGGTGTGGGCACTCTAATTCATGAAACAGCGCATTTAGTTGGTTTTAATCATTATGCATATGATGGTTCAATCAACTCTGGAGTGAGTGATGGCTTTGCTCGAGGTCGTGAAGCTGCAATGAGTCGCTCTGGGATGGCATATCAAACACGCTTTAATCCTTATAATTATGAAATATACTTGAGTGCAAGAGGTTACAATGTTGCGAGGTAGTAAGTTATTGCTGATAGGTGTATTTATTATGTTTAATGCATATGCCAGCTCAGATGAGCTATATCCTTCAAAGTTGTCTTTGTATTATGACGAACTTGGCTTGCATTCGAAAATAACCTTTGAGAATGTCACTGATTTTCAATTTAAAGTTAGTGTTTCTAACTTAACGTATCCGACATATTTTATTTATGAAGACAAATATGAAACGGGTTTCCCAGTCCCTGTTAAGCAAGCTGATAAAGTTTTTGATTTAGGAAAAAGTTATGTAATGCTTTATCCCGGGGAGAAAATTGATGGCTCAATGAATTTGACCAAGATTTATGATATAAAGCCATGCAAGAAATACGGAATAAGATACTTGAATATAGATCCTTATAGCTATAGTTATGGGAGTAATGTTATTCATTTTTCATTTTGCAATGGTGCACTAAAAATATTCTCAGATGAAAAATATAAGCCAGACCTGAATTCAGATAATAAGTGATTTTTTGTAGGGTAAGTTTGCGTTCGCTTTTTGAACTGAGCTGATTGCCTAATAACTTAGTTTTGAAAATATTGAACGAAGAAAATAAAAGGGGTCAGATCCACTTTAAATGCTACCCTGGACAAATCCAGTGATGACAGCAGATAGTTATGCCAAGAAAACCCCGAGTGTCGTTGGCAGGTGTGCCAGAACATGTTATCCAGCGAGGCAATAATCGACAAGTTATCTTTGCCTGCGACGACGATATGAAGGCCTATGTTACCTGGTTAAGAGATTATGCTGAGCAGTTTGAGGTGTTGATCCACGGGGTACTGATGACCAATCATGTGCATCTTCTATGCACTCCCAACAAGCCCACGGCTATATCCCAGATGATGCAGTCCGTCGGACGGCGCTATGTGTAGTACTTCAACCGCAGTTATAAGCGGTCGGGCACCCTGTGGGAGGGGCGCTTTAGATCTTGTTTGGTGCAGGAAGAAACCTACCTGCTGCAGCTTTACCGCTATATTGAGCTGAATCCGGTCAGAGCGGGCATGGTAGACGATCCGGCTGACTACAGTTGGTCGAGTTATCAAAGCAATGGGCAGGGGAAACGGGCGAGACTATTGACCCCTCATCCCTTGTATCTAAAATTGGGCAAGACAGGCGAAGAGTGGCAGTCGCATTATCGTGAACTGTTCAGATATCAGGTCGAGGGAAAGCTGTTAGATGACATACGCAAGGCAGCCAATAAAGGTCTGGTATTAGGCAACGAGCGTTTTGTAGAAGAAGCGGAGGCTTTAACGGGGCAGCGGCTTCGGGCGGGTCAGCGCGGCAGGCGGGTCGGATGGCGGAAAATGGATGATTTGGTTTAATTTGGATCTGACCCCTTTTATGTAATAGCAATGGGACAATTTCCGGTAAAAGCGTCACGCCTGCTGTACGAGAAATGGTACGAGATACTTTAAAAACTGGCTACCCAATAAAACCGTTTTTGGCCACGGTCAAGGTGCCACTGGTAGGCACGTCTGATACTGTTACGGTAAACTTGACGCCAGCCAAGTAAGAGGATGCACATGATGTTAGACAAATTTCTCAATAAGCGCAGTCGCAGTCGTAAACATATGCGCGATTATGCCAAAAACGTCTTTGAATATGACCAGTATTTACTGACCGATTATATCGACAGTGGGATGACAGATGGTTTCGAGAGAGTGAAACAATATCGTGAGTTTGATGAGGATTTTCGCCAGTGGGAATTATTTGGAGCTGAGTTTGGTGTACCCGAGTGTCATTGGGGCTATGTAGCCCAGCTTACCTATATTGAATCGGGCTTGCTTGAGCCTAAGCCGCTTATGTGCTCGCTTGCTTACGGCTATTTTAATACCGCGATCGACTACTATCGATACTACACAGCGGTTGAGAAAACAGGTGAGATAGCCAATGCCGGATGGATGACAACCAGTGCTTTTCGGCTTGTGCTTATGCTGTTTTCTGGACTGAAGACTGAGACTGACGAACTGTATCACGCCTTGGCGACCGCCTGGCGTTCGGGCTGGGCCATTCGCTCCCACGGCTTTATCGGCGATTTTTTGGTGCTGCTGTATGGGCGCTATTTGGGCGTTATTGAGCCGCCTTTTGCCACGGAAGTGCAAGTGACAATGCGAAAAACGTCTCCTTTCCCCTATGCGCCATTTTTAGATAACTGGGACACACAGGATATCGAATTCATCAGCACTATGCTGCAAACCCTGTGTGATCATCAGGTAGAACAAGCTGTTATCGGGGATAAAAAGTGCTTTTTTGAGTTCAATGGTGGGCCGCACACATATTTACCTTTGACAGCGTTAATGCTGCTGAAACTGCGATCCCTTAGGGGTTTGCCTAACCCGCAATTCAGTCATCCAGCCTTTGGCGATATCACAGCTTTGTTTGAACAAGTCTCCACATCATTTAGTGATTATGTTGCAACGTTAGGGATACAGCGGATTGAAGATGCTGCCGATGAGGTGTTAACCAAAACGCTTGCACGGATGCAAACCCAAGATTTTGACGCTCATGCTATTTTCGCTAAGCGGCCTTAATATATACAATTTTGCTAAGTTGGATTACATGCCATGGTAATGGGTATCATTTTAGGCAATCGGAGTCTACTAATCTCACGAGATTACGGCTGGCAAAAAGCCTAAAAATAAGGTTGTGGTGTCTACTATTCATTATTCCGCTGTTGACCGCTTGTGCAAGCCGAGATTATCAATGTTATCAGTTGATAGGTGGTGGGTATAAAGAGCAAGTACTGGAGGCTAATCGATACAGAGTTTCATATTTTTGGACTGGAAGTATGACTCTTGAAATAGTTAGGGACTATGTCATGTTGTGCTGCGCTGGCGCATTTACAGCAGTTTGCTGCATTTGAATTGGTTAGTGAAAGAATTCAGTTTCGAAGAGAATCAATCCTAACTTCAACGGTACCCCTTTATTTTCCAGAAGCTGAAATTGAATGTAGGTTTGTTAGTGATAGCAAAATAAGTCAATCACCCTTGGTAAGGAGAACTGACTTTCTAATTGTTACTATGCAACATAAATATGGTCTTACTGATAGCGCGGTGTATGGTAATCATCAGTATTAGCTGGGCGATTAATTATGAGAAAGTATAGGAAGTACTTTATGACTAGAATATTCATGTTTGGGTTTATGTTAATTATTTTTACTACATCATCCAGTTACGCCGACTATCACTGCGAAGTGGATGTGCATCGAGTTTTAGTATATGGAAATGGTTCTGTAAATGTGCTCGAGGCTGTTCATAATTCTGTGTCAGGTTAATTTCACAGATCGATATGGTTTTCTAAGAGGCTGTTCATAATTCTGTGTCAGGTTAATTTCACAGATCGATATGGTTTTCTAAGCGTCCCTCAAAATGGATTGAGAGCTGTGAT
>NZ_PFGL01000062.1 GCF_002783505.1 Shewanella sp. CG12_big_fil_rev_8_21_14_0_65_47_15
GAGATAGGGATATCGAGCTGGCTATTTAACATGGACGTTTTTGATAGGACGAGCAGTCCTCCTTGGTCGACTCTTGATTAAAAATCAGGGGGTGAAGTCCCACGACTTTGATTTTGATTAAAGCATTCAAAATACGAAAAACACTTTGGGGCAATAGCTTTTTAGCTGAACGAGCCGCTAGAGGGGTAGTTAAGATTGGCCTTGTTGCACCAGTGACCTTCTAAAACAGGGATGTTTTAGTCGAGCCCTCTGGGATACATCTTTTAAAAGAAATAGGCGGCGTGTCACTGGGGAAACAATGACAATTAATGCTGCGCGTAGCTCAACTGTCTTGTTTTGGGTGCTTTGTATCAAAACTGACATGCCCATAATGAATGGACTTAAGGCGGTCTTTTGAATGGCGCGAGGGAATGACCCCGTGAAATTATTCTTGCTAACTTGTAGTCTTATCGCAAATCAGCATAATGCTTTGAGCCGTTAAGCTTAACACTATTTTTTATGGCTGCGGTTTGCTGCACTGACCAGTGCTTGTGCTAAAAAGTATCACTACGCACTCTCTCAGTCGCCGCGTGGCAGCTTATAATGGCCTTACAACCTTGTGTTATAACGCTCCTTAACACCTTGATAAAGGATTGATTCTCCCTTTGACTCGCTCCCGTCAACCGACATCAAAGCACGGTTTATCTAAAGAAACAGTGGCTAAGCCAACAGCCTCAAAAGGCGCTGCAGCGGTGAGCCGGCTCGCGGCCGAAGTGCAACGCGCTTTTTTGCCCGATGGAGTATTGTCTAAGCATATTCAAGGGTTTAGTGCGCGAACAAGCCAGATGCAGATGGCGCAGCAGGTGAGTGAGGCGATCGCGTCTAAGGGTAATGTGGTGATTGAGGCGGGCACTGGGGTAGGTAAAACCTTTGCGTATTTGATCCCTGCGATATTAAGCGGTAAGCAAGTTATCGTCAGTACGGGCAGTAAAAATCTGCAAGAGCAGTTGTTTTTTAAAGACTTACCCGCGCTGGTCGCCATGTTGGGAATTGAGCCCAAACTGGCGCTGCTAAAGGGGCGCAATAATTATCTGTGCCAGTGGCGACTCGATAAGCAAATGAGTGAGGCCACACATATCGATGCGCGTTTGTTGGATGATTTGTTGAAAATCAATCAGTGGGCGGGGATCAGTAAAGATGGCGATATTGGCGGCTTGACCTCAGTGCCTGAGAATTCTTCGGCGCTGCCGCTCGTGGTCAGTACTAAGGAAAGCTGTATTGGTAAGCGCTGCGACTTTTACGATGCCTGCTTTACCCGCAAGGCGCGCAGCCGTGCCATGGATGCCAAAATCATCGTGGTGAACCACCATCTGTTTTTCGCCGATAGTGTGCTTAAGGACACTGGCTTTGCCGAGTTATTACCCGATCCCGATGTGGTAATTTTCGATGAAGCGCATTTATTACCCGATATTTGCGTTAATTATTTTGGCCAGCAATGTTCGAGTCGCACTATCGACGATTTTATTCAAAAGTTGCTGGTTATTTATCAAACAGAACTCAGCGACACTGGGCAAATTGCCCAATTTTGCCAGCGTTGTCTCGCTAAATTAAGTGATTGGCATAATCAGTTATATTCCTGCGGCGAATCAGACTGGCGACGGGTGTTGGGAAATAAAACCATAGTGCTGGCATCTTGGGATTTATTGACCGAATTAACCGCGCTGCAAAATTTATTACTGGCCCATATTGGCCGCAGTGAATTATTGGATGATATTGCCATTAAGCTTACCGAACTCAATAGTAAACTGAGCGTGTTTTTTAGCTGTGATAATCATCAAGCGGCCTACAGTATCGAATTTGGCAGTCGTTTTGTGGTGCTGCGAATTTCACCAATCAATATTGCCCGTGAGTGCCAGCAGTTATTTGTGCCGGAAACCAGCTGGATATTTACCTCGGCAACTTTGCAGGTTAACCGCAGTCTTGCCCATTTCGCCCGAGAAATGGGGATTGTCGATGCGCAGCAAAGCATTCTCGACAGCCCCTTCGATTATCCGCGCCAAGCGGTATTTTGTGTGCCAAGACAACTGGGCAGCGTGACCAATCAACAGCAAGCGTTAAAACAGCTGGTGGATGTGTGCGTGCAGGCGATAGATGCGGCCCAGGGACGCACCTTTATTTTATTCACTAGCCACCATATGCTCGAACAAACGGCGTTGGCGCTGCGAACCCGCACTCAATATCCGCTACTGGTGCAAGGGCAAGCGGGTAAACAGAGTCTGCTGACTAAGTTTCGCCAACTCGGCAATGCGGTGTTGCTCGGCACTAGCAGTTTTTGGGAAGGGGTGGATGTGCGCGGTAAATTGTTAAGCTGTGTGATTATCGACAAATTACCCTTCGTATCGCCCGATGAGCCACTGTATCGTGCCCGCGCCGACAATGTGAGTCGCCAGGGGCTCGATCCCTTTACTGAAGTGTCGTTACCTCAGGCCATTATTGCGCTGAAACAAGGGGTTGGCCGGCTTATTCGCGATGAAAAAGACCGCGGTGTGCTGATCCTTTGCGATAATCGCATCGTGAATCGCTACTACGGCCAAGCCTTTTTAAACTCTCTGCCGCCGATGGCACGCACCCGCGATTTAGATAAAGCGTTGGCTTTTTTAAGCAAGATCCCTTAAGGACCAGTTGATAAACAAACTGTTAACTAAAAGTAAGGGAGCGATAATCGCTCCCTTACTTTTGTATTGAGTGCATAGTGACGGTTAGCCAAACTCGCGGCTAGATTTTTAATCCCACCATCAGTTGGTCCAATTGCCCCGCGGTGGCTTGCAACTCATCACAGCCTGAAACCGATTGATTTGCCGATTGCTCCACATCATGGGATTGGTTCCGAATTTCCATCAAATTAGTGGCAATTTCGTTGGCAACCGCCGATTGTTCTTCCGCCGAGGTGGCAATTAATACGCTCATTTCGAAGACTTTATGACTATGGTGGGCAATATGTTCGAGATCTGTGCCCGTTTGCAGCACATGCTGCTTGCCTTCGCTTGCCTGGCTCACGGTACGAGACATCACCTGCGTCAAGTTACGGGCGCCCAATTGCAGGGCCTCGATCATGGTTTTTATCTCAACCGTTGCGGCTTGCGTGCGACCCGCAAGTGTACGTACTTCATCGGCAACTACCGCAAAGCCTCGACCTTGCTCACCGGCGCGCGCCGCTTCAATGGCGGCGTTGAGGGCGAGTAGGTTGGTTTGCTGTGAAATCGCATTAATGGTGGAGACCACTTCATCGATTTTACTGGCGTTTTCGTTAAGCACTGCGACCGCATCGGAGGCGTTGGAAATGTCATCCGATAACAGATCTATCGCCTTAACTGTGGTGTCTATGTCCTTAGACCCCGCGCTCACCTGTTGATTGGCCTCTTGGGTTTCGGCGGAGGATTGCTCGGCATTGCGCGCCACTTCTTTTACCGCCGCGGTCATTTCCTCCATGGCCGTCGCTAAGGAATCGAGGTGCTGGCGTTGGTTTACCGCAAGGGATTGTCCTTGCTGCGCCGTGCTTCTAAAGGAGGAAACGACTTCCCTAATCTTGCTGGTGGACTCGGCTATCTGCTTCACTAAGGTATGTTGACGTTCGACTAAGGTATCTATGCTGATGGCTAAGATACTGAACTCATCCTTCACCTCGAAGAAGTTTAAACGGCCGGTTAAATCACCGGATGCGGCCCGTTTTAATGCCATGACAGTGGTGTAGAGTGCACCGCCAACAAAGGTGGAAATGTAATAGCTGAATAAAAACAACACGAACAGGAGTGCCGCCATCAGGCCGTAAACCAGCCAATTATCCTTGGCGAGTTGGGCATCAAGCTCCCGCTCATCTATCGGGATGATAGTGATAAGCTCTTGATCATTCACGCTGCTAATGGCCCTTAACGCCTTACCACTAGTCTCTATGCCACCGCCACTGCGGGCAATGGACTGAGCCTTAGCGTCGGCGGTGGTGATCGAAACAATACTGACATTGCCTTGTAGATCACGTCTTAGCTGGCCTTCGAGTGCCTGACGTTCCTGTTCGGCGGATTTTCCGTAAAGCAGACCCGCCACTTGGTTTATTTTTTGTGACGAGGTTTGTAGTGTGGCTAGATGATTGTCGAGCAGTGTTTGTTGAAACTGGTTATTAAGGAAAACTGAGAATCCCACAATCATTAACATGGGAACTAGGGCTAGAATAGCGAATTTGGTTTTTAAGGTCATGTGGATAAGATATTGATCTATCCAGCGAAATTTAACTTCTTTCATTAGCGCCTCGATAAATTGGGCTGATACCGAATCTATATCGGTCAGTTTGCCATAGACTTTATGTTTTTTGCTTTGTAAGCAATTGCTTGTATTATTTTTATCCAATTGCAGTCTTTTTGGATGCATTTGCTGCAATGTCGGCAAGGTACAAGCTCGAGTTTACAGTTTAGTTACATTTGGTGCTAGTGGTGCAGAACAGGAAAGATCTTGGCTTAAAAAGCATCGGCTGAATGTCGGCTTACATAGGATGCGTGCCCATTCGGGGGTAACACATGAATTTGCATGATAAAAACCCCCACTAAACCCTAGTAATATCTCGCTCGCTCGCGTAAAATTTCTGTCCTTTTATTTCGTTATAGCTAGCAAAGCGTCTGGCATTAACGCCCGATAACCTGAGCACCCAAATAGCCTGAAAGTTTGGCGCCCATAGCACTTGTTTATCAAGCGCGACTATGCAGTGGAAGAGAAAATGCAGCAGTTAACTGAGATCGTAGAACAAGCCTTAGTCATTATTGACCAGGCCAGTGATCTAAAAACACTGGATGATATCCGTGTCGATTACCTGGGTAAGAAAGGTAAGATCACCGACATGATGAAAATGATGGGTAGCTTAAGCCCTGAAGAAAAGCCCGCCTTTGGCCAAGCGGTCAATGATGCGAAACAGGCGATTCAACAAAAATTAACTGAGCGCATCGATGGTCTGAAGAGTTCGGAGCTGGAAGCCAAATTAATCGCCGAAAAGATTGATGTGACTTTGCCAGGCCGTACCCAAGAGATCGGTGGCTTACATCCAGTGACGCGTACCATTGAGCGTATCGAAACCTTCTTCGGGGAATTAGGATTCTCGGTAAAGCAGGGACCTGAAATTGAAGATGATTTCCACAATTTCGATGCGCTGAATATCTCTGAGCACCACCCAGCGCGTGCCGATCACGATACCTTTTACTTCAATCCTAAGCTGATGCTGCGTACCCAAACGTCGGGCGTGCAAATCCGTACGATGGAAACTGAACAGCCACCACTGCGCATTATTTCTCCGGGTCGTGTTTATCGTAACGATTACGACCAAACCCACACGCCAATGTTCCACCAAGTGGAAGGTTTGCTCGTGGATGAGCATGTGAACTTCGCCGAACTGAAGGGCATTTTGCATGACTTCCTGCGTAACTTCTTCGAAGAAGATCTGCAGGTGCGTTTCCGTCCTTCTTACTTCCCATTCACTGAACCTTCAGCCGAAGTGGATGTGATGGGCAAAAATGGCAAATGGTTAGAAGTGCTAGGCTGCGGCATGGTGCACCCTAATGTGCTGCGCAGTGTCGGCATAGATCCAGAAAAATACTCTGGTTTTGCTTTTGGTATGGGTGTCGAGCGCTTAACTATGTTGCGTTATGGCGTAAACGATCTACGTGCGTTTTTCGAAAACGACCTACGTTTCCTGAAGCAATTTAAATAACGGAGCTGTATAGCATGAAATTTAGCGAATCTTGGCTTCGTGAATGGGTAAATCCTTCCATCAGCCGTGAAGCATTATCCCACCAGATCACTATGGCTGGCCTTGAAGTCGATGGCGTTGAAGCCGTGGCTGCCGATTTTAGCGGTGTAGTGGTTGGTGAAGTGGTCGAATGTGGTCAGCATCCAGATGCAGACAAACTGCGCGTGACCAAAGTCAGTGTCGGCAGTGGTGAGCTTATCGATATCGTCTGCGGCGCACCAAACTGTCGTCAGGGTCTTAGAGTGGCCGTGGCTATGGTTGGCGCCGTATTACCAGGCGATTTCAAAATCAAGAAAGCCAAGCTGCGTGGCATGCCATCAGAAGGCATGTTGTGCTCCTACAGCGAGCTTGGCATTAACGTCGAAAGCGATGGCATTATCGAATTGCCATTGGACGCGCCACTAGGCACAGATCTGCGTGAGTATCTCAAGCTTAATGATGCCGTGATTGAAGTCGATTTAACCGCTAACCGTGCCGATTGCTTAGGCATGGCAGGCCTTGCCCGTGAAGTGGGCGTGTTAAACCGCCAAGCCGTGGTTGAGCCACAGTGGCAAGTTGTCACACCAACAACGGATGCACAGGTGACGATTAACGTTAAGGCGCCAGCCGCTTGTCCACGTTACTTAGGCCGTGTGGTGAAAAACGTCAACGTGAAAGCACCAACACCCTTATGGATGCAGGAAAAACTGCGCCGTAGCGGCATTCGCTCTATCGATCCTATCGTAGATATCACTAACTTTGTGTTGATTGAATTCGGTCAACCTATGCACGCCTTCGATTTGGCCAAGTTAACCGGCGATATCCAAGTGCGTTTAGGTACTGGCGAAGAGAAAATCACCCTGCTCGATGGCAGCGAAGTCACGATTCCAAGTGATACACTGGTGATTGCAGATGACGCGCGTCCATTAGCCCTTGCTGGCGTGTTTGGCGGTGAATACTCAGGTGTGAGCGACACTACCCAAGACATATTACTTGAATGTGCCTTCTTCGCGCCGCTTGCCATTATGGGTAAGTCACGTCGTTTGGGCCTGCACACGGATTCATCACACCGTTTCGAACGTGGTGTTGACCCTGAGATGCAACATAAAGTTATCGACCGTGCGACCCGTTTAGTGCTGGATATCTGTGGCGGTGAAGCGGGCCCAGTGGTGGAAGCTAAATCTGACGCTGACTTACCCAAACCTGCGCAAATTTTATTACGTCGCAGCAAGTTAGATAGAATCCTCGGTCACCATGTACCCAACAGAGATGTGGCTGAAATTCTCGAGCGTTTAGGTTTTAGCGTAGTTGCAGGTGAGGGGAGCTGGCAGGTCACTACTGCGACCTATCGCTTCGATATGGCGATTGAAGAAGACTTAATCGAAGAAGTGGCGCGTATTTACGGTTATAACAATATTCCGAATACGGCACCGGTTGCTGCGTTGCGTATGTCAGATCATAAAGAATCTGACTTAAGCCTAAAACGCGTGCGTGCCCTATTGGTCGCCCGCGGCTTCCAAGAAGCGGTCACCTACAGCTTTGTCGATCCCAAACTGCAAAATCTGGTTCACCCTGGTTTAGACGCTATGGTGTTACCAAACCCAATTTCCAGTGAAATGTCGGCCATGCGTTTGTCGATGTTTACAGGATTATTGACTGCCGTTGGTTACAACCAAAGTCGTCAACAGAGCCGAGTGAGACTTTTTGAAACTGGCCTGCGCTTTGTTCCTGATATCAATGCAGAATCCGGTGTAAGACAGCAAGCTATGCTCGCTTGCGTCATTACTGGGCTCCAAAATGACGAACATTGGGCTATGGAATCGAAAACCGTTGATTTTTTCGACCTTAAAGGTGATTTAGAAGCAATTATCGGCTTGACAGTTTCCGCATCAGAATTTAGCTTTAGAGTAGCGACACATTCTGCTCTCCATCCGGGGCAATGTGCTGAAATATTGAGAAATGATCGAGTGATCGGTCATATAGGTGCAATCCATCCTAGTTTGGAGAAGCCTTTTGGACTCAATGGTAAAACCATCGTTTTTGAGTTGGAATTGGATGCTTTATTGCATACCAGTTTACCGCTAGCCCAAGCTGTATCTAAGTTTCCAGCTAATCGTCGTGACATCGCTGTGGTAGTGGATGAGAGTGTATCTGCAGGCGATGTGATGAAAGTGATAAGAAAAGTTGGCGAAAATCAGTTGGTTGGCATAAACTTGTTCGATGTATACTTAGGTAAAGGTGTTGAGCCTGGCAAAAAGAGCCTAGCGATAGCACTTACATTACAAGACACTACTCGTACACTTGAGGAAAAAGAGATTGCTGAGACCGTTGGATCAGTTGTTTCCGCCCTTAAGGCCGAGTTCAACGCATCGTTGAGGGATTAAAGTATGGCACTTACCAAAGCCGAAATGGCAGAACATCTTTTTGAAACACTGGGAATGAACAAGCGTGTCGCCAAAGAGATGGTTGAGTCGTTCTTTGAAGAGATTCGAGGCGCACTTGAAAGTGGTGAGCAGGTCAAGTTATCTGGCTTTGGCAACTTTGACCTTAGGGACAAGAATCAAAGACCGGGAAGGAACCCAAAAACAGGCGAAGATATCCCTATTTCTGCTCGCCGTGTCGTGACATTCCGTCCCGGCCAGAAGCTGAAAACCCGCGTAGAAGCTTCAAACACGGGTAAGTAATTTCGTTTGTTTGATGGGAAAGCCACTCCTTTGGGAGTGGCTTTCCTGTTTATTTTTTCGTGCAATATCTTCATTATCTTTATCCACTGTCTGAGGTGAATTCTTTGTCAAGACAGCCCAAACATTTCGACCGTCGTTTTAAACTCGCCCTATTACACCCTCAATACTGGGCCACTTGGTTGGCGATTGGTCTATTAGTGATTTTCGGACTCATGCCCGCATGGCTGCGTGATCCCATTGCCAGATTATTGGCAAGATTAGTGCTCCCGATTGCGAAAAAGCCGATAGGGATTGCGAGAGCAAATTTGAAAGCCTGTTTCCCTGAAAAATCCACCGCCGAGATCGAAGCGTTAATCCGCGAGAACGTACAAAACTTTGTCCTAGTGCTGTTGGCCCAAGGTGAATTATTAGTGCGCTCGAAAGCGCATTTGCGCCGCCGGGTGAATCTTATTGGTTTTGAACATGTGAAAGCGGCTCAAGCGGCGGGCCAACCGGTGATTTTTATTATGCCCCATGTCTGGCCCATCGATTATGCAGGCTTACGCCTTAACCTCGAGTTACCTATGGTGACTATGGCTAAGGCCCATAAAAATGGATTATTCAATTGGTTTAGCAATCGAGTGCGCAGTAGCTGCGGTGGCTATGTGTATATGCGCGAGGCGGGTATTCGAGCGTTATTGGCCGAGCTTAAGCGTAATAACAGCTTCTTTTATCTGCCCGATGAGGACTTAGGCCCAGAGCAAAGCGTATTTGCGCCATTTTTAGGCACAGTGAAGGCGACGCTCCCGGTCGTTGGACGTTTAGCCCAGGCGGGTAATGCCCAAGTGCTGCCGGTGAAGATTGGCTACAACCAAGCGACACGGCAATTTGATCTCACCGTGATGGCGGCGGTTGCGCCTGAAGATATGGTGGGTAAAGAAAACGAGGCGTTAGCGCTGAACAAAGTGGTCGAGCAAGTGATCTTAGCTTACCCTGAGCAGTATATGTGGTTTCTAAGGGTCCTTAAGACGCGCCCAGAGGGTGAAGCCTCAATCTACCGTTAGATGCTGATTGTGGCTCAAAATGGCTTTGAGTGCTAATGGCTTTGAACGTGAATGGCATTGAATACTATGGCTTGAACACTGAGTGCTCAAAGCCATTTTTGTTTCGAGGGGACTTGTTATCGACAGCACTCTTTAGTAAAAGCGCTGCTATTAGCAATCTGGGTAGCGAATGATTAATCCTCTTCTTGCTCCATTTCAAGTTGCATCAGTAGCATATCTTCGCCATCGAGTACCCGAGTGCGATAGCTTTGACACGCAGGGCAAACGACGGTGCGTTCGCTCAGCACGGACTCGCTCTGGCAGTCTTGGCAAAGTATCACTAAGGGCTTAATTTGCATATTGAGTACAGCGTCCCTGCATATGCCATCGAGTTTAAAGGTATCGAAGGCGGTTTGTAACAGTGAGGGCTCAACCCCGCTCATGACCCCAAGTTTAATCTCTACGCGGGTGATTTTGTTGGCTCGATTAGCCCTTGCATGCTGCTCGCATTGTTCAATCAAGGCACTGACAATAGAATATTCGTGCATTAACAAATCCTTGGTAGTAATTCACCCTGGGGCAGATCGAGGTAGCGAGTGGTATTCCAAGGGGTTTTTAACACCACTTTCCCCGCTAATTTATCCTCCACAGTGCCGATAATGGCTGCATTCTCACAGCGGCCAAAGCGTTGCATGATTTCTAAGGCACCTAAGGCAATGTCACTTGGAACGGCTAAGATAAAGGTGCCTTCGTTGGCAAGATCCATGGCTTCGAATCCATAGAGTTCGCACAGGCCTTTGACTTCATCGCTGACGGGAATACTGGCTTCATTCACTGTGATGCTCACATTAGATGCAACTGCCCATTCGTTAAGCACCGCCGATAAGCCACCGCGGGTGGCATCACGCATCGCATGGATGGGAATATTGGCGGCGATCAATTGCTCGACCACGGGCCAGAGCGTCGCGCAATCACTTTGAAGGCTTGATTCTAAGGTTAATCCTTCACGGGCCATTAGAATGGCCGCGCCGTGGCAACCAATATCGCGGGAAACAATAATGGCATCCCCCGGAGCGACATTCGCCGCCGAAATATTGGGGCGCAGGATACGACCAATGCCTGAGGTATTGATAAATAAGCCATCGGCACAACCCTTAGGGACGACTTTGGTGTCACCGCAGACAATCCGCGCACCACAGTGTGCTAACTCTTTGGCCATGCTGCGAACGATTGCCGTTAAGTCATTGATAGAAAAACCTTCTTCTATGATCACGCTGCAACTTAAATACTGAGGCTCAGCCCCCATCATGGCGAGATCGTTGACAGTGCCTGCAATCGCTAACTTGCCAATATCGCCGCCGGCAAAAAACAGCGGTGAGACAGTAAAGGAATCCGTGGTAAAAGCGGTTGACCCGTGCAGATCCAACTTAGCTGCATCTTCTTCACTGCGCAGAATCGGGTTATCAAATTCGGTAAAAAACAGCTCACGGATCAGTTTATTCATCTCTTTACCGCCACCGCCGTGGCTGAGTTGGATGGATTTATCTTTTGGGGAATCAGCCATGGTGTGGCTCCTTGATATCGACGCCTTGATAGCGGTAATAGGCATTGCAGGCTCCCTCGGAACTCACCATGCAACTACCTAAGGGGGTTTCGGGATTGCAGCCACGGCCGAAGACTTTGCAATCCTTAGGTTTTGCCAGTCCGCGGAGAATATCGCCGCATTGGCAGGCCTTATGATCGTCAATTTCTTTGGCAGGCAAACGGTCTTTAAAACGCAGCTCGGCATCCCTATGGGCATATTCGGGCTTGATCTGCAGCGCTGAATTTGGGATAGGCCCTAGGCCGCGCCAGCGAAATTGGGGCCTGATTTGAAAGACTTGATTGACTTTGGCCTGTGCGGTGAGGTTTCCCTCCTCCGATACGGCGCGGCTGTACTGGATATCTAGCTCGGCTTTGCCTGCGGCTTTTTGGCGCACAATACGCAGGATGGACTCCATCACGTCCACGGGTTCAAAGCCTGCGACCACCACCGGCGTGCCGTACTGCGCAACGGCGGGGCGGTAAATTTTCGCGCCGCTGATCACGCTTACATGGGCGGGGCCGATAAAGGCATTGACCCTAGCATTGGGATCTTGCATCACGGCATCCATAGCAGGCGGCACTAGTACATGATTGATATGAAAGAATAAGTTATCGAGTTTCTGCTGCTCGGCGAGCTGCAGCAAAATGGCTGTCATAGGGGTTGAGGTTTCAAAGCCAATGGCGAAGAACACTACGGTTTTATCGGGATTATCGCGGGCAATTTTCAAGGTATCTAAGGGATCGTAGATGGGCCGTATATCACAGCCCTGGGCCCTAAAACTGGCAAGCGAGCCCTTAGAGCCGGGGACGCGGATCATATCGCCTAGCGTCACTAAGATCACATTTGCCTGGGAGGCTAATGCCGCGGCTTGGTCGATGCGCTCCTTAGGCATAATGCACACAGGGCAACCTGGGCCATGGATAAACTCGATATTATCCGGCAGTAAATCCAACAGACCGTATTTCATGATGGTATGGGTGTGGCCACCACACACTTCCATAATATTGATCTGTCCTTTGACCAATTTAGCCGTTTGTTGAATATCTTGGGCCAAAGTCGCGATAGTTTGGGGGTCGCGAAAGCCTTGATAGAGGTGTTTTAGTTCGAGCATGCTCTTTCCTTGGTGCACGTTATCTGGTGCACGCCTTTCCTAATCCATAGGGTACACTCGTGTATCAGTGCACCACTTCGCTTTCGAGCTTAGTGACTATTTCTTGATATAACTCAAGGCTTTGTTTGGCATCTTCCTTGTCGATTTTGTTCATCACAAAGCCAATGTGAATAAGCACATAGTCACCAATTTCAAGGGGTTCTGCCATTAAATGACTGCTGACATCGCGGCGAACCCCTAAGGTGTCGACGGTGACACTCTGACGTTCGGCATCAATGGCCACGACTTGGGATGGAATGGATAAGCACATTATTGCGGCTCTCCCACAGATGTTTGGCGGATATTGTCCTTAAGCCACTGGGCAACGGCCCGCATTGAATCGCCATCTTTAATTGAGACTTCAATGATTTGGGTAGCTGGGTTGAGTTTTTTAAGCTGGGCTCTGGCTTCGTCCAGCTTGAAATCAAAGTAGGGCAATAGATCGCACTTAGTGATCAACACTAGGTCTGCACGGCGGAACATTACCGGGTATTTTTCAATTTTATCATCACCTTCTGGCACCGAAAGCAGCACGATATTTTTATGGGTGCCAACATCGTAGCTTGCTGGACAGACTAAGTTACCGACGTTTTCCACAAAGCAGATATCTAAGCCTTCGAGGGGCAGATGGTGCAGGGCGCCGTGCACCATAAAGGCGTCGAGGTGACAGGCCGATCCCGTTTGAATTTGGTAGGCCTTAATCCCTTTAGCGATTAAGCGGTCGGCGTCGCGGGAGGTTTCTAAATCCCCCTCAATCACGGCATAGCTGAGCTGCGTATATTCTTTAAGGTGTTCTAAAAGCGTGGTCTTGCCACTGCCGGGGCTACTCATTAAGTTAAAGGCGGTAATATTGTGCGCCTCAAAATGGGCGCGGTTGTGGCCCGCTTCGACATCGTTCTTATCTAAAATTTTATGGATCACAGATAAGGTTTTCTTGTCGTTTAACTGGGGATTGGTGTGTAATTCTTGGTGGCTATGCTCATGGGTATGGGAATGGTCATGGCTATCCTCGTGTGCGTGCGCGCCGTGGTGGTTATGCTCGTGGCGGGTAAGGGAGCAGCCGCAGTCTTTACACATATTTGATCTCTCCTTGTCGAGGGTGTGTTACCTGACACTGTATTGCTTAGGTTGAAAACTGAGCGTTTATTTGGTTAAGCTAATGTTAAGTGTGATACAAATCCGGCCATGATTCTTTGATGTTCGTCAGGTTTATAGAGATAAAATGCAGGATGGATATCAAGGCCATTCAGCGAGTTTGATGTATTCCATACCAGAGTTGCCCAAGGGCGATGCCGCCGTCATTGATTGGGATCTGTTGACTGGATAATACCTTGTTACCTTGGGTACTGAGTTTGCTTAGGCAGTATTCCAGTAGGTATTTATTTTGAAATACACCGCCGCAGAGCACAGTTGGCAGTTGTTTGTACTTAGCGGCATAGTTACAAAGTGAATCGCCCAATGTGTGCAGGAAGGCGCGGGCGATGGCATAACGTCTATGGTCCGTGAGTGGCTGCGCCGTGATCAATTCAACGAGTTGCTTGAACATATCACTGCTACACCACTGGTCGGCCTTAAGCGGTAAGTTGAGCTGAATGATATCGAGGGATAAGGCATCGGCGCGATTGGCCGCGGCTTCTATTGCCATGCCGGCTTGGCCTTCAAACAGCGTGGTTTCTATCAGTCCTAAGGCGCAGGCGAGGGCATCGAACAGCCTTCCTGCCGATGAGCTTTTAAGTGCACTGCCGTTTTGCCAGATTTTATATAAATTCGTTAAGGTATTTTGGCTTAACCTATTGATAATAGGTAAGTTAAGCGCGATCACTGCATCGAGGCTCATTTGCTCGAACAACAATGCCAGTAATAATCTCACGGGTTGCTTAATCGCTTGCTCACCGCCCAGCAGGGCTATGGGTTCAAAGTGCGCCAGCCGTTCGGCCGTATCGAGCGTCGTTAATAGCACTTCGCCACCCCATAAACTGCCATCGTCCCCCAGACCTGTGCCATCGAAACTAAAGCCTAAAACGGGATCACGATATTGGTTGATGGCCATCACACTCAGCACATGGGCGTGGTGGTGTTGCAGCGCTAAACACGGTGTTTGCTTGGTTTCTGTTTGCATTTCTGCCCAGCGTGAGGGGGCATAATCTGGGTGTTTATCGCGCAGAATAAGATTTGGTGAAAATTGGTACAAGCGGGTGAAGGTGGCTAAGGTGCGCTCAAAATACTGCTCGGCGCTGACGCTGAACAGATCGCCAATATGGGGACTTAAAAATACATTACTGCCAAAACCAAAGGCCAGCGCATTTTTTTGCTGTGCGCCAACGGCGAGAATCGATTTATGTAGCGGCGTATCTAGTGGGAAGCTTAAGGGTGCGTAGCCTCGGGCGAGACGCAGCACCTGCACCTCTGCCGGTAATAAATGCGGTTCTATAACCTGCACAACACTGTCGTCACAGCCATTTAGAATCGGCCTGTTATGGTCGACTATCGCATCCACTACATGGCTTAAGTGGCTGATAAGTTCAGCACAATCCGTGATAATCGGCTCCCCCGACACATTAGCGCTGGTGGCGACCAAGGGCCCTTTGAAGAGGCCTAACAGCATATGGTGCAGCGGTGTGTAGGGCAAAAATACCCCGAGTTTATTCAGGTTGGGAGCGACGGCTAAGCTAAGATCATGCTCGCTTCGGCTGCTCATCAGTACTATGGGCCGCTCCTGCGAGCTAAGCACTTGCCATTCAGCGTCTGAGCCTGTGACATAACGTTTGGCCATGTCGATATCGGCCATCATCACCGCCAGCGGCTTAGCTTGGCGCTGTTTGCGCTGACGCAGTGTGCTGACGGCTTGGGTGTTTCTGGCATCACAGACTAAGTGAAATCCACCTAGGCCCTTGATTGCTAAAATTTGCCCTTGGTTTAGCCTAGCTACTGCGGCTTGAAGCACCGCAATATCCGTACTTAAGTTTATGACCTTATGCCTAACGTTCTTGTCTTGAATGCCCTCTTCTTGAATACATTGCCCCTGGGGCGTTTTTAAACTGAGTCTGGGACCGCATACCGGGCAACTGACGGGCTGGGCATGATAGCGACGATCCAGCGGATCATGGTAGGCCTTAGTGCATTCGGGGCACATATCAAAGCCCTCCATCGAGGTATTGTGGCGATCATAGGGTAAGGCTTTGATGATAGTGTATCTTGGGCCACAGTTAGTGCAGTTAGTAAAGGCATAGCCAAAGTGACGATCATCAGGATTATGCATATCATTCAAGCAATCTTGGCAGGTACTTTTATCCGCCGAAACGGCCACCTGTGCAGTGAGATTATCCTGCTCGCTGGCATCGCTTTGAATGATGTCAAAGCTTGTTTCGCCTGAGATTAAGAGCAGTGATGTTTGGATAACATTATCGATCCGTGCCAGTGGCGGCGGTGTGCTCGTTAAAGTCGTTATAAATGCTTGCAGGTCGTTCTCGTTGCCTTGCAGTTCTATGGTCACGCCGTTGGCATTGTTGAGCACTGTGCCTGTGAGTCGATACGCCTTGGCATAGCGATAGACGAAGGGGCGAAATCCCACCCCTTGTACTATGCCGGTGATCTGGAGTTTACGGCGTACGCTGGCTGCCCTATGGGCAAGATCTTCTACTCTCAATTATCGCTTTGCCTATGTTATCTATAGGGTTATATAAGATATTTCTGGGGCCGCTTACGCTTGTTCATTGAGTTTACGCTGCTTAACATAGAGCGCGCCCACGGCTAAGTTATCGCCGTCTAAGTCTAGGCTGCGATTGACCACCAAAGGGAAGTTTTTGCCTAAGCGCAAACGAATGCGTTTACACAGGGTTTCATTGGCTAAGTCATTGCCAGCCAAAGCAATATTGTGCACGCCGATATTTAAGTCAATATGCTCTAACCAGTTAGCGAGGTAGTCGGCAAGGGAGTCCTGCATGGCGAAGGCGAGCTGGCTTGGATCATCATTACCCGCGACGCGAAAACTTAACACTGTGCCTAGGGTTTTACACCAATTAAGGCTGCGGTGAGCTTCACCCTTAGTGAGTGGATAATCGATGCGTGGAGCATTGGCGCCGTGGTAACGCATGGCGGTCGCCATCAGTGCATCGCTGAGCCATTCTTGGCTGTGGGTCTCTTCGTCCTTGTTAAGACCAATTAAAATGGCGGCAATGGCCCATAGACTTTGCAAGTTGTCACGCCTGCCATGGAGTTTTAAGCTTAAGAGTTTTAAATAGTCTTCGGGGAACAAGCTCTTAAACTTTTGCGCTACGGCTTTTTGTGGGCTGCTGTCCAGTTGATGGAAGATTTCGTAACCGTTATCGGGCAGCGTGGGCAGGGCAAAGAACAGCGCGGTATCGCCTTTATTATCGCAGGTGACAATTTGGCTGGGATGGCTATGGCTTAGGTAGATCGCGGCGGCGTTCTTTGCTTGTTTTTGCGAGGTGAATTTGCCATTTAACAAGGTGGCGAATAAGGCCGCATCTGTGATGCTGTGATCCTCTGCGCTTGCTAGGCGTTCAATGGCCGTTTCACCCTTATCCAATGGATCGATCTGGACTGTGAGCGTGCCTTGGTGTGCACGTGATTTTTTTACGGCTTGCCATTGAGCCTTAAATCCTAAAAATGAGATCTCATCCCTGAGTGGCTCGGGCGCGGTAAATTGCTTGGTTATTGGCGGTAAATCATAACTAGTTAACTGTGCCCAAGCCCCCTCGACCCACGCGAGTTTCGATCTATTATGCTGGCCGCGAATGTAAACCCAATCGACCCCTCTTTGTCTTAACACTTCGGTGAGCACTAAGATCACTCGGCTATAGGCAAAGCAAATGTCGTACAGTGGCGCACTGAGCTTATCGTGTTCCTGTGTGGGTCTGGCGCAAATAAGCGGTTTTTCAATACTGGAAAGCGCGAGCACTTGGGCGTCATTCAGGCAGAAATGGGCGTTCAGGGTATTAGGATTACAAATCAACAGCTGCGGCCGCTCGCCTAAGGGGAGATCAAACGGTGTCAGGCTGAGTTGCAACTCATCGGCGGCCGCTAATGTCAGTGGGCCTTGGGTTAGCAAACCCTGCGCCATGGTTTTAATATCTGATAAAGTTAAGGCTTTTTGTGCAGGGGTTAATTGCATTTCGCCGTGGCAGCAGGGGCAGACTAAATCGAGCGTGCCAAATTTGGCCGACTGATTATCGCCAATTAACGGGTAACACTGCTGGCAAAAAGCCGCGATAGCGTGATGAGAGTCAGACTGTGAATAGGGTAATAAAATTTTGCTGCCTTGAGGCTCGTCGATAACGTTAATGCCAGAATCAATCAGCCAAGTGGAAATCAAAAAGTCAGCGGCAATGGCATCGGCTAACTGTTCGAGTTGCGCTTGTTCGCCCTTGGCTTCAATAAAATAGGTTATCGGACCAAAATCATCTTGGCCAAGGTGGTGCTGAGCATCGCAACCTATGTTGATATTCAGCGCATCATAATTTAGATATTGATTACATAAATGCGCATACAAAGGCACCTGACGTGAGCAGGTAAAATCAAATCTGATGTTTTTCATCTTCTATATTTTCACCAATAGTGACGCCACGTTTATAAGAGTGAGGGATCAGCGAATCGATACTATGTTCGGCAATGCGTGTTGTCGTGAATCCAAGGGCGGCTAAGTGGGATAACAAGGTTTTTTCCATTAACGGCACTGCGGCGGCCACTTTGGGGGTCAGACCGAGTACCATAGGTTCAAGCACTGTGGGGGTAACGCCTAGTACAAAGGTTTTAGGTCTATCACCGACCATGTCCATCATATTGAGGGTTTGCAGCATTTCCACTTCATGGGCACTGCCTTGCCAGTCGATTTCCTGTGGCGCCTTATCAAAATCAAAGAAATACACTTCGCCAGCCTCGACGCCGTTGGCATTGACGGTATCGACTACGATCAAATAATCGTATTGGCAAATAATCGGAATGAGTCCCTGGGCCAAGGTGCCGCCATCGAGCAACTCGAGCTGGTGCGACTCATGGTTAAACTGATAATTATCAGCGATGTAATTGACAAAATGTACGCCGATGCCTTCATCGGCGTACAGGACATTGCCAATACCGAGTAGCAATATCTTCATTGGACTCCTAGTGGTGTGAGTCTGGCTTCGGATAGTCGTAGCCAGAGACAATTGAGTCGACCGAGTTATGTTTGAAGCGTATCCCTGACCAAACCGCCATGTAGACGTGGATAACCACAAAGATAACGAATGCCCAAGTTAAGTAGTGGTGCCAAATCCTAACCTGTGCCAGTCCACCCATTTGTGCTGTGATCCAAGCTGCGCTGCCCCAAAGCATGCCACCTAAACCTTGGTGATACACATTGGCATACAGCACTAGACCCGTTATACATATCACGAGAGCGACCAGTGAGATTGCTACATAAGTCACAAATTGCAGCGGTCCATAGACACCCGCTTTATGTAAGTGTCCCATCCAAATGTAGGATTTCAGTTGAGTTACCCAGCTTTTCACGCTCATCACATCGCGAAATGAGCGCCGCTCGATATCACTGCGACTGAAAAAATACAGGTAGAATCTCGCCAAGGTGATTGCGGTTAAGATAAAACCACAGATCAAATGGGCAAAACGTATCCAGCCTTGTACCAGCACATCTGTGCTCTCGGGCGCCACAAGAAACGGCCAAGCAATATAGAAGCCAGTGATAACGAGCACGAGAATCGATAGTGCCCGTAACCAGTGGAAAATTCGTATTGCCGGACTAAAAACCAGTGTCCGAATGCGGGTTGCAGAATGGTTCATTTTGCGTTCCCTCCCTCGTTTATTGGCCATTGGGGCTGACACGGAACTCGCTCAATGCTTGACCTTTATAGTCCATCACGTGTACAGAACACGCCATACAAGGGTCGAAAGAGTGAATAATACGTATCACCTCAAGGGGTTTGGTTGGATCTTCCAGTTTTAAACCAATGAGTGACGCTTCATAGGGGCCTATCTTACCGTTGGCATCCACAGGACCTGCGTTCCAGGTAGTAGGTACCACGGCTTGGTAGTTTTCAATCACCCCATTTTTAATGCGGATCCAGTGGCTTAACATGCCCCGTGGCGCCTCAATCATGGCGTGACCGACATACTCTTTGCTTGGGTCGATATCCGGCTTCACATAGGTTGCTTCATCGGACTGAATATTGGTCAGCAGTGCATCGAAGGTTCTTAACCCTTCCTGGGCGACGATAACCGTCTGTAGCATCCGCGCTGCGGTGCGGCCTAAGGTAGTAAATAGCGCTGAAATCGGTAAACCCGTGCGGGTGAGCAGGGCATTAACCGAATCCACCACCACTTTATTACCGCGGGCATAACTCACCAAGAGGCAGGCGAGTGGGCCCACTTCGACGGGTTCACCTTGATAGCGGGGGGATTTCACCCAAGAGTATTTACCGTCACCATCTAAGGTTGGCAGTTTGCCGTAGACGGTATCCCGCTCTACAAAGCCGGTATAGTTTGGAATAGTCGTTCCATCGTAGGGGTGTTGTGGTGCATCGGCGGTATACCAAGCATGGCTGACATCCTCGGCGATAAGTTCAGGATTCACATCGCTAACACCGGCTAAATCCCCATTCATAATCACGCCTTGATCGAACATATATTCGCCGTTAGCGAGTACGAAGTCATTGGTCGCCATGAAGTTTTTCACATTCACACCGCCAAGCACGCTAGGCTCAGTACCAAAGGCTTCGGCTGCCATCACGATATCCGCTTGATAGGCGCGCAGGATAAAGTCAGTCACGGTCGCGTGTTTTTGCTTCCATTCCTGCAGACGTGCTGGGCTTAACATGTCACGCACCGAGGTGACACCACCGACGACTAAGGATTGTGGATGCGGTTGTTTACCACCAAAAATTGCCAACATTTCTGCTGCAACCCGTTGAACCTCTAGGGCTTTTAGGTAGTGTGATAGGGCTATAAGGTTTTGCTCTGGGGTAAATTTATAGGTGCCATTGCCCCAATAGGCATTGGCAAATGGCCCCAATTTACCGGTTTCGACAAAGCCTTTGACTCTCTCTTGCACCGCTCGTAATTCACCTTCACCGGCGGCGATAGGTTTATCCGTGTACTTGAGTGCCACCTGTGCGGCTTTAGCAGGATCGGCGCTCAGCGCTGATACTACATCCACCCAGTCTAAGCCATGTAGATGGTAGAAATGCACTATATGGTCATGCATGTATAAGGATGTTTGCATCAATGAGCGTAGGTATTTGGCGTTCAACGGGATTTGAATACCAAGGGCATTCTCAACCGCCTCAGTACCGCAGCGGTAGTGGGAATAAGTGCAGACTCCGCAGATCCGCTGCACAATCAGGCCGACATCCATAGGGGTACGACCCTTAAGGATGACTTCGATACCGCGCCAAAGAGTTGAAGATGACCAAGCCTTGTTGATGACGTTATTTTCATCAACTTCAACTTCGATACGTAAGTGACCCTCGATACGTGTGATAGGGTCGATAACAACGCGCTTGCTCATGGGTTATTCCTCCAGCGGCTTGGCAAAAATACTGGCAACGGCATGGGCTCCAATACCCACGACAGTCGCGCCTAAAATCACCGCACCAACAGTATCTGCGGTCGCATCCAATCCATGGAGGAGTTGACGGCCAAGGGGTTTTTCAAAGTCGGCCATATCATCCCAGAAGTTAGGCTCTGAGCAGCCCATACAGCCGTGGCCCGCTAATACTGGCCAGCTTGTGTGGTGGTTAAAGCGCTCCGTTGGGCAGTTATTATAGGTGTAAGGTCCTTTACAACCCACTTTATAGAGGCAATAGCCTTCTTTTGCGCCGTGATCGCCAAATTCTTCAACGAATTCACCAGCATCGAAGCGGCCACGGCGTTCACAGTTATCGTGTACCCGTGCGCCGTAGGCCCACTTGGGACGGTTGAACATGTCCAGCGCTGGCAACTTGCCGAACATGATGAAGTACATCAGGGTGCCGACGATATTCTTTTCACTCGGTGGACAACCACCCAAGTTGATCACGGGTTTACTGACCACTTCATGTACGCCCTTAGCCCCGGTTGGATTAGGGTAGGCGGCCTGTACCCCACCGAAGGAAGCGCAGGTCCCCACAGAGATAATGGCTGCGGCACCATCGGCGGCATGTTTGATAATTTCTAAACCTGTGTGGCCTTTACAGCCTACGGTCAAGAAGCTGCCGTTATTGGCGGTAGGTATGGCTCCTTCAACGGCCAACAGATAACGGCCCTTGTAGGTTTCTAATGCATGTTCGAGGTTTTCTTCGGCTTGCCAACCCGCTGCAGCCATTAAGGTTTCGTGGTATTCCAAGGAAATATGATCGAAGATCAATGAATCTAAGTTGGGTGTATCGGCACGAACTAGGGATTCAGAGCAGCCAGTACACTCGGCCATATGTAACCAGATTAAGGGTACACGGTCGGCTAATTCGGCGGCCTCTGCGACTAAATTACTAAAGGGCAGTGGTAATGCGAGCATGCCCGTCACCATTGCACTCCACTTCATAAAATCACGGCGGCTAATGCCGTGTTGTTGCATTTTCTCAATAAGAGATTGTTGTTGACGGGGAGCGAATTGGCGCAGTGCATCTAAGCGCGCCTTTCCCTGTTCATATAGGGCTGCATGTGTGTCCATGGGTCAACCTTTTTGTTATTTAAATGTAAATTGGTAAGGGTTTACATAATTGACTCTGTCAGTTTAGGCCGCCAGACTGTAAAGATTATTGATGTATATCAAGAATTTTTGAGAGATGTGATAGAACAGATTTTGACATTTAATTAACATGACCCAGATCTAATTTCGCTTTTCCTAATGGGTCAAAATGTCCCGTTTTTTATAAAACTGTGGTGCGGTTCGTTTTGTAAGCAACTGATATATGTGGAAGAACCGGGAACATCAGCGTGGTTTTTTCTTTTTCAGTTTAAGAAAACCTTAAGATTCGGTGAATAGATTCACACTCAACTGTAAAAGGTGGACTCCCTATGAGAAAACGATGGTTGTTATTAGCATTGCTAACTGCTGGAGCCCATGGCGCTCCTTCCTTAGATCACCAAGTGTTTAACGCACAAAACCAAGTGATTTCGTTGAGCGAATTTAAGGGCAAGGTTGTATACGTTGATTTTTGGGCCTCTTGGTGTGGTCCTTGTCGTAAGTCCTTTCCTTGGATGAATGCAATGCAGCAAAAGTATCGAGACCAAGGCCTAGCCGTAGTTGCGATTAACCTCGATACCGACCAAGCCCTAGCCGATGAGTTTTTAAAGCAAGTTCCCGCCCAATTTACTGTGCGTTTTAATCCCGAAGGCGATGTCGCCCGTAGCTTCGATTTACTGGGAATGCCCAGCAGCTTTATGTTCAATCGCCAGGGGCAGTTAGTGCAAAGCCATGTTGGTTTTTATCAAGACAATGCCGCTGAATATGAGCAAGAACTTATTAGCCTATTGAAGGAGTAATTTATGCGAAAACCCCTTTTTGTCGTCGTGGCCCTGATTGTTGGCTTGAGTGGTTGCTCAAGCTTAGGGGTAGAGCCTTGGGAGAAAGGCCAATTGGCCCGCAGTGATATGGCACTCGACAGTGAAAAACTCGATCTGGCCCTCGATGATCATATCTATTTCAGTAAAGAAGGCAGTAGCGGTGGCCGAGCCTTCGCTGGTGGTGGTTGTGGTTGTAACTAAACGCTCCGTTGGTGTTATTTGCCCTTAGATGTAATGAACAAATGTGACGAGATCAAGGGCGAAATCCCGCGGTATTGCATAGAGATAAGTGACCTACAGGTGTTGTCAGCTATGACTAAAAATAACAATCAAAAGAATGCAAGACCGACTAAGCAGATTGCCGGCGCCTTAGCCTTAGCCAGTTGCGGCCTATTTGCCACCAGTGGTCATGCCACCGAAATAGCGAAAAAAGTCGATGATTGGAAAGTCGATGCGGCGCTGATGTATTACGGTGAGCAGGATAGAGTGCAGGCCGTTGAAGCCATAGGTACAGCGCAAAAAGCCTTTGGTGATGACAGTGTGCTGGATCTTAAACTCGTTGTAGACAGTTTAACTGGTGCTTCGGCGTCGGGTGCCGTCGCCCAGGGGACGAGTCAAACCTTTACCCGTCCATCGGGCAATGGCCAATACAGTGTGGCAGCGGGGGATACGCCGCTCGATGACACTTTCCATGATACCCGTGTGCAAGGCAATGTGAACTGGACTCAAGTGTTAAATCCAGATTGGAAAGTCACTGCTGGGGTGTATGGTTCAAAGGAATTTGACTATATGTCAATGGGGCTCAATGCCAGTATTGAGCGCGGTTTCAATAAGGACAATACGACATTATTTCTCGGGACGGCCTATAGTTTCGATGTGGTCGATCCCGTCGGCGGACGCCCAGTGAGCTTATCCTCTATGGCCATGCGCGATGACTTCACCACAGAAGAAGCCTACCGCACAGCATTTGATGCGACCCGTCAAAGCGGTAGCGATGATAAGCAGACCGCCGATATTATGTTGGGCATCACCCAAGTGCTGAGCCAACGTTGGCTGTTGCAGGCCAATTACGGTTTATCCAGTGTCAACGGCTATTTAACCGATCCCTATAAAGTCCTGAGTGTGGTAGATGACAACGGTCTGACTCAAGATATCGTCTACGAGAACCGTCCCGATTCCCGCTTAAAACACAGTTTTTATGTGATGACTAAAGGCGCTTTAGACTCGGGGGTGGTGGATTTCTCCTACCGCTACAATACCGATGATTGGGATTTAACCTCGCACACTCTAGAGACCCATTACCGTTATTACTTTAGCGGCAGTTTTTATGGTCAATTGCATTTACGTTATTACCAGCAAAGCGCGGTGGACTTTTATCAGCCCTTCTTGATGGCCGATACTCCCATGCCCGAGTTTGCCAGTGCCGATTATCGCATTGGCGATATGACGGCATACACTATTGGTGTGAAGTTTGGGCATCGCTTAGCGGGCGGGCATGAAATGTCCTACCGTTTGGAATACTATCAACAGGATCCGAAAAATAATGGCACGGCTATCCCTGGGGAGCTGCAAAACTATGATCTATTCCCGACTCAAAAAGCGATAACTGCGCAATTTAGCTATTCTTTTTAGATTGCGGAATATTTTGAGTATAGGTGTTGAGGATAGCTTAATGGCGATTAAGCTATCCCTATTCGAGACATCCTTACTCAAGCTATCCACAGCGTGATTAGGTATGATTGCTGCTAGAGTGGCATATATAGCGGTGGATATAGTGCAGTGGAATATAGTGCGGTGGGAACATAATGTGGTGCAATCTGAAGAGGTGACTATATGTTGTTGACATCTTCCCCGGCGGCAGTGCCCTATACCTTGTCACGCCGTGAATGGGGTTATGTCGGTGAGTTTCGCGCTATGGCGAGTCCCTGCGAACTCCTTATTGCCTCCGATGAGCCACACATTGCCGATAAAATGCTCGAGATGGCGGTCACTGAGGTGCGCCGAATAGAACAAAAATACAGCCGTTTCATCACCAACAATTATCTATGGGAATTGAATCAGGCCCGAGGCCAGAGGCAAGCGATAGACGAAGAAACCTTGCAGCTATTATCTTTTGCACAACAATGCTTTGATTTGAGTGAAGGGCTGTTTGATATTTCGGCCGGACCTTTGATGCAGCTGTGGCGTTTTGAGCCCAATGCCACTCTCCCCGCACACCAAGATATTATCAGCGCTAAAGCTCTAGTGGGGTTTGAACGCATCGAATTTAATTCCCATGGGTTAACTATGCCCGCCGGAATGCAGCTCGATTTTGGCGGTATTGCAAAGGAATACGCCGTCGATAGCGTCGCTTACCATTTAGCGGATCGCTATCCAGAGATATCGGTATTAGTCAATTTTGGAGGGGATATTGCTTGCCCAATACCCAAAGCGACACCGTGGCAGGTGGGCATCGAAGATCCACAGCATCTTGACCATGCGGCGAAAGTCCTTGCCATCAGTCAGGGGGCGCTGGCGACGAGTGGGGATACTCGGCGTTTCATTGAGGTCGATGGTCGGCGTTATGGCCATATTGTCGATCCACGCACTGGCTATCCTGTCGTCGGTGCACCACGTTCGGTCACTGTACTTGGGCCCAATTGCGTCACGGCGGGCATGCTCGCCACTATGGCCATGTTACAGGGGACGAGTGCCGAGATATTTTTAGAGCAACAGTCTGTTCAATATAGTATTTTTCGATAAGGCATCATTAATGCGTATTATGTTAGTGGAAGACAATGAGTTGCTGGCCCAGGGCATTTGTTTAAGTCTCGCCAAGCTGGGTATGCAGGTTGATCACTTAAACAGCTATCAGCAGGCATTAGTGGGCATCAAAAATGAAAGTTTTAGTGCCATAGTGCTAGATCTGGGCTTGCCCGATGGTAACGGTAAAGAGCTACTCAAAGCCTGGCGTCAGCAGGGCGTGTCCATTCCAACCATAGTGCTGACCGCCAATACCGATTTTGACACTAAGCTCGAATGTTTAGACATAGGCGCCGATGATTATCTTGGTAAACCCTTCGATGTGCGTGAGCTAGCCGCACGCATTCGTGCCATCGTTAGACGTCAGCATGGTCTGGATCATAATAGCTTGATTATTGGCGCACTTTGTATCGATTTAACGAGCCGCGAAGTCACCTTTCGCGATCAAAATGTGCTCCTTTCTCGGCGTGAATTTCAATTGCTGCTCGAGCTTGCCCAGTCTGCAGGGCGTGTATTGACCCGTAGCCAGTTGGAGCAGTTGACCTACGGTTGGGACGAGGTGGGGAGTAATTCGATAGAAGTTCATATCCATCATCTGCGTAAAAAGCTCGCAAATGATTTAATTAAGACAGTACGTGGCATAGGTTATACCTTGATTGAGTTGAATTAGTCTGGTGCTCGATTAAATTAACCCGAGGATTTGAGTGACAAACCCTGCGTTTATCGGTATTTAGTAACATACCTAAACGACGGGGATATCCGATTGAATCGATTAAAGGGTCTGGACTTGTATTCATTACGTTTGTTGCTCACGCTGTTGATGCTCTCGGGGATCTCCGTGTCGGTAGGCATTTCTAGCTGGCTCAGTACCCGGGACTCCAGGCATCAAATTGAAGAACTATTCGATGCGCAAATGTTACAAACGGCTAAAATACTTGAACTTTTTTATCAGAATGAGGCCGACCTTTCGAGACCAAACCGTGGGCCACAAATTCTCCATGTGCCCGATAGTCAAGTCAGCACCTTCGCCGAGAAAGCCGATGCCTTGAAACTGGCCTATGAGCATAAACTCGCTTTTCAGATCTGGAGTGAGTCAGGGCAAGCCATAGTGTTATCCGATAATATCGGTCGCCAGCCCATCACTGAGCTGGTGCAGGGCTACCATAAAAAAATGTTTGAGGGGGAGCTTTGGCATGTCTTTAGCTTTTTTTCGATTAAAAATCGGGTGTGGATTGTTACAGCCCAGCAGGATGAAGTGCGCCAAGAATTAGTGTCGCAGATAATGCATAATGCCGTCGTCGTGCCATTAATTGTTGTACCACTGACCCTCATCATAGTGAGTTTGTTGTTTTATATCCTCTTTCGACCACTGAAAGAGTTTGAGCGGGAACTGATCCAGAGAACGCCAAACGATTTGACCCCCTTGACTATGCCATTGCCAAAGGAATTAGTCCCTGTGCGCCGTGCGCTTAATCAGTATATTACCAGTATTGCACGCTTTATTGCCCGGGAGCGGCGTTTTAGTGCCGATGCGGCCCATGAATTGAAAACCCCACTGTCAGTGATTAAGTTACATCAACATGGTTTAGCGACATTAGTGGGAGATGATCCGCAGTTGCATATTCACTTGGCTGCGATCGATGCGGGCGTGGTACATATGAGTCATACCGTTGAACAGCTATTGGTACTGGCGCGGGTGGATTCTATCGATGAACTGAATGTACAATCCTATGCGCTCTTGCCCATGGTGGAAGATGCGCTGAATCAGTTAATGCCACAAATCACTGATTATCAATGGGATATTAATATAGACTCCCATTTATATTTAAAGTGTGACCGATTTTATTTGCTCCTAGTGTTGAAGAATATTATCGAAAATGCGTGTAAATACAGTCCAATCGAATCTGAAATCCAGATATCGGCGCACTCGGTCACCTCGGGCGTGGAGATCTGTATTAGCGATCAAGGGCAGGGAATGACACCTGAGCAAATAGCCAGCGCCACCGAGCGGTTTTATCGTGTGAATGAAAATGAAGGCGTTGGGGCAGGACTTGGGCTTTCTATCTGCCACCATATTATTGAACTGCATCAGGGACACTTACAGCTCCAGCCTCGTCAACAAGGGGGATTAATAGTTTCAATTTTTCTACCGCAGTAGTCGTGGTCACCGTCGTTGTGGTTCAATATGAGGCGGGGTGATGCTGGATTTGGCTTGCTCCTTTTAGCCAGTGCGGGTCTATGGGTTTAGCCCATCAAATATCTCAATTTATCCCATAAATACCTTCGCGAATTTTTGGCTATCACCTAAGATTATTAGCAGCGATCCATTTGCTAAAGAGATTGATTTTATTTCTATATTGAGATCTTGACGGCATGCTCCCAGCGGTTGTTGCTTTTAAAGATCCAACTGGCATGACAAAACTCACTTGTTATTCTTTATGGTTATAACTATATTACTAAATAGTATTGTTCAAAGGGAGTTAACTGCATCTTTATTTATGAGTTTTTTTCTCCTTCTGATATCTTTCGCGATATGTAACAGCATGTTTTTTTTCGCCCAAAAACAGAGGTGAAAATAATTCACTGTATACAGAAAAAACATTGATTTCTTAGTTTATTTTTAGGTTACCTATCCTATGGTTAGCTTGTTGCGTTGCCAATCGTCCAAACCTTATTCGTCACTTCTTTGCTCACTGGCACTAGGCGTAGCTTTTGCTCTGTCTGGTGCAGTGGTTGCTGAAGAGACAAAACCTGCTGAGAACAAACCTGTCACGACACCTGTGGTCACGCCGCCGAAAGTGGCGACTCAGCCCGCGACTAAAAATCAAGTGAGATTCACTAAAACGGGCACTTTTGACGGTGACTCTGTGGTGAAACTTGCTCGAAAATTAGCGGCTAAGCCCTATTCGACATTGAAGGACCCCTTGCCGGCGGGCCTTGCCAAGTTGACCTATGATGAGTATCGCGATATTCGATTTAACCCGACTGCGTCTATTTGGCGTGATCAAGGTTTGCCGTTTCAAATGCAGATGTTTCACCGCGGATTTTATTTTCAAGATTTGATCGAAATTGCCATTGTAGAAGGCAATCAAGCGACTCACTTAGCCTATGAGCCTAAGTATTTCACCGCCGGTGAAGTCATTACCCAGGCCTTGCCAAATGACGACATAGGTTATTCAGGTTTCCGTATTCATAACCAATTAAATACCAATGGTATTTTTGATGAGTTGATGGTGTTCCAAGGGGCGAGTTATTTCCGCGCTTTGGGGAAAGGGAATGCCTATGGTCTATCGGCCAGAGGCTTGGCACTGAAAACGGCCGATCCTGAAGGGGAAGAATTTCCTATCTTCCGTGCATTCTGGGTGGAACGTCCTTATTACGATAGCAACTTGGTTGTCGTCCATGCACTTTTAGATAGCCCAAGTGTGGCAGGGGCTTACCGTTTCTCCGTGCGTCCTGGTGATAACACGCAAATCGACGTCGAAGCAACACTGTTTCCGCGGGTTGAGTTAAGCAAAGTCGGTTTAGCACCTAGCACTAGTATGTTTTTACATTCATTGAATGGCCGTCACGACACCGATGATTTTAGACCCGAAGTGCATGACTCGGACGGTTTACTGATGTTTAACGGCCGCGGTGAGCACCTATGGCGTCCATTGGCAAATCCTCGCCAATTACAGGTGAGCGCATTTGCCGACAACTCGCCACAAGGCTTTGGTTTGATCCAACGTGAGCGTAGCTACTCCTCTTATCAGGACTTAGAAGCCACCTATGAGCGCCGCCCAAGTTTGTGGATTGAGCCCGTGGGTAATTGGGGCCAAGGTGCGGTAGTGCTTACTGAAATTCCAACAGAATCAGAAATTCATGATAATATCGTCAGCTTCTGGAAACCGCGTCAACCTATTCCTGCTGGAAGCGAATATCACTTTGCTTACCGCATGAGTTGGGGCGATGAACCAGTTGCGAAAGCCCATGCTGTTGTGGTGAGTCGTACTGCGAGTGGCCGTGCCGATATCGCTAAGGCGACCCCAAGACGATTATTTGTTGTGGATTACCATGTCAACGGTGCTATGCCAGATGAGTTACCCCTTGCTAAGGTGGAAGCTTCTGGCGGCGTGATTTCTAACGTGGTTATCGCCCGTAATGCAGCTAATAACGGCTATCGCCTCGCGTTTGAGTTAGAGCCTGAAGATAAAGATCTTATCGAATTACGTGCTGAACTCAAGTTCCCAACACCGCGTCAGGTTGAAACCTGGCTCTATCGCTGGACGCTTTAAGGTCCATGACGGAGCAATAAAATATGACTGTTTCCGAGAATTCGCTGCTCGAGGCTGAAGTGCTCGTGGGGGGCAGCGCCATGCCAAATGAAAGGCCTGGCGCTATGGAGCCCCAAAGCTTAAGCAAAATGCCAGAGGGTTTCCCTCGTCGAAGCACTGTGGCTAATGGCGTTCGTTCAAGCACCTCTAGACGCTTTTTTGTCGTGGGTGGGGCGTTACTGCTTTCTGCATTTGCTATCTATGAAATGGGTGCAGTATTCAGCATAGGGGGGATCACCCCGCTGGAATATTTAATGCTGGTGTTATTTGCAATCAACTTCTGCTGGATTGCATTAGCCTTCTGTAGCGGGATTGCCGGTTTTTTAATCCTAATGCGAAAACCTAAGGCCAAAGCGCTTGAGGTCACAGAGTTACATACTCGCACCGCGATTTTAATGCCGACTTATAACGAATCACCGGACCGCGTATTCTCCGCCGTGTCAGTGATGGCCGAGGCTTTGTCGCAAACGGGTCATGGCCATGCCTTCGATTGGTTTATCTTAAGTGATACAACCGATCCCGAAATTGCCCTGTTAGAAGAGCAGGCTTTTTTGGTGCTGCGCCAGGAAACCCATAAGCATTCCCGTGTGTATTACCGTCGTCGCCGTAAAAACGTGGCACGTAAAGCGGGTAACGTGGCGGATTTCTGCCGTCGTTGGGGGTCGCGTTACGATCACTTATTAGTGCTCGATGCGGACAGCTTAATGGAGTCCTCAACCATAACCGGACTTGCCCAGCGTATGCAGGCCGATCCCGATGCTGGGCTTATCCAGACCATACCTTCGCTGATTAATGGCACGACCTTAATGGCGCGTCTGCAGCAGTTTGCGGCGCGTATTTATGGTCCCGTCATTGGCACTGGTTTAGGTTGGTGGGTGCAAAAAGAGGGTAACTTCTGGGGACATAATGCCATTATCCGTACCGAAGCGTTTATGAGTGCGGCCGGATTACCTAACCTGAAGGGTAAACCGCCTTTTGGGGGGCATATCATGAGCCATGACTTCGTCGAGGCTGCATTGATACGTCGTGCCGGTTGGAGTGTGGTGATTGCCTATGACTTACCGGGCTCATACGAAGAATGTCCGCCATCGATTATCGATTTAGCGGTGCGCGATCGCCGTTGGTGCCAAGGAAATTTACAGCATTCGCGTATCCTACCGACCAAAGGCTTGCACTGGGTGAGCCGTCTTCATTTAATGACGGGCATTATGGCGTATTTATCTTCGCCCTTTTGGTTACTGCTGATTTTAACGGGCTTAATGCTCGCCCTGCAGGCGCATTTTATCCGGCCCGAGTATTTTACCGATCAATTCTCGCTGTTCCCAACATGGCCCATCATGGACTCGGATAGGGCACTGAGATTGTTCTACATCACTATGGGGGTATTGTTTGGGCCGAAGATTTTTGGCGTCCTGCTATTACTGAAGGATGGTGCATTTGCCCGTAGTGTGGGTGGTCGCATTAAAGCCATCTTCAGTGTGATTTTTGAGGTCATACTCTCGGCGTTAATCGCACCTATCATGATGTTTATCCATTGTGGTGCCGTGATGTCGATTCTGATGGGGCGGGATAGTGGTTGGTCGCCACAGCGCCGTGATGATGGCAGTATGCCTTGGCTTACGCTGATATATCGTCATCGTTGGCATATGCTGGCGGGGGTGATGTTAGGTTATGCGGCCATTTTGGATTCGTTAACTTTGTTAGCTTGGATGAGTCCAGCACTGATTGGTTTATGGTTTGCTGTGCCCATTTCGGCGTGGACAGGTTCGGTAAAGATTGGTGAAGTCTTTAAGCGTGCGGGGATCCTCGCAACGCCTGAGGAGCGTAGTCCTGCGGCGATTTGTTTGCAGGCCCAAGATGCCCGAGCAGCTTATCAAGGACATATTTCACAGCCTTGGACATTAGCGCAACTCCTAAAGGATACTGCTTTGATGGAATTGCACTTAGCCATGGTGGATAAGCAACCCCTGCGTGCTGCGGGTACGCCGATAGAGCCCGTTGAGGCTATTGTGCATGTGAAAGTGCATGAGGCACAGTGTCAACAAAGCGCGTTGTCATTATTCAATCGTCAAGAAATGGCATTGATTCTGGCCAATCCACTTATGCTGCGCAGTTTGCAGAAATTGCCGGAGCAGTTTGTGGCAGAAGATTTAGTGTCTTTCTGCTAACGCTGAGGTTAGCACTGAGTTGATGCCGTGCTGCAAGCCTAGATTTCATCAAGCTTGCGCCTAGCTCATGTTAAATGCCACCGATAGGGTGGCATTTTTTTATCTATTTAATTGATCTGCTGTTATGCGAGTAAAATCCCGATTCTGGTGCATAGTTTGACTATAGTGATAGGGAATAGTGGCACTAATGTCATGCGTCAGCAGGGAGATGTATATGATGCCTGTGAATGGATTAACGCCGTGTAGACCTGCGCCATCTTTGCACTTTAGGGATATAGTGCCGCATATATTGTGTTTATCTTTGTTTTTTATCTATACGCCAGCTTGCGCTCATGCGGCGACAGAAGCGGTGATGGGACCGACTTCCCAGGAAATCAATTCGCCTCTTAATCCATTGCAGCAATATCCACTGTTAGTCGAACAGACACTGCTGTTGGATTTGGCGGGGGTTAGCCCAGTATTTAGTGCTAATTATCGAACACTCTCCCAGTGGCAGGCGGTTCTATTTGACCCTGACCAAGTGGGGCTTTCCCACGCACAGCAAGATGCAGAGCTGTTGCGGATGCAAGAGCAAATCTCTACCTACTGGCATTTTATTGCAACGACAGCGAATAAAACGTCATCGGCTGAAGAAGACCCAGTTGTAGAAATACCTGTGGTAGAAGCCCCTTTTATAGAAACCCCTGTTACAGAAACTCCGGTTAATGACCCGCGTTATGTTGCAGTGTTAAACAAAATTAGCCAATTGGTACAGCTTGAGGATAAGGGCGCTTGGGAACCTTTAGTGCTGGAGGAGAAACTGACCTTAGGCCAAGCCAGCCCAATAGTGAATACCTTAGCTCAACGCCTCTGGTTATTGGGAGACTCACCCACGGAGTTAAGTGTACCAACTGAGGCGAATGAAGGGCAAATTTATACCGAAGAGCTTATGCAGCTTATCCAGCGATTTCAGCGGCGCCATGGTTTAGAGGCCGATGGTGTGGTTGGCAAACAGACGCTGTTTTGGCTTAACCAATCCCCCTATAAACGTGCACAGTTACTGGCTAAAAATGAAGTTAGCCAGAGGGTCTTTAGCCAAACACTCTCACCGAGTTACCTGCTTATCAATGTGCCCGCATTTGAAATGAAATTAGTCGTGCAGGGGGAACTCGCTTTACGTTCTAAGGTGATTGTCGGTAAGCCATCCCGGCAAACCCCTATTTTAGATAGTCAAATTTCCAACGTAGTGCTCAACCCTAATTGGCGCGTGCCTCGCAGTATCCTGCGACGGGATATATTGCCGCACATTCGAAAAGATGGCCATTATCTCTCTGAACGTGGGTTTGATGTTTACAATGTCGAGGGTCAACGAGTGCACCATTCCCCGGAGGAGTGGCAAGCACTGGCATCCTCCCATTTTCCGTTCAAGCTAGTACAGCGTCCAGGGCCGAGGAATGCATTAGGTAAGTACAAATTTCATTTTGAAAATGATTTCAGCGTGTACTTACATGGTACTTCTGAGCCAAGTCTCTTTAAAAAGGCTGATAGGGCATTATCATCTGGTTGTATTCGTGTTGAAAGGGTCGATGAATTGGCCTTGTGGTTTAAGGCGCATCTTATTAAAGATACCGCTTTATGGGACAGATTAGCGCCAGTTGTTACTCAGCCGCAATGGTTCGCCTTATCTGACAAATTGCCAGTGCACCTCGTTTACTGGACTGCATGGCTTGATGACCAAGGGCTAGCACAATACCGTAATGATATTTATCATCTGGAGGCTGAATTAACCAATGCTGTGCCCGCGGTTATTTTTTATCAGCCTTAAGCACTTGAACTTTTTAGCCATTTACAGATCTGAATTTTAGATAGCCGTTCAATACTTGATCTGAGCGCCGATTCAGTATAATTTGCCTTTTCAGTGTCCAAAAATCGAACAAATGGTGATGATGTGACGTTAATGTGTCCTGCCCGTAGGCAGTTGTTGTTAGGCCTGAGTGGTGTGGCATTGTGTTCCTTAATCCCTTCAAAAGCCATCGCGAGCCGATCCACACAGGGGATCCGCGAGTTAAGTCTCTATAATCGGCATACTGGCGAACGTAATGACGGCAGCTATTGGGTCGATGGTCAGTATCAAAGTGAAGTGCTCGCGGATTTTAGCCATTTACTACGCGATCATAGGCAAAATGTTGCTGCGCCCATGGATAAGCGTTTATTCGATTTACTCTATACGCTGCGAAGTACTTTGAATGTTGATGATGAAATCCATGTGATCTCTGGCTACCGTTCGCCTAAAACGAATGCAATGTTGGCAAATAAGAGCGGTGGTGTCGCTAAGAAGAGTTACCATATGCGCGGTATGGCCATGGATATTGCAATCCCGAGTGTGAATTTGAAAACCCTCAGGGATGCAGCCTTATCACTCAAATTGGGTGGAGTGGGGTACTATCCTAAGTCGGGGTTTGTACATGTTGATTGTGGTCCTGTGAGGCACTGGTAGTCGAGCCAATTTGCCGCAGAATGTGTTGATAAAAAGCCTGCTCTAGGGCCTGTACTTCAACGAGATAATGCCTAAGGAGGGGCAAAAATTGCTGACCGAGTTTGTTCATTTCCCTGTGTTGTTGCCAATCACAGATCAACTGATTTAAACACTGTGAAAATTGAAATTGTCGTTGTCTTTGACACTCGATATCAGTTGACTCTGTTGTTTGCATCAGTTGGATCAAGCTATGATTTTTCTGTTGAGTGCAAGCCAACAACTCCAATAACGTTAATTCAATAGTCGTTTGCTGATAGGGAACGGTTTCGATAAGGGACACGAGTTCGCGGGCTAACTGGCATGAAAGTCGATTTTCTAGTTGTAATAAATACAGCGCGTGACGCATGTTGAAGGGCATTGTTAACGAAATTTGCCCGAGCTTAGCAGGCTTCTTTTAGTGCAATTGTGATCAATGTCTCGTGTTTTTTGTTTGCGATCAAAGCCGTTTCTCAGCTGTAACAGCCAAGATACAAGTCCCCCAATTCAGTCAATTTTCTTTGGAACTCATAACGGTACCGGACCATGTTCAATGGCGTTCTCGCTGTAGTATTCTTGTGTGTGTTGTGCAACTGTGTTAGTATGCGCGCGCTTTATATGAGTCATCATTGGTCGAAAATGATGACAACTTTTACTCTAAATTTAAGTGAGAAACACATGTCTTACACTATCCAAGCACAAACCCGCACTGAAATAGGGAAAGGTTCGAGCCGCCGCCTACGCCATGCTGGTAAAGTTCCTGCTGTTATTTATGGCCAAGGCAAAGAGCCAGTTTCTATTGTTTTTGATCACAAAGACATCATTAACATCCAAGCTAACGAAGACTTCTACACTTCTGTAGTCACTATCGTTTTAGACGGTAAGGAAGTGGGTGTTCGTGCACAAGCTATGCAGCGCCACGTGTTCAAGCCAATCATCGAACACGTTGACTTCGTTTACGCTTAATTGTCGTAATTGAAGCAAAAAAGCGCCTTTAGGGCGCTTTTTTTGTGTTCGTCATTTACTGTGAGCCGATAACAAACTTGGCCGATGCAATATTATCGACCAGAACTACTTGATATTAAAGTTATAATAGATATCGAGGGATTGACCTAAGGTTCCTGAGACGGTTTCAAGATAGAGCTGGGATAACAGGTAATATCTTACTGTCATCTCATAGCCAGGGTTAAACACACCCACACCGTATTTCACCATAAGTTTTTCGCCAATAAAGCCACTAATGGCGACGCGTCCTTCATCGTTTGTATCTAGCTGGACGTTTGAGAAGCCAAATTCTTCGATAATGCCGGTGGCAGTGCTGCCGATATTATTAATGGCACCGCCGCCACCGACCTGTGAACTTAACCCTAACGCAGCACCCATCATTAGGGAGTTGTTTTGCTCGTTATTGGTATTGTTAAACCCGCTGCCCTTAATAATGTAAGACAAGATCTCGGCTTGCTCTTTGGCAGGATTAGAAAAAAGTGTCACGACGGGGCGTGCCGGTGTTCCTGTGACTCGCACACCCGCAACCAGATCTTCGCTCTTAATTTCTCGAATCGCTTCAATGTTCAGGTTAGGCACTGAGGTTGGACCGACAAATTGGACTTCCCCAGTCCGAATTTTGAGAGTTTGCCCCATAAATTTATAATTACCTTCTTTGACCTTAATATCACCAAATAGCAATGGTGGCCGAAACGCCTGTTGTTGCAACTTAAGGGTGCCTTGCAGCTTGCCTTTAAGCCCCATACCATCGACTCTCAGATTGCTCCCCACGTTAATATTCAGATCGGCCACTATCGCATAGGGACTGGCCTTAGGCTGTGTTGCGGCGATAGAGTCATCGAATATCACATCATCGGACAGGGCGACACCGCCTTCGGCAAGTTGTACGATCTTGATATTACCCGATGGAATATCGACCACGCCTTTCAGCTCAAGCTGCTGATTGTTAAAGGCGAGAGTGACATCGGGGGACACATCGAGTAGTGCCAATGGGGGTTGGATCACCGCAAGCTTGTCACCTTTGATCGCCAGTTCACCGCTAAATTGCCCCTGTGGCCAACGTAGATCCCCTGTGACTCTCCCTAAACCATCTCCCATCATCCAGCGGCCCTTAAGTTCGGCTTGTTGCCCACCGAGGGTCATAGACATATCGATTTTATTGATTAAGGTCGGGTTAGCGGTAAGGGCAAAGGCACCCTGCGTCAGGGCAATATTGCCTGACACTGCAGGATCATTGAGTGTACCTGCAAAGTTTAACTTACTGGTAAATAAGCCCTCAACGGTATTCAACTGTGGGAAAAATTCGCCAAGTGGCTGTAAATTAATCTGTTTTATATTGGCATAGCCCGAAAGTGCACGATCCGGCGTTACATTGACAGTGATTTCACTCTGCCAGCTTGCCACCCCTTCAGATTCAAAATTGATTGAAGATACGAGCCGTTTAGCATCTAAGGTGGAATGTAGAGAAAGTGTCTGATAGTTAACGGTGACCTCACGGTTTTTGGCCCGTTTAAGCTTGAGACTGCCGGGACTGAAATCCAAGGTAAGATCGGCGGTGGGTTTACGGCCAGCGGCCCAAACGAGGTTCGCGAGGAGGCTAGCATTACCATCCCAATGCATATTGCTCGGTAAAATAGGTATGAGGAGCTTACCTGGATTGCCGGCATAACTGACCTGTGCATCACCCGTGTTGCCGAGCACGATTTGGTTATTCAAGCAGAACTGGCTATTTGGGGTGACGAGACAGAAGGGCGTGATATTGCCTTTATGCTTGTTGTGATCCCAACTCAGGTTGATATGTTTATCTAACTGCCAAAGGCCGAGCGGGGTGGCAAGGTTGAGTCGATTGATTTCAGTGTGCAACTGAGATTTTTTCTGATCGTAATGGTTGGCGATGCTGAGTTCGAGGCCGAGATCGCCATTGGCATTGAGTGTTAGCTTCTGATCTTGAATGTTTCCCTTACTGCCAAGGGTGACAGTATCGAGGGCCTGTGAGCCAAGATGGAATGCCTTTGACTTGAGGGAGAAGGCAAATTCGTGCTCATCTAAGGGTTTGTAATAGGCTTTGAGGATCGATTCCCGTAGTTTGATGTTTTGATAGATCAGATCCGCTAGCTGTGCACTTAATTCAACCTGTGGGTGTTTCGCATCACCGGTGACATTGATGTTAGCCTGCAACTGGCCACTGGCCTGGGGTAACCAGAGGCTAAAATCGGGAACCTGTAATTCGCCTTCTAGATCCCAGCGGGTATTGGCTTGCCCTTTTAAATTCAGGGTCGAGCCAAGCACTTGGGCATTCAGTCCATTCGCACTGACATGCAGAGCATCGTTGACACTGACATCTCCCGAGATATCAAATGGATAGCCCTGCATCGTACCGGTTAGCACTGTATCGGTTAGTGCAACTTGCCAATGGGAATTATCGAATTTACCCGTGGTCTGTAATTTCCCCGAGATCAGGCTGTCTGGCAATGGGGTCGTCGCTGCGGTCGCGGTATCAGTTTCACTTGTTTTATCCGCGGTCTGTGTGGATGGCAGGTTTAATTCTTGAAGCTTGATGCTATCGAGAATCACCTTGGCTTTCCATGCGAACGCTTCGGCGTAATCGAGTTCACCTTCGATATTCAGCGTGCCGATCTCACCCTTGGCCTTGAATTGTTTGACTAAGAGTGTGGTATCCCTATGAAGCAGTTCAGTTTCAATTGCCAGCACTTTATGGAAGGGGGTGAGCACATTGCCGCTGACTTTCGCCTCCTGAGTTTCAAGGGTACCTTGGGTGTCGATGCTAAGGTTATCGACTGAATACTCTGCCTGTTGAAGTGGCCATTGCAGCCTTGCTTGCTGCAGCCTTGCCTTGTATGGCATCGAGGGATCTTTCAGGGTAATTTGACCCTCTAAGGTAAAATCGGCATCACCCTTAGCTAAGGCATTAATCCGCAATTGTCCTAGGCTATCGTTTAAGGTCAGGCTCAACTGTTGCCGAGTGAGCTCGGGTAATTCTGGAAGCTGGTTGAGCGTGAAATCCGCGTTGAGTGACAGAGGGTAATCTTTCTCGAGTGCGAGTGTGCCTAGGATATCGGCCTTACCACTCGTATGTTCGAGCACTAAATGATCTAAGGTCAATTGATATTGACGGAAACTTCCCTGCAGTTCGGCATGACTAAAATGGTCCTTACGCTCACCCATTTGCAACAAGGTATTGTCTAAAATCAGGCTATTAACCGTCACAGGAAACGGCATAAACACTTGGGGTAGGTGTGCCATTGCCCATTCATCCACGGGCGATGTAGGAGATGCTCCCTGGGGAGATTGAACATTGCCCGTTGGCGCATTCGCGGTTGTGGTCGTTTCTGTACTAAGGGGAATAAAGACTAAGAGTCCCTCGCTCTTGAGCTGTTTGACGTTCAGTCCTTCTGTAAACCAAGTGGCTGCGGTATCAATCTGGTTGGCGCTAAAACGCATATCATCGACTTCAACATTGATAGCATTGAGCTGTGCCATATCGAGGGTGATGTCAAATGGTAATACGAGTTCGGTATTCGCTTCGGGCGGATCTTCTAATACTGGCTCAGGTGCATTCCCGGCAGAGAGTTGTTCGGTATCAATTTTTACATCAACTTTATTTGCTGTGAGGGCGTTAACACACAGCTGTGTTTGTAATAAACAGATGGGCTGCCAAGCGAGGTGCAGATCCTCAAGCTCAACTTTTATGCCATCCATAGACCAAGCGGCATGGGATAAGGTCAGTTCTTTATTGAGTGAGCCCGATGTATAGCTGAGGTCGAGATCCGGTACAAATTGGCTAGCTAAGCCGACACTAATGCGCGATCCAATTTCAGTGCCTAGCAGCAGTGCTAAAAGCACTAATAGGGTTAATGGCACATAAATCAGAATACGGGTTAAGAGCTTAAACGTGCGCCAGAGGCGCTGTGCAATGGATGGTGCTTTGCTCACAGCCGCTGCAACGGGTGTGCCCACAGACATGCTATCCGATGGAATATTTGTATTATCATGGGGTCCTTGGGGCTGACTCATAGTTCTGTCCCCATGGTTAAGTGAATACGCCAAGAGCGGTCGATGGTGTCAGTCTCTTTCAATCCTACCCCTAAATCTAACTTAATTGGCCCAATGGGGGAGATCCAATGAATACCGCCCCCGACGGAGACTACCGGCTCAAATTGATTATTGTCGAAGGCATTACCCGCATCGACAAAGGTTGCGACCCGCCATGTTGGGGTGACATAGTATTGATATTCCAAACTTCCGACCATTAAATAGCGACCACCTATCACTTCACGATTGATGTTGCCATCGGTGTCCACAAAGTCCAGATAGGGCCCGAGTTCTTGATAGCCATAGCCCCGGATAGTTTGGTCGCCCCCGGTAAAATAACGCAAAGAAGGGGGAACAAAGGCAAGTTCATTTTCATTGACTAGGTTAGCGCCTAAATCGATACGGGCGACTAATCTGTGATTATCGAAGAAGGTATCAATCCATTTGAACTTCGCCTGTAATCTGGCTAAACGTATGTCCGAACCTAAATAGGGATCGGCATAATCCATACTGTATACTTGCCTAAAACCCGACTTAGGATCGAGGGAATTATCGCTCCGTGTGGTTTTAGAGAAGTTGATGCCAGTCAAATACAAACTGGGGCTATAATCGATATCCGACTGGGTATATTCCTCACGAATGGCATCGAGTGAGTAGCTCATTAACCATTGATTATCCAATCTTTGTTGACGAAGTAATCCGAGTTGATATTTAGTGGATTCGAGTTGGCCAGTATTGCGAAAATCCCTATCCTTTGGCTCATAAACTTGGGTCACACCGTATTTATCCCGCAGCAACCCTAAGCGAATTTTCAACTGATCGTCCAGTGGATGGGTGAGCGGAATAGTATAAGTCGTTAAAAACTTGGGCCTTTCAGGTGACCACTCTAGACTGGTTTCCTGAGAGTGGCCGTATTTGTTGACCTGGGGTGTACGCCAAGTCACCCGTACTCTAGGATCGAAGGCTTTATCTGTGCTTTGTCCTATGTCCGCCCCTAGACCCAGTTCAATTGAATGGCTGGCTTTTGGCGTTAGCTCCACTTTTACGGGTAACTGGTTATCCTTAGCCTGATCTATCTGCGGCAGCACTTTGATATTGGCAAAATACCCAGTATCTAATAGCTGCCGATTAAGGGCACTGACGCGGCGGGTCGAATAGGCGGCATGCTCTTTAAACGGCACTAGCTTAGTGAGAATATCCGGCTCTAGGGTGTGGCCATCAAAGCTGACTTGACCAAAGTGATAACGCTCGCCCGAGTCGAAATGCAGGCTAATTTGGGCAGTATTTACATCCCGATTGATCTTAATTTGCGATTGGGTGAACTCTCCATCGAAATAACCACGGGCGAGGGCGAGAGTGACCAGTTGGGATTTTAACTCCGAATAACTACCGTGATTTAAGGTATCGCCGGGTTTGATCTTGACTTGGGATAACCAGGTATCGAAAGCGCTATCCGTCAGCATCTCCCCGGAGAAGTTAATGTCAACCCATTGAATTTTAATGGGTTCACCCGCAGTAACTATGAGCTTGAGTTCCCAAGGCCCCTTGTCGTTTTCAATCAATTTTTCTTCGACTTCGCCGTGGTAATAACCCATGGACTCTAAAGCGGTACTGACATTGTCTTCAACGTTGAATAAAAAGGCACGGCGCTGCACCTCGGAATCGGGCAAATTACCTAAATGGGCGAGAATATTGCGCTGTAAAGACTCATCGACGCCTGTGACCGAAAGCGTTAAAAAATTGTCGGCGGCCACAGTCACTGACGTGACTAAACTCAGGCCAACAAGCAAATTGAAACGAAAAGAAAATGACGTGATTTGCAAGAATAGCTGCACTTTATGATCCCTGTGATGTGGCATCATTGTCGCCAGAATAAAAGCAACAGGCAAGGAGATGATTGAAATTAGTCATTGAAATGGTTACAAAGGACGCTACTGTTTAAGGGGATGTAAATAATGAAAATAAAATTAGCCACCTTTAGTTTAATAATCTCGAGTGCACTTTTTATGTCGCAACACACCTACGCCAATGAAAAACCCTTTGCCATTGCTATCCATGGTGGTGCTGGCACGATTTCTAAAGCTAACCTGACCCCCGAGCTGCGCCAAGCCTATAAAGACAAACTCAAGGAAGCCGTCGATAAGGGCTCTAAGGTATTAGAGCAGGGTGGGGATAGCCTAGTGGCGGTACAAACGGCAATCAATGTCTTAGAAAACAGCCCATTATTTAATGCGGGTGTGGGCGCTGTGTATACCTATGATGGTGGTCACGAGTTAGACGCATCGATTATGGACGGTAAAACCATGAATGCCGGCGCCGTCGCCGGGGTTCGCCATATCGCTAACCCTATCGATTTAGCCCTCGCTGTGATGAATAAGTCTGAACATGTGATGTTGTCGGGCGTGGGGGCGGAGGAGTTTGCCTTAACCCAAGGTTTTACCTTAGTCCCTAACAGCCATTTCGATAGCGATGCCCGCTACCAGCAATTGCTCGATGCCCGGCAGAAACTGCAGGCGGCAGAAAAATCAGCCCAAATTGCCGGCATTGAGATGAAGGACCTCGATTATAAATTCGGTACTGTTGGCGCAGTCGCCTTAGATAAAAATGGTAATTTAGCCGCGGGAACCTCGACCGGCGGTATGACGGCAAAACGCTTTGGCCGTATCGGTGACTCGCCTGTGATTGGCGCGGGCACCTACGCCGAAAATGGCGTGTGTGCGGTGTCAGCAACGGGGCATGGCGAGTTTTTTATTCGCTACCAAGTGGCGGGGGATATCTGTGCCAAGGTGAAGTACCAGCAAAAATCGATTATTCAGGCGGCCGATGAAGTGATCAATCAACGTTTGATCACAGCGGGCGGCTCGGGTGGCGTGATTGCGGTCGATCATAGAGGCAACATTGCCACGCCATTTAATACCGAAGGTATGTACCGCGCGACTCGCAGTAATGGCGAACCGGCCCAAGTGTTGATCTGGCAAGATCAATAACGGAAAAATATCGCGCTTATTGCGCCGATCCTTAAGCTGAAAAAGCGAGCACAATTGGCATTGTGCTCGCTTTTTATCCTTAGGCTGGGGTTAAACTCATTATTTCAATGCCGCTGGGACGATAGGGTAGTGATCCCAGACTTGACCATCGGTCATTGAGCGCACCAGCTTGATGTATTCGGCATGGGTCCAGGCGAGCGGCGTGGCCGAGTTGGTGCCTTGTCCGAGTTGGTAATGGTAGCGAGTAGCATCGCCGACACCGTCCCACGCTTGCTCGGGTAACATCATGCCCGCATTCGCAAAGGTTTCCATGCCCTGCACATAGGTGTTGATCAACTGCTGTTTAGTTTGCTGGGCGTTATTGCCTGTTAGTTCACCTTTCGCTTGGGCGAGTGCTAGCTCAAAATGACCGCGCTCACCGGTGAAGAAGGGCCAGACTCGGCCACGTTGATTGGCGCTGTTGCTGCCCGACTCCGCATAGTTATTGCCAGAAACCGTATCCTCACCGTAACCGTCGTTGCCATAACGTCTAAAGCCGGGGATAGTGCTGCCATCTTTGGCGGAGAACTCGTATTTTATGCGTAGGTTGTGCTCAAGCTCAGTGTTATCAATCAGTTGAAGGCTTTGATTGATCAGCTTATCGGTTGCACCGCGCACGCCATAACGCACTAGTTCTAAAAATCCGCCATCGAGGATCTGACGTTGATCTAAACCTTGCTTACCATTATTCGCCGCCAGCGTATCGCCAGTGTTTGGCTCGCCATTCGGGCTCAAACGTAAATAGTAAGGTGCGCTGACGCCAGCGCTGTTCTTCAATAGCCCTTGAGTGGTGACTAAGTGTTTTTCTAAGCTGTCACTTAGGCCTTTGGCGGCGGCAAGATAACGGCTACTGGAGTCGATATCCTTGGCTTCTTTGGCTATTTCACTCGCGGCAACAAGGCCGGCAATCACTGCGGCCGTTGTCGAGGGGGAGTAACCCGCTTGTTCTTCCCAACGTTCTTGCTGGGTTTTAGGCGGGGTGATTTGGGTGTGATTCCAATCCAGATTGACCTCACCGCCGCTGATCAAAAAGTCTGCTGCACCTTTGAGCATCTCTCGATACCAGTAACCGATCTCATCAGGGGTGAGTACGCCCGCTTGCCAGAGTTTCCAGCCGAGCATGATAGGCATGGCAGTTTGATCGAGCTGCACGCCAACCCATTCAATTTGGCCATCCACATGGGTCTTTTGCAGGAACCAACCCGGCGTACCCGTAAAGCCGGGCGTCTTTTCGGTCACTTGCACTTTTTTCAGGTATTCGAAGGCCACCTTGGGCGTTTGCGTGTCACCCATGGCGAGGAATGCCATGGCACATTGATAAAAGTCGCGCGGCCATACCGCTTTATAGCCAGTACTCGGCACGGCTGCCGAAACCGTATCGCCCCAAGGATTAGAAAGTGAAGCGATAAGTGCGCCCGCATAGGTTTTATCTTCCTGCGCTTTCAAGACCATAGCACTGGTATACAGCAGCTTACCGCTATCTGTGGTGTTGTTGGCCATGTTAGCGATGGTGGGCAGTGAGCTTAAGTAATCGTGCCAGCCGACGTGGGTGGCGTCGCCTTTGTAGGCGCTGAGCACAGCATCATAACCTGCGGCTAAGGTGGCATCGGCATTGGCTAAACTTTGGGTTTCATCTTTACCAAAACCGATGGCGAGATTAACAGTGACGGGTTTGGCTTTGATAAGCGTAGGGTAGCTCGCGGTAAAGGCGATATTACCGACGGTCGATTTATCCTGTGCACTGGTCGTTTGATAGGGCGTATCGAGTCTGCCGTTATCGGCCAAATCGGCTAGGCCATCGGAGACGCCGACAAAGCCAGTCGTTGCCTGCACAAAATTCAGATCGGATTTTACCGTCATCACGCTGCTGTCTTTGGCGGCGGTATAGGCCACCAGCGCCTGATTATTAGCATGAGTGTCGATGCGGCCGATATCATTGGCGCCCGCGTTGTCGATATGCGGATTGACATACAAATGCGGCGTAATGCCGTCTTCAAAGGCGGTAAAAGTGACGCGCATCATTAGGGTGTCGCGGTCGGGATCGGTAAAGATATGCTTTTCAATCTGATACTTACCTTCAACATCTTTATTGATAATTTTATAGGCAAGGGATTGCGGGCGACCGTTAGCATCCGTATCTAAATATTCTATGCTGCTGATGGTGTTATCTTTTTCGGTATCGACAAAACCATTTCCCGTGATCACAAATTGCAGTTCTTTGAGCTGCGCATTGTGAATAAGGCCATACATGGTTTCGGTTAAAATACCTTGGGCGAGGGAGAACCAGACGCGACTAACGGGGTTTTGCGCCGAATCTTGATATTGGCCTTGGGTGTAAGGCTCGTAAGACGTCCCAATACCGGTTTTACCCGAAAATGCCCAAGTCGGCGCTTTACCCGGTGCGCCGGGGGCTATCGACTGGGACAGGGAGTCAATTTCATTCGATGTCGAAGCGGTTGATAAAGTCGATGGGACAGGAGAACAAGCCGCTAATCCAAGGCTGCAGATAACACTGGCTGCCATCGCCAACACTAAGGGTTTGATACGCAAATGGGACAAAGTGCTGTTCTTGCGCTTGTGTCCTTGCGATGTTGAGTTTACGGGCATGTTAATTCTCCCCAAATCAGAGTGATATATTGTTATTTGTCGTTAAGTCTGATGATTTATGTCGGTTGATTTTGCTCGACAAACAGCACTGCGATACCGGCACACATCATAAGCACACCGCCAGTGATCAGGGCATAAATGGGCTGGTTATCAAATAAGGTATTGAGAATTAAGCCTAAAACGCTTGCGGCCAATAACTGCGGGATCACGATGAAGAAGTTAAAAATCCCCATATAAACGCCCATTTTCTGTGGGGGTAACATGCCAGACAGCATGGCATAGGGTACAGATAAAATGGACGCCCATGCGATACCCACACCTATCATAGGCAGCCATAACAGGCTTGGGTCTTTAATAAAGAAGAAGCTAATCAAGCCTATACCGCCACAGAACATATTGACTGTGTGGGTCAGTTTGATGCCAATACGCTTAGCCAACATAGGAATAAATATCGCCGCAATGGCGGCAAAACCATTGTAGGAGGCGAACAGCACGCCGACCCAATCTGCGCCGTCGTTATAGGCCTTAGACAACACATCGCTGCTGCCAAAATGGTAGGACGTCACGGCAGACGTGGTGTAAATCCACATGGCAAACAGCGCGAACCAAGAGAAAAATTGCACGATAGCCAATTGATGCATGGCTTTGGGCATATGGAATAAGTCATCGACCACGCTAAATATCATGCCGAGTTTATGGCGTTCAGCGGGGTGTGAATTGCCCAAACGCAGCGCGCAATACAGTTGCAATGGGCCAAAGGCGAAAATTCCTAAGCTTAAGATATACAATTGTTTATCTAAATCCTGCGCCCAAATAGCGAAGGTGAGCATGGCGCCGAGACCCATCCACACGAAGGACGCAAATTGATATTTTTTGGCGCTGCGGATACGGGCTAAGGTTTCATCCTCGGCATCGATTTGTTTAGCATTAAAGGCGGCAAGCTCTTCGGGGGAATATTCCCTTGTCGATACGACAGTCCAAGTGACCGCGAGCAATAACACTGCGCCACCGAAATAGAAGGCATAACGCACTGAGTCGGCAATCTCGCCCGCTGGTGCAGTATTAGCGACATCCAAAAAGTGAGTCAAAATATAGGGTAAAGCTGATGCAACCACAGCGCCAATGCCGATGAAAAAGCTTTGCATAGCATAGCCTTGGGTACGCTGGCTTTTCGGTAAATTGTCACCGACGAAGGCGCGAAATGGCTCCATGGCGATGTTGATCGAGGCATCCATGATCCATAACATGCCCGCAGCAATCCATAGGGTAGGCGAGTGCGGCATGATAAAAATGGCGAGAGTGGTAAAAATCGCACCAATCAAAAAATAAGGGCGGCGGCGGCCAAGGCGTCCCCAGGTTTTATCACTCAAATAACCAATAATAGGTTGAACCAACAAACCCGTTAGCGGCGCGGCAATCCACAGTATGGGGATTTCGTCGATAGATGCGCCTAAGGTTTGGAAAATGCGACTGACGTTGGCATTTTGCAGGGCAAAACCAAATTGAATGCCTAAAAAGCCGAAGCACATATTAAAAATTTGCCAGAAATTCAGCTCAGGTTGTGGCTTGAATGAATGCGGCGCCTGAGGCACGACAGCTTGATGGCTATCTTGTTGATTAGCTTGTTGATGATTAGCCTGTTGATGATTCGAAGACATTGAACTTCCTTTCTGTTGCCGGCAGTATTTCTGCCTTGAGTGCTTATTGTTTTAATTGTTTTGCCGAGCAATGGATGGTTTCGCACAGGTTATGAACGTGTCTGCTCTGTGAAAAAATGGCGAATATACCTCTCCCTCAGAAGCATATTCGCCGATAAATTCATTTCACATTTGGACTTAACACCTTAATTAAAACGAGTCAGTCCAAAAGAGTGGCTCAAAGCCAGTCAGCAGAAAGAACTTAAGTCTGATAGCAATCCTTGTATTCACCCTATCAGAAACGACCTCACGCATTTCAAACCCCACAAGCAGAGGGTGAAACGAGCGGATTTATAGTAGCCTTGCCTTGGTTTTAGGTACAACCGCTTACATACGTATTCATCATGACGTGGCATCCTTTGGATAACGCTATCTTAACTTATTTTCTACAGAAAATTGGGTGTGAAACTCTGGATAATATGGTTGAAGTTGGTTTTAAAGAGATCATAGTGGCATTGATGTTCGGCTTTTGAGGCGCTTGTTGACAACTTAGCCCCTGGTCCCTTGGCTTCGACCACAAAATATTCCAGCACGGTACCATCAGTGACACGTAGCATGGCTTAAAGCAGTTGCTGCCAGATAAGCCCTTATGGAATGAAAGGGTCAATAACCTGGTGTTTTATCCCCGCCTAAATCGCCAAAATGCCAGTGTAGTAGCATGGTTAAAGCCGCTTCAACACGTCCAGCAGGCCACCCTCGAGCAGCAAGCGGTCTGAGATGTCTATCTCTTGAAAGTTTTTTTCCGTGAACTTGAGATGAGGACGACTGAAGTTGAGCAACACGAAGCCCTTATCTTGATCTGCGCCCACATTCATGCTGCGGCGGATCTTGAGGTTTTCACCGGCGACGTCTTCATCGACGAAATGAGTGCCCGAGGGCAAACCGCCTTCGGCGGCAGATTTCCACAGTTTATTCTCTATGGTGTCGACCATCCAGGCCGCCGCCGCCCGCGGGAAGCCGGTTTGATAGAGATTAAGTCCTGGTTCTTCTGCTCTATGGGCAAACATTGCCGGGCTTTTCTTAATGAAGTAAAAGTCGCTGGCAGAGGCCACTACATACAAGGTTTCATCCTTGAATAACAAGTAGTCGAGCTTGGCGATTAGCCTATGGCCCGCGGGCAAGCTGTCCGTGTGTAATAACTGCATGGGGATTCCTTTATTCTTTTGTTAATCAGGCCTTCAAGGGAATGGCTGGGATCAGGGTTACTGCGCCGAGTGTCTGCAGCTCGTCTATGGTGAGCGGATCGCGCTCGAAGGTGAAGGTCTCCACTACGCCGGAGTTTTGGCCTATGTCCTTGGCATAGCGGTTATTCTGGTCGACCTTGGTCATACCGTCGCCCGCGAACAGGGGATTGGCACCGAACTCTCCCTGCATCACATGCCTGGCGCGATTTAATGTTCGCAGCTCGGGATCAGGAATGGTTTCTAATGCATATTCTTCTACCGCATCTCTGTTGTGGACATTTTTCCCTGTACCTGCATAAGCGGCCATGAAGCCGGCATAACCCTCGGAAAATTCTGGGGTTAGGATCGCCGCTAGGCAAGGTTTAGTAAAACCTTCTTTCTCGGTCAATTCCTGCTCGGCGAATCGACGCATATTATCATAGGTGGGGATAAAGCTGCTGCGCTCGGCCTTGGGCGGCATCTTCTGCATATCTATGACTGCCAGAGTAAAGGACTGGCTGGGATCATAATTATCTATGCCAAACAGGGCCGCCAACAGTTCGGGATCCGTATCCACCTCGCCGCCAAGATGCTGGCGGCTTCTTTTAGACTAGTTGGCTGTAACTTAGCCCCAGGCCCCTTGGCTTCGACCACAAAATATTCCAACAAGGTGCAATTAGTGGCATGTAGCATGGCTTAACGCGGTTGCTGCCAGACAAGCCCTTCTGGAATAAATGGGTCGATTATTTGGTGTTTCATCCCCGCCTGAATCGCTAAGTTGGTGAGCGCGAGGGCGTATTCTGCGAAATGACCTTCAACCATGCCCTTCCATTCACCATAACGGGCTTCATGGTGACAAATCTCCAACTGTTTTTGAATGCCAGTATCGAACACGCTTTGGTCGTTGATAATAATGCCCCATAAAGCCAAATGTAGGGTGTAGTAATTACTGCGACCAGTGATTTTTTTACTGGGCTTAGCAATATAGGCTTCCATGCTTTTTTGACAAAAACCAGCTGCTCTAATCTTATCGCCGCTAAACCACGCATGTAATGCATGCACAAAGTCGTCGGCAGTACCTGGTTTGCTATTGCGAGGGCGCCATTGGGCGGGAAATAAGCCGCAGGCCTGCTTGGCTATGGCTAAATCTCCTGCGGCCATGGCATAGTTGAAACAATCAACGACATCAATCGCTTGTGCCCCCCTAGTACAAGCATCACCTAGAAAGTTTGGATACTCAGGAGAATAAGCCATTAGTAGCGGTTTAATTTTATATTCTGCCGCTGTGTGAAAGGCTTCCTTGGCTAAGTCCCAATCGCCATGCAACGCATAAGCCATACCAAGGCCCGCGTATTCCATTGCATAAGCGCAATCAACAGATTCAACTTCAATATCATTAATCTGATAGTAACCAGAAGCTTCTGCATTACGCCGCCGTTTGATACGCTCTAATTCCGATTCAATATCCTGTTCTATTTCAGCCTGCGTCATTTGGGGGATTTTCTTTGCTGCCATGGTTATTTTTTCCCTGAAAAGGCGTTATTAATAATATCTTTCGCATCATTAAAATGGGGGATGGGCTCATCCAACACTTTGTCTATAAGGTTACCGTCTTTATCTTGGCTAAAGGCGCGAACCTGACCGGTTTCGGTATTAGTAAATACCGCCAGATGATTTTTCTTACCGGTAGCTAATTCAATATCCCCCCAAAGTGCTTGCTCATCTTCGGTATATTCACCACCTTGACGTTTGGATGGCTGATTGACTTTGCCTTTTTTGCCTGTCATCTGTCTTGCACGGGTAAGATTTTTCGCTTCGGAACCCTGTTTTTGCTCTTTAGTATTCGTGCTCAAGACGTTACTGTCTTTGTTATAGCCTTTGAACTCAGCTTCAACTCTCTTACCATTGGCATCATAATACATGCCATCGGGGCCATGGTATCGGTTAATAAAGCGCTCGTCAGGCTTAAGACCCAAACGATCTACTGCATGGTTACCGCCAAGGTGACCCAAGGCTTCAGCGGGGCTGCGGGCATCTTTCAGCGCATCTTCGACCACTTTAGTCAATTCTTTGTATAGACCTTTGGGGTCGGTGAGCAGCTTCTTGAACTTTGAACTCGCCAATTCGACAGCAAGTAGCGCGGCACTGTAGCCTCGCATGTCCTTAATCGTATTGGCACCCGCTTGCTCGGCGGTATCGATATCGAAGGTGACTATGCCGGCATAACGTTCGCGGACTTCCTCTGGGGTTAATAGTTTATTAGTCTGAGTATCCGTTACCTTGATAATACCTTGTTCTGCTAACCATTCCGCCTCCGCTGCGCGTTGACCCGCGATGACATCATTAGCGATTTGTTTGGCACCACCCACGATTGTATCAATAGACGATTCATGGGATTTAATTTGTGCGATAGGGGCGGCAACGAGCGGTGACGCTGAGCGGCTCTTATTGGTACTGGTGGTGTTACTGCTAACAGTGGCAGATAGTACACTGCCCGCCAGCGGCACTAAACCGCCTATACCTGGGGAACCTGCCGGCGGTTTTGACCAACCGTCGGTTAATTGCCAGACTAATAGCTTGCCTGAGATAAAACAGTCGACCACGGCCAGCGCCACTTGATGGGTGTTTAAGTTCGGCAGTTTCTGACACCAAGGCATGGCTTGCAAATAGAGTTTTCGAAACACGGTATCTTGTTGCCACTCAGGTTGCAGTTTGTATAAAAATTGGCGGCCAAAAATGAGATCTTGAATAAGGGTGAGGTAATCTTCACCCAGATCCATTCTGGCAAAGGGGCAATTGCTGATAAGATAGGTTTTTCCCCATATATCCTCAACTATTACGCCGTCGTAATTTACATAAGACATCCGTTTCACTGCTCCATGCTAAAACTGTTGAACGCGTTGAAAAGTGACTATTTGTTATTCATCAGCTCATTGGCTCTGCGTATTTGGCGTTCAGCATCTTTTACTTTCCGAGCTTCAAGTAATTGGCTACCCAAATTGAGATATTTATCAGCCAGTTGCTTACGTAGCTCATTGTAGGGAGAAAAGTCAGATGGAACTATGGGTGTATAAGCTTCAAAACGTTGATAAACCTCATCCACATCTGCAGTACTTTTACTGGTGACTAACAAGTTTTCCAGAGTAGCAAAGGCATTTTGATAGAAAACAGTGGCATCTGAATAGGGAAATGCGGCTTGTTGACCTTTCGCAATGGCTTGATGGTAAATAGACATTGCTTTTACAGCGGTTTTAAGCTGATTACCTTGAGATATTAATGCTTTAGTTTGTTCTGTACTTGAAAAAAGCAGGTTTCCAGCATTAATAAGTTGTTCTAGTACAATGGGATCTAACGCTTGCTTAGCTTGATCAAATGCTTGGATAAAAGCCTGTATTTCGTTGTCTTGTAGCTGAATGCTGTATTGTGGATCTATGTGTTCAAAATTAGCTGCAATTTTATAGATATCGTTGCCATTCGTTTGGTGTGAGTAATTCTGTTGTAATAAGAAACTCGCTAATTGTTCACGTAAGACATCAATCGCAGTTTGTTTTCCACGAACCATATTATTATTCAAGGTGAGTAAGAAATAGGAGTCGGGATAGAGGGCTCTTGCTTCACTGAGCAAGCTTTGCATCTTAGGGTAGTCGGGATAATCATGCTGTTTGTCAGTGAATATGAGATCCACTTGCTGCTCAACATAGCTAAGGATGTTTTCTCTTTGCTGTCTAAGCAGTCCAGCACGGATGATGGGGTCTTGCATCTCAAGGCTTGGTAAGGTTGCAAGAAACTGTTTAGCGTCGAGATCGGCAAATGCTAATAGCTGACGACTGTCAAGTTCAAATTGTGTTTGTCTTGCTTGTACTTGTGCAACCTTGTTTTCCTGCGAATAAATTTGATAACTCATACCACCTAATACTGCTAGTACCGCTATTGTTGCCAGCGTAGGTTTCCAGAGTTCGCGCTTGAGATGTGTCATTAAGCTTGATATGGAGATATTTCTATCAGCAGTATTAAAGTTAAGTGCTTTTTTTAGCGCTAACCACTGTAATACATTTAGGTGCGATGGCTTTAATGCGATTTTACGTTGCGCTTGTGCCTTATCGGCAGGCATACGGTCAAAAGGATGTTTGCTAGTAAGAAGCTCATAGGTTACACAGGCAAACGAGAAAACATCATCAGAGACAGCAGGTGTCTTTTCTGCAAGCAAATCTGTACTTGCATAGGCAGGTGTAAAGCCATTAATTGGCGCATTCTGTGATAAAGGGGCTGCGGCATACGCGTCATAATTTAGTTGCATGCGGTGTGCAACGCCAAAATCGAGTATTTTAATATGTCCATGTCGATCCACCATAATATTTGCAGGTTTTAGATCAGCATGAACTATGCCTCTTTTGTGTGCATAATTTAATGCATCTGCGATTTGCTCTAGTAACTTCATCGCAGCCGTAAGACTTAACCCCTTGGGCTTATAACGTTTTATGATCTGGTCTAAGCTTTCACCATCAAGATACTCCATAACGATAAAGTATCTGTCTTGATCTGAATCAACATCAAACACACTCACTATATTAGGGTGTGACAGCAGCTGGGTTTTATGTGCTTCTTCTAATAGGAGTTGTAATGCTTCTGGCTGATTTACAAATTGTGATTGCAGTACTTTAATCACAACGTGGTTATCTTTTATCCCAGAATTTTCAAGGAAAATATCCTTCGCTCGATAAACATCACTCATACCACCAGAACCAATCTTACTTTCTAAGTAATAACGATTTTTTAATGTGGAACCTTCTAGGGAAACAGAGGGAGTGTCTACGATAGGAATAGTTGTAGGGGATTTAATAAAGAGTGTTTTATCAGATGTGTCTAATTCTTCTGAAGAGTTGTTAATGTTAGTGTTTATTTGAGTAGAAGTCCCAGATGATTCGTCAGTTTCATCAGCCAGTCTCACTCTCCCAGAATCAAGCATGCCACACTCCTGTTATGGATCTTAGAAAGAACTATTATCCCATATAGTCCAAAGAATTAAGGGTGAATAGATTTATCACTTTTAATAAAGTGAATCATGTTACAGCTCGCTTTGTTTGCAGTCAAATAGCTCTTGTTAAATTCCTCACCTAAATTCATCGTCGTAGTTATACCGTATTCTCGATATTATAATATTTAACAGAAGTAATAACATTTAGCCATTTCAGTCGTTCATTATCATTGCTACTTTTGGCTTATAATTGAAAATAAAAAATAATACGAAAGAACGACGTGGTGATATTTATCTATTTCCCTTTGTAACCATCTAATTTAACTTGTGATTTTAGCCAAATTACTTGGAATACTCTTTCTAATATTTTCCTATGTGCTCTAGTTTGGTTGACACGAACTTTTTTTAAAATTAGTCTCTGCAATCTCGCAATAGTTCAGACTTATTGTGCTTAGCCCATGGGATGGATTTGTAATACAGGAGTATTAAGTGCATCAAATTGATACATTCATCGAATTATCAGTCGTAAGTTACCATCGACTCTCACCACGCCAAATATCAGTTAAGCGATTTGGCACGAGTGGTGGCAGTCTTGGTCGTTCTGAAAAGGCTGATTGGTGCTTACCTGATCCCGAGCGAGTTGTTTCTGGTATCCATGCTTTAATCCTTTTTGAGAATGGGCGTTTTTTTATTAAGGATCAGTCAACTAATGGATTATTTCTAAATCGTTCGGTTGAGCCTATTGGGCAAGAAAAACAAACTCCATTAGTTGAAGGTGATGTCCTTTGCCTCGGGGATTATGAAGTTAAGGTTTCAATTTGTGAGCTAAATACAAAAAGCCATTCAGATATAACTCAGGTTAATAAACCAACTTATAATCAAAAGAATACATCGAAGAACCTGTCATTATCGGACCCTGGACAGGGCGTTTCAATTGAGAGTATTCAGACTTCGATAAAGGGTGTGCCTGACGGTATTGCTGTATCGTCAATTATTGAACGTAGTGATAATGATCCTCTTACACAACATTTTATGGCACCTAGCACCTTGATCCCTGATGAGTGGGAACAGCAATGGACCAGCAATGATGAACAGTTCGACATCGTACCTGAAAGCTTGAATAGTAAGGTATTCGATGAGAAAGACGCAGAAATCAAAGTAGGGCAGAAAATAGTTAGCCCATTCTTGTCTCAACAAGATGGACGTAATGGCAGTGTTGCATTTTTAAGAGGGTTAGGGATCGATAATTATGAACAGTACCTTGAAAATTCTGATGAGTGGTGGGAACAGCTAGGTATTGCATTGCAAGAATCGTTATCAGGTTTAATCCAGATTATGCGAACAAGATCTGAAGTTAAGAGCAACTTTAGAGTGAATCAAACAACGTTTCAACAGAAAGAAAATAATCCACTGAAATTTTCTGCCTCAATCGATGATGCATTTCATAATTTGTTTAATCGGTCAACGTTAAGCTTTATGCCAGCAAAGCAAGCGATACAAGAGGCGTTCATCGATATTAATCGTCATGAATCTGCCATTATTGCAGGCGCTAAGGGTGCTGTGAATGGTATTTTAACTCAATTGTCACCGACAGAAATTGCCAAACAAGATTATAGCGAGTCATTGTTCGATAAGTTAAACCCTGCACAGCGGAAAGCAAGATTTTGGAATATTTATCAACTCAAACATAATGGACTTGTTGATGAAATAAATATAGAGAATAGTAACATAAGTGATGAGTTTGTAAATGCATATGATGCTTTTATGAATAATAGATGAATAGTGCAGTGTTATTAATAACAAAGGAGTTGTAATTAATGTTTAATTATAAAGCATTACTAGCCGTAGTGATGTCTATGAGCTTAATCGGATGTCAAACTTTTTATTCGGCCTTTCCGCCTTCAACAACGATGAACTTTCGTATTGCTAACGATATCAATCCTGATAGTGATGGTCGAGCGTCACCGGTTATTGTAAATGTGTATGAATTGGCATCAAAAACGGTTTTTGAGAATCAGGACTTTTTTGCACTATATGATAATGCGAGCGAAACATTAAGAACGGACTTAATTAAAAAAGATGAATTAGTTTTTGAGCCTGGTGCTCGCTTAGAGTATGAAATGTTTTTACAACCAACAACTAAAGCGGTTGCGATTTTAGTTGCCTACAGGGATGTAGAGGGCGCACGTTGGCACGCAGTAATCGATGCGGATCCTACTGGATATGATGATGCATATGTTTATATCGATAAACTTGCGGTCTATATCAGAGACCGAGACACCGAAGCGGCAACGAAGCGCTAATATCTCATAATGGAGTTGTTTAGATGAGTCATTTTAGCAAGATAGCTTGGACTGAAGGAACGTTTCTACGTCCACAACACTTTCAGCAGCAAGAACGTTACTTTTCTAATGTGCAGCAAAAGTGCAATGCGATGCTGTCACTTTTCCCTTGGGGAGTCTCAGAATTAGAAATTGATGACAAAGCAACAAAATTTTCTCAGTTTGGTATTACTTCATTACAGGGAATTTTACCTGATGGAACATTGCTTGAGTTGCCAATGAATGACTTAATACCATCTGTTATTGAGATACCTAAATCGTGCCGTGAGCAACAGGTATTTCTTTGTCTGGCCTTCGAGAAGGTGAATAGCGTTGATATTGCAACCGCAGATAGTACAACAATAACTCGCTATCAATTTTCAGACCAATTGGTTTCGGATAACACATTATCAGAAGAAAGTGCAGAGCTACTACAGGTTGCGCAGTTGCGTTTATTGCTGAAGCTCGAGAGTGAAGACCGCGGTGGTTATATTGCAATGCCAATTGCAAAAATAAAAGAGGTTAGCGAGCACGGTGAAATTAAATTGGATAAGAAATTTATTCCACCAACGATTAACATTCAACGCAATGGTGAATTAAAAGGATTTATTCAGGAGACGTTAGGCATGTTGAGACAACGTGCTGAAGCGCTGGCCGCTCGAATCTCAAGGGGGCAAGGAAACGCCAACTCGATAGCCGATTTTTTAATGCTACAGGTGCTTAATCGATATGAGCCGATTTTTCAGCATATAAAGCAAAGTGATGGACAGCATCCAGAATACCTTTATCAACATGCTATAACCATGCTTGGAGAATTGGCGACTTTTACCAGCCGAGATAAGCGTGCACCTGAATTCCCGCAGTATAACCATACTGATTTGGCCACAGTATTTGGCAACTTATCGGTGATATTAAACCAAACGTTAAGTGTTGTATTAGAACAAACAGCCATTGCGTTACCAATTGAACAGGCTAAGTTTGGCATTATGGTATCTCCATTAACGGATAAAACTCTGTTGGAGTATGCGCAGTTTGTATTGGCCGTTAGTGCAGATTTACCCGCTGATGATGTGCGTAAACACTTGCCGGCAAGATTAAAAATTGGACCCGTTGAACATATTAGAGAACTGGTCAATAACCAATTACCTGGCATTGCTGTTACAGGATTACCGGTGGCGCCAAGACAAGTACCTTATCATGCTGGTTTCCATTACTTTCAGTTAGATAAGAGCGGAATTTATTGGGAAAAACTCAGTAATAGTGGCGGTATTGCTTTGCATCTATCTGGTAATTATCCGGGATTAAAGCTGGAATTGTGGGCGATTAAATCTTGATGATTTTGTATTTCAAGACTCTTTACAGGGATGTATGTCATGTCAGATAAGACAATAATGAAGCCTCGACCGGGAGCAAGAAAGGCTGATCCTGTTGGCACAAATGCAAGTCGTGATGACACTAGTCATCAGAGCGATAAAACCCAAATGGCGATACCAAAGGCGCCAACATCATTTCAAAGTGGCCAATTGTACTTATCGGTGAGTGATAATGTGCTAATAGACGAGGCAGGCCTTCTGTTTTCTTTAGTCGCGCCAATCCGAAGTACGCAACAACATCAAGATGTATTAGGACTTAAGAAACACTGCATTTATTTAATTCAGCAGTACGAATTGCAATTGAGAGCTAAGCAAATATCCTCTGAATTAATAGAGCGGGCTCGTTACTGTGTATGCAGTTTTTTGGATGAACTCGTACTCAACACCGCCTGGGGTGAAAACAGCGATTGGGGGACCGAGAGTCTGCTTTCTACTTTTCATAACGAAACATTTGGTGGAGAGTATTTTTTTACGCTTTTAGAAAGTGCTATCGCTTCCCCAAAAGAAAATTTAATGCAGTTAGAGTTGCAATATCTTTGTCTATCTCTTGGCTTCATTGGGAAAATGAGAGTTGAAACGAATGGCTATGAAAAACTAGAACTTATAAAAGACCGTGCTTATAAGGCTATACGTAGTCAAAAAGGTGAACCACCGAGAGATTTATCACCACATTGGCATTCCGATGCAAAGAATGTTAATCATCTAGAAAATCGTATACCCCTATGGGTAATGTGCTCTTTTGTTGGCGTTTTATTACTCAGTGCATATATGTATTTAAGTTATAAACTGAATGCACAGTCTGATGCTGTCAATCGGCAGATGAATTCTTTAATTGTAGATAATACGCCACAAGCGCTTCAGGTTTCAGCCTCTACCGTGCATGAAGGCGCACGTTTGCAACAGTTACTGCAAACAGAAATTGGCATGCAATTACTCGAGGTTATTGAGTTACCGGATCGCGTGAGAATTCGGGTGGGACTTCATCATCTTTTTACAACGGGCGGAACCGATCTCAATGAAGGGTTCCAGCCTGTTATTGTGAAAATAGCTAGGGCCCTAGAAGGGACGAAAGGCCGTATTTTAGTGAATGGCTATACCGATGATCAACCCATATTTACAAGCAAATATCCATCAAATTGGCACCTTTCATTAGCAAGAGCAAATGCGATGGCAGACAGTTTAGCTGCTGGAGCAGATTTACATGGACGTTTACAGCCCGAGGGGCGAGGTGAGGCAGAACCTGTTGTACCCAATGATACCCCTGAAAATCGGGCTTTAAATCGTCGTGTCGAAATAGACTTACTGAAATAAGATGTATTAGCAAGGGATAGCTTAATGAACTTCAAAGCAATACTTAGCATGTTACTGAGAGTAATAAAGTCGTCATTATTTATTACAGTACTCGGTTTACTCGCTTTAGCATTACTGATTTGGTTTGGTGGACCACTCGTTGCGATTGCAGGTGTAGAACCCCTTGCGACGACGAGTGCACGACTGATCACATTATTATCAATCGCTCTGATTTGGATGATCTCTCAATTCATCAAACGCAGCCGTGAGTTAAAAACTCATAATCAAGCTGTAGAATCTCTATTAAGTAGTGACGAACAGCAACATGATGAATTAGCAAAACGCGATATCGAAATACTCACTTCGCGGATGCAGAAAGCTATCGATATATTGAAGAATGCACGCTTTAGCCGTGCAAGGGACATATACCAATTGCCTTGGTATATGCTTATTGGCGCACCAGGTTCAGGTAAAACGACCACACTACAAAATTCAGGTCTAGAGTTTCCGCTGATGGAGCAGTTAGGTATTGATCCTATCAGTGGTGTAGGTGGTACACGTCAATGTGATTGGTGGTTCACAAATGAAGCCGTCTTAATCGACACTGCGGGTCGATATACTACGCAAGATAGTCATGCGTCACAGGACTCAGCTGCATGGCAAGGATTTTTAGGTTTATTGCGCAAATATCGACCTCGTAGACCGATCAATGGTGTGCTCGTATTTGTTAGTTTGTCGGATCTGATCAATCAGACTAAAACCGAGCGTAATATTCATGCTAGAGCAATTAAGCAGCGAGTACAGGAGCTTCAAAGCCAACTAGGCATGACCTTTCCTGTGTACGTTATTTTTACAAAAGCCGATTTAGTCGCGGGTTTTACTGAGTTTTTTGCAGATTTAAGTGCGGAAGAAAGAGAGCAAGTTTGGGGAGTGACATTCTCTGCAGACCAAACATGGGATGAAACGGGTGCAGTCTCTCAGTTTAATAAAGAGTTCCACGCGCTGATTAATCGTTTATATCAACGATTATTTACTTGTTTACAGCATGAAAGAGATCTTGAAAGTCGAAGTGCTATCTATGAATTTCCTCGCCAGCTTCGTTTGTTGCAGAGTGCCGCGGATGATTTTCTCAAAGAAATTTTTTCACAAAACCCTTTTGAAAAATCAACAATGTTACGCGGGGTATATATTACAAGTGCAACGCAACAAGGTATTCCTATCGATAGGATCATGCAGCAAGTTGGAGGAAGCAGTGGCTTAGCTGAACCGCCATTAAGGCAGCAAAAAGGCGAAGGTAAAGGATATTTTATCCATCGTTTCTTTGAAAACATTCTTATCCCAGAACGTGATCTTGCGACTGTAAATCTTCGCCACAAAACTAAGAATACATGGCTACGTCATGGTGTTACGGCGCTAACCCTGATCGCCACCACATGGATTCTATATGCTTGGTATGACAGTTATCGCTGGAATCAGCAGTTGATTGAAAATGCCGCTCAATCAGTTGAACATTACAAAGCTGCTTCTAAATCAAACACCGATCTATTAGCATTAAATAATCAATTGAGTATTTTACGTGATATGCCTGCTGGATATGCTGGTGTTTTACCCGATGGAGAACTGAAAAATATCGGCTTATATCAAGGTGATAAATTAGGACAGTCAGCGAAGATAATTTATAGTAAAGCATTATATTCAAGCTTACTACCTGAGTTCGTTAATGGTTTGACAAATGAAATGAGAACGAATAGCACTCATCGAGATTATTTGTATGAGACGTTAAAAACATATTTAATGCTTTATCACCCTGAAAAGTTTAAGAGCGAGCAAATTACTACATGGTATGAAGCATATTTGCAGAGACATTTGCCTGGTGAGGTTAACTCAGATACAAGACGTTCCTTGCTATCTCATCTAAATGCATTAATTGTTAATGGGGCACAGCTCCAGAATTATGATGATAAAATAGTCGCTGAAACTCGAGATATATTGCTCACTATGCCTTTGTCAGAACTGGCATATCAAAAAGTTAAGAATGAGTTAATGCAAAATAACATTCCGGACTTCAAATTATCAGATGTGTTGGGGATGGAAAGCGCAAATGTTATTGTTCGGAAAAGTGGTGAATCATTAAAACAAGGGATACCAGGGCTTTATACATATCAAGGTTTTCATGGTGTATTCAACATTGAGAAGCGAAGGATAATAAAAGCATTATTAGCCGATAACTGGATATATGGTGACATTAAAGCTGAAGAAGATGAAGAAGTAGAAAAAGTATTGTCAGCGCAAGTTACGGAAAAGTATTTGCGTGATTATATTAACTACTGGAAAGAGCTACTTGCAGATTTAGATATACAGAAAATTGACGATTTAGAACAAGGTCTTTATGTGACTAAAGTCCTCGCCGGGCCTGAGCAGCCTATCCAAAGTTTGATTAAGGCTTTCCAACAAAACACAAAACTATCGTCGTTGCCTGAGTCTGCAAACGTGGATATGACGCTTGATGTTGCCGGAAAGGTAGCCGATACAAAGTTTTCTTCACAAAAATCAAGAATTGGACGTTTGCTTCCTGACGAACTTCCTGACTTTGGTACACAGCTGCCAGGGCATGAAGTGGAGTTAGCATTTGCACCTCTTCTTGCGATTAATAGTGCGCAAATGGAACAAATTGCACAGACGAGTCAGCAATATTATGCGTACCTAGAGCGGTTATATGCACCTAGTGGTGGTATGGCAATGCAGGCATTTGCAAATCAAAGAGAAAACAATGCGGGCGAACTAAGCGTTATGTTACGTCGATTGCGTAGTGATGTGCCATCTCCTTTTTCTGATTGGCTTGGTAATATCTCTACAGACACATCAAAACTATTTGCTAAAGGTAGTCGACAACACATCAACGATGCTTGGAAAAGTAATGTTGTTTCAGAATATCAAAAAGCGATCCATGGGCGTTATCCTCTTGATAGGCATAGTTCTGTTGATATTAAGCTCCGGGATTTCGAACGTTTCTTCGGATATGGAGGCGTATTAGAGCAATTTTTCATCGATTATTTGAGCCCATTTGCCAATACGAACCTCGAACAATGGCGCTTTAAGCAGAATATTGGTGTGAGTGATAGAGTGTTGAAAACTTTTCAAGCGGCGCAAAACATTCGAACAATGTATTTCGAGCCCGGTTCTCAAAAGTTAAAAATTGGTTTTAGATTAAAGCCAATTTACTTGGATAAGCATATTACACACTTACTCGTTGAACTTGATGGGCAGGAGTTATCTTATAGGCATGGACCAACGCGTATGACGCAGTTTTTTTGGCCCGGCGATAGAAATCGATTACAGACTCGACTCGTTTTTACTCCTGCTAACTCAGGTTTACTATCAAGTAATACCTTTAAAGGTGAGTGGTCATGGTTCAGATTATTGGATGAACTGGTGAAGGAGCGTCCTGAAACTAAAGACGATGGGATTCTTTACTTATCTGTCCAAGGAAATAAGGCTAGAGTCGAACTAGTGCCAGATAGTGTCGATAATCCATTTTTAAGTGGTGCATTGGAGGCATTTAAATGTCCGAACAACCTTTGAGACCACAATTAGGTATATATGGGAAAATTCCAAGCCACGGTGATTTTATTACTCAAAATTTACCGACAGATTTTATCAATGGATGGAATGAGTGGTTACAAGCTGTAATGGCGGTAAGTCGTGAGCAGCTTGGAGAGTCGTGGCTGCCTACGTATCTAACAAGCCCGATTTGGCACTTTGCTCTTTCTGCAAATGTTTGTGGTGAGTCTCCAATTATAGGCACTGTTATTCCGAGTGTTGATGCAGTTGGGCGAAACTTTCCATTTACATTAGCGGCAGCTATTGATATCTCGCCAGCTCAAGCATGGGAGCAAAAGAGTTGGTTTTTTGAATTAGAACACCGAATTTTGCAAAGTTTAGACGATGATTTTAATTTAACGGCATGGATTAAAGAATTACAGGAAAATGAGATCCCATGGACGCCAGTGAATAAAATAAGTACATCAGGTAGTACTGGGGAAAATATAAAACAACCATGGGTGATAGAGTCAAATAAAGACATATCATTTTTAGATTTATTACACCAGAGTTATGTACAGCAGTTTGGTCGATACTGTCTTTGGTGGACAGCAGGATCAGAACAGATTGAGCCTTGTATGCTTGTCACTTCTGGTTTACCCCAAATTAGTCAATTTGCGGGAATGATCGCTGGAAATTGGGCGAAATGGAATTGGCAACTTAAGACCATTAGGTCTTAGTACTGGATGTAATTATGCAATTTTTATCTGATGCACAAACACATAAGGGACTTGTTCGCAAAATTAATGAAGATGCCTACTTGTCATTACCGGAATTTGGTTTATGGGCTGTTGCTGATGGTATGGGAGGACATGCTGCTGGTGATATAGCAAGTCAATTGGTTATGGATGTATTAACTCAGACTGCATTGAAACATAAAGAAAGTATTAGCGCTGAAATCATCGTTCAAGCTTTGTATGATGCAAATCGTGCGGTGTGCGATTTTAGCGAAGATACATTAGAGGGTAATACTGCTGGTACCACTGTTGTTGTGCTTTTTATAAGTAAAGATACCTATCACGTGTTTTGGGCCGGCGATAGTCGATGCTACCTGTTACGTTCTGCTAATCTCATTCAGCTTAGTAGCGATCATAGTCAAGTTAATGACATGATTTTACAGGGATTAATTTCTGAGAATGATGCGGAGAATCATGAGCTTTCAAATGTCATCACGCGGGCAATCGGTGTTGATGCCGATATAGAGGTTGACTATATATTTGGTCGTTGCAGTCCCGGAGATATATATCTTTTATGTACCGATGGATTGAATAAAGAAATTCCTGATAGAGAAATTGGTGATTACCTACTCAATAACAATGTGTATGAAGCTAACAGAGCGCTACTCCATTCAACCTTGGTTTCTGGTGCGAAGGATAATGTTACGAGCATTCTAGTGAGTATATTTGATTCTAATTTAGATTATGAATGTGCCAAAACGATCCCGCTATATTCTAAGCGTTGAACTCTGACTTTTGGCTTTTTTCGCAACTGATATGGAATAATGAACAATGGACTATGACGATATAATTGATTTCTCATTACTAATAAAAGATGTTAATGAGTCGGCTCCTTCAGGAGTCGATCCTCGCACAGATATATCTCCAAGTTCTCAGTATTATCGATTAAAAGATATTCGTAGCAATGCTAGAGCGAATGAACGGAAGCTGCTGGTAGAAGAAGATGACTTTCAGTCTTTAGTTGGAGATTGGCGACCGATTATTGATGAGATACCAAATGCCCTTGTGCACGAGGTAAAGGATCTAGAGTTTGCTGCTTGGTTAATTGAAGCATTGTGTCGAGTTTATGGCTTCAGAGGGCTTGCCATTGGCTTTAAAACTGCACACCTTATCATAGAGAATTTTTGGGATAGTTTATATCCTAGTCCCGATGATGACGATATTGAATTTCGCATTGCATCATTAATTGGACTTAATGGCTACGATGGTGATGGCGCATTAATTACACCAATTATGAGTATTCCGATTACTCAAGATACCAGCTCTGGATGTTATGCTACTTGGCAATATATTCGAGCATTAGATCTGTCTAGAGAAAATGAGGATAAACAGCGGAAAAAAACAGATAATGGTGTTATAAGTGTCGAGCAAATTAATAGAGCTGTTTCTGAATCCTCAAAAGAATTCTATGGGGACTTAGTTGAGCAATTGAATAGTGCTATTGATGAATTTGAACAGTTATCAAAAAATATGGATAGGGTTATGGGACAACCACAACCTACCACAGCTATTAGCAAAGCATTACAGAAATGTCTTGATTCAGTTAAATATCTTGCGGCCGATAAATTAGCAGTTATTAGTGTTGAAATTGACGATGGCATTGGTATTAATTTTGATGACGAAACGCAGACAATCGGTGCTGTCGGTAATCAGCTACAAACACGGCAACAAGTTATTAGAAGCTTACAACAGGCTGCAGAATTTTTTAGAAAAACTGAACCTCATTCGCCTATGTCTTATTCGCTAGAGCAAGTTATTCGTTGGAGTAGCTTAACTTTACCTGAGTTATTGCAAGAGCTTATAGATGATAGTAATAGTCGCAATGGATATTTTAAACTTACCGGCATAACTGAAACTAAGTAATGTTAATCATGCCTAGGTGATATTATGCCAAGGCAATTCTGTTTAATAGGAGAAAAGAAATGGAAAGTATTCACAGTAAATTATCACGAGTTAGGAAGCCAAGAGTTCATATAACTTATGATGTCGAAACAGAAGGAGCTTCGATTAAAAAAGAACTGCCGTTTGTTGTAGGTGTTATGGGCGATTTTGCGGGTCATAATACAGAGGCTTTGAAGCCCTTAAAAGATCGCCGCTTTGTGCAAATAGATAGGGATAATTTTGATGATGTTTTACGTCGAATGAATCCAAAATTAAATTTTAAAGTTGATAATAAACTCGCAAATGATGGTAGCCAATTTGAAGTCGAACTTGAGTTCAAATCGATGCAGGATTTTGAACCTGCAGCGATAGTTAGACAAGTCGAACCTTTAGATAAGTTGATGGCTACTCGTAATAAGCTACGTGATCTAATGACTAAAATTGATAGGTCAGAAGAGCTTGAAAACATTCTTGAACGAGTGCTTAACAATAATGAAGACCTGCAGAAGTTAGCGCAGGAACTGAGTTTAGAGGATAAATAATATGAGCATGGAAGCGTTAGCGGAACAACACGATAATGCGCAGGTGGGAACGTCCTCTTTACTGGACATGGCCATTGGCGCAACCAAGCAAACGGAAGCTACTCGAGCCGAGGAATTAATCCGTACTTTAACGGAGGAAGCGCTTAACGGTACTGTATCTTGGAATAAAAACTTAACAGTTACCTTTAATGAAGCTATCGAAAGGCTTGATGAAGCAATTTCCAGCCAGTTATCTGCCATTATGCATACTGAGGCTTTTCAGAAGCTGGAAGGTTCTTGGCGTGGTTTGAATCATTTAGTCAGTAATTCAGATACAAGTTCAACGCTAAAAATTCGTTTAATGAGTATGACAAAAAAAGAGCTTTATAAAGATTTAAGTAAAGCTGTTGAGTTTGATCAAAGTCAAACATTCAAAAAAGTATATGAAGCTGAGTTTGGTACTCCTGGGGGTGAGCCTTATGGTGCACTAATTGGTGACTATGAGTTTACCAATCATCCTGAGGATATTGAGACATTAACCTATATGTCTAACGTCGCCGCAGCTGGTTTTTGTCCTTTCCTTTCATCTGCATCTCCAACTATGTTTGGATTTGACGAGTGGACTGAATTATCTAAACCCCGTGATTTAGAGAAGATATTCGAGTCTCTTGAATATACGAAATGGCGTTCTTTCCGTGAGAGTGAAGATTCTCGATTTGTCACGCTAACTATGCCTCGAGTATTAGGCCGTTTGCCATATGGTAATGCGACATGTCCAGTAGAAGAATTTGGTTTTGAAGAGTTTGAGTTAGACCCAGTTAAAAAGGTCGCTATAACTGCTGATCATGCAGATTATTGCTGGATGAATGCTGCTTATGTACTGGGTAGCCGTTTAACTAATGCATTCTCTCAATATAGTTTCTGTACTGCTATTCGTGGTGCCGAGGGTGGGGGAAAAGTTGAAGGTTTACCAAGTCATATCTTTATGAGTGATGACGGTGATCCAGATTTGAAGTGTCCGACTGAAATAGGGATCACGGATAGACGAGAAGCCGAATTAGGTAAACTAGGGTTTTTACCTCTATGTCATTATAAAAATACGGATTATGCAGTGTTTTTTGGTGCACAAACAGCTCAGAAACCCCATAAATATGATAGCCCAGAGGCTACGGCAAATGCGGCTATTTCAGCTCGCTTACCATACTTAATGGCAACATCACGTTTCGCTCACTACTTGAAAGTTTTAGCTAGAGATAAAATCGGTAGCTTCATGGAAGCTGAAGATGTTGAAGTCTGGTTAAATCGCTGGATCTTAAGTTATGTAAATGCTTCAGAAGGTGGCGGACAGGAAGTCAGAGCGCGTTATCCTTTAGCTGATGCGAAAGTACAAGTTAAAGAAATTCCTGGTCGTCCAGGATCATATAACGCGGTTGCATGGTTAAAGCCTTGGCTTCAACTTGAGGAATTGTCAACATCTTTACGATTAGTTGCAAAGATCCCTCAAATCGGTGGCTAGCACTCACTTGTGAGTTTGATATGGACTTAGCTTAAGTTAAGTCCTATTTTTTGTTTTTTATGTGGGAGATCATATGTTCAATGAGATTAACTTTGTCTCAGAAGACATTTTTCTATCTGAGTCAAATGATCCGATTGAAAATCGTGCCACATATTCTGATATTACGCGCAGAGGTGTACTTGCGCGTTTTTTACGAGAAGACAATCCTGCACTGGCAATAGTATATTGGCTAGAGAACGTGGAAAATATGACTAGCATAGAGATTGAACATATAGTTCCATCTCTATGTCGGTCTATTTCTGCAATTGATGAATTAATTAACACTCAGATTAATGAGATATTACATCATTCAATATTGCAAGAATTAGAAGCGAGTTGGAGAGGGGTTTTATACCTCACTGAGCAGGCTGGCATTTATGATCGCGAACAAAAGACCAAGATTAAATTGATTTCTTTATCTTGGGCTGAGCTTTCAAAGGATGTTACAAGGGCAATTGATTTTGATCAAAGTGAATTTTTTAAGCTTATATATAGCAATGAATTCGATATGCCAGGTGGTGAGCCGTTTGGCGTTATTGTTGGGGATTATAGGGTTAGTCATATTATACGCCCAGGGCATACTGTAAATGATCTTGATATTTTAAAAGATGTGACTCGAACTGCTGCAGCTGCTTTTTCTCCATTTATTTGTTCTGCTGATCCATCTTTATTTGGCGTTGATGATTTCTCCCAATTAGGACAAGTGATAGATATTGGTAATCAATTTAAACAAATCGAATATATAAAATGGCATGCTTTAAGAGAAATGGATGATTCTCGTTTTCTGGGGATTGTGCTACCTGAAGTTCTAATGAGAAGCCCGTATAAAGATGACGGTTCAAGAATTGAAAGCTTTGTTTTTAAAGAAAATTTATCCAGACCAGAAAAGGATTATCTTTGGGGAAATGCGGCTTTTGCTTTTGCTGCAGTATTATTACGAGCATATTGCGAATCCGGCTGGTTTGGTCAAATCCGTGGAGTTAAGTCGGGTAGCCATAGTTTTGGTCTTGTAAGTGGATTACCTGTATGTCAGTATGAGACTGATATATATCAAAAATCTAATAAGCCTTCTGTAAGTTTACTTGTGAGTCATCGATTTGAAGCTGAATTATCCGATAATGGATTTATTCCATTATCAGCCGTTCCATACAGTGATTTTTTTGCATTTTATAATAATGCCTCTGTTCAGCAGGCTAAAATAACAAATAAATTGGTCGTTAATGTTAATCATAGATTGTCAGCAATGCTGCAGTATATTTTATGTGTTGCGAGATTTGCCCATTATATAAAAGTGATGGGGAGAGATAAGGTCGGTGGATATCATTCGGCACAAGAGTGTGAGCAAAATATGCAAAAGTGGTTACATAAATACACTACTGCGACTGAAGATGCATCCGACGAAATTAGAGCACGATTTCCATTGCGAGCCGCAAGGATAGAGGTTAAAGAAAAACGTGGTAAGCCAGGACAGTTTTATTCAATAATTCATTTGCAACCACATTTTCAGTTGGACCAAATGGTAACGACTGTAAGGTTAGTTGCTGAGTTGTCACCAAAGCAAAATTCAATCTAAATGTAAAAGGAATAACATGAAAAAGTTAAATGATTTAATTAAGCAAGGAAAGCTAAATTTGGCTTGCGAATACTGCAAGGCGGCGCTAAGAGAGGATCCCATCAATGCTCAGCTACGTGCTATCTATGTAGAGTTGCTATGTATCAATGGAGATTTAGAGTCAGCTGATAATCAATTAGACATGATTATTCGACAACATCCTGACTTTCTATTGGGGGCAGTAAATTTAAGGCAACTGATCCGCGCAGATCAAGCACGAATAGATTTTTATCGTGGTGGAATGACTGCGAATCTCTTTCGGGAATCGGATGATATTTTTGAGAAAACAATACGTGTTAACTTAGCGATGCTTGAGAACGATATAGATGCTGCGACATCGTTAGTTTTCGAAATCGAAAATGATCGAGAGAAAGTGTTAGCAAGTGTCAATAACAGCTCTATTGATGATATTAGAGATCTAGATGATGTTTTAGCGGGTTACGTCGAAATATATGGTACTGATGGAAAGTTTTACTTAGCCAAGTTTTCTGAAATTGAGCATTTAACTGTACATAAGACTGAATCAATTATCGATAGTGTTTGGCGACGCATTGACATTTCAATTGAAAATGGTCCCAGCGGCGAAGCATTTCTTCCGTTAACGTATGTTTCAAGTGAGGATGAATCTTCTCGCTTAGGGAAAGATACTGATTGGTTGCAAAAAGGGGAGTTTGTTGCCACAGGGACAGGTCTTAAAATGTGGTTGGTTGGTGATGAAGTGCTCCCAATTACGGCGATAAGTAGTTTTGAAAAGATGACATCTTGCTCAGCTTAATCAGTTTCTTTTAATGCGATATCTTGAGATCAATTAATTGAAAATTAATAATAAGCAATCTTTACAAATGTCACTTATTGATCGGCTGATCGACGACGCTCCCGGGCAAAGTGATGATCTTCGTTCACGGCGTAACTTTGATTTACGCGCTTTGCGGTCAAATGTTAAACGTGATCTTGAAAATCTGCTCAACAGCCGAGTTCAGTGGCATGTTTGGCCTGATTGCTATCAAGAATTAAATCAAAGCTTATTGAACTATGGTCTACCTGACTTTTCAGTGATGGTTGTTGATACCGATCAAGGCCGTGAAAAGCTATGCCGAGCTGTTGAACAAACGATAAGGCGTTTTGAGCCGCGGTTTATTGATGTAGAAGTGACATTGCTCGAAAATGAAGAGGTTATAGATCGCGTGCTAAAGCTAAGAATCCAAGCGTTACTATATGCAGATCCTGAACCTGAGCATATTATGTTTGATTCAGAGATAGAACCCGTTCACTTGGGATTAACGATAAAGGATTATCAATAATGAATGATGAACTCCTGAAGTATTATAATCGTGAGCTTACTTTCATTCGTCGCATGGGTGCAGAGTTTGCTGAGCAATATCCCAAAATTGCAGGCCGTTTACGTATATCGGAAGAGAATGTAGAAGACCCGCATGTGTCACGATTGATAGAAGGCTTTTCGTTACTCACTGCTCAAATTAGGCAGAAACTAGATGATAGTTTTCCTGAAGTAACAGATGCATTATTGGGTCAGCTATATCCAGATTATCAAGCACCCATTCCTGCGTTTTCAATTCTTAAGTTGACGAGCCAGAATCTTTCTACTTCCGGAGTTCTAGTTGCTCGGGGTACTGAGTTTGAAACTAAAACTGAAGGGCTTAAAAACTGTTTATTTCAATCTTGCTATGATACGGAAGTGCTTCCTTTAGAGGTAACAAAAGCAGAGTTTAAAAATGCTCCGTTTAATGCTCCAACACCGAACTTAAAACAGCCTATTAAGGCGCTTGTTAAGCTTACACTTACTTGTGAATTTGATACGACGGAAATGCATGAGCTTGGTTTGACACGTCTGCGATTTTATTTGAATGGACAACGTCATCATGTGTATCCGCTCTATGAGCTTTTACACCGTAAAGTTATCAGTATTGGGATCTCTGCTTCTGATGAAGAAAGTATTCGTTATTTACAACCTCGGCATATACAACAAGTAGGATTTGGTGACGATGAGAGTGTAGTGCCATACAGTCAAAAAAGTTTTTCAGGCTATCGATTGCTTATTGAGCAGTTTTTATGTCCTGAAAAATTTCTATTTATAGATCTAGTTGATTTAGACCCCAATTGGCATGGGATTAAAGATGAATTTAATCTATATTTTTATCTTTCTGAAGGCGCTGCTGAATTAGAACGCCATATCAATGCCGATAGTTTTTTGCTTGGCTGCACTCCTGTAATTAACTTGTTTCAGCAGAAGCTAGAGCCTATCAAGTTAGTGTCTTCGCAGTATGAATATCGTCTTGCAGCAAGCTATTTAGATGCTGATGTGTGTGAAATTATATCAATACAGGATATTCGGGCTTATGATCCTTTTGGAAATGAAATGGTTCTGAATCCTTACTATAGTCAAGGGCATCCCGCATTCTCCCAACAGCAGAATATGTTTTGGCATAGTCGACGTGAATTTGTGAATTGGGCCGGTGGTTATTCAGAGGCTGGAACTGAAGTTTATCTGTCAATCATTGACTGTCAGTTTAAAGGTATGACAATTGATGGTACAGAACAAGACTGGGTCATTCAAGTTAATGCACTATGCAGCAATAGAAATTTGCCCTCTTATTTACCTTTTGGAGGGGGGGAGCCTCATTTTAGTATTCGTAGTCATGTAGACATTATTAAAGATGTCCGTTGTTTAATTGCTCCGACCTCACCAGTTAGACCCGCATTGAAAGAGAACACCCGCTGGCAGCTTGTAAATCACCTTACACTCATGAGTTTCAGTGGCGAAAATGCATTGTCTCAGTTACAAGAAACATTAAAGTTATATGATTTTCGGGGAGCGCCAGAGTCCAGAGCGTTGATCGATGGAATAACCGCAGTAACCATTAGCAATGGAACGGCAAGAGTTAACCAGCAAGGAAGAGTCGCGGTTTGTGCAGGCTCAGATATTCTTATTGAGTTTAGCCAATCATCCTATGCAGGAACGGGAGTGTATTTTTTTGCCGGTATTTTAGATATTTTCTTTTCGCAGTTTGCTGCGATAAATTCTTACACTCGACTCTCAATTAAATTGCGTGATCAGGCTCAGGTTTATCATACATGGCCGGCTAGAGTCGGTACTCAGGTGTTGCTATGAGTATTAGAGATTGGAAAGACTCTCCCGAGAGTTTTGACTTTTATCAAGCAGTATACTTCTTGCAAAAGCAGTTATCATCTCAAGAACTCCACTGGCATAGTGTCGGGCGAGATGCTTTTCCTGAACAGGAGTTAATTAGATTTAAATCTGTTCAGCATTTAGGTTTTCCAGGGCAAGCAATCAGCAAGGTGGAAAGCAAAGACTATGGCTTCGCAGATAAGCAAGCATTTAATATTCACGTAAGCTTTATGGGGTTGACTGGCCCTTCTGGCGTTATGCCACAGCATTATTCAGAATTAATGTTGCAAAGGTTGAAATTAAAAGATCGTACGATGCGAGATTTTTTCGATATTTTTAATCATAGACTTATATCACTTTATTATAGGGCTTGGGAAAAACATCAGTTTGCTTGTCACTATGGCAGTCAACAGTTTTCACAAGACCCATTTAGTCAGGTCGTGTTAAAACTCGTAGGCTCTGCTTCAAATCTAAACTCATATTACGCAGGTGCATTTGTTACTAAAAATAGAGGAGCAAAATTTTTAAAACAAATACTGGCAGAATTTCTTGGTGCAGAGATTGAAATAAAATCATTGCAAGGGCATTGGATTTCGTTAAATGCGTCAGAATGTAGCTATCTAGCATCTGGAGTAAAACCTGAAGGTGTCAATGCTGAGCTAGGGAAGAGCATGATGTTAGGGCAGAAAGTATGGGATGTAAGCTCCATTATTGACATTAATATTAAGGCGACCTCTGAAGTATTAAGAAAATTACTACCCAATCAATCTCTTAATTTATTAGTGCAAAAACTAGTTAAGGAGTATTTAACACCTCAAGTTAAAGCTAGGGTCACTTTAATCGGACGCTATGTTGATTTTCCTGCCGTTCGGTTAGGGGCGGGAAGTAATCAGTTGGGACAGGTTGGAAGATTAAGTATTCGAAATCATAAGTTGGAAGAAGCTAACAGAGTTGGTTTTAAATTAGCGCGTAGTTAAATAAGCAAAGGAAGCTATTATGTCAAACACCCCATTAAAGAGCCTTGTTGAAAAGCTTAGTCCATCATCAAAAATGGCACTTGAGGCTGCGACGGCAAAATGTCAGTCTCGTAGTCACTATAGTGTTGAAATTGAGCATTGGCTGGATGCCATTTTGGAACAGAAGGATTCAGATATCAGGCTTCTGTTGAATGCATTCTCTATTGATGTTGATAGGGTGAAGTATCAATTACAACAAGCATTAGAAAACTTTAAGACAGGTAACAATTCTTTACCGGCTATTTCTGTGCAAGTTGTTAACTTGTTAAAAGCAACATGGTTGAATACGAGTATTGATTTTAATGATGAGCGCATTCGGGCCGCATATTTACTCTATTCATTGTTGAAGGATGAAACTTTACTCGCGCCAATTAGTAGGCGTGTTACTGAACTCGACAAAATTGATGCTGCTGAAATACTAAGAGTCTGGCCAAGTCTGGCTCAACATTCACTTGAACAACAAGCTGAAAAAAACAGTACAAATAATACTACTGATACACCGACTTCAGCAGGTAAAACACCGTCATTAGATCAGTTTACTGTAGATCTAACAAAACAGGCTAGGACCGGAAAAATAGATCCCATAATTGGACGTGATTTTGAGATTCGACAGATGATCGATATTTTATCCCGTCGTCGTCAAAATAATCCCATTTTAACGGGTGAGGCGGGTGTTGGGAAAACAGCTGTTGTCGAGGGCTTAGCGCTTAAAATAGCAGCAGGCGATGTTCCTGATCGTCTAAAGAATGTTTCTCTGCGTGTCCTTGATCTTGCGCTATTACAGGCGGGTGCAGGCATGAAAGGGGAGTTTGAAAACCGCTTGAAAAATGTGATCAAGGAAGTTCGCCAGAGTGCTCAACCTATAATATTGTTTATCGATGAAGCGCATACAATGATAGGCAGCGGTGGCCAAGCTGGACAGAATGATGCGGCTAATCTATTAAAGCCTGCACTAGCTCGCGGTGAATTGCGTACCATTGCCGCGACAACTTGGGCCGAATATAAAAAATATTTTGAAAAAGATGCGGCGCTAACCCGTCGTTTCCAAGTTGTAAAAGTCGAAGAGCCAAAGCCTGAACTCGCAATCGTTATGTTGCGAGGGATCTTGCCTGTTATGGAAACGCATCATGGTGTTAATATTGCTGATAAAGCACTGCAGGCAGCGGTTCATTTATCAGACCGTTATATTAATGGTCGACAGTTACCGGATAAGGCTGTTGGTTTACTTGATACCGCATGCTCAAGAGTATCAATGAGTCAAGATGCGATTCCTGGTCAGCTTGAAGATCAGCAGCGCCGTGTACAGCAGCTCGAAGCAGAAATAGCACTATTACAACGCGAACTAAGGTTAGGTGCGGACCACTTTGTTGCTATTGATTTGCTTACTCATCAACTTCTCGATGCAAATAATAAGCTTGAACAAGTTCAGCAACAGTGGACATACGAAAAAAGTTTAGTCTTAGAGGCAAGAGAACTCGCGACATTACTGCATACGGAGAATGGAGAAGATAATAGTGCATCACTTCATCGACTGAATGAAATAAAGGCATTGTTATCAGCCATTCAAAATCCAATGGTTCATTGGCAGGTTACAGAGAATTTAGTCGCTGAGGTTGTCTCTGATTGGACTGGTATTCCTTTAGGAAAAATGCAGGCTGATGAAATAAAAACAATTCTGGCATTAAAGTCTATTCTAGAAGAGAGGGTTGTTGGTCAAGAGCACGCCTTAGAGCTAATCGCCCGCACGGTTCAAACATCACGCGCACAACTTGCTGACGAAAATAAACCGAATGGTATCTTCTTACTCACAGGTCCAAGTGGTGTAGGTAAAACTGAAACCGCTCTTGCTGTTGCAGAGCAAGTATATGGTAGTGAAGATAGTATCACTATTATCAATATGTCGGAGTTTAAGGAAGAACATAAAGTATCCTTATTACTCGGTTCTCCGCCGGGCTATGTTGGATACGGTGAAGGTGGTGTGTTAACCGAGGCTGTGCGCCGTAAGCCTTATAGCGTGATTCTACTCGATGAAATGGAAAAGGCTCATCCCGGTGTTCAAGATATTTTTTATCAGGTTTTTGATAAAGGAACAATAAAGGACGGGGAAGGTAGAGATATTGATTTTAAGAATACAATAATCATTATAACTTCAAATGTTGGTACTGATACGACTATGCGTTTATTTGAGGATGAATCAACATCTCCCTCGACAAATGGACTTGCTAAAGCACTTAAACCTGATCTTCTACAAGTATTTAAACCTGCATTTTTAGGTCGGATAAATGTTATTCCCTATTTGCCATTGGCAGATGAACAACTTAAGCAGATTATTTGTTTACAACTTAAACGTGTTAGTCGGAGGTTGTTGAGTAATTACAAAGTTGAATTCAATTACGATGAAGATGTTGTTAATTATATTGTCTCGCAGTGTCAAGATGCTGATAGTGGTGCAAGAACCATACATAACGTTATTCAGAATAGAATATTGCCAGAGATGTCAGTCAAGATTTTACAATTTGTTGCAGACAGCAAGTTCCTTTCAAATATCAGACTTATGGTTGATGGTAATGAGTTCAAATATGATATTTTATAAAAATATCGTATTAGTCCAAAAGTATTAATTTGAAAAAATTGATCACTATTTTTTTGGGTTGGTTATGGTAAGGTTTTGATTTGCTTGATATGTTACTGATATGGTCTATGTTTGAGTGAGTTATCAAGTATTGAGGGAAGCGCTTTTGGTAGTATAATGCACACCGACAAAAATATATCTAATAATCAAGGGATGCTTAATGTATTTGGCTTTCCTTTATTCTTTGTATTTTTGTGTACCAGGGTCATTAATACCTGAGCATATGAACGTCCAATTAAGGACAGCCGTTAATTAGTAAAAGGAATATAGAATGCAAGCTAACACATATTTGGACTACGAAGGGATTAAAGGCGAAGCAACTGCAGAAGCTTTTAAAGACATGATTACTGTTCTATCTATGGATTGGGGCTCACAACGTGAAATCTCTTCTCATACTGGTACTGCTATGGATCGTGAAGCTAGTTCAACTCGTTTGAGCGATGTTGTCATTACTAAGTTACAAGATAAAGCTTCTCCTGATTTATTCAAGGAAGCGACTATTGGTAAAGGTAAAAAGGCGATTTTTCATATCACTAAACAAGGTGATAAAATTGAAGAAATCATGAAAATTGAACTAACTGATGCAATGGTAAGTAGCTACCACATGTCAGTTTCTGGTGATCGTCCTGTAGAGACAATTGTTATTAGTTATACAGAGCTAATGATGACAGTTGTACCTACAGATGACAAAAATAACGTATCTGCACCACAAGTTTATGGTTACAGTGGCGTTAAAGGCCAAAAGTTATAAGACTAATGGTCAAACTGATGCGGTTTTGCCGCATCAGTTTTTTATTATTTTGTTTCTACCATTAAGGCTTCGATATGCAGTTGGCGACTCAGGATGAGAACAGTATCAAAATTGATACTCCGTTAGGGAAAGATAAACTTTATTTGACTCGTTTTGTGTTTGAAGAGGCAATATCGGAACTTTTTAATGTGAAGGCGCAAGTTTATACTAATGGTGAGGATATTGATTCACAGGCGTTAATTGGTAAAGAAGTGACCATAACGTTGAAATTAGGTGATGGAAAGAATCGTTTTATTCACGGTATGGTTTCTGACGTCACATCGTTAGGGCTAAGAGTCGCGAAAGAAGCCGACGATAAAGTGCATAAAGATTATGTTTTAACTATTGTTCCTGCTGCATGGTTTATGCAACATCGGGTAAATAGTCGTATTTTTAAAAAGAAAAACGTTCTTAAAATTGTAAATGAAGTCGCTGCAGAGCACGGTGTTAAGGTTGATATAGCCTCTAAGATTTCTTCATCTTATCCAGATTATGAATTTAAAGTCCAATATGAAGAGTCTGATTTGCTTTTTATAAACCGCTTGCTTGAGCAAGAAGGTATTTTTTATTATTTTACGCATACAGCTTCGCAACATACTTTAGTTTTGGCAGATAAAGCAACAGCTTATGAGCCTTGTGTTGAAAATAAAGTCAAATTTAATACAGGTAGTATTGCTGAAGCTCATATTAACCAATGGCATTCTGCTATTAATATGGCGCCAGGTAAATTTGTTCAACGTGGATATAATTTATTAAAACCCAAAGAATTACCCACTGGAACACATGATAAAGGTGGGCTATTACCTAAGCATACCGATTATGAAGTGTTTGCATATGACGCTGAATCTGACACTCATCCAAGGGGGAAGGCTGTCGCTGCATCGAGATTAGAAGCCTTGCAACGTGACATTCAATTACGCAAAGGTTCAAGTAATTGTCGAACTTTTACAGCGGGTCAAACTTTTGCTTTTAGCGAACATGAAGATAAGTCTGAAGTCGGTAAGCAATACGCGATAACCCAGGTCGTCTTAACTTGTGCAATTGTCAATCAGACTGGTGCGAGTCAAAACTCACGTCAACAAATTACCAATACTTTTATGTGTGTGCCTAAAAGTGTTCCATATCGTCCTCGTCCTATCACTGCCAAGCCGATGATCTCGGGTGTTCAAACCGCAACTGTGACTTGCAAAGGGGGGGAGGAAATTTCGGTAGATGCTTTAGGGCGCGTCACAGTTAAATTTCACTGGGATCGAAGTGCAATTAAAGATCATGAAAGTTCTTGTCCAATTAGGGTAAGCCAAAGTTGGGCAGGTAAGAATTGGGGAAGCAATTTTCTGCCCCGTCGAGATCAAGAAGTACTTGTTGAGTTTTTAAATGGTGATCCCGATCAACCGATTATTATCGGTTCAGTTTATAACTCGGATCACATGCCGCCATATAACTTGCCAGACGGAAAAACTCAAAGTGGTATCCGTACGCGTTCAAGCGAGAAAGGGAGTGCGGCTAATTTCAATGAATTGACTTTTGACGATAAAAAAGGAAATGAACTAGTCTATCTGCATGCAGAGAAAAACTTTACATTGCATGTAGAGAATGATCAGTCAGACAGTGTTGATAATGATCGAAAATCTGTCATTAAAGGTAATGATACGCACACTGTTAATAAGGATCGTAAAAGCACTATTGATGGTAGCGATACGTTAAAAGTGGGCAAGAAACTTGTTATCGATGCCGGTGACGCTATTACTATCAAAACGGGTTCGGCTTCAATTTCAATGAAAAGTGATGGTTCTATTAGCATTAAAGGCACCAATATTACGATTAAAGGCAGTAAAGTTAGTATCAACTAGTTAATTATTTGATTGATATTCAAGGAAGAAAGATAAAATGGGTAAACCTGCCTCTGTGATTGGCTCAATGCATATTTGCCCTAAGTTTACGGGACAGGTTCCCCATGTTGGTGGTCCCGTTGTTCAAGGCTCGCCAAATGTTTCCATCTGTGGTCTTCCTGCCGCTCGCAAGGGCGATAAATTGGTTTGTATCGGCCCACCTGACACGATTAGTGGTGGTTCATCTACCGTTTTTATTAATGGCAAAAATGCCGCCCGTCTGGGTGATGATACCGCGCATGGTGGTAAAATTGTGGTCGGTGTTCCAACGGTGCTTATTGGTGGTTAATCATGCTAACCGATAAGTCATTGATCGAGATCACCGCATCTCTCCTCGAACAAAGACATGTCTTAGTTCACAGCCGTTATACCAATCGACAGCTACTTATGATGCATGACCAAAAATTGATGCGTGGATTAAACGAATTGCTTAGACGCAAGGTTCACGTGACAGAGCATCGGTGGCTTGATTGGGTTTTAGATTGTTCACCAATTCCATTTGATTCAGCATTTGAGGTTAATCCTCCCCATGCTCTATGGCTAACTGAGCTAAAAATGGCATTGCATAATATGGATTATGCGGCTATTGCTGTGTCTGCTCAGAAAGACAATGCTGAGTATGCCAATTGGCTTCTTGCAAGCTATCTGCATATCCCTATCCCCAATACTGACAAATTGCTCGAGCAACATATTTCCTCTGCAATGCTATGGTATCTCGCGAGTATGGGATGTATGTCCGAAAAAGCGGCACTGAACTCCGCAATCCGGAATGCCGAGCCAAGATTGAGTGTAGAGATAAAACTTGCATTATATATGCTAGGTGACCGCACAGATGAACTCGAACTGCTTTCTTGTGCAATAGAGAATGAAATAAGTCACTGGGATTATCTTTTTGTATTGATTTGTGGCGCGCCGGAGCCATTAAAGATCCGTTTGTTAAACCTTATTTGCTCAGAAGCAAATGATAGATCTGCCAGTTTTAAGGCTATCGGCTTTAGTGGCTTGTCCAAGTTTATCCCTATGGTTTTAGCCTTAACAAAAGAGCAAGAGACTGAAAATGTCGCAATGGATGTGCTTTATACCTTAGTCGGTACTGTTGAGGCAGAGGTATTACTTTCGCAATTAGAGCTCATTGATGAAACGAGCCTCGAGCTAGTGGTTAATAAGTATCCTCCGTTAACTAAACTGCAAGTTATTGACACTACAGAGTTAAAAACGTTTTGGCAGTTAGAGTGTCAGGGACAGCGCCAGGCTGCAGCCTATCGCGCTAAAGTACACTTCCCGCAGACTCCCTTAGCCAGACCTTGTCGCTTATTGGGGGGGATATGGCATCTCCAATAACCATTTTGCAATCTGGACTTGTTATTGGTAGAGCTAAAAATAGCATCGATGGCATGATGCTAGATATGATCTCACCTGAGCCGCAAGCGTTGTCTCTTGGTGAGGATCAAGGGATATTAGTTAACTTCATATCGTCTTTAACATTCAATACTTCAGGTCAGTTATCGATTGAACAGTTCATGGCGTTATTTGACTGTTTGTTTTCCGAGCAATTGCAGTGTCCCGAGGATGAATGTGTACTACTCGTTTTACCAGAGCTTTTTAATGGTCAAGATCATTTGTTACACGCGTTATTCGCTCAGATAGCTGTGGTGTATCCCCATTTATTGACGCATAGCTTAAGCCGTATTTTCCCATATGGCAGTAGTGGCAATCTAATAGCATTAGCTGAAGCATCCCGTTTGTTATCGGTAGATGCAGTAGAGCAGGTTTGGATTATTGCCATGGATAGTTTGGCAGAAAAACAGCTTTTGTTGCAGCTTGCACAGCAGCAGCGCTTACTCACTGCCCAACACATGGGTTTATGCCCATCCGAAGGGATCGTGGGATTATGTTTAGGTCAGTCTGAGGTGGGTGTAGTCGTTAATTTTTCGGCTATGGATGCTGATGTAGAAGGTACACCGAAACAGGCGTTAACGTCTTTATTTACTCAGGTCAGTGCGGAGTCTAGTGATTCACTTCAGGCGATTTACTTTCCTGATAATGGCGATGAAACGCTCACACAGCAGTGGTTAGATGCATATCCATTACTGTCGGCCAAAATAAGTCAACATACGCAGCTGTTATTCCCCGCCTATCATACAGGGGAAATTGGTGCCGCAGGTGGTTTATATCGCTTTTTACATATATTTGAAGGATTTAAAAACGGCTTGTTATCGGGGAATATCTTACAGTGTGAGATTTCTGCCAAGGCATTTCGAGCAGCAGGATTATTTAGTTGGCGGACCTGGAATGGTTCGTTATTACAGCAAGGAAGTTAAACTAGCATGCAAGCCAAGTCGTTATCTTTAAAAGCGCGCTCAGGCGACTTAATTCTATTCAGCACGACAAAGCCCACGCGAACCTCTCTGGCCTTTAGTGATGAGCAGAGTGCTATTGCCTTTTTGCAATCGATGTTTTCCGTATCGGACTTACCTGGCGATACGATTGTGTCTGTGTATGCTTGGTTTAATCAGTCAGCCTCTTTTACAACAACGTGGAGCCAAGCTCGTGCAGGGGCGTTAAGACAAACGCTTGCAAAAGCGTTAGTGGAACAACAGCTATTTGCCGCAATTTTACCGGCGAAGCCAGTAGAGGTTCCTTCGGCACCGGCTTCGTCTAGTTCCGCTCCTACAGCGAAAGCGTCCAATCCTGGAGGGCGAGCTGAGCCGACGCAAAGTCCGTCCGAGCATGGCCAAAATGATCAACAGGGCCAAAATGCAGCAGGTCAAACGGAACCCCCCAATAAAGATAAAGTCACCTGTGGCGATCCAGTGGCTATGTGTAGTGGTGAGGAAATTCTTGCGTTAACTGATTTTAGCTTAGAAGGTGCTATGCCATTAATCTGGACTCGCACCTATCGTTCAAGCCAAAGTGCACAGAATCAAGGGTTAGGTTTTGGTTGGCGGAGTAATTTTCATCAGCATATTGATCTTATTATTGATGACGAGGCCAATTCTCAATTTTGGTTTGTCGACGAAGAAGGTCGACGCTTACCATTTGCCTTTGTTCCTCGAGGGAAAATTACCTATCAGCTTGCCGAAGGGCTCGCTCTACGACACGAATCAAATGGCAGCTTAGTGCTAGTCAAGTCTGATGATACTCATTGGGTATTTGTTCCGTGCAATGAAAAGCCGCAATGCTGGGTATTACATCAAGTGATTAATCAGCTTGGGCATACTCTGCAACTTTTCTATGATAGATATCAGAGACTTAGTCGTATCGATTATACCGCTAAGCGGGGTATTGAATTAACCTATCACGCCAATGGTAATATCAGTCGTATTGAAGCGGTTAGGCATACAGATCAAGGCTTACAACGCTTAGGGATCTTACTGGCTATCTATGAATATGATGAGGCAAACGATCTCAGAACTGCAACAAATAGAACGCAGCAAACTGAGCAATATCAGTATAATGGACACTTGCTCGTTGAACGTGAGCGTGCGAGCGGCTTTAAGCATTATTTCACTTGGTATGGTGCAGGACCGTTAGCCCGTTGTCGCCGTAACTGGGGGGATGATGGTTGTTACGATTATCACTTTGAGTACCATGAAGCAGAGCGGCTGGCCGTTAGCACAGATAGTCGAGGTCAAGTTTGGCATTATTACCATGATGCACAAAATCGATTAATCAAAAAGATCGCTCCAGATGGCGCAACTTGGCAATACCAATGGAATGCACAGGGTAAGAAAACTGCTGAAATTCAACCTTCAGGGGCTGTGACCACATTTGAATATAACCGACGCGGCCAGTTAAGCCGAGTGATAGCCGCCGACGAGGGCATTACCCAGTTTCAATATAATGCTCTAGGGCAGCGTAGCGGCGTGATTGATGCAGAAGGTCAGGAGTGGCGCCGTGAGTTTTCATCGGCGGGATTGCTCCGAGCAGAGACCGGCCCTAATGGTGCATCAGTACGTTATGAATACAATAACTTATCACAGCTTGTGAGCATTACTGATGCCTGCGGTCAACAAACTAAATTGGCGTGGGACAAGGAAGGTCAACTACTCGCTCAGCAATCGCCACAAGGGCTAACTCGCTATAGTTACGATGAATTGGGGTTAGTGAATGGCATAGTGGATGCTGCCGGACTCGTCACTGAATGGCAACGTAATAGTGCTGGGCAAGTGATTTGTCAACGCCAATACCCATTTATGGCAAATGGTCAGATACCAGAGCACGACGTAATTGAGCTTCATTATCAATATGATGATGCGGGACGATTGATTTGCCAGCGTAATTCTCTAGGACACGAGCAACGTCTCGGTTATGCCGGACTAAGCCAAGCTAGCCATTATTGGCAAGCTGATGGTAGTCACTTTGCCTACCAGTACGATAGTGAACGTAACCTTACCGCGATTCAACGCAGTGACGATGCCTGCTATCAAATTGATTACGATGGCCAAGAAAGGCCGATACAAATACAAGGTTTTGATGGTCGATCACAGCAAATTGAGTATGACGTTAATGGTAGGATCCATAAAATTCAAGAGGGTAAGCAAGGTCACGTCATTCTAGAGCGCGATACCTTAGGTCGTATTATCCAGCAAAAAGCGCACAAAGAGACTTCTACCGGACGAAATGTCAGTGAGCAACATTTTCACTACGACAAGTTAGGCCGGTTATTACGGGCAAATAATGCTCAACGTAAATTGCGTTTTGGCTATGCGAGTAGTCATTTTGGTAATAACAAAGCGTTAAAATCACACTGGCAAGACAATTGGCATATTGAACACGAATATGACAATTTTGGGCGTAAAATCGCGACATTGTTGCCTGATGGTAGCCAAATCACCTTACGTTACAACGAGCAAGGCCACGCTGCCTATGTAGGGTTTAATCAACAACCGTTATTGCAGCGTCAGTTCGATAGCGCAAGCCGTGAAACTGAACGCGAATATCACAGCGGTATATTACTCAGCCAACAATACGATGTATTTGGTCGCCTCTGCGCTCAACAGTGGCAAGGGTTAACATCTGCTCAAGAGGACTCGAATAGCCGCTTACATGAGCGTAGTTATCATTATAGCTTGCAACATCAGTGTATTAGTGTGAGCGATACATTCTGCGGTCAGTGGCAATATCAGTATGACTCGTTAGATCAGCTTGTGAGTAAACTGCACTTACAAGATCCCCGCCAGAATGAACAGCATCAATGGGATAGCTTCGGAAATCCGCAGGGGGAGAGTATTGCTGTTCAAGGCGACAGACTGCTGCAATACGATGGGCGACAGTTCCGTTATGACGACAGCGGTAATCAAGTTAGCGTGAGCGCGGCCAAGGCTTCAGTTAATGCGGCGTCAACCCCTGTATCGGCCAACCGCATGGCTCAGAAACGCGAATTTAATGGTTTAAATCAACTGAGTTGGCTAGAGAGTAGTAGCGCATGTTTTCAATACGAATACGATGCGCTAGGGCGTCGCAGTGCCAAAATCACCGCCCAAGGACGGATTGACTATTTATGGGACGGTGATGTTCTGATCGGTGAACACTATCTTGATCACTTTACTTGGTACCTCTACGAACCTAATAGCCATAAACCGATGGCGATGGTGAAAGACGGACAAGTATATCATTATCAATTAGACCAACTGGGTACCCCCATAGGACTGATTAACGCTACTAATCAACTCGTTTGGCAAGCCCACTACAGTGTGTTTGGTAAGGCCACTGTTACTATTAACGACATAAATAACCCATTGCGTTTTCAAGGGCAGTACTTTGACAGCGAAAGCGGCTTACACTACAACCACTTCCGCTACTACGACCCCGAAACAGGCCGTTTTATCAGTCAAGACCCAATAGGGTTGCTAGGGGGCATAAACCATTACCGATATGCGCCCAATCATATCAACTGGATAGATCCGTTGGGACTGAGTTGCAAGGAAGGTTTAGGAGAAGTGGCTTATGGTCCTCCACCAGAAGAACCTGGATTACAATCGGTAACATTATTACCGATAGAGTGGGCCGTAGAAGGGATCGCAGATTCCATCGAGCAACTGTCTACTATGTTGGAAACTGGGCCTACTTTGGTCGGCGCTGCTACTATGGCCGTTGCGTTGATCCCTGGAAAAGTAGCGGATAAGGTACTGGAGCCCGTGGTTAAGAAGTTGGATAATGTCGAGGTACCCAGCAATAAAGCGCTGACCGTGGCAAAAGCCAGCCTGATGAAAAAGCATAAGGTCGCCTGTTTCAAGAAGAATAGCAAAGGCTCGGATATCGAGTACGATAGACAGCTCAAAGGTCAGCAAGATGGCATCAACAAGATGTCGGTTAAGGAGTATCTGGATAATAGAGAGTCCTATAACGCTATAGGTCGTAAAGGCACGGGAGCGGCTCAGGATAAAGCCAGAAAAGATTTCAAAGAGAAGTTGATTAAAGAATATACGGACAAACTGGTAAATGAAGGTGAATATTTAGGCCAAGAAGCTCTGGATAAGGCACAAGAATTAGCTCTGAGCGATATGAAGACCCTGAATGCCTTGCATAATCCAGATATGATTGCCGGTGGTAAAGATATAGTGTTCGACCTAGGTGATGCCAGTGTCAATCAATCTATCGGTTCTCAATGGAAAAATAAAGGGGTCAATGAACTCGGTGAAAAAATGCTGCTCACACGAGTCGAACTGATGGATATTGAGGCCCAAAAAGCCTTGGATGAATTCGGACCAGATACTTTAATGGATGTCGATCTACATAGGTGTAAGTAAAATGAATAAATTTTTTGATAATTTTTATACTTTCGCAGGGTTTGGCCCAGCGATAAAATCGGAACTACCATCCGAGGCCGTTTTACGGTCTTTTGAAGATAAGCTACCGGCCAGACTGTTGGAATATTGGCAGGAATATGGTTTCTGTGGCTGGGGCGAGGGTATTTTTTGGACGGTGAATCCGGCAGATTACAGCGAAATTTTAGACTTATGGTTGGCGGGCACCCCCTTTGTCGGCAAGGATAACTACTATGTCATAGGTCGCAGTGCCTTCGGCCGTTTGTATGTCTGGGGCGAAACTTCAGGGCCAAGCCTCGATATTAACCCTTGTTATGGGATGATATTTCCAACGGATAAAACCGAAGATTTGAAGAAAAGGGGAGCAGAACGCACCATAGATTTGTTTTTTGCAACTACCTCAAAAAATAGTCTGGAAGAAGAAGATATCGAAGGCAAACCTCTATTTGAGAGGGCTATGATCAAATTAGGGCCGTTGGACGCCGATGAGATGTATGCTTTTGTGCCTGCGTTGGCCTTAGGTGGGGCGCCTAAGTTGGAAAACCTGCAAAAAGTAAAAGTTTTGGAACATCTCGCATTCTTGGCCGAATTGGGTGAGAAACAAGTGATGGCAGATATTGTTGCCCTCTCAAACGCTTTACATCGAGACAAATAGTTATTTGGCTTAAAAAGATGACACTTCCATATCCAATAATCTTTTTAAGCCAAAACGCTGGCTTGGCTGTCTAATGTATGGCTGTATAAAATACATCGCGCCCTATGGCACAAGTGAACTTCTCCTCACACTCACAGAAGTTAATTTTGGCTGCATGAACGCAGTTATTGTTACAGTGCTCGCCATCAGTTAGTTCAGTTGCATGACAGCCAAACGGGTCAGTTGGATTATGAATACAATACCTTAGATCAATTAATTCAAAAGCGTCATCACACTGAACCGAGTCAACATGAAGCTTATCGCTGGGACAGTTTCGGTAATCCTGTGGGTGAGGGCGTGGTTGTTAGCCAGGACAGATTAGCGCGTTATCCCGAACGTTCGCTAGATGAGTCACAGGCCCACTATCAATATGATGCCAGCGGTAATCAACTGGGCGTTAAAGGGCATAAGCAACAGCAGCAACGGGAATTTAACGGGTTTAATCAACTGATAAGCCTACACAATGGCCAAAATCTGACCCGTTATGAATATGATGCCTTAGGGCGCCGCAGCGCAAAAATCACCGCTGCGGGCCGCATCGATTACTTGTGGGATGGCAATCAGCTGATAGGCGAACACTGCCAAGATAGATTCACTTGGTATTTGTACGAACCGGCAGGGAATAGTAGCCAAAGCTACAGACTTTTCGCGCTCATTGTGCAAGGTGAAGTGTATTACTATCAGCTGGATCAACTCGGTACGCCGTTCGCGTTATTAGATCAACACAATAATCTCGTGTGGCAGGCGAGTTACTCGGCATTGGGCCAAGCGACAGTCAGCGTTAATGTGATTGCCAATCCGCTGCGGTTTCAGGGGCAATATTATGATGAGGAGAGTGGCTTACACTACAACCACTTCCGCTACTATGATCCGCAAACAGGCCGTTTTATCAGCCAAGATCCCATTGGACTATTGGGTGGCTTGAACCATTACCAATACGCCCCCAATCATATCAACTGGATAGATCCCTGGGGGCTGAGCTGTAAAGAAGGGGCTGCGTTAGCGGGTGTGGCGGCGTTGGCAAGACCGCTCCCTGTTCCTATTACTCCTGCAACGCCTGTTGCTTCAACTGTGGGTCGTATTGCAGTAGGTACTGCAGCGAATGACTCTATTTATGCAGTTGGCGAATCTCTTTTATCCCGTGCGCTTCCTATAGCTGGCGTGGCGCTAACGGGGCTGGCGGCACTGGTTTATAGCCCTGGACTCAGGGGCGGACTGGAGGAGATTACTGCCCCTGATGGAACTCAGTACAGTAAATACAGTGATGAAATTATCTATCACGCAGTCGGGGTTGATGGAGAAACTTGGGGTACAGCTAATCCACAAGATGACATACAATATCGGATGTGGAAAGCAAATGGTGGTGAGGGCAGCTTCGAAGATTGGCTAAGTGAAGGGAAGCCAAATGATATTGGTATAGTATCGGCCCCTAAATCAAAATCCATTATCGCAATTACCGCAGGTAGTGCATCTGATACACCTTATGGGCGAGGCAGTTGGGCAAGTGAACTCGAGAATCCTCAGGCTAATACGATATATGAGGTTACATCAATTCATGATGGACAACCAGCAACCTACACTTATGAAACCGATGATCAAGGACGTACTGTTCGTGTGACAGGTAAGCTTAGAAAGTCGAGTATTGATGATCAAAAAATACGAGATAAAAAACACCGTAGTTCCAGACAAAGCGAATACGGTGGTGATGATCCAGAGTATGATGGTGGCCATTTAATTGGTACCTTATTTCAAGGGCCTGCTGAAAAAATTAATTTGGTGCCGCAACTGAAAGAGCAGAATCGTCATGGTGAGTGGCGACAGATGGAAAAGGAATGGGCCAAAAATTTAGATAGGAATAGAGAAGTAGAAGTAGAAATACTGGTAGAGTATGAGGGTGATAGTACAACACCTAAAAGGCTTATTGCTAACTCTACAATCAACGGAGTTCGGCAGAGTCCGAAAAAATTTAAAAATTGAGGTCTATGATGTTTAAGAACATTGATAGTATTTATAATTATGTTGGCCAAGAGATGTTCAGCAGTTTGCCAGGCAAATGGGATAAAGCGTATCTGAATGTAAATATGGATAAAATTGATCGAGCAATTTCCATTGATTCTAAATATATTTCAGAAGGGGTAGAGTATTTTTTCGATCTTGATAGAAAGAGTGGTATTGTAAATTTCTCTGATTGTGATGAAGCATTTTATGATTTATATCATATCATGCAGAAAAATGAGCAAGATGTACCATGGAACAAAGCGAGATTTGAACTTACGCCCGATGGGGATTTTTCAATTGACTTTAAATACGATGAAGATTTCGCTTGGTATAAATTATTGGATATAGAGAGCCAAGAGTATGATGAACTTGATATCGATATCATAGATAAAATCAAGTCATGGGAAGGGTTGCCGAGTGACTACCAACGTTATTGGAAAAAATAGCTATAAATTTGGAAGGAGCCATAGAGTGTAGTTAATTATGGCTCACTTTCAATTGGTTCATTACTTCCTCAGAAATTTCCCATATTTGATTTTCTCGTCGAAGCTCTGGTCTGCCTTGGTCTTTATAGTTACAGTGCTCGCCATCAGTTAGTTCAGTTGCATGACAGTCAAACGGGGCTGGTGGATTATAAATACAATACCTTAGACCAATTAATTCAAAAGCGTCATCACAGTGAACCGAGTCAAAATGAAGCTTATCGCTGGGCCAGTTTCGGTAATCCTGTGGGTGAGGGCGTGGCCGTTTATCAGGAACTAATTAGCACGTTGTCACTGAGATTCGGCATTGGGGCTAGGCTAATTTTCTGTTTTGAGAATTTTATTTTTTCTTCAAAACTAAGGTCTTGTACTGTTTTTATATCAAGATCAGCGGGTGTTTTGTTGTTACATGAACTGATGAATTTGATAGGCATATCATGAAAGAAGGTTATTTCTTTAGTGTTAGTATTATGGTCGAAACCTAAAATTGTTGATGCTGTTAATATAGAGGCGTTCAGCACGATAAAGTCTTTAGTGACTTGGCTTGGATTAGAAATATTGACTTGTTCTCCCTGTTCTAGATTATCTTTGGTCCCTCCCCAGTAAAAGATATGTACATTTGGAATTTCGATCACGTAGTTGTAATCTGAAGTAAATGGGCTCGTTTCAGTCCATGCGGTTGATAATGCATAGGGTTGGCCGGATGATCTTAGAAATTGTGCATAGGCCGCTACTTTTTTATCTGCCGTAAATCCGACTTGGCGTGATATTTCTTGTTTTAGTTTACTCCATAATAATGATGTTTTTGCTGGCCAAGGTTGGTATAAGGTCATTCCACTTATTAAGCGAATACTCGGTTCAGGGAGGCTGTTCATAATTCTGTGTCAGGTTAATTTCACAGATCGATATGGTTTTCTAAGCGTCCCTCAAAATGGATTGAGAGCTG
>NZ_PFGL01000050.1:0-271 GCF_002783505.1 Shewanella sp. CG12_big_fil_rev_8_21_14_0_65_47_15
ACCAGTGGCCGCGCTTCAAAACCGAGAATGCCTTTGAGCTCATTTTCTGAAGCCGCTTTAAGTAGCGCGTTGACTTCTTCTGCGCTGGTATCACGTTTAACATCAAAAATAATGTCGGTTAACGACGCATTGGCCAGCGGCACACGCACCGCGTGACCGTTAATTTTGTCTTTTAGATCAGGGAAGATTTCCACAATCGCAGTCGCAGAACCGGTTGTGGTCGGGATAAGGCTCACACCACACGCGCGTGCGCGGCGTAGATCTTTATGCG
>NZ_PFGL01000050.1:293-21615 GCF_002783505.1 Shewanella sp. CG12_big_fil_rev_8_21_14_0_65_47_15
ATTGGTAATATCATGAATAGTCGTCATCGAGCCATGCACTATGCCGAGGTTTTCGTGGATCACTTTAACAATTGGCGCTAAGCAGTTAGTGGTACAGGAAGCCGCGGTGACAATCGGATGAATGGCTTTATCATAGCGCTGATGATTCACTCCCATCACCACGTTTAACACGCCCTCTTCTTTAACGGGCGCCGTCACCACAACGCGTTTAACGCCTTGATCTAAATAAGCTTGCAGCACGGCTTTGGTTTTCATCTTACCCGAAGCTTCAATCACCACATCGCAGGCGGACCAATCGGTTTCGGCGATGGTTTTATTGCGGGTGCAGGCGATACGCTTGCCATCAATAATGATGTTATCGCCATCGCTGCTCGCCTCATGCAGCCAACGGCCATGCACTGAGTCGAAGGTGAGCAAATGGGCTAAGGTCGCCGCATCCCCTGCGGGATCATTAATCTGCACAAATTCCACCTCATCCCAGCCCCAAGCGGCGCGCAGCGCTAACCGTCCCATACGGCCAAAGCCATTGATCCCGATTTTGATTGTCATACCTGTTTCCTTCACACTCAGTTTTATCGTATGTGCTTTATATTATTTGTTTAAAATTAAAGCGTTACTCTTATTAAAGCGTTAACTGGTCAATATAGCCGCGCTGATGCACATTGGTTAAGGCGTTAGGGCGAATCGATTGCACTTGAGTAATCACTTCAGCCAAGGAGCCTCCCGCCAATAACAGCAAGATTGCCGCCATTAATCCCGTACGCCCTGAACCACCACGGCAATGAATCGCAATCGTCGCTTTGTTTTGCATCAAGGTCAGTAGCTCTGCCCTGTACTTTGCAAATGCAAGCTCAAACTCCTCTGCGGGCGATGCATCATCTTCTATGGGTAAATGCAGCCAACGGATCCCCGCTTCACGGCAAATATCAGGCAATAATGCAGCGCCAAAGGTGTGCAATTCACCAAGCGGCATTAAGGTGATGATAACCTCAGTCCCCGCAGCGTTAAGTGTTGTCACCGCCTCCGCGAGAGGGACAGACTTAGTGCCAGGGCAAGGAGTGAAAATCAAGCGAGCGCCACTTTCTAGCGGCAAAATATCAAATGGATGTGACATCTCAGTGTTACCCCACTAACCAGGATTCAATCATGTCTCTATGGGGAATTGAGCCCCAATGCACAAGCTTCTCATCAATTACCACGGCGGGTGTGCTCACCACCTTATAGCCCATAATGACTTCGGGGTTGGTTTCCTTCACCAGAGTAATACTGATGCCCTTCTCATTCGCAATGCTGGTAATGATCTCGGCGGTTTTAGTGCATTTAGTGCAACCACTACCTAAAACTTTGATGTTTAACATTTTATAATCCTCACAACATGGGACTGATAGCGTTAAATATCCACCCTATAAGAGTGAATGCAATCAATAGAATGGCAAAAACGATGGCCAGTAAACGCCATTGCATCACCTGTTTAAGCAAAATAAATTCGGGGAAACTCGCGGCCACCGTCGACATACAAAATGCCAATGTTGTGCCTATGGGAAGACCGTTAGTGATAAGGCTTTCCATGACGGGAATGACCCCAGTCGCATTAGAGTACAGAGGGATCCCTATCAATACCGCCGCCGGAACCGACCACCATTGACCGTCACCTAGGTGAGCTTCAATCCACCCATCGGGGACGAACCCATGGAGCGCCGCGCCAAGTCCGACCCCAATAATGACCCATTTCCACACCCGGCCAAAAATCTCTAGAGTCTCGCCTTTTGCAAACTCATGTCGCTCGGTTAACGTCATGGCCGCCGCAGACGCACCAGTGCCATTATTGAGATCCGCCTGCGCCTTTCCTTGTTCGAGTGCTTTTGCCGCAAAGGACTGTAGCCAGCGTTCGGCACGAATAGCATCTAAAAATGTGCCAGCGAGTATACCCACCGACATACCCACCACCACATAGATCACTGTGAACTTCCAGCCCAGCAGACTCATCAGCAGCAGAACGGCCACTTCATTAATTAATGGCGAAGTGATCAAAAACGCCATAGTGATCCCAACGGGGATCCCGGCGGAGGTAAAGCCTAAAAAAACCGGAATGCTCGAACATGAGCAGAATGGGGTGACAGCGCCAAAGCCCGCCCCCATAAAATACCCAATAAAGCGATTTTTGCCCGCTAAGTAATCTCGCACACGCTCAACATTGAGCGACGCCCTCACTAAGGCAATGGCGTAAATCATCAGCAGCAGGAGCGCAAAAATCTTACTGGTATCTTCAATAAAAAAATGCACTGCGTCGGCGAGCTTAGTATTGGGATCTAAACCCATCACTCCAAAGGCTAACCAACTCGCTAAATCTGAGAATAATTGCAGCATGACCCCACCACCCTATTATCGCTAAGTACCTTGAACGCATAAACATATGAAAAAACGTATGTTTTAGGTTAAATTTTTTACTGTTAATCGGCTAACAGCAGGCTTTAGCACGATCGGGTCGTCCGCCCATTTTACACAGATTGCGCATATTCTCTTCGAGGAAAAGCGTGTTTTCGCTCGTTACTTCACTTAATACCAACTGACTCCATTTGGGTAAATCAGTACTAATACGATAGAAAATCCATTGTCCCTGACGGCGATCGACTAATAATCCGCATTTACGCAATTGGGCTAAATGCCGTGAAATCTTAGGCTGGATCTCTTGCAAGGCTTCAGTTAATTCACACACACACAGTTCGCCTTCCTGCTGAATAAGCATCAAACAACGCAGGCGCGTTTCATCGGCTAAACATTTAAAAAACTGAGTCGGATTCATCATTGATGTCCTTAGAATGTAAAGGTTTGTTCTGCTATCGGCTGTGTACTCGCAGCGACTCAAGAGCAAGTCTTGAGCTTAATTCTTAAGACTTCAGCAAGTTATAAATACCCCTCACCACCAAGACTGAGAAGCGGCACGCATTTTCAGGGTATAGGGCTTTTATCAAGAGAGCCTTTAACAAGACACTATATATGAATTATCATATATGTAAATATGGATATCACAGGATTTACTCACCCTAATAAAACAACTCATTGCTCACTACAAACATGGATCCTATAAAAATGCACTCATCACTGCACTCGCTCGCAGCTAATACACAAAATAATGATCTAGTTCGATGTGGCACTCACAATATGCCCTTAAAGTGAGTGCCTTAGGGCCCAATCCTACCGATGCAAAGACGGGTATTGCCGATAAACGCTGTCAGCTTAAGAGAATCAACATGAGTTTAACTGTGCCATTAACAGCCAAAGATGATGCCATAGAATGGGCGCTAACCCATGCTATGGCCTTTAAAGAAACGGCGTATTCTGCCCGCCATGCCCCATTTACCCTAACGCCGAGTTTAATCAGTAAAGAACACTATCAATATCTAACATGCGCTGTAGAACCACTGGGTAAACTTATCCATTATGTATCTGAAGCACATGCCTTTTTAGTTGATGCAATTCACCCCATAACAGCAAGCGACCCCTTCTTTACCGCGCTACTGAGGGCCCATCAACAGTTGCATGGCTCTGCCACTAAAGCCCCAAGAATGCCACTGCTTATTATGCGTAGCGACTTTATGGACGATAGGGACTTAGGGCCGAAACTGGTGGAATTTAATGGCATAGCGGCGGGTATGGGCCCCTTTGGTCAGCGGGCCCATCAACTTCATCGCTATTTACAGCAGCAATGGCATCAACTGCCTATGGGGGAACTTGTTGAGAATCATGCTATTGAACAATTATCCGCAGGCATAGCAACAGCGACCTTTAAGATAAAACAGGAATTTGAAGATCCAGGACCGGCAAGATTTTTGATGATAGTGCAAGAAAATGAAGACAATGTGTTCGATCAGCATTTGCTCGAACTCGCGCTGCAGCAAAAAGGGATCCAGACCCTGCGCAGAACCTTCAGTGAACTCCAAGGGCAACTCACCACCGGCGTAAAACATCGGCTAATACTCGGAGGCGTGGGGACAATTGATACCGTTTATCTGCGTGCGGGTTATCAGTTTGCAGATTATGCAAGCGTCGACATCAATGGCAACAGGGACTACCAAGCCCTGATGGGGATCCGGGTGTTGCTTGAACAACATCGCATCGCCCTCAATGCCACCTTAGGCCAGCAGTTGGCAACCAGTAAGAGGATACAAATGTTGCTCTCTTCTATGGATGAACTGACCTTGACTCAGTTTGGATTAACCCAGCCAGAAGCCAGCATGGTCAAGTCACTCCTCGGTGAAATGCGCCCAGTCACCGCACAGAGCGCCCAGTTAATAGCCGAGTCCCCATTAGATGCTTGGGTATTGAAAAATCAAGGTGAAGGCGGCGGTCATTGCCTCTTTGGAACTGATATCCCACGTAAATTAGCCGAGCTTGAGCCCTCACAATATCCAGTATGGTCCTTAATGCGTCGTTTACACCCACACCCCAGAGCAACACCAGCCTTAGTGGTACGTAATGGTGAAATACAAATTATCGATGACTTGATCCCTGAAATTGGCATGTTCAGCGTTCACTGTGATGGCTTACCCGCTGTCAATGAAAATGCCGATAGTCCTAGCTATGCGGGTTATTTAATTCGCAGCAAATCTGCCATGGTGACAGAGGGCGGCGTTCACAGCGGCCAAGGGGTAGTAGATTCGCTGATGCTTAGGGAGCAATCTCTTAATTTGTGATGGAACTGATGTCTTGGCGATAAACATCCAACGGTTGTTTGACTCGCATTTTTTTCGAGGTAATATATATGAAAATTCATATATTAATATGATTCGACTGAGCCAAAGGGCAAAATGACATTTATGCCTCGTTATTGGCATTTTTATAGTTAGGGTGGCAATTCTCTGCCCTTTCAGGAGGTTATATGTGGTTGGCAGGGGCAATTTTTGTTCTCACCCTAGTGTTAGTGATTTGGCAGCCTAAGGGATTAGGTATAGGTTGGAGTGCCACCTTGGGCGCCGTATTGGCCTTGCTGCTCGGTGTAGTGCAGTTAGGGGATATTCCTGTGGTGTGGAATATTGTCTGGAATGCAACCGCCACCTTTATCGCCGTGATCATCATCAGTTTATTATTGGATGAGTCGGGATTTTTCGAATGGGCCGCGCTGCATGTGGCGCGTTGGGGTAATGGTCGTGGCCGTTTACTCTTTACTTACATAGTGTTACTCGGCGCTACCGTTGCCGCCTTATTCGCCAATGATGGCGCGGCGTTGATCCTCACCCCCATAGTGATTGCGATGTTACTGGCACTTGGCTTTAGCGCCGGAGCAACCTTAGCCTTCGTGATGGCGGCGGGTTTTATTGCCGATACCGCAAGTCTACCATTAATCGTCTCTAACTTAGTCAATATCGTTTCGGCGGACTTTTTCAACATAGGCTTTAACGAATATGCCGCCGTGATGGTGCCCGTCGATATAGCCGCTATTGGTGCCAGCTTAGTCATGCTACAGCTATTTTTTCGCAAAGATATTCCCGCCACCTACGACCTAGAAAAATTGCGCGAACCTAAGGCCGCTATCCGCGATCCCAACACCTTTAAAACCGGTTGGGGAGTTTTAGTCTTACTCTTAGTCGGCTTTTTTGGCTTAGAACCCCTTGGCGTGCCCGTAAGTTTAGTCGCTGCCGTGGGCGCCCTAATTCTGTTTATAGTCGCCAAAAAAGGCCATGCCATAGATACCACTAAGGTACTGCGAGGCGCGCCATGGCAGATAGTGGTGTTTTCACTCGGTATGTATTTGGTGGTTTATGGTCTTCGCAACGCAGGCTTAACGGATTATCTATCAAGCTTATTAAATAGCCTGGCAGAACAAGGGCTTTGGGTCGCCACTATGGGCACAGGCTTCTTGGTCGCGTTTTTATCGTCCATTATGAACAACATGCCGACCGTATTAGTCGGCGCCCTGTCAATTGATGGCAGTACGGCCACTGGCGTGATTAAAGAGGCCATGGTCTACGCCAATATCATCGGCAGCGATTTAGGCCCCAAAATCACCCCCATTGGCAGTTTAGCGACGCTGCTATGGCTGCATGTGCTAGCGCAGAAAAATATCAATATAACCTGGGGTTATTATTTCCGCGTCGGCATAGTGATGACACTACCAGTGCTATTTGTCACCCTAGCGGCACTGGCACTGCGCCTCTCCTTCTAATCTAAGCGCGTGGGTACTTAAGCGTAATTTTAAGTGCCTACGGACTCTTTTTATAAGAGATACTTTTTCAGAGACATGTTATGACTAATATGATTGATGACGGCATTAAGATTTACCACAATCCGGCCTGTGGCACATCGCGTAACACCTTAGGCCTTATCCGCAATACTGGGGTTGAGCCGAGCATTATCCTCTACCTTGAGACTCCGCCAAATCGCCAAACCCTGCTGCAACTGATTGCGGATATGGATATTTCGGTGCGCAGTTTACTGCGGCAAAATGTCGAGCCCTATGAAGCATTAGGCTTAAGCGAAGATAAATTTAGCGACAGTGAATTAATCGATTTTATGCTCGAGTACCCCATCCTAATTAATCGACCCATAGTCGTTACGCCATTAGGCACCCGACTCTGCCGCCCCTCGGAGCAGGTATTGGATATTTTGCCTAACCCCCAATTAGGCGCCTTTACCAAGGAAGACGGTGAAGTGGTGATTGATACCCATGGACAGAGAGTTAAAAAATAGCACAACCCAAGGCAAGCATTATGCCCTTCTGGCCGCTTGACGACTTAAGGGGCGTTCTTCGAGGTGAGCCACTAAGAACACTAAAAAACGGAACAAAGATTTAATCTTCCGATCGTAATTTTTATCCGGCTGCGCTCTTTATCGAAGATATCGTATAACTCTTTCCAAATACTCATGGGTTTTGCCTACCTTGCCGGAAATAGATCCCTGATGTTCACACCACTCAGCGCTGAAAGTTATCATAAATTGAAGCTAAAGGTATAAAACCGATATAAAAAAGGCCCGAGCAAGTCGGGCTATTTTTATCAACACATCACAGACACTCGTTTTTAAAGTGGCAGAGCCTTAGATAATCGCATCTTGGGTGAGAGCACCTTAGGCCGTGTCCCCGTTACACCGTACCCGCTTGTTTCATTTTATTCTGCTGTGCGGCAAGTTGTCGCTGCGCTTCTTTTTTTCCACGGCGCGCTTCAATGACTTGATTCACATCGCTACCTATATGCGCTTCGTTACGTGATTTAGCCAGATTGACTTGACGTTCACGCTCGACAAAACGCTTGCGCTGCTCATCGGAAATCTTGTCGATGCAATGTGGGCAACTCACGCCCTGTACATAGGCGGTGCTCTGTTTTTCAGCTTCAGTGATAGGCATGCGGCAAGCATTGCATTGATCGTATTGCCCTTTCTTTAAATCATGATCGACGGCAACACGGTTATCAAACACGAAGCACTCACCTTCCCACAGGCTTTCTTCCTGCTTGACTTCTTCAAGATATTTAAGGATCCCGCCCTCGAGGTGATACACCTCTTCGAAACCTTGCTCCTTTAAGTAAGCTGTTGACTTTTCACAACGAATACCACCAGTACAGAACATGGCCACCTTTTTATGTTTGGCCGGATCTAAATTCTGTTTCACGTATTCTGGAAATTCCCTGAAGGTTTCAGTCACAGGGTTGATGGCGTTTTTAAAGGTGCCAATTTGCACTTCATAATCATTGCGGGTATCGACTAAGATCACCTCGGGATCGGAAATCAATGCATTCCAATCCTGTGGCTTAACATAGGTGCCCACCACTTTAAGGGGATCGATGCCTTCAACGCCCATAGTGACAATTTCTTTTTTTAATTTAACCTTAGTGCGGTAAAAGGGCATTTCATCGTCGAAGGACAACTTGTAAACAATGTTGTCTAAGCCACTCTGGCTATTTAGCCATGCGAGTAACGCCTCGATCGAGGCCTGTGAGCCCGCCACAGTGCCATTAATCCCTTCGCTGGCAAGCAGTAAGGTCCCTTTAATTTCCGCCCGTTCCATCATGGTCAATAATGGCTCTCTAATGGTTTCAAACTGAGGCAGCGCAACAAATTTATATAAAGCGCACACAACAACCTTAGACATAACACCCTCATCTGCTGGCTGGAACTTAATTTCCAGTGCATAAATCTATGAATGACCCACAAGCCTTGCTGTAGGTCGCAAAATCGCGCGAAATTCTACCTGAGTCACAGGCGAATAAACACTGATAAAAATTAAGGTCATTATGCTTTTACCACCAAGCACAAACTAAAAAATGTTGTTATTCACAACATTTCACGCCCTAAGTCGTTACTATTGCAGAAGTTAGCCCCATAATATGGTGTTGCTTACCGAGACGAGTCTTATCTATGCCCTTACCCATCTTATACACTTTTCGCCGTTGTCCCTATGCTATGCGAGCCCGCTTAGGATTACTGCTGGGGCAACGGAATGTGGAGATCAGAGAAATTATCCTGAAAGCCAAACCCGACGCCCTACTGCAGGCCTCTCCTAAGGGAACTGTCCCTGTACTTGTGCTCAGCGATGGCCAAGTGATCAGTGAAAGTTTAGAGATTATGCGCTGGGCACTGTCATCCCCCCATCCAGTGGCAGATACCAACCCATCTCTGCTTGGGCAAACAGTGAATGAGCAAACGCTAATCGCACACCTTATCCATCAAAATGATCACGAATTTAAACCTTGGCTCGACAAATATAAATATGCGGATCGCTACCCTGCACAATCGCAGACCGATTATTTCCTGTCTGCGAGTGTATTTTTGAACACCCTTGAAACCCATCTTAATCGGCATAGGTACTTAATAAATGACCAGTTAAGTCTTGCGGATTATGCGATTGTCCCTTTTATTCGCCAGTTTAATGCCGTGGATCCCAAGCGAGATCTCAATCTCAGCTACCCGCGCCTTATTGCTTGGTTAACTGAACTCACCGCCAGTGAAATATTTACTCTGGCAATGGATAAATATGTGATCTGGGAAGCTGACCAACCACAGGTAAGCTTGTTAGGTAGTAATGTAAGTGAATAAGTTTTAAAGGGTATTTTTATTTTACCCAGTAGTAATAGGTAAAATAATCGCGTAAGGTGAGTTATTTAAAAGAGAAGGATCTGAGTAAAATAGCCGCAACCAGATCATATAGGGTTAAATCATAGGTCATGGGTCATAGGGATAAATCTGTTGGATAATATGGATATTAACATCACAGCCATGCTCATTGGCTTACTCATTCTGCACTGTTTATTTGCACTGCGGGCCTTCAAGAGTCCAGTACGACTCAGCACTAACAGAAAATGTGTTTGGTGCTTGCTCAGCTTATTTTTAGGGCCCCTCGGTTATTACAGTTATCATGGCTTTATCCCCTTAGATAAACTACTAAAAGATTAATGCTATCATTATGTTATAACAAAAACGCGCAGCTTTAGCCGCGCGTAACTGTGCCAGAAATACCCCTATAAATGGCTGTGTAATAACACTGAATCGTCGGGGACTTTTTGTATCACAGGCGCTTGTCCTTCGGCCAACGCTTGCTTATAGCTTTGGTTCATTTTAAGGGCTAAATATAAGTCTGGGCGGATTAGAATGCCCCCTTCACCCGATTGCATCCCCGCCTGCTCAAACCAGCCTAACATCTGCCGCTTTCGCCCTGCGAGCACTAAACGCACTCCACGTTTTTTGAGCAGTTGATGTAAATCCGCTAACATCGCCATCACGCTCAAGTCTAGGTGAGTAAAGCAAGGCACCGCATCGATAATAATGCAATCGACAGGCTCAGGTTCACGGATAAATTTCTCTAATAAACGTCGTTTAAAATACGTGGCATTAAAGTACGTCAGCGGTGAATTAAAACGATAGATAAACACACCGGGGACAGATTTAGCCTTACCAGAATCGTCGACACTGCGAATAACTCCCTTATGATCTAAGCCAAGTACTTGATCCGTCGGGCGCATAACCGTCGCTAAAAACTGAAATAACCCCAAGAGTACCGCAAGAGTAATTCCGGGAATAACTCCAATAAACAGCACAGAAAACAACGTAATACAAGCTAATAAAAATGCTGAGCGATCCCTCCCCCTTAGATTCCACAGTGCTTTTATATCGATAAGTGAGATTGAGGCAATGACCAGCACTACGCCTAAGGCTGAGCTTGGAATATATTTCAAGGGAGCGGTAAAAAATAAGGCCACTAACCCAATTAAGACCGCTGCAATAATGGATACCAACTGGCTTTTACCCCCATTGGCATCGTTAACTGCGGTGCGGGAATCCGCGCCACTGATCGCAAAACCTTGGGATAACGCCGAGGCAATATTGGCAAGTCCAAGCGCTCTAAATTCTTTATCTGCATCAATATCATAGCCATTTTTAGCCGCAAAACTCCGCGCCGTCAGCATCATGCTCACAAAACTCACCATGGCTAAGTTAAGCGCAGGCACAACAAGCTCGCGGGTGATCCCTAAATCAAACACAGGCGCTTGAAACGATGGCAGACCGGAGCGAACCTCACCCACTACATTGATATCAAAAGTCGTAAGATTAAATCCCCACACGAGTAATGCTGCCACTGCCATCGCACACATAGAGGCGGGCCATAGGGGGCGATAACGCTTCACTAACCCATAGGTCAATAGGGTGACGCCTCCCATCAACAAGGTTGGCCAATGGGTTCGAGTCAGATATGAAGGAGCACCACTGAGGCGCTCAATCAAGTAGCGCTCATCAAAGGTAAAACCAAAGATTTTAGAAAACTGCCCCACAATAATAGTGATCGCAACCCCATTGAGCAGCCCCATCAGAATAGGCTTGGAGAGAAAATCGGCTAACACACCGAGCCTAAAACGGCTTGCAATTAAACACCAAAACCCCGTCATCGCCGTCATGGTCATCACGAGTTGCCAGTGCTTCATACTGTCGCCAGCGGCAAGTGGTGTCACAACGGCGGCGATCACCGCACAGGTTGCCGCGTCAGGCCCCACAATCAACTGCTTTGAAGTCCCAAAAAGGGCATATACCAGCATAGGTAAAACGCAGGAATAGAGTCCAACCGCCGCATTCACCCCCGTTAACTGGGCATAGGCAATCGCCACAGGCAAGGCCACAGCGGCAACCGATAAGCCCGCTCGCACATCATCCCTAAGCCATTGCTTATCATACTGCAGCATCTGCGCCAAACCTGGCATGACCGACTCTAAACTGGGAAACTTCACGCGGTAACCTCCATATACTTCGCCCCGAGGAAAAACCAAGCCCCGAGGGTATCAATAACCACTACAATGAAGACCCTATGGGCTATCATGTAAAAAAGCCACCAATATTATGTTGGTTATGACATAAAGCCAATCATTACGCGAGTCCGTTTCCGATAATATTTTTAGGGTGTTAGCGTCCTCTTAACGCAAAATCATCGGTAAAGAGACGAGCAACAAACTCCCCATAAACCAGTTAAAACCACGGCGACGTTTATCTGTATTCAACTTTTTGCTGATCGCGGCGCCCACAAACACCCATGTAAAGGAAGCGGGAAACCCAACCAAATTAAACACTACGACGCCAAGCAATGCACTCAACCAAAAACCATCCCCCCCCAATGTGAATGCACTACAGAGGGTAATAGTCGACATCCAAGACTTAGGGTTAATCCACTGAAACAAGGCCGCTTCGATCAGGGTCATTGGCTTGTGGCCATCATCTAAGTGGGCCGCGCTCACCGGAGAAGTCACTAGGCGGTAGGCTAAATACAATAAATAAGCCAAGGCAAAATATTTAAGCACTTGATGTAAAACGGGTAAAGCCTCAAACAGCGCGCCAAGCCCGAGGAGCACGGCTAAATGCAAAGAGGTTGAACCTAAACGGATCCCCGCAATATGGGGCACGGTTCGCAGCACACCAAAATGTGCTCCAGAACTGGCCAGCAAAATATTGTTTGGCCCAGGTGTCATAGTCATAGTGGCGCAAAACAATGCCGCAGAAGCCATTAACGTCCAGAGTTGTGCTTGGTATAAAAGTTGAAAATCCATAGTCACCCTTAAAATTGTATGCATACATTGATTGACACAAAACGATGCAATGAATAATATACTGAGAATATTAGAGATCAATGGATTTATTGTCATGGGTACAATTTGGACGCCCGATCTAACTGTGTTTTCAGGTCCCAAATATCAGCGCTTAGTCAGTGCGATAGAACAGGGGATCTTGCAGAAAGACTTGCCACACGGCTGTAAATTACCACCGCAACGCCGCCTAGCCGATGCTTTAGGCATTACAATTGGCACTGTCACCCGTGCCTACGCACTCGCGGAGCAACGGGGTTATGTAGAGGCGAGGATCGGTGATGGCACCTATGTCAATGCCTCCCCTGTCCCAGAGCTTGGCCATGCGCAGCTCAATATGGCGACCTGCCAACAACCTCTTACGGATCAAATCAGTACCCTAAGTGATTGCCTCAGCCAATTAGCGAAAGATCCCGCTAAGTTGAGCCAGTTGTTAGGTTATCGCGCCAATCCATTGGATCAACACCAGCAGATTTTTCACCAATGGCTCTATCAACGGGGAATCGAGCAGAGTGTGGAGCAACTTGTCTTCACCCACGGTGGTCAGCAGGCTATCTTCGCCTGCTTGAATGCCTTGTTGTCTAAGGGCGATGTATTGTTGCACGAGCAATATAGTTATCCCGGTGTGCGCATTTGTGCGAAGCAATTGGGCATCAATAGCATTGGCGTCCCCCTAACGACAGAGGGTCTAGAGCTGGCACGCTTTGAAGCGTTAGTGCAGATTCACCAGCCTCGGCTTGTGTACCTCACCCTCAATAATCAAAATCCCACCTGTATCCAATACAGTGATGAACAGAGGCTAAAACTCCTAGAACTTGCCCAGCAATATCAATTTTATATCATTGAAGATGATGTAAATTATTGCTTACCCGAGGAATGGCATACCCCGCTGTGGCAATTGGCGAAGGACCTAGACATCCCAAGGGTTATTTATATTTCAAGCCTCTCTAAGTTGTTTTCCGGGGGCTTAAGGCAAGGGTTTATGTTAGTCCCAGAAGCCCTCATTGCCCCCATTCGATTGGCTATCCACAGCCAGTGCTGGATGGTGTCGCCGCTTAATGTGGAAATCGCTTGCCTGTTGATTAAGAAGGGGCAAATCACTGCCAATAGGGATGCCATAGTGCGCCAGCGGCAAAATCTTTGTATCGCCATGGGGCAACGCCTTGGGTTAACACAGAGATGGCGCGGCTTAAATGGCTGGTTGCAATTACCTGAGGATCTTAAAGCCCATCATTTAGTGACCGCACTCGCGGCCAAGGGCGTGCTGATCCGCAATGGTGATGACTTCAACTGCCACGATAATTTTATTCGCTTAAGCCTAGGGGGCGCCGAAAATGAAGCCCAATTTCAACACGCATTAGATTGTATCGAATCGACTTTCCAGACCCTAATGCAAAATGCCTATTCAGTAGTATAACTCTTTATATTCAACAAGTTATAAACAGGCCAATAAAAGCGCCAGAAAACTTCTCTGGCGTTGAGCTCACCTTAGTAGCGGTTAGATAAGGGCAATAACTACACCTCAGTGCCATATCTAGCCCTTATCTAAATAGCCGTTTCGAATGGTAGATCACTTCATAATGACTGCACTCAAATAATGACTGCACTCAATAGTCACTGCACTTTAATCTGGTAGACACTGGTTGTGCCGCTGACTTCATTACCAATGATTAATAAAGACTGGCCATTTGGACTCTTATCGGCACCCACAAACTTCATCCCTTCTGGGCCTAAATCCCCCGCTAAGCTCGCATCACCTTTCACTTCGCCAGTTTCAGTATCTATGGTGAAATCCGCCTCAAAGTCACGATTGACCACATAGTCAACAAACTGCACATCGAAGGGATTTGTCACATCGTAGATCATAAAACCCGAGGTGCGCTCTAGGCCGATAAAAGCATAAAGTTTTTGCCCTATCTTGCCCAGAGCTAAGGCTTCAGGCTCAGGTCCCTTATCGTCACTACGGCTATCGCCTTTATTTTCTTCATTGTTATTGTTGAAATTATCATTGAGTAACGCTGCGGTGATCCGTTCAAAATCATTGCCACTGTCGAAAACCTGTTGACCATCGGCCGTCCAGATTGAGAAGGAACGCGCACCAAAGCTAACGATTTTGTCGTAATCGCCATCATTGTCATCATCCCCCATACTCTTTGTCACTTTAAGACGGGCTAATTGGGTCTTATCCTTAGCGGCGGCAAATTGCGGATGGTTGGGATCGAGGACTAAATCCCCTGCACGGGCTTCCTCCGAAAAACCGGCATAGTCACGGGAATCCCCTTCGTTTGCCGTGACAATAAAGTCGGTATTATTCCAGCGATAGCTTGCCACTGTATCGGCTTGATACATGCCATAGACACCCGCATAGGCCTGCAGATTGACCATATTATCCTTGTCGCTCGCATCAATTTTATTCACATCAAGACCGTAATTCTTCAGGCCCAAGGGTAAAATCTTGTCTACTTTGGCAGTAGCGATATCAATCACGGCGATGGCATTGTTTTCCTGTAGACTCACAAAGGCACGACTGTTATCCGGACTGATGCTGATATATTCAGGCTCTAAATCCTGGGCAACACTCGCCATTGGGCCATTAATCTTAATGTTCTTAGTGATTTCATTATGGCGGGCATTGCCTTGATTAAACTCACTAAAGCCAACTAAGGTTGCCGTTGCGACAGGTTTGCCATCCACGAGCTTAATAATGGCAACACTACCTTCTGGATCGATGCTATAGTCTTGATTAGGTTCACCTTCGTTGGCAACCAACAGGGTTTGACCATCGTGGCTAAAAACCACATTATCCGGTAATGCGCCGACTTCGACCGCACTGATAAACTGGGGGGCTTCGGTGCCATTTAACTGATAAAACGCGACAAAACCATTGACTTGGGTCTTATTACCCGCAGCGTCACCCCGCTCAATCGCCGCCGCTAACAAATTGCCCGAAATACTGACACTGTTAACACTGCCCATAAAACTTAGGCCAATATCTTTAGCGACATCCAGTTCACCTAACTTATCAAGATTATTCAAGGCTAATGGTTCTGAGGACTTAGTGGCGCTAGCTAATAAACTGGCATCAATGATGTCAACTTTGCCGCTGATCGCATTGACCACAAAAATGCGTTGGCCAGCACTATAGTACTCCACAATTTCCGCCGCACTTAAGCCATATACCCCCGTTTGATGGCGAGCTATCAGTTCAGCACTCACCATCGCCGACTGGGGTTGGCAGATAAACTGTGTTTGCGCGGCATCAATCTCAGCGTCTTCCAATTGACCATTGCCGTTAGCATCTAAACCTGTGTCGATACGCTGACCACCGGCGGGACAATGGGTATCATCTATGGCTAAGGTCGTCACTTTCACCAAAGCATTTAAGCCGTTATCGCCCTGCTCGCCATCGGCACCATCATCACCGCTACAGGCTCCAAGTAACAGGCTCGCCACTATAGCGCCAGCAAGTGGCAGTCGTTTTGTGTTCATTGCATCATTCCTGAATGTGTTGTTATTCGTCGGGTAAAATAAATCCCGTAACACTAATCCGTATTCAAGACGGTGAGATGACACGGGTATGACACTAGAGTGACAACATCAAACGAATGACTGATAAGCCGTTGCTGGCGGCGCTTGAACGCAGGTGCACAGCATCCAAGTTCATTTTAGTTACAATTTAAGTGTAAAGATCCCGTCATTAAGATTGGTTTATTTGTCCGAGCACTTTACTATGTTATTGCTTAATCTCTTTTATGATATGCGTTAGTGATATGCGCTGGTGATATACCTTAGCAATATGCACAAAATATTGCTCGAAGTAGTCATCTCCTTGTACTCAACCCCAATGTCTCTTTGTAATGTCACAACTATTGCAAATTCGATTTATTGTTGTGGGAATGGATGATGAGAGGATTGTCCTAGTACAATTTGAACCACAAGGTGCAACACTGAGGTTATGCTCTTTCAATTCTTTCTCCACCCGAGGTAACAGTGGACCCACAATCACAGCCAACACATTCTGCGACTAATAACAGACCTATTCCCCATCTCGCGCTACTTATTCCTATGCTCGCCGCCATAGTGGCGATCACGCCTTTAGCTATCGATATGTATTTGCCCGCCATGACGACATTGGCGCAAAGCTTTCACACCGACATCACGACAGTACAGCAATCCTTAAGCCTCTATTTAGGAGGTTATGCCCTGGGTATGTTGTGTTTTGGACCACTAGCCGACCGTATTGGACGCAGGCCCATGGTCATTATGGGCCTGACGGGCTTTATGTTGATCAGCCTATTGATTGGATTGGCGCAGGAGGTTGAAGTGTTTTTGACACTGCGCTTTTTACAGGCCTTTATCGGCGCCGCCGCGACAGTCGTTGTGCCTGGATATATCAAAGAAGTCTATGGCGACAACACGGCTAAGGGCATGTCATACGTCAGCCTTATCATGATGTTAGCGCCATTGCTCGCGCCGAGCATTGGTAGCCTCATTTTAGAGTTAGGGGAATGGCACCTGATCTTTTTCATTCAATCGGTCTATGCCTTGCTGCTATTATTTTTGGTGCTAATGCTGCTGAAAATGCCCAGTGATAAAGATCTCAGTACCCGCAGCCAAAAGTCCTTTCTTGGGGCCTATGCCACCGTATTTTCACGCCCCGGGGTTAAACTCAATATTGCCAGCGGTGTATTAACCTCCTTCGCATTTTTCTGCTATCTCACCGCCTCACCCTTTGTCTATATGGAAGTGTTTTCCTTAGACAAATCCTTATTTGCCATTTTATTCAGCACCAATGTCGGCGCCCTGATGCTAGCCAATATTATCAATACCCGCATTGTCGGTCGCTATGGCTCGCTGCGAATGTTACACGTCTCGACCTTCTTTGGGACTATTGCTGGGGTTGGTTTACTAGCCGTAAACCTGCTGGATATGAGTTATCACTTTACTGTGCTTATGCTCATTCCCCTGATGGGAAGCCTAGGGATCATGTCGGTCAATGCCGATGCCATAGTGTTAATGAAGTTTAAGCAAGAGACTGGCACAGCAACCGCCGTTATCGGCACCCTAAGATTTGGCTTTGGTGCACTCGCGGGCCCCTTACTCGCGGTATTTTATAACGGTACCGCAGTGCCCTTCTCTGCATTGATGTTAGGCGCAGTGCTCTTGGTTGGGATTTGTCAATTTAATCGCCCAAAACACCAAAGACAGCCAATAGATGCGGCAAATAACTAATTACGTCTACTTATTTAGCATCCCACACAAAAACGGCACTTATAGTGCCGTTTTTACTACTTAAGCATCTAACAATATGAAAAATATAAGATAAGACTATCAAGCGTTCTAAATTACCTGGCTATTTCTGCTTGTTCCTCGTCATGCAAAGATGAAAAAGTTTCAAGTTGGTTATTTTTTACATAAAAGGCTTGATATGTTGTTTTTTTTGAATATGATGAAAATCTGTTCATTGCAACAGCTGCTGCATCCAAAGTGATGAGCCACTTAGCGCTTAATCGCCTAAGTTCAGCAATCGGAGTCTGAATTACCCTTCAGGCTTATTTTTAGAGCGATTACCGTCGCTGTAACACAATACTGTTTACCGTAACGGTACTATAGCAATAGGAGTTTCCACATGGAAAAGTTATCCGGCGCCAGTATGATAGTGCGCTCCTTGATCGACGAGGGTGTAAAGCACATATTTGGTTATCCTGGCGGCTCAGTGTTAGATATCTACGACGCCCTGCACCTTATCCCCGGTATTGAACACATACTCGTTCGCCATGAACAAGCAGCCGTACATATGGCCGATGGCTATGCCCGCGCTACGGGTAAAGTGGGCGTGGTATTAGTCACCTCAGGTCCGGGTGCCACCAATGCCATTACGGGTATTGCCACCGCTTATATGGATTCCATTCCACTGGTTGTCTTGTCTGGCCAGGTTCCAAGCAATTTGATCGGTAATGATGCCTTCCAAGAATGTGATATGATAGGCATCTCTCGCCCCGTGGTGAAACACAGCTTTTTAGTACAAGATCCAACTCAAATCCCTGAGATCATTAAAAAAGCGTTTTATATCGCCTCCACTGGCCGTCCAGGCCCTGTGGTTGTCGATCTGCCGAAAGATTGTTTAAATCCAGCCCTGCTACACGAATATGTTTATCCTGAAAGCGTCAAAATGCGCTCCTATAATCCGACGACATCGGGGCATAAAGGCCAGATCCGCCGAGGGTTGCAGGCCCTACTCGCCGCGAAAAAACCCGTACTCTATGTCGGTGGTGGCGCCATTATCTCTGGCTGTGATAAACAAATCCTTAAGTTGGCAGAAAGACTGAATATCCCAGTCGTCAGCACCTTAATGGGGCTTGGCGCTTTTCCTAGTACCCACAAAAACAGCTTAGGTATGCTTGGCATGCACGGTCGGTATGAGGCCAACATGACCATGCATAACTGTGACTTAATCTTTGGGATTGGTGTGCGTTTCGATGACAGAACCACCAATAATGTCGAGAAATATTGCCCTAACGCCACTATTTTGCATATAGATATCGATCCGTCTTCGATTTCAAAAACCGTACGGGTGGATATTCCCATCGTGGGTTCAGCCGACAGTATTTTAGACAGCATGTTGACACTGTTGGATGAGTCGAATGAACACAACGACAGCGATGCCATCGCCACTTGGTGGAATGATATTGAGCAGTGGCGCAGCCGTGACTGTCTGGCCTATGACAAGGACAGTGGACGCATTAAACCACAGCAAGTGATTGAAACCTTGTATAAACTGACCAATGGCGATGCCTATGTCGCCTCAGATGTGGGCCAACATCAGATGTTTGCCGCGCTCTACTATCCCTTCGATAAGCCGCGCCGCTGGATAAACTCGGGGGGTTTAGGCACCATGGGTTTCGGTTTACCCGCGGCGATGGGCGTAAAATTCGCCATGCCCGATGAAACCGTTGTGTGTGTCACGGGAGATGGCTCAATCCAGATGAATATCCAAGAGCTATCGACCGCACTGCAATACGATATCCCGGTTAAAATTATCAACTTAAACAACCGTTTCCTCGGGATGGTAAAGCAGTGGCAGGACATGATTTACTCTGGCCGTCACTCCCATTCCTATATGGATTCAGTGCCTAATTTTGCCAAAATTGCCGAGGCCTATGGCCATGTTGGCATGACGATTAGCGATCCCGCCGAGCTTGAATCTAAGATGGCCGAAGCGTTAGCCATGAAGAACAGACTGGTGTTTATCGACATCATGGTGGATGAGACAGAACACGTCTACCCCATGCTGATCCGTGGTGGCGCGATGAATGAAATGTGGCTCAGCAAAACGGAGAAATGCTAATGCGTCGAATTATATCTGTTTTATTAGAAAACCAATCCGGCGCCCTTTCACGTGTTGTTGGGCTGTTTTCACAACGAGGCTATAACATCGAAAGTCTGACGGTCGCCCCAACCGATGATAATACGCTGTCACGCCTTAATATTACCGTGGTTGCCGATGAAATGGTCCTCGAGCAAATCGAAAAACAACTGCACAAGCTGATCGATGTGCTCAAGGTATCCAACATCACAGAGTCGGCCTACATAGAGAGAGAACTCGCCCTCGTGAAGGTGCGTGCCCAAGGTGAGTTTAGAGAGGAAATTAAGCGCACCGCCGATATCTTCCGCGGCCAAATCGTCGATGTCACCGCCAACCTCTATACCATCCAATTGGTGGGCACCACCGAAAAGCTCGATGCCTTTATCCATGCCATGGGTGAAGTGACTAAAGTGGTCGAAGTGTCACGTTCGGGGGTTGTGGGCCTTGCCCGCGGCGAGAAAGCCATGAAAGCCTAAGGTTAACATCAACATAAATTAAGGGGAGCATTAAGCTCCCCTTTTCATATTAACCATCAGCGAGTGATTAAGATTGGTTATCTAATAAGCGTGATGACGTGATCTCAATCTTGCGTGGCTTTAACGCTTCAGGAATTTCACGCACTAAATCAACATTGAGTAAGCCATTTTCTAAACTTGCGCCGAGCACAGTGACATAGTCTGCTAACTGGAAAGTGCGCTCAAACCCACGTTCGGCAATACCTTGATACAGGTATTTACGCTCGGTTTGGCTTTCGGCTTTATTGCCTTTGACCAATAACTTTTCACCTTCGCTGCTGATCTCAAGCTCCTCCATCGAAAACCCTGCGACAGCCATAGTGATCCGATAGCGATTTTCGCCAAGAAGTTCAATGTTATAGGGAGGATAACCTGAGTTACCATTATTCGCTGCCGCATGTTCAGCTAACTGCGCTAAACGATCGAAACCAATGGCACTGCGGTAGAGTGGAGTTAAATCATAGCTACGCATATTCATATCCTTGTCTTAAGCAATATGGAGAATTGGCGGACGGTTTTCAGGATGAAAACGGTTGTAGAGTCTGCCGAATTAAATTTTCTGTCCTTACGGCACAGAATTCACACTAGGATCCTCATCGAGCGATCCTGCAATAGATATAAGGACGGGGGGAAATATTTCAAGTAAGAAAATTTAAAAAACATACAGAATTTAAAAAGACCAATAAAAAAGGAGCCATTAGGCTCCCTTCTTTAGTCTTAGAACTCGGATTAACGAGTACGTGGACACAGTTCTTCAGCACTGAAGAAATAAGCAATTTCACGGGCTGCAGATTCAACCGCATCTGAACCGTGTGCTGCGTTTTCGTCGATGCTTTCAGCGAAATCGGCACGGATAGTACCTGGAGCCGCTTGAGCTGGGTTAGTCGCACCTAAAATTTCACGGTGAGCTAAAACAGCGTTTTCGCCTTCTAATACTTGAACCATGATTGGACCAGAAGTCATGAAAGCAACCAGAGCACCGAAGAAGCCACGCTCGCTATGCTCAGCATAGAAACCTTCTGCTTGTTCTTTAGTCAGGTGTAACATTTTAGCTGCAACGATCTTAAGACCAGCAGTTTCAAAACGATTGTAGATAGCACCGATGTGGTTTTTTGCAACAGCATCAGGCTTGATGATAGAAAATGTGCGTTCGATCGCCATAACTAGCTTCCTTTGTCAGCAAGTTTGAAAAATTCGCGCGGATTATACGAAATTTCAAAACTAAATCCTATCTTTATAGCAAATAAGTCTGAGATATTGCGTACATTGGCTGAATTTGTAATCAACTTGGTCGCACGAGAAACGCCAGAATAAACCTAAGTCTATGCTGGTATATACCCAAACTACCTGAAGATACGAGTTTCAGAGCGCCTAGGGTGCTTCAATTC